>NZ_CP089211.1:2400000-3007500 GCF_021183825.1 Sinomicrobium kalidii | reverse complement strand
ACTTCCAACCTCATACTTCCCGTAGTCCCGGGCAGGCTCCCCTCGGTAAACTCAGGACAAGCTTCTCACCTCCCCTCGACTTGTAGTCTCGGGCAGGCTCGAACTGCCGACCTCTACATTATCAGTGTAGCGCTCTAACCAGCTGAGCTACGAGACTGTCTCCTTTGGCCTCCGGTTCTTTTTATAGCACTGATTCTTATAGTGCCAACTCCAAACCTTTAACCGCTAATCTTTGTTTATTGACAGCTTTAAGCAAGATCATCCCTTTCGCAATACCTCTTAAAGACCTCTTGAGCGTTTGCTCTAGAAAGGAGGTGTTCCAGCCGCACCTTCCGGTACGGCTACCTTGTTACGACTTAGCCCCAGTTACCGGTCTTACCCTAGGCAGCTCCTTGCGGTCACCGACTTCAGGTACCCCCGGCTTCCATGGCTTGACGGGCGGTGTGTACAAGGCCCGGGAACGTATTCACCGGATCATGGCTGATATCCGATTACTAGCGATTCCAGCTTCACGCAGTCGAGTTGCAGACTGCGATCCGAACTGTGATCGGTTTTTTAGATTCGCTCCTGCTCGCGCAGTCGCTGCTCGCTGTACCGACCATTGTAGCACGTGTGTAGCCCAAGACGTAAGGGCCGTGATGATTTGACGTCATCCCCACCTTCCTCGCGGTTTGCACCGGCAGTCTGGCTAGAGTCCCCGACCTTACTCGCTGGTAACTAACCACAGGGGTTGCGCTCGTTATAGGACTTAACCTGACACCTCACGGCACGAGCTGACGACAACCATGCAGCACCTTGTGAATTGTCCGAAGAAATACTTGTTTCCAAATACGTCAATCCACATTTAAGCCTTGGTAAGGTTCCTCGCGTATCATCGAATTAAACCACATGCTCCACCGCTTGTGCGGGCCCCCGTCAATTCCTTTGAGTTTCATTCTTGCGAACGTACTCCCCAGGTGGGATACTTATCACTTTCGCTTAACCACTGAGACCGAAATCCCAACAGCTAGTATCCATCGTTTACGGCGTGGACTACCAGGGTATCTAATCCTGTTCGCTACCCACGCTTTCGTCCATCAGCGTCAATGATGTGTTAGTAACCTGCCTTCGCAATCGGTATTCTATGTAATATCTATGCATTTCACCGCTACACTACATATTCTAATTACTTCACACATATTCAAGACCGCCAGTATCAAAGGCTATTTTACCGTTGAGCGGCAAACTTTCACCCCTGACTTAACAGCCCGCCTACGGACCCTTTAAACCCAATGATTCCGGATAACGCTTGCACCCTCCGTATTACCGCGGCTGCTGGCACGGAGTTAGCCGGTGCTTATTCGTACAATACCGTCATCAACTTACACGTAAGTCTTATTCTTCTTGTACAAAAGCAGTTTACAACCCATAGGGCAGTCTTCCTGCACGCGGCATGGCTGGATCAGTCTCCCGACCATTGTCCAATATTCCTCACTGCTGCCTCCCGTAGGAGTCTGGTCCGTGTCTCAGTACCAGTGTGGGGGATCTCCCTCTCAGGACCCCTACCCATCGTAGCCTTGGTATGCCGTTACCATACCAACTAGCTAATGGGACGCATGCTCATCTTATGCCACCGTAGTTTTAATTTAAAAATGATGCCACCTCTAAATACCATGGGGTATTAATCCAAATTTCTTCGGGCTATCCCCCTGCATAAGGCAGATTGCATACGCGTTACGCACCCGTGCGCCGGTCTCAAGTTTAGCAAGCTAAACTCTACCCCTCGACTTGCATGTGTTAGGCCTGCCGCTAGCGTTCATCCTGAGCCAGGATCAAACTCTTCATCGTTTAAATTATTTATACGTCTAAACTCTAAAAAGTCCTTAATCCGTAAATCTTACTCAAAACAATCTTGCTTAAATCTTCCTTTACTTCCCATTCCGTAGAATGAAAAAAAAGTGCTGTCAACAATATTTCAACGAACTTATCTTCTCTTTGTCCAAAGCAAAAATACACCTCAGCATACCCTCGCCAAACTTAGCCTTTCCGGTTAAGCGGCTGCAAAAATAATAACTCTTTTTGATTCCCGCAAAACTTTTCTTCAAAACTTTCCCTCTCAATGAACTCGCTCCCCAATCTCTCCACGCATTCTCCCGCTAAGCGGGTGCAAATATAGAACCCTTTATCTTACTTTTACAACATTTTTTATACGAAATTTTAATATTTTTCCCTCCACGCTGAATATGAGATCGTTATAAACACCCCTTTGAAAAACATTTCTACACTCCCCCTCTTTTCGTGGCCGGGGAACCTCCAAATTATCTGAAGAAATTCCACACCAGACCGAAACGTACAATAAAATCCCGATAGGGATAATTCGGGGCAGAATAGAAATTATATCCCGTAAACGAAGAATTAAAGTGTTCTGCCTTCAGGTAAATCCGGGTTTGACGAACACGGGCATTGATAAAAAAGTCGAGTAAAGGGAAGCCTCCTATCTTTTCACGGGTTTGCGTATAGAATTCCCCCAGCAACGGATTATAACCATCCGCATGATATTCGGTAAAGTATTTAAACGTAATTCCCGTTTGCAGGAACATGGCTTTTTTAAATACATAATTAGAATAGTAAAGCGTATTCCTGGTAATAAATTCCGGAGTGTTCATCACCGGATCATCTTGTCCGACATTCTGATACATTATCGTATTGCGGAGCGCAAATTTCCCCAGCCTGAATTCATTTTCACCTTTTATTTTCAGGTAATTTATGGTGCCTCCGTACTGTGCGGGGCTGGACAGGATCATGTCCGGCTGTTCCTCCGCATCTGCAGTTTCATAAAAATAGGTATAGTCATCTATGGTGGAATAGCTGGCCGTTACGCTCCCCCATTTTTTTGACCGCAATGTCCCCCCAAGCGTATATACCTTTTCCGTATTGAAGTTACCATCGTTCTGCCAGTTGTAATTTTTATAGTTGCTGAGATACAGGAGAAAATTATAATTGGGCATCCGGGCCGTGGAAGAAATAAAGCCCGAAAGTTTCAGGTCGTCATTAATATCATATGAGGCCGTCCCGTTAAAAGTGTTACCATTAAGGCCACCCACCATATTCACTTCAATATCGGCATTGAGGCTTACTCTTCCTATGGTTTTCGACCATTCTCCGCCTATGGCAATCTCATCTCCTTTGAGCTTATTACCTATAATACCGTCTTCGGTATAAAGTATGGTATTAAAATAATAATTGTAATTATAGTGACTTGCCTTAAACTTCAGGTCTCCGAATATTCTGTCGCCATAATTAAGGCTCAAACGGTTATACATGGTTTTGAGCCTTGCCCTGTCCTCCAGATCGGCAGGCTGGTAGGCTTCTCCGAAATAGTCTTCGTCCGCATCTTCCTGCAAATACTTGTAAAATTTGGTTTCATATTGAAATTCATGGGCAAAGGACAGCCTGGAGAAGGCTTTTCCGGGACGTACGAGAAAATATTCCTGGTCAAGGAAATACCTTTTGCCTATGAGCAGGTTCTCGGCATTCTCGAAAAACACATTCATCCGGGCCCGGTCAGTAAATTCGGGTTCGCCGGATTCAAACTGCGTCCTGTTTGATATTCCCCCATTCTCCTGGTTCAGGATATCCTGGGCGGTAAAATGTGCCCGCATCCTGTATTTATTGTCTTTTGTGGTATAATTGGCTGTAACACGAAAATTTCCGGTACTGGACAGTATATGCTGATATTTACCCAGCGAACGCATACCCTTGTAGGCTACGGAAAGGTTAAACTGCCGGGACGTATTCATCGTGATAAAAGCATCGAGCAACTGTCCCTGCTCCATAGTGGTTTTAAAGAGAAGATCGGTAGTTGGCGTGGGCACACTATAATAATTTATATCCTCTGCCTCCATGTAATTGAAGTGCTTGGAACGCGCCCCCAGTTGCGGATACAGACCTGCTGTCCTGAAATTCTTTGCCAGCGAATTGTACGTTTGCCCCATATTGGAAAAACGCAGCAATTCAAAATTGTCTCTTCTGAGGTAATTGTATTTATATTCCTTGTCTATGGTCAATGAAGTATCGAGATGGGTGGTATCCCGTTTGTAGGAGATGATCTTATAATCTTTTATCGATACATCGGGAACAGAATCATTTGCGGGCCTGCCTGAATCTTTTCCGGAAGGACGGGATATTGTATTTCCCCTCTTTTCCGAGGGCTTCTTTTCCTGGGCTTTCACAACAAACGCAAAAAGCAACAGGGTACATAAGAAAAATATACGCTTCATTTAAACGGGTTCCTTAAATGTATAGAATAACGCTTTATCAGGACTGTTCTTGTATGCGTTTATAAAACCGTATACTACAGCATTAAGGCAAAGGTATATTTTTTAGAAGAATTAAGGAGGAAATTTGGGAAACTAAAAAAGTATCTATGTGATTACAACAAAAAGCCGCCCTTTAATTTACCGGGGCGACTTTTAATATCGTTTTTTGTGATTATAATACCTGTTAAAAATTAATACAGCCACAACCTGTTTCTCCGGGCTGGCATAATCGTTTCGGTTCATTACATCCTCCGCCGCCAGAACCTCCACCGGAGCCTCCGCCGCTATCGTCACATTGACATATATGGTCAACACAGGTTGAACCGGAAGGGCAGCTTCCGTCACCTGCACAAAATACAGCATCGCAGCCTCCTGAAGCCCCAACGATTCGTCTTTGGGTGTCCCTGGTAATCTCCCGGACACCATCCAGATTCAAAATAGTTTTCAGCATAACAGCATATTTTTTTGTTTATACTAAAGGCACTGTACAGATCAGGAGGGATCCGTATCACAGGCATCTATATGAACCAGGCAGTCTCTTCTACCGCAAGGAGATCCATCAATCGGGTTGGCGCAGCATCCGCTATACCCGTTCCAGTTATACGGATAAGTTCCATCAGGGCAAGTAATCCCCATAGTTCCCGTAATAAGCTTTTGGTGCTCCCGGTCGATTTCCCGGACACCTTCGAATTGAAGAAGTTTTTGTAACATAAGCATGATATTTGGATTTACAATACATCGGTAAACACAAAAATCTGGAGGGGGAATAAGTGTTTACTTCTTAAAGATAATAAATTTATTTGTTTTAACTGTTAAATTTCAATCGGATATACCTGATCATTCGTCAGCTATAAAAAATTTCAGGTCTTTTACAGCAAAATCCATAGGATAAATATGTTCCCGGACGATCGTAGCCGGGGTATAGTTGATATTATTTTCCTTGCACCAGCGATAATGCGCACCTACTATCGCTTTATACTTATCATTATTCGAAATACCGTATTTTTCCTGCCATCCGGCCAGTTCAAAACCGGATTCGTACCACATTTTCAATGCGTTTACGGCATTTTCCCTCCCTTCCTTTTCATGTATCTCCAATACTTTGTAACAAACATCCAGGTAAGGGTTTTTCTCGTTTTCGGGGTTTACATTGAACAAAATTCCGAATTGCATATTTCCGGATTCCTCCTCTATAAGGTCTGCATAATTTAAAAACGCGGTTTTGCAGTGAATGCAGGAAGGGCTCAGCACGCCGTACATCATTTCGGGAGCTTTTTCCTTGCCTATACCCGGCACAAACAGTTCTTTCAATGTATCCCGGTGAATTTTATCGCTATCTCCCAGGATAGCGCGAAATACACTTTTATTTCTTTTTAGTTTTAGAAGATCCACCTCCGCATTTTCCAATGTTTTGAGTTTTTCCAGATTTTCCTTGACCCACAGCCATCCCGGGGTTACAAGTGCAAAAACCAAGAGGGTCACCAGAGCCGTAGCATAATCAAACCGAAAAACCGATGATAACAGTACAATAGTAAACTGCAGATAAAGCAGCACGGTGATCCCCAGGCAGAGCACGCACCACTTCTTTACTATTACCGCCTGATAATACAGGGAATACAGCGATAACAATACCGCTGCCGCAGCCAGCACAAATGTTGTCAGAGCACCGGAAACTCCCGGCACCATAACAGCAACAAGACCCAGGGAAAGGAAGTAAACAAGACATAAATCACTTAGTGTAAAAATACCGAACACTTTTGCGCCGCGGGACGACAACACTTCCCCGCAACTCGTCCTGTTTCCCGCATTACAGATTTTGTGTACCGTTCCGGAAAAAAAACCGAGGGTTTCCCGGATGGCAAGCACACTGATAAAAATCCCCAGAACACAGACAGCAAAAAATGCGATATCCGCAAAAGCAAAGGGCCCCGTTACAAAGCGCAGCACAATGGCCAGCAGGGCAAAGAAAAACAACACATAGTGTACTCCGGAAACAGGGATACGTACTCCTTTTTTAACCGTATCGGGTTCTATGGCCAGTATAATACCGGTCCATCTATGCAAAAACGCATCCTTGTCAATTGTCTTTTTATTTTTTTCTTCCCGGATTAGAATTTTGTCTCCCTTCTTCCTGACATAAACAATATTTTGCGCCCCGCCTTCTTCAGTAACGGCAACAAAACTTTCCGGGAGGCGGTCCAGTTCTTCCCTGGGCACCTGTACGACAAGGGCTTCAATATTCCAGTGTTTCAGGGAATCGGAAATGGCGTAAAGGCTGGGATAATCCGGATGTGACGTAAGGTGCTTGGTAAATTCGTCAAAGGTGATCCGGTAGTTATTATCCCGGATGAAGCGGAAGATGTGGTAGAAGGTTTGTTTCATTAGGTTATGGGGTTGTGTTCGAGATTAAGTTGATAATTTATTGAGGTAAAAAATCCCAACAAGAAATACATTGTCGTCATTTCTCTCAATATCTCTGAAAAATCATTTGTTAGTAAAAATATATAAACTTTTTTAATCTCAAACCATAAAAAACCTCGCCTAAAATTTCATGCTTCTTCCCTATCATAGACATATTATCAAAAAATGAAGTCAAAGCTCAGGTAATTTTAGATATGTTTCTTGGGTTTTGTTCTTATCTTTAGCAAAAAAGGGGGGCTAATTCGTATAAGTATCCAAAAGAAGTGCTTATGTATTAAATAGGTCACCTTTCCCATCATCCCACTAATTACCTACCAATCACAAATAATCGTAAATAAAATAGTAGTTAAACATAAATACAAAACCCCCCGAATGAAAACGGGGGGCTCATCAACTTCAAAAAGTTTTACAATTAATATCCTGGATTCTGCACAAGATTAGGATTTCTAGCTAACATCTGTTGGAAGAATGGCAATTGCCATTTATGATCTCCGGCCTCAAGTGATAATGCAGCCGAAGGAGTACCACTACCATCAACCAGATCCCCCGTCGCCTGTCTAATCATATCATCTCCCCATCTTTTTAAGTCAAAAAATCTTTGGTATTCGAAAGCGAATTCAAGACGTCTTTCCAGCTTAATTGCTTCTAGAAGCCCATTTCCGGACTCTCCTCCAGAATAAGAAGTATAGCGCTCATCCCTTAACTGATTCAAAGCATTAAGCGCTTCTGCTTCTCTCCCTAAGAAAAATAAAGCTTCTGTCTTATTTAATAACGCTTCTTCGGCCCTTAAAATTTTATAATTAACAATTCCATTAAACTGTCCAGGCTTCCCAAACAATTTCTTTATACCATTATAAGTTTGGCCCGAACCTGATACTGTATGGGTATAGGACTCTCTCCTTATATCATCCTCACTAAATTTATTCATGAATTCAAAGGTGACTGCGTATTCCGGCACAATACCATCGACCGGCCCCTGTCCCCAAGTAATTCCAATTTGATTATTTAATTCTCCTGCTCCAGCCAAATTAGTGATATAAAAAAGAAGTCCCGAATCTTTTTCATCCGTCCAAATTTCCTTTACATCTTCTCTTGAAGCAATTGGAGTTGTAACCTCATTTGCATAATCAACACATTTCTGATAATTCTCTTCTCCTCCCATGTAGAGGTAAACTCTCGATAATAATAACGCTACTGTTTCTTTATTAAATCGACCTATTCCATTATCAGAATCAATTTTATCATATGCCTCTAACAAGTCCTCCAAAATTGCATCATATGTTTCAGCAACGGTTAGTCTTGAAGGAGTCACCCATGGATCTGGCTCTGTCACATAACCAACACCCAATGATGCATTAGCATCAGAGGATTGAGTAGGGATTTTCCCATATACTCTAACCAGATCAAAATGAGCAAACGCCCTCAAAGCTAAAGCCTCCGCCTTAATGTTTTCTCTTGATGGTCCCTGAAAATCATTCATGTCCAAATAATATAGAACCTGATTAGCACTATATATCACATTGTAGGCGTCATTGTAAAAAGAAGTAATTGTCGAAGCTTGAGTATAAGTAAACTCATGAAGATTTCTTTTAGTAAATCTCCCTCTTTGTGTCATTATTACATTATCAGAAAGAACATCTGGCATGGACAACATAGAACCTTGATCCGCACTCCCATAATAACCACCCAAAGTCAAAGCAAAATAAGCCCCCCTTATACCATTTTCAAAATCAGAAGCAGTAATAAATGCTTTATCGGTCTGAAGAGAATCAAATGGGGACTGATCCAATTCATTGTCACAAGATGACAATAATATTATTGGCAAAAAGAAAAGCCACAGATTAATTTTGTTTTTTTTCATCATTTATATTTTTTTCATTACAAACTAATATCAACACCAAAAGTATACATTCTCCTTTGCGGGTAACTGTAAAGAGTCATCTCGCCGGGCGCAACAGTATCTTCATAGCTGACAGTCTCACCCGATGAAATTCCTACTTCAGGATCCCCAAAAAAGTTAGTAAATGTTAGTAAGTTTTGCCCTTGCAAATAAACCCTTACTGACTTAAAAGGGGTTCTTTCAAGAACATTTTCACTTAAATTGTAGGACAATGTAATATTACGCATTCTAATAAAATCACCTTTTTGCAGCCATCTATCGGAAGTCTGTCTTGCTTCCGAGGCATACAATGGGCTTGGATGGACATTAGTATCCCCCTGCTGCTTCCAGTAATTAAAAGCATCATTGGCTTGGTTATTCCTTGGAGTAAATCCGTCATTAATAAGATTAGCTTTTACCTGATTATAAATATAATTACCAGATCTATATACAAAATCTGCTCTCAAACCAAATCCTTTATATTTAAAATCAGTATAAAAACCCCCTTCAAAATCGGGAATAGTAGATTTACCCGTCATTACACGATTATCCCCTTCAGGCATTTCGTCCCAATAATAGGTATTGTCATCAGCTCCATAATACAATGGACGACCATTATCTGGATCAACTCCAGCATATCTTATTAAATAAAATTCATTTATTTGACCACCTTCTCTCCAGTTAATATTAAAAGCATCATCGGGTTCTATATCATTACTCTCTCCAGGAGTTTCGGCCTCAGGTAATCTAACAATCTTATTATCCAAAAAAGAAATATTACCTCCTATTCCCCATCTAAAATTCTCCTTTCTAATAACATCTCCTGAAAGAGATATTTCAAGACCACTGTTTTCTATTTCCCCAACATTACTATTAACAAAATCCAAACCACTTTCAAATGGAGTAGGAACCCTAAATAATAAATTGTCTGTTGACTTTTTATAATAATCTATTGTACCTTTTAACCTATAATTAAATAGATTAAACTCCAAGCCTATATTAGTCATGGCAGAGGACTCCCATTGCAAATTAGGATTTCCAATATTATCCGGTCTCGTCGCCTGCCCCCCAGGATAGCCAGCTTCATAAAGAACAGTATTCTGATTAGCATATCTTCCTATGTTTCTATTCCCAGTAGTTCCATATGAGACCCTCAATTTCAAATCGTTAATAGATTCGACATCAAAGAATTCCTCTTTCGCAATATTCCAAGCCCCACTTAGAGAATAGAAAAGTCCCCATTGCTTGTCTTGTCCAAAATTTGAAGATCCATCATAACGCAAAGATCCTCCAAAAATATATTTTTCTTTATAGTCATAATTTGCAAATAACCCATAGGATATTAAAGCCAATCTATTTCTCTCAGTAAATGCATCATCTATTCTACCGGCATTAGACACAGTAGACAACTCTGCAGACGCATATCCACTTGACCTAATAAAACTTCTATTATATTCATTAAAGTTAAATTCATATAATCCGGAAATATCTAAACCATGATCTTCAGTTTGAAGCCTATAAGTAAGTAAATTTGTTAAGGTATAATCTATTCGTCGCGTATTTCTATCCGTTTTTCCTCCCGGAAAAGCCGGATCTCCGATAAGCTGATCTAATCTATTCCCAGGTAATTGCTGCGTTTCTCGCACTTCATTTTGACTATTAACGGCACCATTAAATTTATAACTCCAATTATCATTGAATTTAATTGTTGCACCAACATTCGCCAATGTAATATTATTGACCACCATCTCTAAATTAGTCTTTACATACTCAATAGGGTTTAATGCCGTATGCGTCCAGTTCCACTGGGGATTCCCATCCTCATCTAGAACAGCATCTCCATTTGAATCAAGTTGGTATAATGGCTCATATGAATTGATATCGTATGCTGCTCTAAATGGGTTCTGTGCATTATTTCTATCTCTGGTGGCATCTGCAAGACTTCTGGAATGACTCACTCCAATATTTATATTTAACCAGTCATTTGCCTGAAAATTAGTAGTTGCTCGTCCACTTAAACGTTCAAAGCCAAAAACATGATCTAAAATACCTGTGTCCCTATCATGATTTATTGAAAAGAAGTAATCAACTTTTTCCTCCCCACCAGCTATAGAAAGACTATTTGATTGAACAACTCCTTGTCTTAAAACCGCATCTCTCCAATCTACTCCATCCCTTATCAATCTTGTCCTTTCATCAGGTGTAGCCGTATATCCCGGTAAGCTTTGCGCTGCAGTAACTCCTAAATCTCCTAGCTCCTTTTCAAAATCAAGCTTAGATCCTACATCCATTAAATCAAAATTCAGTGGTATTTCATCAGTAAATCCATACCGTGAATTGAATCTAATTGCAGCATCTTGATTTTTCTTTCCGCTTTTTGTAGTAATGAGCACTACCCCATTAGCTCCTCTAGAGCCGTACATAGCTGTCGTTGCAGCATCTTTCAATATTGTTATTGTTTCTATATCCGTTCCTGATATAGCATTTAATTGATCCTCTCTTAAAGGGGATCCATCAACAATATATAGAGGATCAGAGCCACCCGCAGTCAAAGAACCCTGCCCTCGTATTCTGACAAAAGCATTCTGACCAGGTTTACCATTGGCTCCAGTTACTGTAACACCAGGAGATTTACCTTGTAGCATGTTATCAACATTAGTGGTAGGTACTAACTGTTCAATTTCCTCACTACTAACTGAAGAAACTGCTGATGCTAATAATTCCTGTTTTTTAACAGAATACCCTGTTACCACAACCTCCTCCAAAGCCTGCGTATCCTCCGTCATCTGTAAATCGATGGTAGAAGACGCACCCACGGTCTGTTCCGAAGTGGCCATCCCGAGATAGGTAAACACCAACACCTGCCCTTCACCGGCAGTAATACTGTAGTTTCCGTCAAAATCGGTTTGTGTTCCGGTATTCGTACCTTTAACCACAATATTCACACCCGGTAACGGCATTCCCTGCTGGTCTGTGACGTTACCCGTGATCGTTTTCTCCTGTGCGAAGGAGAACTGTACAACAAACGCTAATAAAAGCGTCAAAATTTGAGTAAATTTTGATCCCATATTACATATATTTGATTTAGCTATTCAGCAAATATCTTAAAATTTATTCATAACTAACAAAAATTTAACAAAATGAAGTGTTAATTTTATAACACGATACAGCATGCGCTCAACCACATATTTCACCGGATACACCATCTGATCATTATTATATTAACCATTTTCCGATATTTGTATTCTCCACCCTCCTTTGTTAAACAAAACAAAATATAATGTTAAAACATCATTTTCATAAAACCCTGGAAGCCGGAACGGATGAAGCAGGCAGAGGCTGCCTTGCCGGACCGGTCACCGCCGCAGCCGTAATACTCCCCGAAAGCTTTGTCAATACCGTACTCAATGACTCCAAACAACTGTCAGAACATTCCAGGGAACGATTGCGCCCGGTACTCGAACAAGAATCCCTGTGCTTCGGGGTTTGTCATGTCTTTGAAGATGAAATAGACGAGATCAACATATTAAACGCTTCTATCACGGGAATGCACCGGGCCATCGACCAGCTATCCGCCATTCCCGAATTTATCCTTGTAGACGGCAACAGGTTTAAACCTTATAAAGACATTCCCTACGAATGCATTGTGAAAGGAGACAGCAAATACATGAGTATCGCTGCCGCATCCGTCCTGGCCAAAACCCATCGGGATGCCTATATGGAAAAGATACATGAAGAGTACCCGATGTACAACTGGAAGAAGAACAAGGGATACCCCACCAAAGAACACCGGGAAGCCATAAAAAAATACGGGGTCACCAAATATCACCGGAAGAGCTTCCGGCTACTCCCCGAACAACTAACGCTGGAATTCTGAAAAAAGGCAACGCCCGGATTTCATACAGTACAAAATCCGGGCGTTGCTTCCCTAATTTAGGATCTCTATATTACCATATTTTCACCCGTCTTTCGGGCTCCAGGTACATTTTGTCCCCTTCCTTTATATCAAATGCCTTATAAAAAGCATCGATGTTAAGAAGCGGTTGTGTAGCCCGGTATTGTCCGGGAGAGTGCGGGTCGGTCTTTATCTGGTTTTTCAGCGCTTCGTCCCTTATCTTGGACCTCCATACGGTGGTCCAGGACATAAAAAACCGTTGTTCGGGCGTATAGCCATCTATGGGGCCGGGATTTCCATGTTCCTTCAGGTATAGCTGAAGACCGTCATAAGCGGCATTAACCCCGCCCAGGTCACCTATATTTTCTCCCAGGGTGAACTTTCCGTTTATAAAAACATCGGGCAACACTTCTATATTACTGTACTGTTCTGCAAGGTCGTTCCCGAGCGCCTGAAATTCTTCGAAATCCTTCTCAGTCCACCAGTTTTCCAGGTTTCCGTCAGCATCATATTTGGCACCCTGGTCGTCAAAACTGTGCGATATTTCGTGACCGATCACTGCTCCTATGCCCCCGTAATTTACCGCAGCATCTGCAGTAAAATTGAAGAAAGGAGGCTGAAGAATGGCCGCAGGGAATACGATCTCGTTATACGAAGGGTTAAAATAGGCATTCACGATCTGCGGGGCCATGTACCATTCGGTCTTATCTACCGGTTTACCCAGTTTTTCCACATCCCTCTTAAAGCTCCAGTTCGAAACGTTCATCATGTTCTCCATATAAGAACCTCCTTCGGCTGCTGTTTTTATGTCCAGCTCCGAATAGTCTTTCCATTTGTCCGGATAACCTATTTTAATCGTGGTCTTGTTCAGTTTTTCAATGGCTTTGGCCTTTGTTTCCCCGTCCATCCAGGGCAGTGCCTGTATGCGCGCTTCAAATGCCCGGATGACATTGGCTATCATTTCTTCAGCCTTTGCCTTGGCCTCCGGTGGAAATTTCTTTTCGACATAGAGTTTTCCAAGTGCTTCCCCTACGGCCCAGTTGATGGTTTGCAGGGCCCTTTTGTCTCTCGGTTCCTGTTCCTTGGCTCCTTTCAGGGTTTTGCTGTAGAAGTCCCAGTTGGCTGTTTCTATTTCTTCAGACAACAGATTTGCCGCCCGGTTCAGGGCAGTCCATTTCAGATAGGATTTCCAGTCGTCGAGATGTTCCTTTACCAGAAGACCGGGAAGCTCTTTGAAATATCTCACTTCACCGATAACAACAGTATCTTCGGTTATCCCCAGGGTTGAAAAATAATTATCCCAGTCGACTACAGGCGCCGTCTTTTTCAGGTCTGTCACCGCCGTAGGGTTGTACCTTTTTTCCGGGTTCCTCCGCTCCACCTTGTCCAGGCGGGGCGTTGCCATTTCGGTTTCGAAAGCCAGTATGTTTTCGGCCGCTTTTGCCGCCGTTGCCTCGTCATAATCGATAAACTGCAACATGCGGGCTATGTGTGTCTTGTACTTTTCCCTTTTCTCTTTTGAGTCCTCATCATTGGCAACATAATAATCCCTGTCCGGCAGTCCCAGGCTTCCGGCATTGAGATAGGCCACATTTTTATCACTGTCTTTCGCATCTGCCCTTACGTCTACTCCGAAAAAGCCACCGCCACCGTATGGTTCCATCTCCAGAAGATAAGCCTGGAGCGCTTCTACAGAATTGATGGCATCTATCTTGTCCAGGTAGGGTTTTAGCGGGGCAACTCCCTGCGCATTCCTGGACTCCATGTCCATAATGGTCTCATAAAGATGAACGGCTTTTGCCTGATCGGAATCCGGGGCCAGGGAAGTGTCATTCACGGCTTCTTCCAGGACAGCCAGCGCATCGGTGTTTGTCTTTTCCCGCAGTTCGAGAAAGCTCCCCCAACGGGTTTTGTCGTCCGGAATCTTTGTTGAGTCCAGCCATCTTCCGTTCACAAAGCGGAAAAAATCATTTCCGGGAGTTACGGTAGTGTCCATATATTTCAGGTTAATTCCCGGAATTTTCTCCACAGCAGCAGCCTCCTTTTTGTTTTCCTGTTTACACGAAGCAACCAGGGCCAGGGCCGTAACCCCCAGCAGTACACGATGAGTATACATTATTTTCATTTATACTATTTTTTGATTCGTCCGCAGCAAGTTACTAAAAAAACTTTCACCTGCATTTTTGTTGCATTACTAACTAAAAGGAGCATAAGACAAACTTCCTATTGTTTTTCCCGAAGTGCATCCATCAGTTTATTGTCCGTGCTTTTCTTGAGATCGATTAACTCCCGGACATTGTCATTAGGGACCGTAACCGACAACACATAATGTTTTATTTTCCACGTACCGTTGGTTTTCACCAAAACACCCGACCCTCTGCATATTTTCATCTGCGTATCCAAAAGCTCATCGAACCATGCCATACGGGTTCCGGCCGCGAGGTATACATTTCGTTCCAAAGCGGTAAAACTCCAGGCTTTTCCACGGTCAAAATACGGCTTTGCAAAAGTTTTAAACGCCTTGCCTTTCCAGTTTTCCGTAGCATCGGTACCGATAAACACCGCATCTTCGGTCATATGGTCAAAGTACGCATCAAAATCGGCATCTGCAGCTGCTTTGTGCCAGGCATCCAACACCTTGTTTATATGCTGTTTTTCTGCATTTCCCTGGGCTTTCACACCACAGATAAGGAAGGCGATCATTAAAACGGTCAGGGTGCTCTTCATGGATATCCCGAATTTTGAAAATTGTCTTTTCGTACAGTTTTATTGTTTGACGGGAACACTGTCTTCCCGAACACTGTCCGCGGGGACCGAATCTCTCCGGGCCAGGGGTTTGTTGGACACTTCGTCGAGCAACTCGTCAGTTAAACTTTCCCGCATTATCACATATAATTGACGGTCAAACACATTAAAGGCATCGAGGATCTTCACTTTCTGTTCTTTCAGGTATCTTTCAGGAACCGGATCGGGTGCCTCAAGCCTGGTTTGCATCAGGTAAGTCTTCAGGGCGGCTATCCTGCTCCGTACCGAAGCATTATCAAACTTTTCCGGAATGGAATCCGACAGTTTTTTTTCCTTTTCCAACAGGTTGTCCAGTTGCAGGGGGACATCCCCACCTTTTTCTTCGCGAAACTCCCGTATGGTCCTTCGCAATTCCGTATACGCTTTCCATCCGTTCAGTTCTTCCTGTTTGTCTTCATCAAATTGCAGCAATTCCGGCAGCACTATTTTTTCAACAGTTTCTTCGTTCTCATCGGGCGTATTATCCTGTTTCTTTTCTTCTTTACATGCCGTAAAAAAAAGCAGCATCAGTATCCAAAAAATGTTCTTTCCCATTTTACCTGAATATACATACATTTTACGAAGATACGGCATCCGGAAAATATTTCGCAGCCAAACGGGTTTAAACTTTTTCCGTTTCCTCCATATTCCAAACCGCCCCCTTTAATAAACCGTTCCTTTTCTTCTATTCTTTTAACCGTTTTCATATGTGATTTCAATCTGTTAGTCACATCACTATTCAAAAATTCAAATAACTTTGATTTATATTCTTTTAGCCTGAAAAGTTTTTTGTTAAATAGTATCTTTGGCCCGAAAATTAATCTTGATTTTTATGACTCCGAGAATTCTGATCATAGGTGCATGCGGACAGATCGGTTCCGAACTCACCCTCGCCCTGAGAGACATGTATGGCAGCGAACATGTAATTGCAAGTGATATACGCGAAGGCCATGAAGAACTGATGCAGTCCGGACCTTTTGAAATCTTAGATGCCACAGATAAAGAGCACATAACGGCCTGTGTCAAAAAACACGGTATCACCGATATCTACCTCATGGCGGCCATGCTTTCGGCCACGGCCGAAAAATATCCTGATAAAGCCTGGGCGCTGAACATGAATTCACTTTTTCATGTACTCGACCTGGCAAAGGACAAACAGGTGGAAAAAATATTCTGGCCGAGTTCCATCGCCGTTTTCGGGCCTTCCACTCCCAAACAGGACACCCCCCAGCAAACGGTTATGGAGCCTTCTACCGTTTACGGGATAAGCAAACTCGCCGGCGAACGCTGGTGTGAATACTATTTCAAAAATTACGGGGTTGATGTAAGAAGCATCCGCTATCCCGGCCTTATAAGCTGGAAGACAAAACCGGGCGGCGGCACTACAGATTACGCCATTGACATTTACCACAAAGCCCTGGAAAAAGGTACTTACGAATGTTTCCTGAAGAAGGACACCACACTGCCCATGATGTATATGGACGATGCCATAGCGGCTACCACCAATATCATGAAAGCCGATCCGGAGTCTGTAAAAGTCAGGTCTTCCTATAACCTTTCGGCCATAAGCTTTAACCCGGAAGAAATGGCGGCTACCATAAAAAAACGCATTCCGGATTTTACGATCAGTTATGCTCCCGATTTCCGGCAGAAAATTGCAGACACATGGCCGCAAAGCATAGACGATTCCCGTGCTCATGAAGACTGGGGCTGGAAAGCCAAATATGACCTGGATAACATTACGGAAGAAATGCTCTCTAACCTGCAAAGCCTGGTATAACAGAAAACCGTTTGCCCCTGTAACTTAACCCAAACCATATTTACCATGATCGTCAAAGAAAAGAAAAAGGTCCGGCCGCTTATCGGTATCCTGCTCTTTGCCATATCCGTTGTATTGTTTATCACTACCTGTCCCATAGGATTATTGTACGGCGTTTTTTATACCACCGTCCGCAACTCCGTAAGGGGACTGGGAGAATATGCACTGCGAATAGCCATAACCGTTGACCAGTCGGGCAATGTGGTCATGCAACATCTTCTCAACCTGTTACTCATCAAAAAGGGAGGCTACAAATTCGGCAACCGGGATGAAACCATTTCCAGTGCCATAGGAAAGAACGTTCAGCTGAAAACCCTGTCCGGTTTCGGCAGGTTTATCGACAAGGTTCTCGACTTTATCGATCCCAACCATTCGCTGAACTCCATTGATTATCATATAGAACCCGGGGAAAAGGCCTATAAATAGAAGTCGGTTTTAGAAGAGCCGTTCTACTGTGCGTATCCTCCCCGGTTATTGAGCAGCCTGGAAAATACCCTTAATTTCAGGTTCCCGTATTTTTTAAGGTGTTCCATACAGGAGCTCCTGTTTTTCTCATGGTTATTCAGGTAAAAGGCATCACATTGCATATCATCGCATTCCAGGGCGTTTACCATACTGTTCTCATAGCGGTAAAGTGCTGCCATTTGCAAGGTGTTCTCTCTACGGATATCATGAAGTTCCCGGGATAATACGTCACTGCCGGGTATTCTGCTTTCCAGTCGTATCAGGTATTCGATCTCCCGGGCCGTAAACTCCAGGTATTTCAGCCAGTTCCCTATCTCGGTCTTGTCTTTTTTCTTCATGATGATCCTGTCATCTTCGTGTGTATAAAATGGTTTTGAATACATAGCCGTGTGTTAAACCGTTGTACATTTTGGCACCAACCGCTATCCGGAGTCTGCCGGGACCGGAAGGGAGACATACATGAGTTTTTTTCGTTTCACCTTCGGGACAAGATTCCGCCCGGAAATTTCGGTACAGGAAGTAACACTCCTTCAAAATGCACAACGGCAAATTAAACATTGTTATCGTTGTTCCACCGCTACAATGGTCAGGGATCGGGAACCTGCGGGGAACTCCCAGACCAGGGTATCTCTGGCAGCATACCCCATAACGGCCGCCCCCATGGGAGTGAGTATGGAAATTTTATTTTTACTGATATCACTGTCATTGGGCAGCACCAACTGAAAGCGTTTGCTCCAGCCGTCTCCGGAAGCTATGGAAACATAAGAGTTGAACCTGATAACATCGTGCGGCATCTCCTCTTCATCACAAATACGTGCAGACAGGAGTTCCTTATGCAGATGTTTTATAGAATTTCTGAAAACGGTATCTCCATAGTATCCGGAAAGCTGTATGAGCTGTTTTAAAAGCACATACTCTCTTTTTTCAATGATCAGGTTTGTGTATTTCATGTCGTATCAGTATTTTCAGCTAAGCTTGTTTCCCCGGGAGACAGCCCCGATCTGGTCCGCATTTTCTTATGGGAATATTCCCCTTTGCCTGTAGGCCTGTTCGAGTCTTTCTATGGCAATGATAAAGGCAGCAGTTCGCATATCTACGTTCCTCTCTTCCATAACTTTCATTACCCTGCCAAAGGATTCCCGAAGCTTTTTCCGGAGTTTTGCTGTGACTTCTTCCAGTTGCCAGATCTCCCCGTTGCGGTTCTGGAGCCATTCGAAATAACTACCGATCACGCCTCCGGAATTACAGAGAATGTCGGGAATAATTGCCACTCCCCTGTCCAGTAGCATATTTTCGGCCTGTATATCGGTGGGACCGTTAGCTCCTTCTGCAATAACCAGGGCTTTTATAGCTCCGGCGTTTTTTTCCGTTATCTGGTTACCGAGGGCTGCAGGGATGCATATATCACAATCGAGTGCAAAAAACGCATCGTTATCTATAACTTCCACACCGGGAAAGCCTGCGATCTTACGATCGTGCCGGGCCATGTACCGTTCCAGTTTTTCTACTTCAATGCCACCAGAGTTGAAGATACTTCCCGAAACATCCTGGACCGCAGTAAGTACGGCACCTTCCTTTTCCAGGAAAAAGGAAGCCCAATATCCCACATTGCCAAAACCCTGGACGATGAATTTCCTGCCTTTCAGGTTTATGTTATTGTGTTCGGCCCAGAATTTTATACACAGGTATACGCCATAGCCCGTAGCCCTGTCCCGGCCTTCCGACCCTCCGGCACCGACGGGTTTCCCGGTAACGACATGCAGGTTGGTGGAACGTTCATTCGGAGATTTTGTAGACATGTAGGTATCCAGTATCCAGGCCATCGTCTGGGCATTGGTGTTGACGTCGGGTGCAGGGATATCGAGTTCGGGCCCTATATTATCGCCCAGGGCAAAGGTGAACCTCCGGGTAATGCGTTCCAGTTCTGCTGTGGAATAGTGCGAAGGGTCTATCTGGATACCTCCTTTTGCCCCTCCTAACGGCAGGCCGGCCAGGGAAGTTTTCCAGGTCATCCACATGGCCAGTGCCCGGGCTGCATCCAGGTCTACCGTAGGGTGATACCGGAGTCCTCCTTTGTAAGGCCCCAATGCATTATTGTGCTGCACCCTGTATCCGGTAAAAACCTCCACGTTTCCGTTGTCCATTTTAACGGGAAAATGGACCAAAAGCTCATTGTTGGTGATTCTCAGTATTTTTCTTATATCAGGGTCCAGTCCCATCCTGTCGGATGCATTGTTGAACTGTCGCATCACGTTTTCCAGCATTCCCTGTTTTTGTTTTTGTCGTTTTTCCTCTTTGGTAATCATTTTAGTGTGTGTCTTGTGTTAGTGAATGTATTAAACAGACTTTACGACCATGGTATCACGTTGCGTAATCGTGTGATCGAATTCGCTACAGGAGATCACCGACGATTTTTCTTCTGTTAGAATACAGGAATACAGGTAACTGCAGGTCGTGCAAATACTTTTGCCATATTTTTCCATATTGTTCAGATTAATGTTGCCATTCTAAAAGCAAGAGGTATGCCGGAAAGTACGGGAAACACACTTCAACCACCACAAGAAACTGGTCTCCATATATTTAAACAATAAGTAAAAAGAATAACAGGAAAGGGGCACCGGGGAATTTTTCCCTGAGAGGGGAATTTTTACCCGGTAAGAAGAAAAAGTTCATGCATTCCGGAAGGATAAACCGGTTGTCATAAAGCTGATCCCGATGGTCGGCCTATGACAGCTTGCTGCGAAGTGTTTTCCGGTCTATACCCAAAATTTCCGCTGCCCTGGTCTTATTATTGTCTACGGCCCTCAATACTTTGTGGATATATTGTTTTTCCATTTCGGCCAACGAGACAAAGGCATCTTCCGGGAAATCTATTTTAAATTTAAGAGTATCAGGCAGGTCCCTCAGCTCAATCTGTCCGTCACACATGATCACTGCCCTTTGGATAACATTTTCCAGTTCACGGATATTCCCGGGCCAGTGGTACCGGAGCAAAACATCCATCGCCTCGGGTACCAGGGATAACAGGCGGTCTTTATACTCCACACCGTATTTCCTCACATATTTTTCCGCCAACAGGGGAATATCCGCTTTTCTCTCACGAAGCGGAGGCACATTGACCTCTACTACGGTGAGCCTGTAATAGAGATCTTCCCGGAACTTTTTATGGCGGACGAGTTCCCGAAGATCGCTGTTGGTAGCGGCAATGACCCGGAGTTCTATTTTCTGTGGTTTCCTCGCTCCCACCCCGGTTACCTCCTTTTCCTGTAACACCCGGAGCAATCCGTTTTGCACCTGCGGGGAGGCATTGCCTATTTCGTCCAGAAAAATAGTCCCCTTGTTTGCGGCCTGAAAAAAACCCATGCGGTTTTCGGAAGCGCCGGTAAAAGCCCCTTTTTCATATCCAAAGAGTTCCGATTCCAGCAGGCTTTCCGGGATAGCTCCGCAGTTCACAGCTACAAAAGGCTCCCTGGAAAACCTGCCGCTGTAATGAATGGCCCTGGCTATCAATTCCTTTCCCGTTCCACTTTCTCCCTGGATGAGTACGGTTGCCCTGTTGTCCTTAACCCGGTCAATGATATCCCTGACTCGCTCAAACGCTTCCGATTTTCCGATCAGTTCGCCATAGGCGGCATTTCCCGTATTTATCGTTGCAGGCCGTTTTTCCCTCTCCGTACTTTTGCCGGAACTTTCGAGAGACTTCGTTACTGCAGCCCGGAGTTCGTCCTTGGTAAAAGGTTTAATGAGATAATCCACCACTCCTGACTTTCCGATATTGAGGGCATTTTTCGTGGAAATATACCCGGTAACCACCAGTACAGGCATATCCGGATAGTGCTCTTCAGTATACCGAATAAGCTGAAAACCATCCACTCCCGGCATTTTCAGGTCGGTGACCAGCAGGTTTATAACGGCGTCCTTAAGAATGGAAACCGCTTCTTTTACCGAAACGGCCTTATAGGTATGATAGTTCATGGATTGCAGGTGACGTTGTACCAGTTCCAGAATATGAATATCATCATCTACGATCAGGATATTTTCCCGGCGATAACTCATTCGATCAGATTTTTTGGAAAGTTTATGACAAATACGGTTCCTCCGTTTTTACGCGGGCGGTGAAAAATACGGCCTCCGTGACCGGAAATAATGCCGTGCACCACGCTGAGCCCCAGCCCGGACCCTTCACCGGTAGGTTTGGTGGTAAAAAAAGGTTCGAAGACCTTATCTCCCGCATTTTCGGGAATGCCCTTGCCCCGGTCTGCTATTTCTATGGTTACGGTATCTTCGCTTTCCTTCACGCTTATATCCACACTCCCGTGTTCAGGGGAATAGTACACCGCATTCATGATGAGGTTGAACAATACCTGGGTGATCTGTATTTCATCGGCCCTCACGCCCGTATTTTCATCACTGAAACAGATCTCGTGTGTCAACTGACGGTCCCGGAAAGTCGGTTTAAGCAGTTGCAATACATTCTCTATTATGGGTTTCAGCATCACCGTTTTCATCATCTGGGGGACTTCACACGTAAAAAACATTAGCTTTTTTACCACTTCCCGGCAAAAAATGGCACTTTCCTTTATTTTGTAAAGGTCGTCTGTTTCTTCCTGTCCCGTTATTCTGCTTTCCAGCAATTCTGCAAACCCCAGGATGTTAGTAAGAGGTGTATTGAGTTCATGAGCAATTCCCGCAGTAATCTCCCCAAGAATACTGAGCCGGTCTGCCCGCTCTATTTGTCGTTTAATGGCGAGTTCGCTCTCCCTGATACGCTTTCTTTCCAGAAGGTTTCCGATTTCGAGGCAAACATTGTCCAGAAGCCTTTTCTCTTCTTCCAGGAAATCGGACAGGGCATATTTTTCAGCCGGGTATCCCACTTCCATGAACCCTTCCTTCTTGTTGAACACCCGGATATCTGCTTTTATGGAAACGTAATCTCCCGAAAAAACAACTTCCCTAAAAGCGTAATCCCCGATCTCCATAATCACACTGGTATCGTCTTCAAACTGCCAGGCTTTTTTCAGGCAGTGCCCGATAGCGTCCAGTGAGATTTCCGGCCGATCGTAATCGCAGTTCACGATAATGGAAGTAACCTCGTACAGGCAGGTAAGTTCCTTAATACGCTCCTTGAGTTTTTTCCCGGTTTCCATAGGCATTTGCAATCCGTCGTTCAAAAGTAAAGCTTTAATCGCTTATAGCTAAATCAAAATGCATAGGTTTCCAACGGACTGAAAATCTGTTTGCCCGCCAATGCCCGAATAATTTAATGATAATTAGTGCCGTATGGTAAAAATTTACAGCGAGGAAATTGCAGGATTTTAACTTTTACCCTGCTAATAAACAATTTATCTGTGGAGTTACATGCTCTCAAATCGAAAATACCGGTTTATCACAATTCTCGCGGAAGAGGAACGGCTGGTTCTTCCCGGAAAGTATTTCTTTTCCCGTTTCCCGATGCCTTTCACACTCCGGGAAACTTACGGTGAGCGGGATACTTTCTGCCCGAAGTCATGTTATTGAATACCAGGGCTACCACAAAGAGGATCAGGCATCCCGTAAGTACCGGTGAGATTACATACCAGTAGCCGAGGGCCTTTATCTTTTCAGAACCCATAACTGCTATCAGTGCAGTTGCTCCTCCCGGAGGATGAAGTGTTTTTGTCATTTGCATGCCCACGATGGAAAGGGCTACGGCCAGGGATGCCGTTATCCATAGAATTTCGGGGAGCAACTGGGCGATGGTTACACCTATACATGCAGAAATCACATGCCCCCCTATCAGGTTCCGGGGTTGTGCCAGAGGGCTCTGTACAGCTCCGTAAACCAGCACACTCGACGCACCAAAAGAGCCTATCAGAAAGAGGTTCTCAACCTCGTCCAGCGAACTCCCGTGAAAAAAGGCTATAAGGCCTATTCCCGCAAAAGCCCCGATAAAAGACCAGAAATGTTCTTTTATATCGATCCATGTTTCCCGGTAAAATACATACCTGTATATCCTGATCCTCCTGTTGATTTTTCTCTTTGGCACCGTGGTGAATAATTTGTCTGTTTTCCGAAAAGATGCAAAATTAAGCTGAATTATTACAATATTCCATTTTAACACGAACAATTAATAACATTCCTGAAAATGTTATGCCTGTACGGTTAAAAAATTACTTCGAAAACGAAATTTGGCTGCTATTATCCGGAACAGGATTGAATTGGCCGGGTAGACTCCCTTAAAATAAGCGATGTTTTGAGTTTTTGTGTCCGATACTCTTGTTCCCCTCCATTGTCGGGATGTTCAATACGTTCCACCAGTTTCCGGGTGGCCAGCTCACCTATGTATTTTCCGTGCTGACTTATGGAAGTGACCCGGGGAGATACGTATTTGGGCAACTGACCATTGGTAAAACCGATGACGGAGATATCATCCGGGACCTTCAGCCCGAGGGACAAGGCTATTTTCATGGAGTTTATGGCACTGAATTCTTCGAGTCCCAGTATGGCATCTACCTTATTCCGGGTCAATAGCGCCCTGATCTCCGCGTCAAAAAGCCCTTCGTCAAATATCCTGACCACCAGGTCCGGATTAACCTCCAGGCCATTGGCCTCAATGGCATCCCTGTACCCCCGCAAACGCTCTTTCCCTATACGCAGGTTATCCAGGGGGGAAACAAGGGCGACATTCCTGCATCCGGTTTTGATGAGATATTCGGTGGCTTCATATGCCCCTTTGTGATCGTCAACAACAACTTTATCGCAATCCACCAGGTCGGTGACCCTGTCGAACATGACAATGGGAATCCCCTTTTCCGCAAAAGACTGCAGGTGTTCGTAATTTCCGGATTTCTCGGTTTCTTCGGCCAGGGAGATCAACAAGCCGGAAACTACGCCTTTCTCTAAAATTTCAATAGTATTTTTCTCTTTTGCCAGCGATTCGTCGGAAATACAGCTTATGAGATTATACCCGTTTTCATTGGCCACCTTTTCAATACCGCAGAACACCTGTGCAAAAAAATAATTAAGGATATTGGGAACGATCACCCCGATGATCTTGTTCTCCTTCTTTCTCAGGTTAAGTGCATAAGGATTTCGCCGGTAATTGTGTGCCCTGGCATAGTCATTAATCTTCTTTTTCATTTCAACACTGATATCATGACTGTCGTTCAGTGCTTTTGATACCGTTGATACCGATACTTTGAAATGTTGGGCTATATCTTTTAATGTAATCGATTTCATCACAAGCTAAATATAGCGTTTCTATTTTAAATGCATCACTGCCCTGCCCTGATTTAAAATTTTTCAGGGCCTGCATCAAAAATACAAATCACCAACAATCAATCCTTATTGTCACCGGATTACAGGGGTATGGTCAGTTCCCCACCTTTAACCTGAAGTATTTTATTTTTTTCCGGTCGTAGGTATACGTAATATGAACTATCCCGTCACCGGTTGCTATAATGGCCGGGTAACTATATTCTCCCTTATCCCGGTCTTCCAGCACATAAACATCTTCCCAGTGCTCCCCGTCGGCGGAGAACGCCAGGTACAGTTTATTTCTTCCTTCCCACCAGTCCCTACCTCCGGTCATCGGGTTATAGACCAGCAAATGGGTTCTGTTTTTGAGTGTTACGGCATCTATGCCCGAATTGGGGTTCGCCACATTTGTCTTCTTTAGCTCCGTCCACGTTTCCCCTTCATCGGTACTTTCGCTCTCCAGGATCACATTCTGATCGCTCCGTATCAACGCTTTCAGTGTTCCGCCGGCGAGCCTGAGCAAGGTCGGCTGAATGGCCCTGTAATCCGAACCGGGAGCCACGGCAACTTTCCTCCAGTTATATCCGCCGTCCTCCGAGATTTCCATATGGACCTTCCATATATCCCTGTTTTCCGTACTCGACGGACTGATGATCTTTCCGCTTTCCAGCACAAGGGGTTTGTTCTTTACAGGCCCCAGGAACGGTTCCGGAAGGCGTTTCTTATCCGACCAGGTCCTGCCATTGTCCTCCGATGTTTTGTACATTCCCCACCATTCACTCGGCGACGGTCCCACCTTGTAATACAAAAACAGGGTCCCGGACTTATTTTTAAACAATACGGGATTCCAGCTGGGATACCTGACGGAATCATTAACAATTCCATCGGCAATCCTTTTGGGTTGTGACCAGGTTGTACCGTTGCAGACCGCGGAGTAAATGCTGACATCGGGGTGGCGCTCATGGGTTCCGCCAAACCAGGCCGCCATTATATCACCGTTATCCAGCGCCACCAGAGTAGAGGAATGACATTGGGGAAATGGTGCTTCCTTATATATAAATCCTTCTTTCAATACCTGTATATCGGGCCCGGTTGTAGTATCCTGGGCATTTCCATTTTGCAAACCGGTAAAAAACAATAGCGCAATCAAGATCTTTTTCATGCCTCCAATATAGTACATTGTACCATTATACCGAAAGCTCCATACCATTTCTAACAGAATAATTGCAGCTAATGAAATAAAACCTTTTTCTTATCGCGTTTTACGTAAAAACATGTCCGTACCGGAACTGCTCATCGAAGATTCCTTTTATACCATAATTGTCCGTTACGGTCGGTTCCGAGAATATTTTTCAAGGTGTATTTTTCAGCGTCTGCCGTACGCAGCTGATGTGACCAGGAAACCCGGCGGGACGTATCCGCTCCTTTTCCCGTATTCTCATATTCGGCATAAAACGCAGTTTTTTCCTTTTCCGGGAACATTTTGTCCCCTTTCCAGGGGTTCCAGCCTTCGGCAACTATGTGCGATCCCAGTTCACTCTTTATGAATACTGTCTTTGCATGGGGCCTCCACGGTCTGCCGAGGTAAACTTTGGTTACGTCTTTATCCGCAATAAGTTTACATTCCGTAAAAACAAACCCGAAATCCCGGCCCGGGGGTGTTGCTGCCGCTGTAACATACGAATTGCGCAGGCTTTTAACGGTGCAGTGATTAAAAACAGCAGTGGCTTCGCCAAAAATAAAGTCGGTAGTACCTTCAATGTAACATCCTTCATAATATTGCCTGCTCCCTTCCGTAGCCAGATAAATGGTGTCCTGGCACCCCAGAATATTACAGTTGCGGAAAACCGCCCTGTCACCTTCAACATGTAGCGCCACTGCCTGTCCTTCGCCACAGGAAGCATTTTTAACGGTAAGGTCCTCTGCCATAAAATCATTGCCTTTCACCAGCAGGGTATAGGAATTGAAGGTCGAAAATTCCTTTCCGGTCACCGGATTCATTTTCCCGGAAAAGTCATCGTTTACAATGATCGTTTCTCCCCTATCTTCTCCTTTCAGGATAATTTTGGTTTTCCAGCTCGGAATTACCAGCTTTTCATGGTATGTCCCTTTTTTAATTCTTATCAGTACAAATCCGGGACCGAGGTCTCTTGTGGCATTTACGGCCTCCTGAATTGATGTGAAATCTGCGGTCCCGTCCTGTGACACCGTAATTTCACGATAGGGTTTTACCTCATCCTGGGCCAATACGGCCGAAAAGTGAAGTGATAACAGCAATACCAATACTAATTTTTTCATTGTGTAGTTTACTTTTTAAATACCTTCTTCAGAAAGGCTATGTTGTAGTTAAGTGTTTCTTCAAACCACGGTTGCACGAGCCAAAAGGAATGCGGCGAACCGGGAATGGTATGGACCTCGCTGTATATACCGTGTTTCTCCATTATTTTGATCATGTCATCCCTCCCGGCATGGAACCTGGGCTGCGCACTGTTTACAAAAAGTGCGGGCGGTGTGTTTTCATCGACGTATTCCAGTGGCGAAGCTTCTTTCCATTTCTGAACATTTTCCGCTTTTGGTCCGCCCAGCCAGTAGGCTGCATATTTCCCTTCCTCCGCCTCCGGATGTATGAAAGACACTATACCGTCTACATTAATAATGGCCTGCACCCTGTCTGAATATTTCGGTTTTCCTTCCCTGAACAACCCATTTTCCGGTGTGACGCCTACAAGGGTGGCCAGTTGGGCACCGGCAGAAGTGCCCAAAATTGCTATCTTCCCGGGATCGATCGCATACTTTCCGGCTTTTTTGCGCAGCCACCGGACAGCAGCCTTGATATCCAGCACAGCAGCGGGATACGATGCCTCCGAACTCAACCTGTACGAAACCGTGGCAGTCACAAATCCCGCTTTTGCCAGACACCGGGCCATTGCCTTCTGGTTTTCCCTGCTTCCGGATATCCATCCTCCTCCATGTATCAGCAGGATCGCAGGGGTTCCGCCTTTTATTTTTTCAGCCGGGCGGTAGATATCCATTTGTAGGCAGGTACCGTTAATTTTCCGATAGGTAATGTTTTCACTTGTTGTGATCGCATCATCCCGTAATTCCTCAACCGGTGCGATGTGAGGATAATACTTTTTGAGTTTACGGTACGTGGTCTGAACGGTATATGGCCGGGCTTCGATCTTTTCCTGGGCAAACGCGTTTCCCGTTTCAAGAAAAATCAGGCAAAGCCATATGTACCGGGTTATCTTCATCGGTATCGTTTGTTTTGTTTATTAATTAACATGAATAATGGATAAGAAAAAAGGCTCCCTTCTTTATCCCGATGGCTATCGGGGAAAGAGGGGGGTGTCCTGCTGTGCAGGACAGGGAGTTTGACCAGCCCAAGCCCCGGGAATTACACCCAAACACTTATGTTTATCCAATGGTTTGGGATTTCAAACCCTCCGATCCCGATTGTCCCGATAACCATCGGGATGAAGGGAGGTGCTTTTAAAACTCAAAACAGAACTTAAACTTTTACAATGCTTTTGCCCTGGACAACTTATCCATTATTTACGTTATTTACGTACATTTAATTCCTGCATTCCTTCAAAAACCAACCGGGCCACTTCCGTTGCCCCTTCGGGCTGAAAGTGCGTATTATCATGCTGACCTTCGGGATAGGCCTCATAAACACCGGCAGGAAGGTTCATAAAATAATTTTTGGTGACGTACTCTTTTCCTTTTTCGGTAAAGCGGTCCATCGATCTTTGATTCAGATCAATCAACATCACATCCAGTTCTTTTGCCACGTCTTTTGCCGCCCGGTCATAAGCGCCGTGCACATTATGGAGCCTCCCGTCTTCCCACGGATAATTGCGCGCCACGGGTGTTAGAATGATGGGATATGCCCCTTTCTGCCGGGTTTGTGATACGTAAAGCCTTAAAAATTCCTTGTATCCTTCTGTGTTCACATACCTCTCGGGTTTGTTTTCGGCAGCGTCATTATGCCCGAACTGCATGATCACAATATCGTTTTTCTTCAGGTTTTCATACACGGAACGCCACCGGCCTTCCTGGAAAAAAGTACGCGTACTACGGCCTCCGCGCGCCCTGTCATTAACAAGTACGCTGTCAGCCTTTATTAATTTCCCGACCTTGTAAAGGCTGTCGGCACTCATAAAAGGCTGAAATACCTGTCCCCAACCTGTTACGGGATATCTCGTTTTCATGTAGTCCTTTCCCGGTTCGTAATTATTGCTGTAATCTGCCATGGTAGAATCCCCGATCAGGTAAACCACTACCGGGTCCTTTTTACCTCGAAATGCGGTGAGACCAAAACACGAAAGGCATACCGCCAGCAGTAATAAACGCCATTCCTTTTTCATTTTCAGTAATTTTATATATCAGCAGATAACCAAATCCCGGTCATTTTTATTCTGTATCATATTTTTTACCGTTAATGGTTGTATTTATAAATTTAACGGGCTCCGAATTCTCTACTGACATCGCAGTTTTGGCACCACTGATACTGACATTCTCAAAACTTACATTCCGGACTTTCGACGCTTCCCGTCCCCTGATCAGGATGCCGTATTTGCCACTGTTCTTCACCGTAACATCTTTCAGGTGAATATTTTTTATGGCAGGCATGTATTCGCCTTCCTGATCCTCGTAGATCGCGTAATGGGTATTGATCTTCAGCACCGCTTCCTTCACCTGGCCGACCTGAATATTATTGACGTAAACGTTCTCTACAAATCCGCCCCTCAGGGTATTGGTTTTTATCCGGATAGCCCTGTCGAGGTTCGGACTGTCCATGGTACAATTACGAACATATACGTTTCTGACCCCGGCAGAGATCTCACTTCCCATAACCACCCCGCCGTGGCCGTCTTTCATATCGCAGTCTTCCACCACAATATTTTCGCTGGGGATATTGACGCGCCGGCCATCGTTGTTTCTTCCCGATTTTATGGCTATACAATCGTCCCCGGTATCAAATACACAGTTCTTAATGTGAACATTTTTGGCATATTCCGGGTCACAACCGTCATTGTTGGGCCCGTGGCTTTTTACAGTTACCCCGTCAACAGTAACGCTGTTCGACTTTATGGGGTGCATCACCCAAAAAGGGGCATTGGTAAAAGTAACGCCCTGTACCCACACATTTTCGCATTCAAAAGGCTCGAAAAAAGTGGGTCTCAGATGATGTCCCTTTCCGAAAACCCGTTCTTCTACCGGGGTTCCTTCGTCATTCATCTTTCGCAAACGCGGCAGGTTTTGTTCATTCCTCTGGTGGGGAGCTCCTTCGACATAGCCATAGTCTTTGCTGCCACACCACGGCCACCAGTTCGAGTTACCGGCCTGGCCGTTAAAGACCCCTTTACCGGTCACGGCAATGTTCTTTTGCCGATAGGCATAAATAAGCGGGGAATAGTTCATCAATTCCACCCCTTCATAGGAAGTATGAACAACAGGCAGGTAATCTTCCGTATTTGTACTGAAGAGGACCACCGCACCTTCTTCGGTATGCAGGTTTACGTTGCTTTTAAGGTGGATCGGCCCGGTAAGGAATTTACCGGAAGGCACAACCACCTTTCCGCCCCCGGCCTCGTGACATGCGGCGATGGCTTCTTTAAATGCATCCGTATTCAAGGTGGTTCCGTCTCCTACCGCCCCGAAATCGGTAATGGCGAACGTCTTGTCCGGAAATTCGGGGACTACAATATTCTTAATAACCTCATCGGCAGGGTCGACTACCTCTTTTTTTACGGCCTGCTTATTTTCTTTGGTGTTCTTACACGATTGTAGGCACAAAGGCATTAATGCCAAAAAAATGTACACTGTTTTTGAGAAACATGGCGTTTTAATCTTCATCTGTCTGTTATTTATATTAGTTGTTTTACTGGTGTCGGTTTGTGGTTTAAAACCCTGCTCCCGATCCCGATCATATCAAGATCAGGAACCGGGTATCAGCGTATTCGCATATACTTCGATATTCGTATAAGCCTCGTGTAACGTATATTGATCCGCATCGTTTTCACCGGGGTCCAGTCCGTGGTCTTTTTCCCATCGGTCGGGGATACCGTCTTTATCACGATCTGTCTTTATCCTTTCTGTTTTTATTTCCGGCCATCCGCCCACATCTTCCTGGGAATCGATAATGCCATTTCCAAAGACGGGCTTTCCGTTTTTTACTTCACGGATAATCCTCCGGTCCACCTCATCCCTTTTTATACTGGCGCCGGCATCGTCGAGTACCTTTCCGAAGGCCACTTCCGCAGGTTGGGTGGTGATGTTGTTCACCGGGACCTCCTTAACCAGGCGCGTGGCCTTATAATCATCGCACTGTACACCGCCATCCCAGTTATTCGCAGAGACCTTTGCGGAACCCTCCATATAATTGCCGTCAACATAGAATTTCCCGTAAGGTTCGGACGGATTAATGATCCTTTCCCTCTTTGACGCTTCCGTGGCGGGGCCGGGTTTAAAATAATTGTTCACTACATTGTATGTTCCCCGCTCCCCGCCGTAAATACTGTTGATCTGCCAGTTAAAAATAACGTTATTCCTGAAGTCCACAAATTCGTCTTCCGGGTTTTTTGTGCTGCCCGAACCGCTAAAACGCGGGTTCCGGCTTTTGTTACTTGCAATCAGGTTATGGTGAAAAGAGGCATTTATTCCACCCCATATGCCGCCGTAACCATGTTCCCCCTTGTGGTGTACGGATGCGTTCAGGGCTTCGGATACAATACACCACTGCATTGTAAAGTTCCTGTTCCTGTAAAAAGATACGTTTTCATCTATCGCCCAGCTTATGGAACAATGGTCTATGATCACCTGCTCCACACCTCTTCCCCCGAGGGCATCGCCTTCTATTTTGTGGCTATCGCCCATTCTGAGACGCAGGTACCTGACTATTACATTATCGCTTTTCACACTAACGGGATATCCTTTAATGGTAATCCCTTTTCCCGGGGCCGTTTGCCCGAGAATGGTCAGGTCCCCGTTGTTAATATCCAGTTTTGACTTTAAAGCAATGGTACCCGAAACGGCAAAAACAATAATGCGGGGACCTTTTTTAAGAATCCCTTTTCGCAGACTTCCCTCTCCGGAATCATTCAGATTCGTAACGACATATACGAGTCCGCCCCGACCTCCGGTGGCATACCTGCCGAAACCTTCGGCACCGGGGAATGCCGGTAGCTGGGCATTAGTTTGCCAACAACTCATCAGCAGCATCCCGACCAGGAAAACAGTCTTTATCGATTCTGAAATTACATGCATATATCCATTTTAGTCAAGTTAAGCGTTTAATGGTCGTATGCCCCTACAAGCTCCAGCGGATTCCAGTTATCAACCACAGGCGGGTCTGAATATGTTGTTTTCAATACATTCTCCACGGTATACAACTTTGCTTCTTCGTCAGTCAGGAATTTTATCCACGCTACACGCTGACCGGGGGCTGCCCCGTCTCCTGTAGAATTATATTCCGCATAACGGGCAGTTTCTTCGTTTTCTTCATTCCCCCAGTTATCCCACCCTTCGGGTTTAACGGAAGCAGACATCTCAGTGTTTAAATAGGCGACTGCCGCATAAGGTCGCCAGGGACGGCCCAGGGTAGTAATATGGTTATTTGTTCCTGTGATCTTACAATTACTGAACACATAACCGAAGGCTACATATGCTTCGGTAGAAGCTGCGGTAATGGCACTTCCTCCCTTGGTATGCAGGTGACAGTTGTCGAAAAATGCCGTTGAGCTTCCGAAAATAAAATCAGTAGTTCCTTCTATGTAGCAATCCTTAAAATATTGCCTCCCTTCAGAACCGAACAGTGTATCCTGGTGCCCCAAAAACCTGCAGTTATCAAACACGGCCTTATCTCCACCGTAATCGCCCCTGATGGAAATGGCCAGTGCTTGTCCTACAGGGCCGGCAGCATTTTCAAAAGTGATGTTATGGGCGTAAAAATTCTCCCCGTAAATAAAAAAACTGGCCGAGTTGGTCGTTCCGTAGGTTTCCCCGGTATCCGGATTCTCCTTACCGCTATAATTGTCATAAGTAAGAATAACGCCCTCAACACTTTCGCCAATAAGGGAAACGTTATTTTTATTCTGGTCGAGCATAATTACTTCCTCATACGTTCCGTTTTTCACATAAACAGCAATTCTTTCGGCTGAATTATCGGGAATTGCATCGAATGCTTCCTGCACCGAGGTAAAATCACCGCTGTTGTCCTTTGCCACTACATAATCGTATTCCGGTTCTTCTTCAGGACTTTTACCGGGGTCTTCGTCCGGGGTTTCTTCGGTAGATTTGTCCTCTGAGACGGATTCCTGCTCCCCTATTCCGGTACTTGAGGTCTCGCAAGATATCAGAGAGATTATCGAGAAAAGAAATATGAAGTAAAGTTTCATTTGTTCGGGGTTTAATGATTTTTAAAGTTGTAACAGGTCTTGAGACTTGCGACAGTACAGGTTTTGTTCTTGTTTTTCCTGTCTTATTTCCGTTACCTGTGTTCTTTTTAATTCTGGTTTTCTGTGATCGCTTCTACCAAGCTGTTCATATATACTTCGATATTGTCATATGCCGTACTCAACTCATTTCCGTTCGGGTTATCCGCTTCGGGGTCCAGTTTCATTTTCTCTTTCCATTCGTCCGGCATCCCGTCACCGGAAGTATCCCTGGCGGGGTCCAGGCTTTCCAGTGCGGGCCATCCGCCAACATCGGCCTGGGTATCAATAATCCCGTTGGTGCTTCCGTTCGATCCTTCATAGGTGTAGGAGGCCGTACGGACTTCCTCCGCTATCCGCGCATCCACGGCATCCCTGGACAATGACGCTCCGCCGAAATCCAGCACTTTTTCATAGGCTTCCTGTGCGGAATGGGTGGTTACATTATTTTCAATATCATGAGGTTCCGGCAGGCGCATGGCCGCTTTGTCTTCGTCCGGAACTTCACCGTAACTGTGGTGAAACTGGTTGTACACACCGTATTCCCAATTATCATCGGTGGCACGTGCGCTTCCTTCCATATAATTACCGTCTATGTAGAACTTGCCCCAGACATCATAAACCTCCGAATCTTCATTTTTGCTCTTATCAATGGAAATGATGCGTTCGGTCTTGGTTGTTGCCGGCCCGGGTTTGTAATAGCAGTTCACGATGTTGACATTCATGGCCTCGCCCCCGTAGGCGCTGTTGCCCTGCCAGTTGTAGACCACATTGTTCCTGAGGTCTACCAGGTCGGTAAGTGCAAAGGACTCATCTGCTCTTTCGCCAAGTCTCGGGTTCCTGCTGTCGTGATGGGCCAGCAGGTTGTGGTGAAAAGAGGCCCTTTTACCGCCCCAGATACCGCCATAGCCATGTGCTCCCTTACCGTGCACGGAATTCCTCAGGCTTTCCGTGATAAAGCACCATTGCAGGGTGGTATTTTCATTGGAATAAAAGGTTGCCGTTTCGTCAGTACTCCAGCTCAGCGAACAATGGTCGATGATGATGTTTTTATGAAACCGCGATTCCAGGGCATCGGCTTCCTGTTCAGCTTCGTCGCCCATCCTGAACCTCAGAAAGCGGATAATTATATTATCGGCATCAATAACCACGGGGTAGTCCTTAATGCAGATACCGTCGCCCGGTGCTGTCTGTCCGGCAATGGTCAGGTTCCCGTTGCTGATGTTCAGCCTCGACTTTAATTCGATATTTCCCGACACCTTAAATAAGATGTAACGGGGGCCGCTTTCATTCACAGCGGCCCTAAAGCTGCCTTCACCGCTGTCGTTCAAATTGGTTACGAACAGTACTTTTCCTCCCCTGCCTCCGGTTGTATTACGGCCAAAGCCTTCGGCCCCGGGAAAGGCATAGGCTTCTTCTTCGACCTGTACGGGATCTTCCGTAACCTCTTCCTGGTCTCCGTTCTCTCCGGCGGGATCGTCATTATTGCCGATACCCGTCGCATCTTCAGCACTGCAGGCCAGGACCAGTCCGGTCACAGCCATTATGATATAATTCCTGATCTTCATTTCATTCCTTTTTCGGGGTTAATATTCAATTTAATGGTTTAGTGCATGGCAAAATTCAATTCCGCCTGATTTTCCTCGATTTTGTACCCCGACCCTAAAGGGAGAAATCGAGGAAAATCAGACTCCTTTCAGGCGATGCATTGAGCCCGGTCGAAATGGAAAGGGTAAAATTGATGTTCCGGCAAAGCCTGAGAAACTGTTTTAATTTTGCCATGCACTTGAATTTAAGTTTATTAGCGTAAAGATTTTTGGTCGTTAAATCCGGTTAACCGCCCCCTTATATCCACGGGATCAGAGTTCCGCTCTCCAGCGCGGGTCACCGGCATTGTACTTCCCGGAGAAACTCGAATCTCCAAAATTAAAGTCACTATTATCGGGGGCAACCCAAAGGTCTTCGGAGGGACCGCCATAAGTGAAATTCGGAAACCCGGGGATCTCATTGGAATAAATATCCAGATCTTCCGTGCCCCAGTTATTTTCCAGAGTGAAACTTGTATTCTCAAGACCATTAAACCCTTTGATACCGTAATCTTCCTCACCGGCCGTGTTCCAGCCACGCCCCCATATATTGTTACGTAACACAATACCGTCGGTGACATTGACCCCGTCCTGGCCCCAATCGAAAATGTTCCTTCCGCTGTGTGCAACTTCGTAAAAGGTTGAGGATTCCACTATTATTGAACGGGTATCATTAACACTATTACTTCTTATAAAACTGCTTCCTATATTAGAAAAAGTTGAATTTGAAATATGAATATCCCCTATAGTCCAGTCCGATTTTTCCATATAAATTAGATTATAACTCTCCAGGCTATCCACTACGATATTGTTCATTGTAATTTTATCAATAGTTCCTGCTCCGTCTTTAGTTCGCACACCTCCCCTAAGCGGACCTATTTTACAATTCTCATAGCGTAATTCCCCTAAAGTTCCGTTACTGTTAAGATAGAACAGGAAAGAACCATCGAATGGGCCTTTTATGGCCACTCCATTAAATACTACAGATTCCACACCGGTATCAGCAATATCAAAACCTTTATGGTGCCCCATTTCAATTGTTGGCAACTCAGGGACAAAACCGTAGCCTCCGCGAATTTCAACAGATCTTTCCAGTAAGGGGGGCTGGGACATATCGTAGACCATTCCCCTTTTAAGCAGGATTATACTTCCATCGGCGGCGGTCTGCAGGGTTTCGCCCAGGACCATGGGGTCATCGCTTTCCCGGAGGTCAATTACATTTTCACCGGAAGGCAAGGCTTCCCTGGTGGTATAGTTGACCCATCCCCGGAGTTCTTCGTCGCTGTAGATCGCTACCTGGTATTCGGTTTCGGGCTCCAGCCCCTCCACAATGGCTTCTCCTGTTTCCCGTCCTTCTTCCGGGACAGCGACTTCATCAAAGAGCGGGTCTTCCAGGTAAAGATCATCCGGTGCAAATACCTTTATCCCCGTTACGGGCGATCCAGCTACCGTCCAGGTTACCCTGGCCGCTACATCGGTGACATCATAGGTTTCAGGGATATTCAGAATGGAGGGGAAACGCTCTGTTTTTACATTTCCCAGATCAGACACCTTGCTGTCGTATTCCGGATCTGAGGCATGTGCCGTGGCCCGTACCTGGTAAAGGGTATTCCAGAACAGTTCCTGGCCGGTAAGGTCTTTATTGATCTCCACATAACCGGTATCGGTCTCTATAGTATATTCTACGGTAGCAAAGGTATCGCGGCTCACCTCAAGGGTATACCCGATAGCTTCCTTGAGGTTTCCCATATCCGCAATAATGGTATTCCCTTCTGCATAGAGGGGTTCGTTAAGAACCGGGCGGAACAGCCTGGTTTGCTCGAATGATGCCTTATCGTCGTCGCTGCACGCATGGAAAAGCAGGACTCCTATTCCCAGCAAGAACAGCGTCTTTAAGTTAAAAATGCTATTATCTGTTTTCATTGGTTTCAGTTTAAAGGGTTGATTAAAATCCATAACCGTTATTGCTCAGTGTTCCCCGGCTATTTTCTATCGCTTCATTCGGTATGGGGAATATATAGCGCACCACGCCTGAGCCGGCGGGTCCGTTGATATAATTTTCCCAGTCTCTTGTGATCCACTCGTCATAGGTGGTGGTATCGTCATGAAGGTCCAGTAAAAATGCGGTACGGTTCCAGGTGTCGTCCGGCGGGGCCACTACCTTAAAATCGGGATTCAATACTTCAAAATCACCACTTTCGTTCACTTTCCAGTACATATAATCCGGTCCGTCACCTGTTCCGTTATTGGCATCGCCGGCCATTTTCTTTAAACCTTCTACGGTTTCCTGTACTTTTTCGGCATAAATCCCCCAGCGGATCAGTTCGTACTTCCGGATCATCTCTCCACCGAACTCCCAGGCCCTTTCGTCTACAATAGCATCGAAAAAAGCAGTTTTGGAAGCGGCGGCCTGTGCTACATAGTTATCTACTTTTTCCGTCCAGACTTCGGGAGCAAAGGCCCTTTGACGCACTCTTTTCAATGCCTCCTGTGCGGCGGCGGTGGGGCCGTTCAGTTCATTTTCGGCCTCTGCGAACATCAGGAGTACATCGGGATAGCGCATCATCGGCCAGTTAATACCGGTTCCCTTGGCCGTAGATGGCCCGGGAGGTTCGGACAGAAAGTGACGGCTCCATTTTCCCTGTGAAATATTCATGGGACTATTTACAAAATCGATTGTAAATTCTTTAGTTATCATGTATAACCCGCAGGTCACTTCACGTCTTTTGTCATCAGAATCAAAAGACATATAGTAGGTTACAGGCATGGCCATATAGTTACCTCCGGAGCCGTAATCGTGCAGGGCATCGGTGCCTCCCTCCACTCTTATACCAATATTCCATGCCACATCTCCGCTACCCATGGGAAAAGGCACTTCAAAAAGGATGTCTTCGTTGAGCGGGGAAATAAACTTACACTGATTAAGGAACACCTGCCTGAAATCTTCCGGTAGCGGGCGGTCCTTGAGGTCGATCAGTTTCTTAGTATAATCGCGGGCAATCTGGTAATATTCCAGGTAATCGCTTTTCCGGTCCTGGGTAAGGTCGGGTTTCAGGAAATAGCCTCCTCTTTGCAGGGCCAGCCGGGCGATCATCCCCAGGGTGTATTCCCTGTTGACCTGCTCTATGCCGTACCGGGTTTCATCGGCCCAGCGCATATCCTCTTCAACATTCATCAATGCCTCTATTTCACCACTGAGTATCTCGTTCCTGTCTGTTTTGGGAAGGTTAAAATCCTGACCGGCTACGGGGGCTTCGGTCACATAGGGTACATCCCCAAAATAATAGATGAGCATACTGTACCAGTAGGCCCTCAGGGTGTAGGCCTCTCCTAAAAGCTGCATCATGGTTTGTATATCGGTATCGTCGCCATTGACCAATACATCACTGTTGGTAATGCCGTCGATAGCTATATTGGCATCCCTGATGGCCCGGTATGCATAGGTCCATACAATGTTCAGGTCGCGGTTACTGTCCAGGGCATCGAGGTTCCATATCTGGTAACGATCGCCATTGCTGGTCCATCCGGACTGGTGTTCAATATCGGTATTTCCGGTCATGTTGTTGGACAGCCTGGACCGGAAAGCATCCTGATTAAAGTGTGAGTATATGGAGTTTACACCATTTCTCGCATCGTCCACATTGGAATAAATATAATCTTTATCGAATGTAGAGAGCGAATCGGGGTTCATGAAATCCTTGTCGCAGGAACTCATTAATGCTATGGCAAATAATGTGATTATATATTTTATTTTCATCGCTATAAGTTTTATGTCCATACCTGTGTTAAAAAGTGAGATTAAGACCCAGGGTGTATGAACGGCTCCTCGGGTAAGAGGAATCATCCACACCGGGTGTTAAACCACTGTTCCTTCTCGAATCGACCTCAGGATCGTATCCTGAGTAGTTGGTCCATATATGCAGGTTCCTTCCCGTGGCATATATCCTGAATTTGGACAGGCCTATTTTAGATATGAGCTCATCGGGCAAATTATACCCTAGGGTGAGGTTGTTCAGCCTTAAAAACGATCCGTCCTCAATGGCCCACGAATGGACTACGGCCCCGGCTATCCCGTGGCTGGCGTGCGACCAAATATTCTTACCCCGGTTCATTTCGTCCAGTTGGTCGAGGTCGGTCACCACTTCCCCGGCGGTTCCCGTATATTGTCCGTCAATATCTATATAGGTAAACCTGTTACCGGAATTCATCCTGTCGAGCATATTTCCATAGGTCACCCTTCTGAATTGATTGTATTGAATTTTACCCGTGTTGTACACATCGTTCCCGTACTGGAAGTTGAAGAAAACGGAAAGATCGAACCCTTTGTAGGAAGTATTAAACCCGAAACCACCCTGAAAATCGGGCAATGCATTACCTATGACCTGCCGGTCATCGGCATTGATCTCTCCATCATCGTTCAGGTCTTTTAATCTTAAGAAACCCGGTCTTATTTTTCTGTTTCCTACCACATTACCTGAAGACGGCACACCTTCTTTAAGGATATAGTCTCCTGATGCCTCGTCATAAGATTCGAAATCGTCTGTAGTGTACATGCCATCGGTCACATATCCGTATATATTCCCTAATTTCCCACCTACTTCCAGGTGATAATCACTGATATTATTCAGATCGGTACTGGCCCAGTTAGACCTTTCGAACCTTTCGTTAGTTTCATCGAGGGCCTCTATTTTAAAGGTGTTGGTACCGATGTTAAGACTGGCAGAAAGCGTAAAATCACCACTGTCTACGAGGTAGGCATTCAAGCCTAACTCGGCGCCGGTATTGGATGTAGATCCTATATTCTTCCACTCGGTCGGAAAACCCGAATTGGTGGAGATCGCAGAACGCAGCAACAGATCCCGGGTTTCATTCCTGTAAAAATCGAGACTACCGTTCAGCCTTCTGTTAAACAGGCCAAAGTCCAGACCGATATTGTTGGTTACTGTAGTTTCCCACACCAGTTCCGGATTGTACAACGAGTTGCCTTTTGGCGTATAGTATACGTTCTCTTCGTTACCGAACCCCGGGCCCCGGAACGTATTCGCATTGAATAAAAACCGGGTAGCGTCTGCATCTATCCTGTCATTACCGGTTTCACCATAGGTGATCCTAAGTTTCAATTCGTCGACCCAACCGGAATTTCTCAGGAAGTTCTCCTGGTCAATTTTCCAGGCGAATGCCAGTGCCGGAAAGATCCCCAGGTTAAGGTCTTCGGTAAAAACACTGGACTTATCGGCCCTCAGTGTTGCGGTCCAGATATATTTGTTTTTTAACTGAAAATCCAGCCGGCCGAAGATCGACCTCCGGTTGATATCCGTAGCTTCCCTGGTATAGGCATCATCTATACGTCCCAATTGCATATTGGCAAACAGTTCTTCCGGAGTAATGGACAACCTGTAGTCCTCCCCCCGTAAAAAGGCCTGTTTCGATCCGTTGGAAGACACTTCATACCCCACAAGGGCATCGAGTTTATGGTCTTCTCCCCATTGTTTTTTATAGTTCAACGTAGTCACCCACCGGTATGAAGTATATTCCCGGTTGTCTTTTGTTCCCAGAGGCATACTCCCTCCGTTGTTGAACGACTCACCGGTCAATGGCCCGTAAAAGCGCAGGTTCTCCCAAAACCTTCTTTGGGTGGTGAAGACGGTTTTCAGATCCAGTCCGTCAATAACAGACCATGTCAGACCGGCATTCAGATTATATCTTTTATCGGTCCGTTTGCGCCAATCCTGTTTTAACAGTTCGGTAGGCTGTATCATGCTTCTGAGGAACGATTCATAGTCGTTGTCCGCATCGAGCTGATTGAGATCGATATCGAGTTCGTCAGCAATTCCGTTCACCGGTCTGGCCTGTACGGCATCCTTGATCTTCAGCTGTGCGTTGGTCGATGTACCGGCGCCATCTGTAACAGCATTGGTGACCCTGGCCGACACATCAAGGGATAAGGGGTCTGCGATTTTCTGGCTGAGTTTAAAGTTTACAGATGTCCTTTCGTAAGCCGAACCTGTCAGAATACCCTCATCGTCATTATAGGACACGCTCAATCTCATTTTGGTCATATCCGTCCCCCCGCTTACCGCCAGGTTGTGATACTGGGAAAATCTCGGGCTGCCAAACAATTCCTCCTGCCAGTCCGTACCTTCTTTAGACTGGTACAGTTCCAGATCGTCATACTTGCCATAAAATTTCTCAAAATTTTCGGTTGCCGCCGTTCCCTGGAGTTTGGCATATTCGTAATTGGCCAGGACATATTCGTAAGGTGATAAGACCTCATATTTCCTGTCTTTCGGCAGGTAATTGTACTGAAAATAATTATTGTAATCTACAGAGACCTTACCGGCAATAGGGCTCTTGGTGGTGATCACCACAACACCATTGGCCGCCCTTGACCCGTATACTGCGGTGGCAGAGGCATCCTTTAATATGTTTATGCTTTCGATATCGTTGGGCGCAATGTCGTTGATATCCCCTACTATAAAACCGTCTACCACAAATAAGGGCGAATTGTCCTGGGTTATGGACCCGCCACCCCTGATACGTATCTTTATATCCGCTCCCGGTTCGCCATCGGTTGTAGTTACGCTAACCCCGGGAAGTCTTCCCGTAAGGGCATCGGCGGCACTGGACGTGGGTATTTTTGAGATCTCCTTGGCCGACATGGAAGCTACCGAACCGGTCATGTCCTGCCGTTTTACCTTTCCATACCCGTAATCTACAACCACTACCTCATCCAATTCCTCAAGGTTGGGCTCTAAAGTACTATTTATTTCCGTCCTTCCGTTTATACCGACCTCCTGGCTGATATACCCGATATAACTTATAACAAGAACCGCATCGCTGCCTGAAACTGTTAATGTATAGTTCCCGTCAAAATCTGTCGACGTACCATTTGAAGTCCCTTTTTCCATTACGGTAGCCCCCGGCAAAGGAGTATCCAGTTCCCCGTCACTGACCGTTCCGGTAACCGTAACGGACTGCTGGGCAAAAGCCCTGCCGTTTACAAGAAAACACAGTAGTAAAACAAATAAGGGTATCCGCTTTACAGTGTTTGACACCAGTAAAAAGTTTTTCATAATGTTCTTAAAGTTTATGTGGTTAATTTTTTTAGTACATGACAAAAATTGAATTTCGGTAATTCCTCGACTTGTTATCCCCAGCCCTAAAGGGAGCAAATCGAGGAAAATCAGGCTCCCTTTAGGGTTGGGGGGGAACTGATTTTCCGAGAAATCTGGTGAAAACAATTTTTGTCATGTACTAAAGTTAATTTTAGTTGGTTTCAATACTATAAGGGCTTCCTGCATGCCTTTCGGGAAGTCCGTAAACCTTGTTCCCAGGTCTCACCCTATTCATCACCGCATTTTTTCCCACCGCCGGTAATGACCTATCCGGAAAGTTTGGTGCCCCTTCCATCCATTTTATTACGGTCGTTACACATTTAGTGCAATCGATTACACGAAACTAAACAATAACTGTTAATTACAAAATTTTTAACTTAAAAAAATAGAGGATTATTAATTTTTACCGTTTTAAATTAGCATAATGACATCGCACGTAAACACCGGAATTTCAGGGTTTAAGCCCGTATCATATAATGTACTATAACGTTTGAGGAAAAAATGGAAAAAGACAGGTTGATTTCAAAAAAATTAACATTAAAACGTCCTTTTAACCGGCTTTATTTAGGGGGAGAATTTCATGGAGGCGGGCAGTCATCTCCAATAGCAAGCACAGACCTGCCGCGAGTCTGCCGGAGAGATCAACGGGCACCCTTAATATCAATCCGGAACTGAAATGGAAAAAAAGCGGTCCTCAAATTGGTTGTATTGATCCGCAAGGGAATATCTAAGAATCTTTTCATACAGTGAGATATTTCCTACTATAGCCACCGTACCGGGAAGGGTTACGAACACCGATTACAGTAGACATAACAGGCAGGGAAACTTTATCAGGAAAAGCTGTGTGCAGACAAAGGATATCCATTGTTATCCGAAGCCGGTTACGATACCGTATTTAGCCCGGCCAGGGGTGGGTATAATCCTTTTTTTAAGATATCCCGTTTAGTACATGACAAAATTTGTTTTATGCAGATTTATCGGTAAATCAGTTTGATCCTAACCATTTCGACCTGGCTCAATGCATCGCCTAAAGGGAACCTGATTTTCCTCTCCCGATATTTATCGGGATCACCCTTTAGGGATGGGGTGAAAATCCCGAAAGCTTTCGGGAGAGGAAAATCCACCCAGATCGAATTTTGTCATGTACTAAAGATATCCCGACAAATACCAGAGTACTTGTTTACCCCGGATAAACCCTTCCGGCAGAAGACAAATACGTACATCCGACCGAACGGTATTTCCCCGGGGAATACATTCTTTATTTACCTTTCCAAAAAGAAGATATGCGGCCTCACGACCTGATTTAATTGCGACTATGCAGCATTGTTTTTCATCGTTCACCACCTAATTCCGGATGCATTAGTTCCGGAATCGGAGATCAGTTCATCCGTTCCGGCCGTAGCATACTTTCAAAACTGCCTGTACTCACCGGCCAGATATTTATTGGCTTTTTCTTCTTTGAACCTGGCGGTTTCGGCATCCCAGTGCAAGGTCTCCCCGGGGAAGCGCCCTGCAATGGTTCCCAAAAGAATCGTCTCTGTCAATCGCGCAGCATAATCAAAAGGTGCCGAACATTCGGTTTTCCCCAGACAGGCGTCGACAAACTGGTGGTAGTGCTTAGGTCCTTCGGTCCCGTAATTGCGAACGGGTTTACCCAGGTCGTGCTTCGCGGTCAGCTCAGCTATTTCGCCGGAAATATCAATGTATTTTCCCTTAACAATTTTTCTCGGCAATTGCATAAAATGAGGCAACAACAGGCGTCCCTTCTCGCCTATGAACATGGCTCCCTGTTCGGGCAGTTCATTCTCGCCGGCTACTTTGGCCTCAAGCGACATTTTTTCCTTGATCCCGGCTTCCTTTCCCTGTTTCTTTTCGTTCTTTTTCACATCCATTCCCGGTAGCACGAGATCTTCGTGTGCTGCCGGGGCACCTTCGCCATCATACCATATCCATTTTAAGGACTTCGCGGTGTATTTGGTACCCGGAAACTCATAGGTTACGGTGTTGTGTTCCGGATAACCGAAGCCGTTGGAGGGCCTGCATTCGGTCATTATGGTTTTCGGCACATCCAATTGCAGGGCATTGTAGGGGGTATCGAAGATGTGTACGCCCATGTCGCCCAGGGTACCGCAACCGTAATCCATAAGTTTTCTCCAGTTCCCGGGATGATACACCCCCTCCTTGTACGGCCTCATGGGTGAGGTTCCCAACCACAGATTCCAATCCAGTTGTGACGGTACCGGGTCCTCACCCTCCGGTGCAGCGCCGTCATACCCCCAGTTTTTCGGAGACCAGGCGTGTACGGTATGTACTTTTCCGATAATGCCTGACTGAATCAAAAGTGTGGCCAGTTTGTAATCGTAAAAAGAATGTACCTGTATCCCCATCTGGGTTATTAATCCTTTTTCGGCAGCCAGTTTTTTCATGGCCCTCGATTCTGATACGTAATGCGTGAGTGGTTTCTGGCAGTAAACGGGTTTGTTCATCTGCATGGCCAGCATGGAGGCCGGGGCATGGGTATGATCCGGTGTGGATACGATCACCGCATCTATTTCATCTCCCATTTCCTCCAGCATAACGCGGTAATCAAAAAACACACGGGCCTTCGGATAGAGTTTATGCGCTTCGGACAAATATACGGCATCCACATCACAAAGCGCCACTACATCAACGGCTGCATGGGATGAGACGGCCTTCAGGTCTTCCCTCCCCATATTCCCCACACCGATATGCGCGGTTCGCAAACGGTCGCCGGTCGTAGCGGCTTTTAACAAAGAGGGCACCACCATAATTCCAAGGGCACCTACACTACTTTTTTTTAAGAATTCGCGTTTGTTCATGGCTTGCAGCAAATTATAATTTCCTGATCTTAATGTTCCGGAACCAGATCGGACTGGCATGGTCCTGCAGGGCAATATACCCGGTTTTGAATTTTCCGTAATCGGGACTGTTCTTCCACTTGTCCGAATTTTTCTTTTCGTACCATGCCTCATCCCAGGGGACAAAGGATAGTACCATTTTCCCGTTCAGCCAATGTTCAACCCGTTCGGGGGTGAAAACAATCCGGGAACTGTTCCACTCCCCCACGGGATGCAGGATCTTGTCGGCAGCCGGGGGATGCATGGCGTAATCGGCCCCGGTCTGCTGCAGGGGCTTCAGCTCTTCCGGGTTTTCGGTGTACCCCAGACTGGTATTATATGCCGTAAGATCATGGATACTGGCGTAGTTTTCATCATCGATAAGCTGGTATTCGGGGGCCACGACCGGCGGTCCGTCATATCCTTCCCTGACGTGATAAAAAATACCGCTGTTTCCCCCTTCGGGGATCTTCCATTCCAGGTACAATTCAAAATTGCCGAACTCTTCGGCGCCATAAAGGATGTCTTTCCCGCCCTTATAATTCTGTTCCAGGCCGAGTTCGGTGTCAAAGGTCAGGACACTGTCCTTTATGGTCCATCCCGGTGGCAGCGTATCCATATTGTACCCGCGCCAGCCTTCGATACTGCTTCCGTCAAAAAGATAGATCCACTCAGCATCCTTTTGTTTTTTTTCCAGGGTCACTTTTTCCCGAGAATTTTTCCCGGTATCCGTTTTACAGGAAAAAGCCAGAACGGCAAGTAACGGCAAAGCAAACTGCCTTATCCGGTTTTTGGGTTTCATTTTCATTTTTAACAGGTCTTAGGTTTAAATTTTATACTCCTTAACTTTTCCCGGTCTTTATATTTAAAACATGCAGCGTACACATTTTTGATCCTTTTTGAAAGTTATAAAAAACCCAAAAACATTGTTCTGCAATTGGGGTCGAGCACAAAGTCTATATAGCCGCTCAGGCAAATTCCTATAAAAAGGACCCGGCATTATAGTTTTGCATACCGGACAACTAATATATAAAATTCAATACAAAGTCAAAATTAAACTTCTCAACCTCATATTGAAACGGATCAGAGCTTTATCAGGGAACGAATAATCTGTTTACAATGCCTTGAAAACTACTTCCGGGGCCAGGGCCTGAAGAACCATTTTACAGAAATATATCAACCATTCCGTAATATCCAGCCCGGTACTGTTTTGATGAAGCGCTTCATAATACTCCTTTTTGTCGTGTTCAATGGTATGGGAAATGGCAATAAGCGTAGGTCTTTGCAAACTTTGGGACAATGCTTTTTCCGAAACAGCACGGCCTATTCTCCCGTTCCCGTCCTCAAATGGGTGAATACTCTCAAAATAGAGATGGGCAATCCCCGCCCGGGTAAGCAGATCGAGGCTTTCGGTACTATTGAACCATGAAATGAAAAGGTCCATCTCTTTTTTCACCTGATGTGAAGGCGGAACCTCATAATGGAGTCCCGGACGATTCACAGGGCCGGATACAATTTGCATGGGATCGTCATGGGTCCTATAGCTTCTTATGTCCAGCAGATCACGACACCCTTTGGCTAACATGGTATGCCATGGGCATAATTGCTCATGGGATAAAGGGGTATGATCATTTTATACAGATCAATCATCATTTCAGAAATTCCCTGCTCAGCCGGTGAAATCCGGCCAGTTTTTATGTTGTCAATTCCATGCCATGGGCTATATCATTTGTATTATAGCTCACTAACTATGGCGTTATCCATATTTCAATCCAAACGCCCTCATGACTAAGGTCATCTCTCCGTTTACCTTTTGCTGATCTCAATGGGAAAGCCCTGTCCCAAAAAACCCATATCTTACTCGAACTAATACTATTTTGCATAGAATAGACAGTATTGTTATGTATCATTCTATCAACGTAACTAACGTGAATAATGTTTAAGAGATTTATTAATAATCTCATTTTCTGTATTTTAAAAACATAAAGTTCGTCACTGCCAGCAAAGCGTCGGCAGTCTCCCGGCGGGTTTTCGCCTGCCTTTGAGCGTATGCTACTTATCTCCGGGAGATTGCCACACCCTGCTTATGGCAGGGTTCGCAAAGACGCCTTTCAGTTATGACTTTGGGAAATACCCAAATGATCACTAATGTATCATCTGTTTATCAGTGATTTATATTTTTACTTATCCATTATTCACGTTAGATATGCTGAACGCAAAACTTTCCGTTGCGAGGAACAAGCTGCTTGCGGAAACCCTGGATGATGAAGATTACCTTAAAATCAAAAAAGAGTGCAAAACGCAGATTGAAAAACTGGAAGAACAATTGGACAAAAGTGGTGTGGAAACCCGGGATATAAACATCAATAAATTGTTGGAGAGCGCATTAAAAGGAATTACAAATATTGGAAAGCTGTACAGTGAAGGGGGAATCCAAACCCGTCGGGATGTCATTGGTTCGATATTTCCCGAAAAAATGGAATTTGACGGAAAAAATTATCGAACCGCTCGCATGAACGTGGTCGCCCATCGTATCTTTCAGATAAACAATGAATTACCACAAAATAAAAACAGGAAAAGCGACCATTTTTATCACTTTTCCTGTCAAGTAGCCCCGCCAAGAATCGAACTTGGATCTAAAGTTTAGGAAACTTCTATTCTATCCATTGAACTACGGGGCCTGCACAAGTGTAGTTTTGATACTACTCAGACAAACAGTAGGTTTAAAACAAAAAAGCAACCGTAAGTTGCTTTATTTTTCTTTGCTCCTCCTCTTGGGCTCGAACCAAGGACCCTCTGATTAACAGTCAGATGCTCTAACCAACTGAGCTAAGGAGGAAAATATTATCAATATTTTTATTTAGAACGTATTTTTTGCTCCCTCTACAGGACTGAACCAAGGACCCTCTGATTAACAGTCAAATGCTCTAACCTCCCGATCCCGATAATTATCGGGACTATCGGGATGAGCTGAGGAGGAAAATATTATCAGTATTACCCGTTATGAACGTTTTTTGCTCCTCCTCTTGGGCTCCCTTCGGCTACGCTCAGGGTAAACTTCTCACCCAAAAGTACTCGATTTGCTCCTCCTCTTGGGCTCGAACCAAGGACCCTCTGATTAACAGTCAGATGCTCTAACCAACTGAGCTAAGGAGGAATAATTTATTTATATTTTTCTTTTAACTTTTCTGCTATCTCCGGATAAAGTTTTAGGTTTTTCACGTAAATCACACTCTTCATCCTTTTGATATGTTTTTCTATTTGTATCGCTTGAGTTTTATTTTCACAAGTAACTGTTAAAAACAATTCCCAATCTTGAGCTTTTTTAGTAAATGACCGTGCGTAAATCCCTTCATTATGCTCTACTAATCGCTTGCTTAAATCGATCGTTTCTCCAATATAAAATCTTTTTAAACTTTCCGAAAAGATTATATATACATAATGCATCTCTAAAAAGCTTTACCATTCAATAAACATATCTTCAGAACATAACTCCCCCCCTGCGAGGCTCGAATCAAGGACCCTCTGATTAACAGTCAGATGCTCTAACCTCCCGATAACTATCGGGATGAGCTAAGGAGGAAAATCACTGCAAAAAAAAGCAGCTATACCTGTTTTTTCACCAGGCGGGTGCAAATATATATAATATTTTTATTTTTTACACCAAATAAAAACGGTTTTTTACAGGGAAACCGCTACTTGAACAACCATCTGTAAATATCGTTACCGTTGGCAAACAGGACCAGGGCCATAAGCAGAAAAAAACCGGCAATTTGTGCATATTCCATAAACTTGTCGCTCGGCTTTCTTCCCGACACCATTTCATACAGAAGGAACATTACGTGTCCCCCGTCAAGTGCAGGGATGGGCAACAGGTTGAGCACACCCAGCATAATGGACAACAGCGCTGTTATTTCCCAGAAGGCCTGCCAGCTCCACGTTTGCGGAAAAAGGTCGAAGATCGCCTTAAACCCGCCTACACCTTTATAAGCCCCTGTTTCGGGGTTAAATATCATTTGTAACTGTTTGCCATAGCTTACCAGCCGGTCTTTTCCCCGTTGCAATCCTTCGGGTATCGATTCCAGCAAGCTGTACTGCTCCCTGCTCACCTGATATATCCCCAGACGCTCCAGGTCGCTATATCCCAGCCTGGGCGCGTAGGAAACTCCCATTTTTCCGGATTCGTTAACAGTGAGGTTTACATTGACCTCTTTATCATTTCGTTTTACCACGGCAGGTACGGTTTGTCCCTTCAGGTCTTCAACTTTAGCTATCACCTGGTCGGCATAGGTCATTTTTTCTCCGTCCAGGCTCACCAGCATATCCCTGGGCTTTACCACCCCGGCATTCGGAGAATCTTCCGAAGCTCCCATGATCACAAAAGGAATACGCAGTTCCATAATGGAAGCACCGCCGCCTTCTTCCCGGCTTTTCATCAGCTGGTTGATAAAGTCAACGGGCATGGCTATTTTCTCCGTGCTACCGTTACGCTCCACCGTTACTTCATTGCTGAGCAGGAGGGGCTCCATAGCACCGTAAAAATCATCCACCGGCTTCCCGTCTATCGAGACCAGTTTGTCCCCGGTACGAAAGCCGACGTCCTCCAGGGCACTGTTCGTTACCCAGATCCCGTCTTTTATATTGTCATTCTTTATATACAGATCGCCATAGGCATAAGCTATACCGATATAGATCAGGAAGGCCAGGATAAAGTTTACCGTTACTCCGCCTATCATGATAATAAGCCGCTGCCAGGCCGGTTTGGAACGAAATTCCCAGGACTGGGGCGGTTGTGCCATCTGTTCCTTGTCCATGCTCTCGTCGATCATCCCGGATATCTTTACATATCCTCCCAGCGGCAGCCAGCCTATCCCGTAGACCGTTTCGCCTATTTTCTTTTTGAACAGGGCAAACTTCACATCGAAAAACAAAAAGAATTTTTCCACCCGGGTCCCGAAAAGCCTTGCGGGAACAAAATGCCCGAACTCGTGCAAAACAATCAGAAGCGAAAGGCTCAACAAAAACTGACTCAGCTTTATAACTATATCCATGGTATTACATTAATCATCTAAAACGCACAAAAGTAATCTTTTCGGTTTACAAATAAAACTTATCACCAAGTAACTCCCCTGGTTTTAAGAATGTTTTAGGTATTACCTTTCATTGCTGTCCGTAAAACGGGGCAGAAAAGATTGTTTGGAGATTGATACCGGCTGCGCCGGAAGATTGATGGAGATTGAAATGCTCAGGCAACATCAGTCTCCCGAACTACCGGAATTCAATCTTCTTCAATCTCTGTCAATCTTTCATAAAAGAAAGTTGATAAATTATGGATAATTTTGTACCGTATACCCTGACCGTACATTACCCGATTTTCTATTTTTACCACATAAATAATCCGTTCAGCATGAAACAATACCACCAACTGTTAAGACATATTTTAGAACACGGAAACGATAAACAGGACCGTACGGGCACCGGGACCCGCAGTGTTTTCGGATACCAGATGCGGTTTGATCTCAGTGAAGGATTCCCCCTGGTCACCACCAAAAAGATACATCTTAAATCCATCATATACGAACTGCTCTGGTTCCTGAAAGGAGAGACCAACGTAAAATACCTGCAGGAAAACGGGGTCCGGATATGGAACGAATGGGCCGCCAAGAACGGCGACCTGGGCCCGGTATACGGCCACCAGTGGCGCAACTGGAACAGTAAGGATATCGACCAGATCTCCGAAGTTATCCACACGCTTAAAAACAACCCGGACAGCCGCCGTATGCTGGTTACCGCCTGGAACCCGGAAGTGATGCCCGATACCTCCGTTTCTTTTGAAGAAAATGTGGCCCGTGGAAAAGCCGCATTACCACCCTGCCATGCTTTTTTCCAGTTTTATGTTGCCAACGGAAAGCTATCCTGCCAACTGTATCAGCGCAGTGCCGATGTATTTCTCGGGGTCCCCTTTAACATCGCTTCCTATGCGCTTTTTACCATGATGATGGCACAGGTATGCGGATATGAAGCCGGGGATTTTGTCCATACCTTCGGTGACGTTCATATTTACAACAACCATATGGAACAGGTCAACCTCCAGTTGAGCCGCGACCCCAGGCCCTTGCCAAAGATGATACTTAACCCTGAAGTAAAGGATATTTTCAGTTTTAAATACGAAGACTTTACGCTTGCGGATTACGATCCGCATCCGCATATCAAGGGGGCGGTTGCCGTATAAGAACGGAATGTGGCCATGTACCAATTAGCTAATACCATCGGATAATGTGATAATGATAGCGGACGTCCCACAATCGGTTAACCCTTTCATATGGAGATTTTAGGATTTTTCAACCAAAAATTGTGTAAATTTGTTATATAACGTGAGTTTGATGTATTGAGGATTTCCCGGCACCCCAACCGAAAAGCGTCTTTGCGAACCCTGCCACAAGCAGCTTAAGCCCGCCCTGAATTTACCGAAGGGCGCACAGTGACGTTTAGACTATTGACTTATACCGAACTGATATTACACGAATCTTATGTGGTTTAAAAGCAAAAAAACAGAAAAGGTTAACGAGGAACAGTACGAACTCCTGAAAAATGCCGAGGCACGGATCCGGCAGAAGAAAAGACTGTACAATCACTTTGTGATCTTCCTCATAGGGAGTATTTTCCTCATTATCGCCAACAAGGTCCTGAAGTATGGCGAACAGTATAACTGGTTTGTCTGGGCCATCACTTTCTGGGCGTTTTTATTTGTCGTCCACTTTTTTAATGTCTTTGTCACCCACAAATTCATGGGAAAAGAATGGGAAAAGGTCCAACGCGAAAAGCTGGTTCAGAAACAAAAGGCAAAGATCGCCAAAATGGAAAAGGATGTGGAACAGGAGTTCCTGGACTCCGACCTGAACAAAACAGAATAAATGTGTCGATTCGTCAATGTGCCAATCAGCCAATGTTAATTATCAAATTGGCACATTATCAAACTGGCTAATTAAAATAAAAACATGGTGACCATCATAGCCGCCGCTGCAGAAAACAATACCCTGGGAAAAGACAACGACCTCGTATGGCACTTACCGGACGATTTTAAACGGTTTAAAAACCTCACAACCGGGCATCACATCATCATGGGCAGAAAGACCTTTGAAACCTTTCCCAGGCCCTTACCCAACCGCACTCATATTGTCGTAACCCGTCAAAAGGATTACCGCAATGCGGGATGCATTACCGTACACTCGGTAGAAGAAGCCTTAAAACTTGCCCGGGGAGACGACCAGCCTTTTATTATAGGAGGCGGGGAAATATACCGGCTGGGTATGCCCCATACCGATAAGATAGAACTCACCCGTGTACATGCCAATTTTGAGGGCGATACGTTCTTCCCTGAAATTGATCCGGAGCAGTGGGAATTAACCGCTTCAGAATACCATCCCGGAGATGAAAGGCATAAATATGACTTTACTTACCTGACTTATATAAAGAAGTCCCGTTAAAGGCAAGGTGGCAGTCTCCTGGCTGGTATGCGTATACCATTGGAGGTGTGTTGCCAGCCTGATGAGATTGCCACGCCCAAGGGCTGGCAAAGACGTGTACTTGTTATGTTTTGGAAAAACACCCACATCAAAAAAGAGCACCACCGTCACCCCCCCGTTATCAGCAAATATACAACGTCCAAAAGGAAAGCGTCTCCCGATCCCGATAACCATCGGGACCATCGGGAACGAGGAACCCTTCGGCAAGCTATTAGTTTAGCCGAAGTGTCGAAGCAAAAATTCCAAACCGCAGATGTAATTTTGAAACCTTTTGGATTTACAGCATTTAAGCAGTATTCACATCACCTTTTTACTCCACCGTGACCGATTTGGCCAGGTTCCGCGGCTGGTCTACATTACAGCCACGCATCACCGCAATATGGTAACTCAGTAACTGTAACGGTATGGTCGTTATAAGCGGGCTCAGGGCGTCCGTAGTTTCCGGGATCTCTATCACATGGTCGGCCAGCTCCCTCACCGTCGTATCCCCTTCCATCACCACCGCAATGATCTTCCCTTTCCTGGACTTGATCTCCTGGATGTTGCTCACCACCTTTTCATAATGCCCGTTCTTCGTGGCTATGATCACCACGGGCATTTGTTCGTCGATCAGGGCGATGGGACCGTGTTTCATTTCCGCAGCAGGATACCCCTCTGCATGGATATACGATATCTCCTTTAATTTCAGCGCCCCCTCCAAAGCTACCGGGAAATTATACCCCCTGCCCAGGTAAAGGCAGTTAGGGGCTTCCTTATACAACGAGGAAATATATTTTACATGATCGTCATTCTTTAAACACTCCGCTACCTTTACAGGGATCGCTTCCATTTCGGTCAGGTAACGCTGCAATGCCGTCCTGGAGATCGTCCCTTTAGCCGAGGCCAGCTTCAGGGCCATCAATGTCAGTACCGTGATCTGGGTGGTAAAGGCCTTGGTCGAGCCACTCCGATCTCGGGTCCGGCATGCGTATAAGCTCCCGCATGGGCTTCCCGCGCGATCGACGAGCCCACTACATTACATACCCCGAACACAAAAGCGCCTTTCTCCCTGGCCAGCTTTATTGCCGCCAGCGTATCGGCCGTTTCTCCCGACTGTGAGATCACGATCAGCACATCCCGTTCGGTAATGACAGGGTTGCGATACCGGAATTCTGAGGCATACTCTACCTCTACGGGTATCCGGGCCAGGTCTTCGAAGATATACTCCGCCACCAGCCCTGCATGCCACGAGGTCCCGCAGGCCGCTATCAGTATCCGGTCGGCACGGAGGAACTTCTCCAGGTTGTCCTCCATCCCTGCCATCTTTATAAGGCCTTCGTCCACACGTAACCGCCCGCGGTAGGTATCCCGTATCGCCTGGGGCTGTTCGTAGATCTCCTTCAGCATAAAATGGGCATAGCCGCCCTTTTCGATCTGTTCCAGGTTGAGTTGTAGTTCCTGCACATAGGGGTCTACCAGCGAGTCGTCTTTTATCTTTCTGACCTTGACCGTCTTGCCTCTTCTTAAAATGGCCATTTCCTCATCTTCCAGGTATATGGCATTGTTGGTATATTCGATAAAGGGGGAGGCATCCGAAGCCACGAAAAATTCATCTTCACCGATACCGATGGCCAGCGGACTGCCCAGCTTGGCCGCCACAAGCTCATTGGGCTTGGTCCGGTCAAAAACCACAATGGCATACGCTCCGTGCACCTGGTTCAGGGCGATCTGAACGGCTTTGCCCAGCTTCAGGTCGTGGTTCTTCTTTACATCTTCGATCAGGTTCACCAATACTTCGGTATCCGTATCGGAGGTAAAGGTGTATCCTCTTTTGGTCAGCTCTCGGCGAAGCGGTTCATAGTTTTCAATGATCCCGTTATGGATGATCACAAGGTCTCCGGAATTGGAATAGTGCGGGTGGGAATTCACATCGTTGGGCTCCCCGTGGGTGGCCCATCGGGTATGGCCTATGCCAAGGGTACCTTCCAGGGCAATTCCGCTTTTGGCTTTGGCTTCCAGGTCGGCCACTTTTCCCTTGGTCTTGGATAACCGGATATCCGATCCGTCATAAAGTGCTACACCTGCACTGTCATAACCTCTGTACTCCAGGCGTTTAAGCCCCTTGATCACCACGGGATAGGCCTCCCGGTGGCCAATATAACCTACGATTCCACACATTTTTTCCTGTTTTTTTTTATTAAGATTCGGGTATTTATTTGACTTTCATCAGTATAAAACGGAGAATCATCAGATCAGGTTTCGGTTTCTTTTAAATCTTTATCCCATGCAGCACAAATACATCTTTTACCCCCTGTACTTTTACAAAAAACCGGATCAGGATATCATAAAAACCCTATCCTTTATATTTCTTCATGATCCGTTTCCACCAGGGTTTGGTTTCCTGGCCGTAACCGTAGCCATAACCATAGCCATAGCCCTTTTTGGAATCCGAATCGTTGACCAGCATCGCCATATTGGGCAGGCGTTTTTCCTTGTAAAGGTTTTCCGGGATGGCCAGCAGGCGTTTATCCAGGTAACCGGCACGGCATACATAGACAAAGACATCGGCATATTTGCTGATCAATAAAGTATCCGTTACCAAACTTACCGGGGCGGTATCCACTACAATATAATCGTATTTATCTTCCAGGTCGGCAAACAGATTTCCTACCTTACCGCTCATTAACAGCTCGGCCGGGTTAGGGGGTATAGCCCCGGAAGTAAGTATATCCAGATGATCAAAACCTTCCTTGTCAAATTTAAAGATCATGCCTTCCACATCGGTTTCCCCGTTGGTCAGGTAATTCGTAAGGCCACGGGAATGCGGGAATTCCACATATTCCGTAAGCTTGGGGTTCCGGATATCCATCCCTACGATCAATACTTTTTTACCGGAAAGTGCTAAAGTTCCTGCCAGATTGATAGAAACAAAAGTTTTTCCTTCCCCGGCCACCGTAGAGGTCACAAAGATCTTTTTGGCCTTATCACCTTCTACATTGGCCAGCATAAAGTCCAGGTTGGTCCGTAAGATACGGAACGCTTCCGCCGCACTGCTCCGGCTGTCCATGGAGATGATCTCTTCGTTACTTTGGGATTTGGGAATATCTCCAAGGAAAGGCACGGTAAGTTTACCTTCGATATCCTTACGCCCCTGTACTTTGGTATCCAACAGGTCTTTTAAATAAATGACCCCGAACGGGATCAGAAGCCCCAGGACAAAAGAACCCAGCAATACTATTTTTTTCTTGGGAGAAACCGGGTCTTCCGGGCCGTAAGCCGCATCAATGATCTTTGCATTAGGGGCGGTTACCGCAAGGGAGATCGCCGTTTCTTCCTTTTTCTGAAGTAAATAAAGATACAACGTTTCCTTGATCTGTTGTTGCCTTTGAATGCCCCGGAATACACGTTCCTGTTCCGGTACCGCCGATATTTTAGAGCTCAACAGCTTCTCCTGTCGCTTCAGTTCATTCAGCGATATTGTCTGGGAAGACTTAAGGTTACCCAGGGTTTCCCTGATGGTTTGCCGCAGTTCGGTTATCTGCCCGTCCAGGTTGATGATCGTCGGATGGTTTTCCGTGGAACTCTTTAACAGGCGGTTACGCTCCTGTACCAACCCGTTATACTCCATAATAAGGGGACCGGTGTTACCATCGTCCGGGCCTATATTGGCAGGGATAAGACTGCTGTTGTCATTATTCCTGTTCAGGTAATCGATCAGGTAATTGGTCAGTTGCAACTTCGTTTCCGCTTCCACAGCCCGCTTTTCGTAATCACTGGCACTCCCTAAAGCGATTTCCGCCTCTGAAGTAATATCTGTCAACTTGTTTGACTGCTTAAAGCTTTCGGCATCTTCTTCCACATCCCCCAATTGCCTTTCAATTACTTTTAGCCGTTCATCGATAAAATCCGCCGTATTTTTAGACACCAGGTTTTTGTCTGCAACTACATCCTCATTATATTGCCGGATCAGACCATCTAATATATCCTCCGCTTTTTCTTTTACGGGATCATTCAGACTTAACTGTATAACACTGGTATTTTTGTTGACCAGCGAAACCTGTAAACGATCCTGATAATTCAGGGTTACCTTATCCAGCGGACGAATCACCATCACCACAGATCTACCCGCTACGTCTTTTTCTTCAAAATGTGGAATTACGGTTATATTTCCCATGGCAGACGCCACATTTTCACCAAAAGCATATTCTCCCTTATTCTCCCCCTCACTGTCAAGCAAGGCAAAACGGGTATCCGATTTTATATGTACCGTAAAGGTGGTATCCATTTTATAAAGCACAGAATCGGCTACGGAAAAATTAATCTTTACCGGGCTGTTCCCGTACACTTCGGAAGTTTTAATACGTCCCTTCGTAAAGTATGAAATATTCAGGTTACGCTGCCGGATCACATTTTCCATCAGGGTCCTGGACTTCAGCACCTCAATTTCATTATCCACACTATTGGTCGCATTTCCGAACAATAACCCCATGTCCTCAAAAGCAGACATTTCGGAAGACATCCCTCCCGACTTATCATCCTTGATCATGATAGTAGCCGAGACGCTGTATTGCGGTGTAGCATACCTGAGGTACAAAAAAGCAGCAGCCACACACAAGACTACTCCCAGTACAAACCATTTCCAATGAATAAGGTAACTCTCCAACTGGTCACGAAGATTGATCTCTTCTTCCCCCGCGGGATGTATGGGCTGTATTTGTTCGTTTGATTGCATTATATATTATGATATTATCGGGTCAGTACTGAAATAAGGGCTATGATTACAGAGGCTATAGAGATCACCACTGTAGCGTTCCGATTATAGGTAGAAGATTGTACCTGGGCCTTGTTTGGCTCCACATAGATCACATCATTCTGCTGTAAATAATAATAAGGCGATTCGAGGACATCTTTTTTGGTAATATCCACCCGGGTATAGGTCTTTTCCCCGTTCTTATCGCGGATCACCAGTATATTATCTCTTTTACCATATACGGTAAGATCTCCGGCCAACCCCAATGCCTCCAGGATGGTAATGCGTTCATTAGGAATAGTATATGAACCCGGCCGGGCCACTTCACCAAGTACGGTCACCTTATAGTTCATAATCCGTATGTTCACAATAGGATCCTTAACATAGTGGGATATCTTTTTCTTTAACAAGTTAACCGCTTCATTACGGGTCAACCCTCCCAGCTTTACCGGCCCAATAACCGGGAATTCTATTTTTCCCTTATTATCTATAAGATAGGTTTGATATTGCGCCCTCCCGGCCGCCATTCCATCCGTCCCCATATAGGCCACGGCCGGTAAATTAAAAGGCATGGCCATTTCCGTATCAAAAGCAGATACCGTAATAGTCAGCAGGTCATCCGGCTGTAAAACCGGATCATATATGACTTTACTGGCCAGTTTATCAATCTCCTCGATATCCTGGAAATACACGATATCCTTCCGGGAGGCGCAGGAAGTCATCAGAACAATACCAAAAAGCATCAGGAAAAAAGCAGGGGTATGGCAAGGTATTAAACGTTTTATCATCATCTGTCGTTTATATCTCTTCTTTTTTAACGCCCTAACAGGGCAAAGCGTATATTTAGTGCTGCAAATATAACATTTGCGAGTTAAATTTACCGGCGGATGCTACAAATTTACTTTTTTCACTATCATCAAATGGCCAGCTGTATAAAAATCCTTTTTATCCCCACCATTTCAACTGTGCTTAATATAGTGCCCAAAGGGAGCCGGAATTTTTACTTCCGGTTTTATAAAGCCTTTTTATATACACACTTAATTAAAAGGGATAATACCCGGTGAAAGAAGATTTGTTACACCCACCTTATATATTCACTAATTTATAAAGATTACCCGGAGAACCCTACCCGGTGTTTCCCGGTACCGTATAGTTTCTTTTTCTCCTTGTCAGCCATATCTTCAGCAAGGATGGTCGGTTCTGACGGGGATGGCTCCGTACTACCCTTGTTATCCAGGGATTCAAACAAAGAGTTCATGCTTTTGTATTCGGGGACCAGGTTTTTCATGTATTTTACCGTTTTGTCATTTTTATATTGCTTGGCGGTTTCAAAAATGGAGCGTATGGTTTTATTAACATAGTCGTAATCGTCGATAGTTTCGGTTGCAATCATGATCTTTTCGTGGTGGGTGGGCAGGGTCTTTGCCTTGTCGCTTAACAGTTCTTCATAGAGCTTTTCCCCCGGTCGCAGCCCGGTGACTTTTATTTCGATATCTTCTTCGGGGATAAAACCGGCCAGGCGGATCATTTTTGTGGCCAAATCCATGATCTTTACGGCCTCGCCCATATCAAAAATAAAGATCTCCCCGCCTTTCCCCATGGCCCCGGCTTCCAGTACAAGGCGGCAGGCTTCGGGAATGGTCATAAAATAGCGGATAATATCCGGGTGGGTAATGGTTACAGGCCCCCCTTTAGCGATCTGTTCCTTAAACAGCGGAACCACAGAACCGTTGGATCCCAGCACATTCCCAAAACGCGTAGTGATAAACCGCGTTGTTTTCTTTCCTTTCTCCCTGTTGGAAAAATAGAGCGACTGTACATACATCTCTGCAATACGTTTGGAAGCCCCCATCACATTGCTCGGGTTAACGGCCTTGTCCGTCGATACCATAACAAACTTTTCCACCTTGTGCTCCACAGCCAGGTCGGCCATATTCCGGGTCCCCATAATATTAACAAAAACCGCTTCCGAAGGATTTTCTTCCATCAGGGGCACGTGTTTATAAGCTGCCGCATGATAGACCACCTCCGGGGCAAAGGCTTTAAAAACACGGTCCATCCGTTCGTAATTACGGACATCGGCGATTACGGTTTCATGCTGTATCTCCCCGGAAAGATTATTTAACTCCAGGCGCAATTGATGCAGGGGAGTCTCTGCCTGGTCTACGATAATCAAAAGTTCGGGATCGTATTTCAGTACCTGGCGTACGATCTCACTGCCTATGGAACCCGCCGCCCCGGTAACCAGTACTCTTTTCCCTTTAAGTTCTTTGGAAATACTTTTGTTGTCCAGCACAATCGGCTTTCGTTCCAACAGGTCTTCGATCTGTATGTTCTTGATCTGCCTTGAAAAATCCTGTTCATTTTCCCAGTCGGAGATCAACGGTGCCGTAAACACCTTATACCCGTTCTCCAGGCAGTCGTCTACCAGGGCTATTTTTTCTGCTTTGGTCAGGTATTTGTCCGCAAGGATAACCGCCTGTGCCCCGCGGGCCCTCAGGAGTACGGATATCCGTTTGTTTTTACACAGTATGGGCAGGTCCAGGATACGCTTGCTGGTATTATGCCCGTTTTTATCCACAAAGCCCAGGATCTTAAACCGTGCCGGTTGTTCCGTACGGATAGCATTGGCTACCGATATGGCGTTAGAATCCGCCCCGAAGATCAGTACCTTGGTCTTGTCTGTTTTCCTCGTTTCACTGAAATAGGCATGAAATACCTGTTTTACCACCACCCGGAACAGGAACAGGAAGACAAAGGAGATAATAAAGTACATAAACAACCCGGGAACGAGGAACAGTTTTTCCCCGGTAACCAGGTAGCTGGTATAACTGATCGCCGCCAAAGCTACAAAAGAAGCAAAGGTGGAAAACAGCAATTTTAAACCGTCTATATAGGACGAATAACGTATAAGGCCTGCATACGTCCGGAAAAGGAGAAAAAACACCGTATTTACGCCTACGATCATCAGGAGTTCTTCAAGGCGGGTTAAGCGCGAATAGAAACTAAGGGTCAGCCCCTGGAGCAATACATAAGTCACTATAGCCGCGCATACCAGGATGGCAATATCTATACCCAGTATGATCCATCGCGGCAGGTAACCGATGTTTTTCAGGTCCAGTTTTCTCTTCCCGGGTTGTAATGCCAGCCTGATTCCCCGCCTCAACTTATCCCAACTTAATTTTTTCATATATTACGAAAATTGCCCGATAAAACTCAAAAAGCAAGTAATTTTTGACCTTCAGGACGAATAAAGGTATTAAAAAAATCCCTGCCTTGTTAAAATTAACCTAAAATTCCGGTCTAAATCCCCGAAAAAAGGGATAAACACCTTTTTTATTAGATGTATTTTCTCTCATTAATAAAGTCTGTTTCCTGCGAATATACGGTTTTTTTTCTTTACTTACGTTTCGTTAACGTGAATTGGATGTTACGAAATCACTTTCCACATATTTCTTCTCTACTGTTAAATTCTCAACCAAATATCCACACTTTCCCGGAATGAATCATTTTAACACCTTCTCCCTCCGCTCTATTTAGACCAATAAACAGAAAATATCGGTGATCTCCCTATTGGTTCCGAAAACGGGAAAACACATCCCGGGTATAAAAACGTCATATGCTGAAAATATTGCACCTGTATAAAAAAACACCCTACAAATACCGGTGACATCAATTTCTTTTAAGGTATTCGGAGTATATGCATTATTATCTCAATTTTTACATCAATAATATCATATATGTTTTTTAAGCCTTACAAAGTCCCTCCCTTGTGACGAAGGGAGGTGGCACGACTGAAGTCGTGACGGAGGGTTAGAAAGCCCATACCTCAAGTAAGGCAAAAGTTCAGAGGTAAACCCCGGAACTTAGGGGACCTGGTCAAACTCTCCACTTCACAGAGAAACATCCATACTTTGACAAACTCAGTAGGGCCTTCTGAAGAGGGGAGCTTCCAGCTATTACGAATGATTTTTCATTTTTTTAATCATAACACCAACCGGTTTATGCTGTTATTTATAAACAGTTGTTCCCCGGAGATCGACTCTCTACCGGAACAGGACTCAAAAGTGATATTAATTATAGCCAGCTCGTAAGCATTAATTGCCACGACCTTACTCCAAATTCAGAAATTTCATTATTGCAGCACGAATACGATCCCTGTCTGTATCCGTAAGATTAGATCCGGAAGGAAGACACAACCCCCTGTCAAAAATATCTTCAGCCACTTGCCCTCCATAGTAAGGAGCATTCTTAAAAACCGGCTGCAGGTGCATGGGTTTCCATATAGGCCGACTTTCTATGTTGTCTTCTTCCATGGCCAGGCGCAGGGCTTCGCGTTGCTCAAAACTTTCGGTCAGGATGGCTGTCAGCCAGTGGTTGCAAAAATAATCTTCGCCCGGCTCATTCAACAGAGTAATTCCTTCCACACCGGAGAAGATCTCCGTATAAAACGCATGCATGGCCCGGCGTTGTGTTACCCGTTCCTTGAGTACTTCCATCTGACCCCGGCCTATCCCGGCGCAAATGTTGCTCATCCTGTAGTTATACCCTATGTGGCTGTGTTGGTAATGCGGCGCCTGGTCCCTGGCCTGTGTAGCCAGAAACACCGCTTTTTTCTTTAAATCTTCATTCGGGCATACCAAAGCCCCTCCACCCGAAGTTGTAATGATCTTATTTCCGTTAAACGACAAAATAGCCAATTCTTCGAAAGTCCCGCAGTTTTTCCCTTTGTATGTACTTCCCAAGGCTTCCGCCGCATCTTCTATTACAGGTATTCCGTATTTCTCTGCTACAGCTTTTACCTCATCTACTTTATAAGGCATCCCGTAAAGATGCACTGCAATAATAGCTTTTGGCTTGTTCCCCAGCGCTATCCTGGCTTTTATAGCATCTTCCAAAGCATTGGGACATATATTCCAGGTATCCGGTTCGCTATCCACAAAAACAGGAGTAGCGCCCTGGTATACAATAGGGTTTGCCGAAGCCGAAAAGGTCAGGCTCTGGCAGATCACTTCATCTCCGGCTTCAACGCCCGAAAGGATCAGCGCCAGGTGCAGGGCCGCAGTACCGGCGCTTACCGCCGCCACCTTTTTTTCTTCTCCCAAAAAGCTTTCCAGGTCGGCCTCAAGGCCATTGACGTGAGGCCCCAGAGGGGCCACCCAATTATCGTCAAACGCTTCTTTTACATATTTTTGCTCCGTGCCTCCCATGTGGGGGGAAGAGAGCCAGATTTTGTCCTTTCCCATAATTGTGCTTTTATTTTAAGAATCCATATAATTAAAACACAGTTTTAAGTATATATCCAATATCTTTTAACAAGCTGTAATTTTCGATATATTCCAGATTTATCCTTACTTTCTCCGGCCAGATGACTTCCCGATTGTATTTCTCCGGATTTTTTTGAGCAGCTAAAATTTCCTCTTCATTCTTAAACTTAATACTTGCCGGTCCGGTTATTCCCGGTCTTATACTCAGTAACAACCGATCTTTACCCTCAAGTTTATCTGCATAACCGGGAACATCCGGGCGGGGGCCTACAAAACTCATATTCCCCACAAGAACGTTCCAAAGTTGGGGAAGCTCATCAATCTTGGTTTTTCTCCAAAAACGTCCGGTTTTGGATATACGGGGATCTTTATCCGTCGTAACAGAAGTATTTACTCCTGTTACAGGACGCATACTTCTTATCTTTATCACCTTAAACAACTGACCATCTTTTCCAACCCGTTCCTGCTTAAAAAAACCACTTAGCCCCGTATCTATATAAGCCAATAAAGCAGCAACAACTATAAGCCACCACAAAAACAACAATCCGAAAAACGAAACCACTACATCAAAAGTTCTTTTCTGAAATCGCTGGTATCCCGTCATTATTTTTCTATTTTACCGTATATATCAGCCATTACCGGCTCAACAATCCCGTTCAGTTTTTCCAGATCATCCGGGCTTATGTGTTTTATATAATTTCCGATACTTCTGGCAGATACCTTGGCCACCGAATCTTTAACTTCTTCTTCTGCTACTTTAACTCCAATAAAATCCATTACCCTTATCATCTGCTCCATTGGGTTGCTCACAAAAGTTTCATAATTCATCATATGTACCCTGTCAGAATCAATTTGAGACAGGTCTTCATAAGCAGTTTTCACACACGCTGCCCATTGTTTACCACACACCTCTATTAAGGAATCCTTTTGAAGATCTTCCATCATACCCGGGTAAATCGGTCCCCAAAAAGCCAGTCGTTTTTCACTGGAAAAAAATTTCTTTATCCGGTTGATAAAATAACGGAAGCCATAATAAGGAATATCACTCACAGGCACGTATTTAACCTTTTTCCATATATATTTAAGTTCCAGGGACGCCGTCCAACGTTGCTTTGCCGAGCTGGCAACATCCCTACCGTCCCGTATCAAAAAAATATATTTCGCACCGGGAAAAATAGCCTCTATAAAAGGCACTTTTAAACTGCTGGCACAGGTTTTTTCCACCACACATTCTGCTTCGGATTTCCGTTGAAAACTCTCAAATGCTCCTTTTATATACTTTCTCACTGCCGGCCGGGCGTCCTCTGCGGTAAACCGGTCTGTATTTTTGGCAATATTTCCATGACGCCAAATATAATTGATCTCGTCACAGGGCCAGGTTTCAAACCCTTGCATAGAACAGATGCTGTCCCTTAAAATATTGGTTCCGGAACGGCCGGCGCCTATGATAATAATAGGAGGATTTTTCATTGTTTTAATATTTCAAAAAACGCTTTTTCTAATTTTTCAGTGCTCGCAACGATTGAAAGGTTATTATCATAATATTCGATACCCTTTTTACCCATATTTTCTCTCTCATTCATATTCAAATGATACAGTTCTTCCAGTTTTCGTTTTAAATCATTTACATCCTGAGGTTCAAATAAAAAACCCGCACCCGATATTTTAATAATTTCCGCCGCATTTCCCTTTAATCCCATAAGAATAGGTTTCCCAGTTCTTAAATAGGATAATATTTTAGAAGGAATTGTTATTTCAAACAAATCGGTGTTTTTTAAATGAACCAACAAAGCATCTGCCGAATTCAAATACTTGGTCACTTCTCCTCCATCTACTCGCTCAATAAATTGAACGTTATGCAATTCCAGCTGTTTTCGCCTATTTTTTAGCCGCGCTTCATCAGCACCTCCACCCAGCAGTGTAAATTGAATATTGCTATTACCTTCTTGTTTTAATTGTTGTGCCACTTCCAAAACAATGTCAAGTGCCTGAACAACTCCAAGATTTCCGGCGTACAGCACATGGAATTTATCTCGGGGAAAATAGTTTTCCTTAAGTTGTTCATCCAACTCTTCCTCACTGTATTTATCTCTGCTCCAATTTGGAACAAACGAAATTTTATATTCCGGCACGCCTTTTTCAATTAATCGCTGCTTAAACCCCGGTGTTGCGACTGTTATTTTAGAAGCTTTTCTATAGTTAAAGCTACACCAGACATTAATCAACTTTAAGAGCCTTTTGTTTTTCATCATCCCCGATACAGCTACGGTTTCAGGCCATAAATCATTAATATCATAAACAAAGGGAACTCCTCTGAACCATTTAAAAACTATTGCAGGGATCCCTACGGGGATGGCGCCCTGGTATACAAAAGCTACATCAGGCCTTTTCACTAAAAAAGGGCCCAATAAAGATGCTGAAAAAGCATAAGAAAGGTAATGAAGCATCCGTTTCATTCCATTGTCACTTTGGCTCGGATATATAGGAACACGTATTACCTCTATACCTTCCATGACCTCCCGTTGCCAAAGCTTCTGTCTATAGCCTTCATAAATTTTCCCTAACGGATATGACGGAAAACCGGTAAGCACCTGCACCTTATGCCCTCTTTTTTTCAATTCTTTGGCAAAGTCTAAACTTTTTGCTGTTGGCTCCGGGTTAAATAATTGCTTTATGAATAAGATCCTCATACTTTATTTATTCACTCCAGACCACGCGTTTCACATAATCCGTATAACTCAAAATGATACGCACTACTTTTTCCGAAACATTGGGCATTGAGTAATCTGTTACCTGGCGGTAGTTTCTATCCCTTCCTATTTTCTGTTGTTGAACCTGCACCAATCCCTGAAGTATTCGTTCCGGCTTTAAGCCCACCATCATTACCGAAGCCTCTTCCATGGCTTCCGGACGTTCATGTGCCTGACGGATATTTAAAGCGCGGAAATTTAAGATCGACGACTCTTCGGAGATCGTTCCCGAATCTGACAATACCGCATAGGAACGCATCTGTAATGCATTGTAATCGTGAAATCCAAGCGGTTTGAGGAATTGGATCTCAGGGCGTGTCTCACTTCCTATCTTCTCAATCATATTCCTCGTACGCGGATGTGTAGAGACAATTACCGGGTACCCGTATTTTTCGGCAATGGTATTCAATGATTCCATCAGGCCCCTGAAATTCTTTTCCGCGTTAATATTTTCTTCCCTGTGAGATGAGATCACGAAAAATTTACCCTCTTCCAGCCCGAGTCTTTCTAAAACTCCGGAAGACTGAATCTGTGGCAAATAATGGTTTAAAACCTCAAACATGGGAGAACCTGTTTTGATGATACGGTCGGCAGGCAGCCCTTCCCTTAAAAGGTATTCGCGGGCAATATCCGAGTAGGTCAGGTTGATATCGGCCGTATGGTCAACAATTTTACGGTTGGTCTCTTCCGGGACCCGTTGGTCAAAACACCTGTTTCCCGCCTCCATGTGAAAAACAGGAATATGGCGTTTCTTGGCCGGAATGGCACATAAACACGAGTTGGTATCACCCAGGACCAAAAAGGCATCGGGCGCTAACTCCTCCAGTAAAGGATCTATTTTTATCAAAATATTCCCCACCGTTTCTGTCGCATTTTTTCCGGCAGCCTCTAAAAAATAGTCCGGCTTTCTTATCCCCAGGTCTTCGAAAAAAACCTGATTCAATTCATAGTCATAGTTCTGCCCGGTATGTACCAGGGTATGCTCTACGGCTTCAGAATGGTCCAGTGCGGCTAAAACCCGGGACAAACGTATAATTTCGGGCCGGGTACCCACTACCGTCATTACTTTTAGTTTTTTCATGTATTTAAAAGAATAATTACTTTTACAAACTTCTTTTCTCTTTTACCTTCATTGGTCCGGGAAGCCAGAAGTCAAATTTCAAGAGCCCTTATCAAACTTCTTCAAAATAGGTATCAGCATCTTCCGGGTCATACGGCTCATTGATCCAGAAATTGGTATAGAGCACCTCATCTCCGATATTCTTTATGTTGTGTGTATACCAGATAGGCATGTCCACATAAGCGGGTTCGTCTCCGTCCAGGTAAAAATCATAAACCTCATCTGTTCCTATCTTTCGCAGTTGAATCAGGGCCTTTCCCTTGATCACGGCAAACCGCTCAACCTTCCTGGTATGATAGTGGTTCCCCCTGGTAATCCCGGGAACGGTGGTTGAAAAAGATACCTGTCCGCCAACACCCAGGCGTATGATTTCCACAAAAGATCCCCTGTCATCCGTATGCTGCGTAAACTTAACAGGGAAATGGTTCTTATGATCAATATAACATCGGAAAGTATTGAATAAGTTAAGTTCAAAGGTTGAGTTAATTTCAGGGATCTCCCCTTTTTCAAAATATTTCTCCTTATAAAGAGTTAACAATGAAAATACTTCTGAAACCTTAACAGAGGCCGTGTGTGAAACCTGATGCGAAAAATTGTTTTTACCTTCTCTTATTTGCCCGATCATCTCTTCGACCAGCTCACCTACGTATATTAAATTCACCTTTCCGTCATTGTCAATTCCCGGGGTCTCGCCATGTGTCAATTGATAACAAAATGTGGCTATAAAGGAATTATAATAAGGCTGACCAAACGGGCCAAAAACGTTGGGAACGATCATTCCTGAAAAAACTCCACCCGATCTTTCCGCCCAGTTTATCAATAACTCTCTTCCTTCCCTTTTGGATCTGCCGTAAAGGTTATCTCTTTCCTCCTGAGAAGATGAGGAGAACAGTACATGGGCTTTTGAAGCTGTTCTTTCCAGCGAAGCGATAAGTTGTTTTACCAGCCTGACATTGGTCTCATAAATAAAGCCCTGGCTCTCATGGCGGTTCATCGCCGCAAGATGTATGACGACATCACATTGCCGCACAAATTCGTCTAGTTTTTCAGGGGTTTCGAAATATTCTTTTTTGAATTCAATTCTTTGGAATTCTTCGGAGTATAGTCCCAATGTATGGTAAAGGTGCCCCCCTACAAATCCGTTTTGTCCTGTTATACCTACTTTTATCATAGCAATATATTTGTCAAATATGGTATATGTATCCGTTAATCTTTAAAATAATCTACATCATAGCGATATTCATCCTTGACTTCCCCTAAAGCGTGATCCGCCATAACCAGTAATTTTGAATCATCCTCCAGGGCCTGAATACTGCTGATATATCCCGGGGGAACGGATAAAATATCCATCTCCTTCCCTTGAAGTAAAAACACCTGCTGTTGTAAGTTTTTCGAAGGAGACTCCCAGTCGTTGACCCTGATCAGTTTTACTTCGAAAGCCCCGTTTATTGCGGAAAACCACCGGCGTTCTATCTTATGGCCCTGCCAAGCCCTTATAAATTTACTGTCGATATTTTTAATGGTATATATCCTCTTTACCGGAAGCGCATCAAAATCATTATTAAATTCCAGCTGGCCCCGTTCGTCTTCATAATGTCCTCCCCTGATCAACACAGGTAATTCCATGATTTACGGTTTTATTGTATTTCTGTCGATGTTTCCGAACCAAATGCCTGCTGCTGTACAATGGGAAGCTTTAACAACAGTTGTTTCATCCCCTCCACATCCTGCTGTTCGGTATTATGAGAATTATAATCTTCTATCTCCGAAATAGCCTGTTCGCCTTCCGAAAAATATTGCGCATAATTCAAATCCCTGTTATCTGCGGGAATACGATAAAAATTCCCCATATCTTCGGCCTTGATCATCTCTTCCCTCGTGCAAAGTGTTTCATACAGCTTCTCCCCGTGTCGGGTTCCTATAACCTTTACTGGGTTTTCGGCATTGCATATTTCCTTAAGTGCCTGGGCTAGGTTTCCAATGGTCCCCGCCGGGGCCTTATTGACAAACAAGTCTCCCGGATTCCCGTTTTCAAAGGCAAAAAGCACCAGTTCCACGGCCTCTTCCAAAGACATCAAAAACCGGGTCATCTCCGGATCCGTCACCGTGATAGGGTTACCTTCCTTAATCTGCTTCAAAAAGAGAGGGATCACAGAACCCCGGGAGGCCATGACATTACCGTACCGGGTTAAACAAACGGTGGTTTTCTTCAGATTACGGGATGCTGCAACAGCTACCTTTTCCATCAGGGCCTTGGATATCCCCATGGCATTGATGGGATATGCAGCCTTGTCCGTACTTAAACAGATCACTTTCTGCACCTTGTTATAGGCGGCGGCATCAATAACATTTTGCGTCCCTAATACATTGGTCCTTGTAGCTTCCAAAGGGAAAAATTCGCAGGAAGGGACCTGTTTTAACGCCGCAGCATGAAAAACATAGTCCACTCCACGCATGGCCCGCTCTACACTGTCATAATTGCGCACATCTCCTATATAAAATTTCAATTTAGGGTTATTTAGCGTATTGCGCATCTCATCCTGCTTTTTTTCATCCCGGGAAAAAATCCGGATCTCACTAAAATGATCGGTATGTAAAAACCGGTTTAGGACAGCGTTGCCGAAGGAGCCTGTGCCACCGGTAATTAAGAGTGTTTTATTATTGAACATAGTAATTATTAGATTAGATGCATTTTTTTAGTGCTTCTTTTAAAGAGAACGAAGGGAAAATATAGTTCAAAGATTTCAATCTGGAATTGTCTCCTCTTGTTTCCCAAACTTCATTTTTTCTATAAGGCAGAAGCGTTGTATATTGAAACTCTTCACCAGTTATTTTTTCAAATTCTTCTACTATTTCAATCATTTTTATTGCTTTTCCACTACATATATTGAAAACAGAAAAATCTGATTTCTTTGTCACAACCACATTCATCTGAGTCAATAAATCATCTATAAATAAAATATCTCTTGCTTGATCTCCCTGGGTCATTTCAAAAACCTTCCCGGCTTTAAAGGCTTCTATCATTTGACCTATAAAAGTACTACCAGGCATATTTGGCCCAAAGAAATTGAAAATACGAAAAATTTTATAGGGTTTGTTATATAGATCTGAGAATAGTTGTATAGCCTTTTCACAATAAATCTTTGTTAAAGAGTAAGGGGACGCAGAGGTTAAACTACTATCTTCACTAAAGGGCACTCCTTTCCAAGAACCATAAACTTCGGAAGTACTGGCAAAATAAAATCCCCGGTAGGAAATCTTCTGGAGCGCTTTTAGCAAATTGATTGTCCCTTTAACATTAATTTCATATAGGCGGTCATAAATATCAAAATCCCTAGATCGATCAATTATGGAGGCAAAATGGAAAATATAATCCGGTGAAATTCTATTCAAAACTTCTCGAACCAAATTTTCACTGGTCAAATCAAGATGTTCGAGATGAACGGTATCATAATTTTCATTTAGTTTTTTTGCCAGATTATTAAAATTTATATCAATCAAAAAAAGTTGACAATTTTTATGCAGATAAAATTCGGCAAGCTTGGAGCCCAGGTATCCTCCACCTCCAGTTATAACAATAATATCTCCGGATGTTATTGTATTGCCCATGTTACTTCTTCATTTATTGCATCCGCAATATATTTCTCCAAATGGTCTTCTGAAAGTGTATTGTCTTGCAGGTAATATTCTTGAAACCATTCAATAGTATATTTTACCGTTTCCTGAAAGCCCCATATAGGTTTCCATTGAAGCAATTTATTGGCCTTAGTGCTATCTAACATAAGGAAATTGGCTTCTGGCAAATGTTCTTTTTGATCTATTTCATAGCTAATATCTTTCCAGTATTGGTTCGCTGCTTTTACCAAATTCAATACACAAACATTACTTTCATTATTGGGTCCAAAATTCCAAGCACCCGAATATTGAATATCTCCTTCAAGCATTTTTTGACCAATATTCAAATACCCGCTTAACGGCTCCAACACATGTTGCCATGGCCTTGTGGCCTTAGGATATCGTATAAGAAGGGACTCATTTTTTGAAGCAGATTTTACCATGTCCGGAATGATCCTGTCTTTTGCCCAGTCTCCACCACCTATAACATTTCCAGCTCGAACACTGGCAACTATTGTATGATGTGATTTTCCAAATTCACTTTCAGGAAAATAAGAATTCCGGTAAGCCGCAGTTACTAATTCTGCACATCCCTTCGAAGAACTATAGGGGTCTTTACCTCCCATCGCTTCATTTTCCCGATAACCCCAGAGCCACTCTCTATTTTCATAACATTTATCGCTTGTTACGACAACGACACCCTTCAAATTTTCAATTCTTCTCGCTGCTTCCAATACATTAATAGTCCCCATGATATTGGTGAGGTAAGTATTATAGGGATCCTCATAAGATAACCGAACCAATGGTTGAGCCGCTAAATGAAAAATTAAATCCGGCTTTATCTTTTCAATTAAAGCAGTCAGTACCTCCTTATGAGTTATATCCAAAATATGGGATTCATATTCCAAATTCAATAACCCGATATGATTTGGTGAGGTATTTGGTTCCAGTGCGACCCCATGAACAGTAGCACCCATTTTTTTAAGCCAAAGGGTCAACCATGACCCCTTAAAGCCAGTATGGCCCGTGACAAGTATTTTTTTACCTTTATATTTATTTTTGAACAAAGATTCTATTTCCATAACTTCCATGGGGCTTTATTGTTGTTCCAAAGTTCTTCCAACTGATTTTTATCCCTTAACGTATCCATGGGTTTCCAAAAATCATAATGGTTAAAAGCATAGAGTTTATTGTCTTTCGCTAAATTTTCCAGGGGAGATCTTTCCCATATGGTTTCATCTCCCTTATCGATATAATCCAGAACATCAGGTTCACAAACAAAAAAACCTCCATTGATCCAAGCCCCGTCACCCTTGGGTTTTTCCATAAAATGATTAACCCGTTGCGTGGTTTCATCAACATCCAAAGCACCGAACCTGCCTTCCGGTTGAACGGATGTCATCGTAATGGATTTTCCATGTTCCCGATGAAAGTCCAAAAGCTTATTAATATTAACATTGCTTAGCCCATCACCATAGGTAAGAAAGAAAGGTTCATTATTGATATATTCTTTTGCTCTTTTGATACGGCCTCCTGTCAATGTGTTTAGTCCTGTGTCCAAAATTGTGATTTTCCAAGGCTCACTTTTGGAATTCAGGACCTCCATACTATTGTCGGTCAAATCAATTCTCACATCCGACTGATGCAAATAATAATTTGAAAAATATTCTTTTATGACATAGGCTTTATAACCTCCCAAAATCACAAAATCATTATATCCGTAATGCGAATATATTTTCATGATATGCCAAAGAATAGGTTTATCACCTATTTGAACCATTGGTTTGGGGATAGTTGCCGTTTCCTCACTTAATCGTGTTCCGAAACCGCCTGCTAAAATTAGTACTTTCATAGTCGTCTTTTAATTAATTGTTTGTTGAAATAATGAGACATATTCTTCATATCTTTCTTTATAATTAAAAAGCTGGTGTGCCCTTTGAGTACACATTTCCCTGTAATTAGCCTTATTGGCCTTTTTGAGCTGCGTAATATAATTTCGCACCTGATCAAGACTCCCTTTTTCTGCAACAAACCCCGTATTTTCGTCGATTGCCTCCGGGCTGCCTCCTGTGTTATAGGTTATCACAGGAGTTCCGCAAGCCAAGGCTTCCAGATTTGTTGTTGGAAAATTGTCTTCATAAGTCGGATTATAAAATACATCGGCTGCGGAATACAACTCTGCCAGTTCACTCACATCCTTGGCCTTCCCGTACGAAATAATGTTTTCAGGCAAATTCTTCTGCTGTTCTACGTTTAATCCATCCACTAAGACCACTTCGTCCGGTTGTAAAAAATCACTTAACAACTTAATGTCAGAAAAGCCTTTTCGCTCAGACCACTTATTGGCAATCCCCAGAATAATAAATTTCTTTTCCAAGCCATACTTCTCTCGAATTTTGGAAGGTTTGTAATGGAAATTGGAAAGATTAATTCCATTCCTGATCAAATTGATCGGATAATCGCAAAGGAAAGATTGCCGGACATTTGATTTGAGCCAGTTGGAATGCACAATAAGCTGTAAGTCTTTAACATTGGTAAAAATGTCTTTTTTCGCCTTAAAATTTGCATGAGAATTATTGACCCATGACTTGGGATAAGAATTTTTACACGGACAGTTTTTACAAGTATCTTTCCAATTTGAGCAACCTACCATGTCAAAATAAGCGCAATGACCTGTAAAAGCCCAGCAATCATATAAGGTCCAAAAAATTGGCTTGTTGCATTCCTTTAAGTAATCAAATAAAATTTTTATGTTAACATAATAACCGTGAATATTATGCAAAGCAATAACATCAGGATTTATTTCTTTAATTTTTTTAATCAATGTTCTAGTAGCGTTTTTTGAGCCAAAGCCATGCGCATCAAACAGACGAGATTTTACACCGTGCAATAATCTATCTGTCTTTACCCCAATCTCTATTATATTAGATTTCCCTCCTTCTCGTTTTCTTCCACAGGCAATATAACTTTCCCAACCCCTATTTATTGCTATTTGTCCAATTTCCATAGCAATCCTGCCTGTAGAGCCCATATTGGCAACTGAATTTATTTGGAGTAGCTTTTTCATAATGCCTTTTGATTTTCAATAATTTTTCCAATCGAAATCATTCTCATATCCCGCTTTTATTAATTCTTCACCGGCATACTCTTTAAATATATCACACGATTCCTCATTGAAATAATTTTTCCAATCTCCACTTATCCCTTTTCTAATAAAGCTTTTCCTGTCTTCTTCGCCAGGATTCCGTTTGGCTAGTTTTTTAAAGGAATAATTATCAACTATTTCCTTTAATCTGTTTTCATCAGGGACCAGTATTTCGTAAAACTCTAAAGCATTTTTTATACATTTTGAGGGTTTGGTTAAAAGATCTTCATATTTTACTATACAAAGTCTACTTTGATTCACTTTTACATTATTGATCAAATCGCTCCAACTAAAATGAAATCTATTTTCATTTGGATATCCTTTGAACATATACTCAATAAATTTAGGCAGATTTTCTCGCACATTGTTATAATCCTTAAATGGCATTTTTTTTCGATGATATGTAACTCCTCCCGGATTATTATGACTATTGTCAAACAAAAAGTGAAAATAGGCCGAAACCATAACATCACGGCCATCGCGTATGACACAAATCGCCTTTCCCATTCTTGGATTGAATAAATGATGTCCATGCATTATACTTCTTTCGAAAGTCGGAGAGATATTTCTCGGAAAAGGAATATTAGAAGCATCTGCTAACATTTGACAGAACCAGGAAGCACCAGATTTTGGAAACTCGGTCACTAAGATCAAATCAAGTTTATTGGATAGAAAATGCCACATGTACAGCCGTTTTATAGCCGCCAAATAGATCTTAAATTTTGATCGGGTGTCTTTCATAATCGCTATCGGTAATTTTATATGTAAATTATTTTAATAAAAAAAGATAAACATCGAATTATTCTTTTGATGATCTTTTTCCAATTTCACTTTTAGTAACTTTTAATGTTTCATAAACCTTATCTACTCTTTTTTTAAAGATTGGATCATCAACTACTGATCTTTTGGCTTTTTCCAGATATAATTCATACTTTCGAATGGCAAGTGGTCTTAAAAATGAGATACGAGAATAAATCTTGGGATTGCCTGTTCTTAAAAGTGGGATTTTTGAAGCTTTTAGTTGTTTATTCATTTCTTGAATATAATTCTTAATATAAGGAGCAGCATCTCCATAATAACCATTTAAAAAATCAGTAATAAGAGAATCAATATCCAAATCTGGGTTCCATAATAGTTTTGCCGTTAAATAACTGCGTAATTCGTACAGTCCCCCAGATGGTTGTCGATGACTTTCTTCAAAAATTTTGTTAATCCCCAAATCTTTATAACCTTTAATCGCTTGTTGTAAAAGATAAAAATTTGGGTATGGAGCAAATTCATATTTAGTATTATAAATATAATCCCAAACCATTATATTATCCGTTAATTTTTGCCAGACCTGCAGGTCCTTTATAAATTTATTGCCTGGATTTTTTGTATCTACTGCCTTCGTTCTGTTCCCCCATGTGTTACAAATGATAACAAGTATATTTCCAAGGGGTTTAATATTCTCAGAGGACGATCGGCTATATTGATAAGCCAAATATGTAATTGTATGGTCTGGAAATGTTTGAGCAATTCTATTTGCAAAGCCTAAAGTCATATCTCCACTTATTTTTCCCTTATCTTCGCTTTTTATTTTACGCGTCATATCCCCTTGACTCGCTCCGATAAATTTTGCAGTTGGATGGTCTTGTACTCTTTTTTTGATTTTGCCAATCATGATCTCTAGAACCTCATTATTTTCATAATTGATATCAACAGCATCTTTGCCCTTATTGAAATATGTAAAATACTCTGGATGTTTTTTAGGGCCCCATTTTAAACTAAAGTACTTTGTAGTTGTATGAATCCATGGTTTTAACCATAACGGATTAATTCTGGGAGGAAGGTCCAATTTATGCCATTTGCAATACTCAACAGATAAACCTTCATAAGAATTAAGCATCCTAATTTCAAAGGCAGGATTTTGAATATCAAGGATTGGTTCTAAAATGATATTCTCTTTTTGAGGTATTACAATGGCATCCCGGGCATAAAATCTACACCCCAAATACTTCTCCAACAAGGTATAAATTCCATTTATTATCCCTTTTTCGTTGATGCCAGAAATTAAAAGATGTTTATTCTCAGTTTTAATTATAAATCCATCCTTTTTTAGTTCCGTATATGGAAGCTCAATTCCCCGGGATTCCATGAAATCTTTCCCTCCGATAATAATCTGAGGCAAAGCGCTTTTTTCTGTTGTTATAGACAGCTTGACATTCCCGATTTTAAAGAAATAACTTTGTAACTCCCTGACAGTCTTTATAATATTTTCGCCTGCGTTAGGAGGTATACAGATTTGATAGTTACTCTGATTGTTTTCCACCAATACCACCGTTTGAATAGTTTGCGCTTTACAACTCATCAAACTCATTAAAAAAAACAAAAAAACAGAACAACGCATCATAATTTTAATTAAAGATTAAGCATATTTCGAGTTGCTTCGGTATTAAAGAAATAAACACCAATTCCAAACATTATCACAATCAATAAGAGAGCTATCCAATGCTGCTCATATAAATATTTAAGATTATTAATATACAGCGCTAAAAAAGGGAAGCTCAAATAAACTATACGGCCAAAAGTTGTTGGATTGAACCAAAAAAGCGAAGTTAAGATTGTTATAATAATATACGTGGTGAATAAAAATTCACCCTTTTTTGATCTTAATTTAAATCGAATTTTATAAAAAATATATAAAAATAAAAAGGTTATAAAAGAATAATGAAAAAAGTATTCTGAACTTTCATAAAGCGTATATACGCTGGGATAAAACCTATTAATCAAATCTACAAAGAAATACATTAATGGTTGAAGCAATAAAAGAAATACGAACACGAATTTGTTGTGTTTTTTTATCAATTTAGAGAAAAGACTAATCATTAACAAACACATAATCAAAACAATACCGGTAGAATTGTGCAGAAAAAGTGTTACAGCAACCGAAAGAAATAGCTTTATTTTTCTTTGTTCATAGTAATAGGCGATCGCAAATAAGAAAAATGCTAATGAAAACCCTTGCCTGATCGCATTGGCAAATAATTGGACAAACCCTGGAGTAGCATAAAAAAACAAGAAAATCAAAAGATAATCTTTCCCTACAAGCTTCCGCAACGAGAGGATAAACAAAAAAATAGAAACAGATGCGGTAATATATAAAAAGTGTTGTGGACTAACACCCAGCCAAGATAAAGCAAAATTCCAGAATCGATATATATAGTCTCCTTTCCAATTATAACTATATACGTCCATAAACGTCGAAAAAGTATCGTATTGCAAAAAATTATAATAAGTTACATATTTTATCGTGTCAAAGCCTGCAGTAAGGGGCCTTAACCCTACTAATGTACTCGAAACTATTGCAACGGGCAATATCACAAACCATAGCGTTCGTTTTCCTTCGTGGAGTTTTAAAGGCCTCTCCAGCAAAAAAACACCAACTATAAAAATATAAATCAATATAAAATTCAGCATACAACTAATTTATATTTCGTGTATTAAAGAACAACTTTTTCTGACCTAAAATACTGTAAATGTATCTCACATAAAGTTTTATAAGAATGATCAATTTTTCTTTAAATGTAAGGTTTTCTAACGCGAAAAAATCATGACTACTTATTTCCTTTGAATAAAACTCTCTGGTAATTTCGTGGATCAAACGTTTTTTAGATTTAGTTTCAGTTTCAACTTCTATTTGGTTTAATAGCTGTTGAATTTCCACTTTTGAAAAAGGCTTATGCTTTTCATAAATATGCAATTTAGCCCTTATATTTTTTTTCGGCTCATAATGGGAATTTGTAATTTTAACGTTACCTATCCTATAAAAAACTAAGCATTCCTTTAAAATTACAATAGAGTTATCTTTACACTGTAAAACACGCATCCATAAATCCCAATCCTCACCTATATGTAATACTTCATCCTCATCGAATTTACCTATCCTATCCAAAATTCTCTTTCTTATTATCACAGAAGACGTCCTTATAGAATTCACCTTCAAAAGTTCTCCATAGGTTAATCTTTTATTTCGCCAAAGTTGCGAAGAGGGAACAATATGCCCAGGAAATGAGTATGAATTAGATGCCACAAGTTCAATATTATCATTAGCTAATAAATATGCTACTTGAATTTCTAATTTATTCTTAATCCACAAATCGTCATCATCACAAAATGCAATAAACTCACCTTTCGCTTTTTCTATTCCAATATTACGAACCCGGCTTGGGTACTTCAGGTTATTTTTTAATTCGACAAATTTGATTCTTTCATCATTATAAGAAGTGACAACCGTGGAAGTATTATCAGTAGATGCATCCGAAATTATAATTATTTCAAAATTTCGATATGTTTGCTCTAAAATACTTTTTAATGTTTGCTGTAATAACCTAACACGATTATGAGTAGGAATAATAACACTTACTAATGGTTCATAATTCATTTCAATTATTTAATTATTATTAACTATGTAAATCTTATGGATTAATTTTTAAGCACTCAATTCAAATCAAAAACAAACATTTTTTTTTCATATGATCCGAGAGATTTTATGCTCTAATAAAATTCATAGAGTATAATAGAAATCTCCTTAAATGTATTTTTTGGTATGCGTAAAATTCTTCAACGCTTTTTGTTGCAATGTATCAATACTCACAGTATGCACTTTTTGAACCTTTATTATTTTTAGGATTATATCTACAACTTCCGAAGGTGTTTTATTGAAATCTCCGATTCTAAAATTTTGGTCATAACCTATATCATCCAAAAAATCACTACATTTTTTATGGTATTCTACTTGTAAGAATGGAGTAGAAGAGAAACATGAAAATATACCAGCATGGAGTCTTGTGGATAATATCATGGAGCAATTCCCAACAGTTTCCCACATTTTATATGTATAAGGGCTATATGGAGTAATCGTGGTTTCAACAATAGGAGAAATAAGACTTTGTAATTCTAAGGATTTTTTATAATCCCCATTAACGGCATGGGAATTGAAAACTAGAATATTGATTTTTAGATTATGAATCCTCTTGGATAATAGCTTAATTGTTTCTATCATTTTATTAAACCTCAATTCATCAATTTTGATATCTCCTTTTTTAATGAATCTTTGATAATCACAAATACTGACCCCTATTTCAATTTTCTCTTTTTTAGATTTTATTATTGGATACATTTTTGGTAAAATAGCCGCCATATCAAATGATTCAATAATTGGAATGGAAAGGTTCATATCTATAGCATCTTCATAAGAATCTTTATCTCGCAAGGAAATAAAAGAGAAATGCTTGAGATATTCTCTTATACTTTCTCTAGCGGTGATAGATTTATATGGTCCTAAAGAAACCCCTACAGCTCCTAACTTTATTTTTTTAATTTTATGGTAATGAAAAAAAACATTTGATTTATTAAATGGCCCTTTTATATCAGAATGGAATATAGAACCTCCGGAATATATTATTTTATTTGCTAAAAGGCCCTGATAATATAACTCAATGATTTCTTGACGTTTAAAATATTCCTTTCCTATTAGGGTTTTATTTAATTTCGTTTTATCCTTTTTAAAAGGAAGATTACGTCCATGAAATTTAACATCGTCAACATTCCAATATTTTTTTGCCGCCCAATCTGAAATTAGGCAGAAAGCATCATCACCTGTATTTAGACGACCGTAATATCCCGTAAATAATAAACTCATATACAAGTATTTTTTAAATCTTTGATTCTTACTTTTATCATAACCTAAAAGCAATAAGAGTAATATTTCCGAGCTAAGATTATCACTTAATTCGTTTAGGTTTAATGATATGCACAAATTCCAAATAAGGCTCAAATTTGAAAAATTTTGCTCCCATCCAATAAAGCCCCCCACCAATTCCTAAACCTACAAATAATCGCAAAATATCGGACAATGCAGCAAAATTATAATCAAAACAAAAGACAATAACTCCTACAATAGCGTTAAGCAATAATATAGGCATAATATCTTTTAATTGATTCAATGTTGGGTATTGAATAAACTTTCCAGAATAATAGCTATTGAAAACATACATTAAAATGGTACTGACTGCCTGAAATATCAATAAGGGATAGATACCAAAAGGGATAATTATGATGAGTCCAACGATAACAATAGCTTTTTTGATAATTTCCAATTTCAGAAAAAGATCACTTCGCCCTTTAACGTTAACAATAGCAAGATTATATGTGCTTAAAGGGTAAATTACTCCAGTAATGCAAAGTATACGAAAATAAGGCACTGCTGGCAACCATTTTTCGGTAAACACGAACCGAAACAAAGGTACTGCCATGACCGCTGCCAAAACAAAAGCCGGACATATCCAAAATAGAACTTGTTGAATGATTTTTTTAAACCCTTCCTTTAAACGCTTATCATCATCTTGTATAGAGGAAAAGGCAGGAAAAGTGACTTTGGCAAGTGCACCACTTATGGTTGAACTTGGAATGATCACCAGATTATTCGCATTTTGATAATATCCCAAAGCACTCAGTGGAAAAAATTTACCGATCACGACTAAATAAACATTTTTATAAACAGTATGGATAATTGTGGAAACCATCAAATTACTTCCAAAAGAAAATAGTTTTTTCACCTTGCCGCCGTTATACGTTAATAAAGGCATCCATCTGCTATAAAACCAAATTTGTATGGCATAAGCAAAGCGGGTTATTAGTTGCAAGGCAATGATGCTCCATACACCAAACCCCATAATGGCTATAACAATGCTAGCCACTCCACCAATCACAGTAGAAGGTATACTGATAATTGTCAAGGTTTTAAATCGCATTTCCTTACTCAATCGGGCTTCCTGTACATAAGAAAAGGCATTGATGACAAAAACTAAGGAAAGTGCCCGAACTAGTTCCGTCAAAACAGGTTGATCATAAAAGGTAGCGATGTATGGTGCCGCGAAAAAAAGAATAACATAAATTAAAACGCTTACTCCCAAATTAACCCAAAACACTGAGGAGTAATCTTCTTCATCCGTATCTTTTTTTTGAATCAAGGCTTGATTAAAGCCTGCAATTATCAAAGCTTGACTTACCTGGATAAAAATCATTAACATGCCGATTAAGCCGAAAGCTTCCGGAGTTAACAAACGCGCTAGTAGCAACATCACTATAAACTGAATCCCTTTACCACCTATATTTTGCAAAAGCGACCAGAATATCCCATTAATTGTTTTACTTTTAAGTGATGTCATAAAAGTGTATAAATAATAATTTCTTTTAATCAAAAATATTTTTTTACATAGTTCGAGAATTTGTCACTAAATACCCGAACTACACTATCGTCAATATAGATGCTCTAGCCTATGAATCCCGCACCACCTGTAATAAAAATCGTTTTACTCATATTCACCTATTCTATATATTTATTCGGTAAAATCAAACTCTACTTAATTTCTCCTACTCCAACTGCATACACTTCAAACCCTATATCTGCTAGTAGCTCCCGATCCAGTATCGCCCTGCCATCAAACACAAACGAAGGTCTTAACATATTGTTGTATATCTTCTGCCAATCGTAGGCTTTAAATTCATCCCACTCCGTCAGGACAGCTATAGCATGAGCTTCGTTAGCAGCCTCGTACGGATCGTTTACCACAGTAACCAACTTCCTGTTCTCCTCTTCATCCCGGGTATTCAAATAGTCCAGGTCTGCACACACCTGCTCTTCCGTTACTTTGGGATCGTAGACCACGATCTCCGCCTGTTCATTAAGCAGATGGTCCGCCACATAGATAGCTGCTGACTCCCGGGTATCGTTGGTATCTTTTTTAAAAGCCCAGCCCAGGAAAGCGATCTTTTTGCCGGAAACCGTGTTGTACAGGGTAGTGACAATATTGTCGGCAAACCGTCTTTTCTGGTGATCGTTCATCAATATCACCTGTTCCCAGTAATCGGCCACTTCGGTAAGCCCGTAGGATTTCGCAATATACACCAGGTTCAGGATATCTTTTTGAAAACAGGACCCTCCAAACCCCACGGAAGCCTTCAGGAATTTAGGTCCTATACGGCTGTCCGTACCGATCGCCCTGGCCACTTCATTAACATCGGCCCCGGTTTTTTCGCACAATTCGGACATGGCATTGATGGACGATACACGCTGTGCAAGGAAGGCATTGGCCGTAAGCTTGGACAGTTCGGAAGACCATACATTAGTTGTTAGTATATTTTCTTCAAGTACCCAACGGGCATATACATTAACCAGCGCCTGTATGGCTTCCGGGGAATCCCCGCCTATCAACACCCGATCGGGTGCAACGAGATCCTGTACGGCCGTACCCTCGGCCAGGAATTCCGGGTTAGACAGAATGTCAAAGTTCACACCGTTACCGGTATTGTGTAATATACTCTTTAAAGCCTCTGCCGTACGCACCGGTAGGGTTGATTTTTCCACTACAATCTTATCATCTTTAGCTACCCTGGCGATCTGGCGGGCACAGAGCTCTATATATTTCAGATCGGCAGCCATCCCCTTTCCCTTTCCATAGGTTTTGGTCGGGGTATTGACCGAGATAAAGATCATTTCGGCTTCATCTATGGCCTTGTCCACTTCGGTGGAAAAGAACAGGTTTCTTCCCCGGGCTTCGGCTACGACTTCACTCAATCCCGGCTCGTACACCGGTATGTTGTTTACATCCTCATCATTCCAGGCCGCTATTCGTTGCGCATTAATATCTACTACGGTAACTTCTATATCCGGGCATTGCTGTGCTATGACTGCCATGGTGGGGCCACCAACATAACCGGCCCCAATACAACAGATCTTGCTTATTTCTTTATTCATTTATAAGTGTACTTATATTAATTTATTGAGTTCCAGAAAATCGCTATGGCGTTTCCGGCCTCAAAAGTACCACTCTCCGGTTGCAAAAGCAATTAAAAAATTCACCCTACCTACAACGGCATTCGTAAAGATAAATTATATTCCGGATTGCGCAATTTGAAAACTGTCGTGTTCCTGCCCAAAAATACTTTATTTATGCGACTCCCATATTCCCGGATCGCGATGCGATACTACTAAAAATTTATGTATTTACCTACTTTTAGTGTGCGATTTAATAAAGAGATTACAATTTATTAAAAAGCAAACAGGAATTTTACGAATTGGTTATACAGGTTAATTCATTATAGCGCTAAAATCCGTCGGTTTATTGCAAACTGAGGGGGGCTGTTTGGCCACGGATTCACTAATTGTTTTTTGGTTTGGAGTCGGGGAGTTTTGGAGGGGATTATCTCTCAACCCTTAAAACCATAGCAAGTATGTGTCTTTGCGAGCGAAGTAGTCTACCCTGAGCATTCTAAGAGTCTGTCTAAGGGTGGCAATCTCCCGGAGGCAGACGCATTCCAGCCGGGAGACTGCAGTGTTTCACTCCCAATGACGTAGCGCATTCCTTTTGGTTTGTGAGTTAGAGAATCCCGGAGTTTTGGAGAATGTCACTTTTTAACGTTTAAACCATAACAAGTACGCGTCTTTGCGAGGAACCGACCGAAGGGAGGTAAAGCTTGCCCTGAGCGGAGCCGAAGGGTGGCAATCTCCTGGAGGCTGGCAGCATACCCTCAGTGGTATACGCATACCTGCCAGGAGACTGCCGACGCTTCAGTTTATCCTGAGCCCAGTTGAAGGGCTGGCAGTGACGCTTTTTAAACGTCATTACCAGTTTATGCGGTTGGCAAAACGTTAATTCTCGCGGTGACGCATTCCTTTTGGTTCAGGTATTTCTCTAAAACCCAATTCACCAACTTTTAAAGCCCGGAAAACAGCCATAAACACAACCCGGTTTACGCCGGAAGGGGATGGGTACGCAGCGTAAGGGGTTCGGTTTGCTGCATACACAATTAAGTTTACCGCATACAGGGTTACTTATGCGGCATACACAACTGCTTAAGCAGCGAACAGGGTTATGTTTGCGGTATAAGGGATTAAGTACGCCGCATATACAATTAAGTTCACCGCGTACAGGGTTGCTTATGAATTCATACGCAGCTGCTTGAGCGGCTAACAGGGTTATGTTTGCGGCCTAAGGGATTAAGTCCGCCGTATACACAATCAAGTTCATCGCGTACAGGGTTGCTTATGCGGCATACACAATGGCGCAAGCAGCGAACAGGGTTATGTTCGCGGCCTAAGGGATTAAGTCCGCCGTATACACAATTAAGTTCACCGCGTACAGGGTTACTTATGCGGCATACACAATGGCGCAAGCGGCGAACAGGGTTATGTTCGCGGCCTAAGGGATTAAGTCCGCCGTATACACAATCAAGTTCACCGCGTAACGGTTTGCTTATGCAGCGTAAGCAATTGCTTGAGCGGCATACCGAACCTGGTTCGGCGTATACACAATCCCTTAAATGGTACTGTTTAGGACTTGTCAGGGAACAAAAAGACAAACGTTTTCACCACCGTTCCTATGAACTTCCGGAGCACCCGGGCAGGGTCATAAGAATAATAATACTTTTCTTTTGGTTGGGGAGTTTCGGAGTCATGGAGTTGGGGAGTTTCGGAGAATCTTACTTCTCAACGCTTAAACATAACAAGTATGCGTCTTTGCGATCCCGATGGATATCGGGAGTGGCCATCTCCCGGAGGCCGGCAACATACCTCCGGTGGCATGCGCATACCCGCCGGGAGACTGCAGTGTTTCACTCGCAGTGACGTGTAGCGCATTCCTTTTGGTTGGGGAGTTGAGGAGTTTTGGAGTTGGGGAGTCCAGGAGTCCCTGGGAATCTCACTTTTCAAGTCTTAAACCATAAAAGTACACACTTAAAAGGAGCCTGATTTTCCACTCCCGATATTTATCGGGATCACCCTTTAGGGGCGGGGCAAAAAATCGCGGAAAATCAGGTTCCCCTCAGGCCATGCATTGAGCCTGCCCAGCTTGCCGAAGTGCTCAGCAACAGGTAGGCGCATACCTGGAGGGAGATCACCACGTCCCTTTCGGTCGTTGCAGATCCGCTGGTAACCTGGGCTGATAAAGAGGATTTTAGCTGCCATCTCAATTTATGCAATTGACTAAATATTAGGGATCGCAGTGACGCGTGACATACTCTCCGGGCTTGTGTTTTTGGTGGCAATGACACAGGTTTCTCTCTTTCACCCGTTTTCCTTATACTTTTTTATATACCATTCCACTGTCTTCCTGATCCCGCTTTCAAAATTTTCTTCGGCCTTCCAGCCCAGTTGATTCTCTATTTTGGCCGCGTCTATGGCATAGCGCCTGTCATGCCCGGCACGGTCTTCCACATAGGTGATCTGCTTTTTATAGGAACCGGCAGGCGCGGGACATACCTCATCCAGGATATCGCAAATGGTACGGGCTATATAATTATTGTCCCATTCGTTTTTACCGCCTATATTGTACACTTCCCCGGCCTGCCCCTTGTGAAATGCCAGGGCTATACCGGTACAGTGGTCCTTTACGAAGAGCCAGTCGCGGATATTTCCCCCGTCGCCGTATATGGGTATCGCCTCGCCCCGTAATGCCCTCCGGATCACCGTTGGGATCAGTTTTTCATCGTGTTGTTTGGGACCGTAGTTGTTGGAACAATTAGTGATCACGGTATTCATACCATAGGTATGATGGTAACTTCTCACGATCATATCGGAAGCGGCCTTGCTCGCCGAATAAGGCGAATTGGGGGCATAGGGCGTTTCTTCGGTGAACAGCCCGGTTTCGCCGAGCGTGCCGTATACCTCATCCGTAGAAATATGATGAAACCTGCAGCCTTCGTATTCCGTTTTACAGGTAAACGGTTGTTGCATCCAGTATTTATAAGCCACATCAATAAGGGTGAAGGTACCGTTTACATTGGTCTCTACAAATACTCCCGGGTTTTTAATGGAATTGTCCACATGCGACTCTGCGGCAAAATGGATGACGCCTCCTATATCAAACCGGTTAAAAATGGTTTCCACCAGGTTCCTGTCCCTGATATCCCCCCTGATAAAGGTATAGCGTTCTTCATTCTCCAGTTCCGCCAGGTTTTCCTCTTCACCCGCATAAGTGACCAGGTCCAGGTTGATCACGTGATAATCCGGATATTTTTCCAGAAAACAGGGAATAAAATTGGAGCCTATAAATCCCAGGCCTCCTGTTACCAGTATGTTCTTTTTTGCAGGCATTTTCGGGTTCTTTTTTCTTTGTTTTATGTTTTTTAAGGTGTTTTTAGAATGATGGATTATGGCGGGCTTCCGTCCTTTTGCCCCGGCCCTAAAGGGTGGGACGGAGGTCACAGCTGTACAACTTTAAAAACTTATACTGCACAATTATAATATCCCCCCAGAGAAATTCCGCTCCCTTTAGGGTTGGGGCAACGGAATTTCGGCTTTAACATCAATCGTACTACGAGCCACCCCCCGTCCTTCTACCCCGGCCCTAAAGGGTGGGACGGGGGGTAAAGCTTTACAACATTAAAAATTCATATCTCACAATCATAATATACCCCCCAGAGAAATTCCGCTCCCTTTAGGGTTGGGGACAACGGAATTTCGGCTTTAAATTAACCGTACTACAAGCCAACCCCCGTCCTTCTGCCCCAGCCCTAAAGGGTGGGACGGGGCCAAAGCTTTACAACATTAAAAACTTACACTTCACAATCATAACATCCTCCAGAGAAATTCCGCTCCCTTTAGGGCCGGGGCAACGGAATTTCGACATCAAAATCCCATCACCCTCAAACACTTCCTTAAACTATCTCTCCAATACGGAATACTAATGTCAAAGTCTTTTTTTATCGCTTCCTTACTCAATACCGAATACGACGGCCTTTGTGCCGGGGTCGGGTATTCCGAAGAGGGGACCGGGATCACCTTACAGGGCAACCCCTTGTATTCCATTATGGCTTCTGCAAAATCATACCACGTACACACGCCTTCGTTTGTATAGTGATAGGTCTTTACCTTTTTATGGCGGAGCTTTGGCAGTATTTTCAGTAGCGCTGCAGCCAGGTCTCCGGCATAGGTGGGAGACCCTACCTGGTCATCGACAACCCGGATTTCTTTTTTTTCCGCTCCCAGGCGCAGCATGGTTCTTACAAAATTACTGCCTTGTGCGGAATAAAGCCACGAAGTACGGATGATCACGGCATTTTCCGGATTGATCGTTCTTATGATCTCTTCGCCTTCCCACTTTGTTTGTCCGTATACATTTACCGGGGCGGCGGGATCATCTTCCCTGTAGGGCCGGTGATTTTTACCGTTAAAAACATAATCGGTAGAAAGATGTATCAGTTTCAGGTTCCGGATCCTGCACGCTTCGGCCAGGGTTTCCATGGCTTCGCCATTTACCCGTCTTGCCTTTTCGGGTTCAGACTCCGCTTTGTCCACAGCGGTATAGGCCGCACTATTGATCACCGCTTCCACAGGGTGCTTTCCGAGGAACTGTTTCACCTTTTCCATATCGGTAATATCCAGTGAAGCACGATCTGCAAAGAGAAAATCACCTTTGCCGGAGAGTTTTTTTAATTCCCGTCCTACCTGCCCGGAGGCTCCCGTTACCAAGATCTTACCCATATAAACCGGTATTAAAATCAAAAAATTCCGCCTTTTCGAATAACGGTTGTTCGCGGTCTTTGGCAGATAACTTCAGTTCACTCTCCGGCAATTTCCAGTCGATAGCCAGGGTAGGATCGTTAAAAGCTATTCCCCGCTCGCTTTCCGGATGGTAATAGGCATCCGTTTTATAGGAAAACAGGGCCGTATCGCTCAGCACTACAAAACCGTGGGCAAAACCCCGTGGTATAAATACCTGTTTTTTATTTTCGCCGGAGAGTTCCAGGGCCACATATTTTCCGAAGGTAGGAGATCCTTTCCGTATATCTAAGGAGACATCCAGCACCCTTCCTTCGATAACCCGTACCAGTTTGGTCTGTGCATGCGGGAGGAACTGATAATGCAACCCCCGCAGCACGCCACGGGAAGACCGGGATTCATTGTCCTGGCAAAAATTGACAGACCGCCCGATAAAAGTTTCGAGCCGGTCGCAACGGAAACTTTCCATAAAATATCCCCGGCTATCGCCATGGACCTCGGGTTCACAAATGATGATGTCCGGAATTTCGGTTCTGGTGAATTTCATGTATGTTCAGCAGTTTTATTTAGAACTGTTTTTTTAATTATTCGTCATTAAAGTCTTGCGCCAGGGATATTGAAACACAGGATATCCTTGCGAAGTCCTGGAAACCGGTTTGGCACAGGATTGGGGCCTTTACTCTGAATGTTTGTGCTTTACCTGTGGTCCGGGCTTTCAAACCCTCCGTCACGACTGAAGTCGAGACACCTCCCTTCTCCCGATAACTATCGGGGTCAAGGGAGGAGCTTGTTTTACGGCTCAAACAAGAAGTATACTTTTGAAATACTTTTGATTCATAGCCCTTAAGCATTATTCACCTTATTTTGATAAAATTCAGCGTAACCACCATTAATTCGGTTTTATTCTACTTCCTCCCCGTCACCTTTTCTTTTTATCTCCGCCTTGCGCAACAGGTACTGTCCGTATTCGCTTTTGCCCAGGGGTTCGGCGAGGGCACGTAATTGCTCCCTGTTGATGTACTCGCGGTCAAAAGCAATCTCTTCGAGACAGGCCACTTTTAGTCCCTGTCGCTTTTCTATGGTCTGGATAAAATTGGACGCTTCCATCATGGATTGGTGTGTCCCCGTATCGAGCCAGGCATATCCCCTGCCCATGAGCTCCACTTTTAACCCGCCCCGATGCAGGTACTCCTGGTTTACCGACGTTATTTCCAATTCGCCACGGGCGCTGGGTTGTATACGTTCCGCGATATCCACTACGGAATTGGGATAAAAATAAAGCCCGGTCACGGCATAATTGCTCCTCGGTTTTGCTGGTTTTTCCTCGATACTGAGCGCATTTCCGGCACTGTCAAATTCAATAACCCCGTAACGTTCCGGATCCTGTACATAATAACCGAATACCGTAGCCTTTCCTTCTTCTTCCACATGCCGAACCGACTTCTTTAAAAGTTCCGTAAGCCCGTGACCGTAAAATATATTATCGCCCAGCACCAGGCAAACATCATCGTCCCCGATAAAATCCCGGCCAATGGTAAAAGACTGGGCCAGGCCCTCCGGGCGGGGTTGTTCTGCATAGCTCAGCCTGATCCCCAGTTCACTGCCGTCACCGAGCAGTTTCCTGAAATTTCCCAGGTCATCCGGAGTGGAGATGAGCAATATTTCCCTGATCCCCGCCAGCATCAATACCGACAGCGGATAATAGACCATAGGCTTGTCATAGATAGCAAGTAATTGTTTGGAAACCCCCTTGGTCACCGGGTATAGACGGGTGCCGGAGCCTCCTGCAAGGACAATTCCCTTCATGGTGTTTCTTTTTGTGGTTTAATCACCACCGTTAAGCAAATATACGCTAATGTAATACTTTTGGGATAATTGCGGGAGGGAAACAGGGATGGTTTAATCCTCCAATGGTGTTACCATCGTTCATTGATGCATGCCCTGAACATAAATTGAAGGTTGGCAATCTCCCGGAGGCCGGCAACATACCTCCGGTGGTAGGCGCATACCCGCCGGGAGACTGCAGTGTTTCACTCGCAGTGACGTGTAGCGCATTCCTTTTGGTTGGGGAGTTGAGGAGTTTTGGAGTTGGGGAGTCCAGGAGTCCCTGAGCGTCTCACTTTTCAAGTCTTAAACCATAAAAGTACACACTTAAAAGGAACCTGATTATCCACTCCCGATATTTATCGGGATCACCCTTTAGGGGCGGGGCAAAAAATCGCGGAAAATCAGGTTCCCCTCAGGCCATGCATTGAGCCTGCCCAGCTTGCCGAAGTGCTCAGCAACAGGTAGGCGCATACCTGCCGGGAGACTGCAGCTCCCGATATCCATCGGGATCGCAGTGACGTATTCCTTTGATTTGTAGATTTTCCTTAAACTGCAATAAAAAACATCTTTTCGGGGTAATGAAAATCATTTTCGGACAGAGCCGGCTTTTGGCCTTAGAGCATCTATAAAACAAAAACCGCCTGAAAATGCATAATCTATGCTCCGGATTAACGCACCTTCAGGCAGTTCCTTTTATGAAAGCTAATTAATGTAAGTTTAGAAAAGGATCCCGGATATCAATTCACCAAAAACCAGTTATTCAACAGGTTCTCCCTGTTGTATTTCATTTTTTCCTTAGTGGTATAATCGATAACCGTAAACCCGGCATGCTCACAAATGGCCTGTCCAGCGGCAGTATCCCATTCCATTGTAGGGGCAAAGCGCGGATAACAATCGGCCTCACCTTCCGCCACCATACACAGCTTGAGGGAACTCCCCTTGGAGATGGTTTCCACACGACCGTGTTTTTCTTTCAACGCATCGATAAAATCTTTGGTTTCGGGCGACAAATGCGACCTGCTGGCCACCACGGTGTATGCCTCCCCGTTCTTTTTACGGGGAAGTTTTGCCGAAGCGGATTTCCATTCTTCCACCGTATCATAACCGGATATATCCGTACACTTATACGCTCCCGTTTCTGCCGTAGAAAAATAGAGTTCCCTTAAAGCGGGTACGTAGATCACCCCGAGTACAGGCGACTGGTCTTTTACCAGTGCAATGTTTACGGTAAATTCCCCGTTCTTTTTGATGAATTCCTTGGTCCCGTCTATCGGGTCTACGATCCACAGGGTATCCCAGTTTTTTCGCTCCTCGTAGGCGAGTTCTTTTCCTTCTTCAGACAATACGGGGATATCGGTTTCTTTCAGAAAGCTCATGATCTCGTTATGAGACGCGATGTCCGCTTTGGTCAGCGGCGAGTCATCCGATTTAAAATCCACTTCAAAATCCTCGTTGTCATAGATGTGCATTATTTTATCGCCCGCACTGAGGCTGGCCTTTATGGCCACTTCCAGTAATTGATTCAATTCCATCTTTACAGCCATTTACACGATCATCCCCGCAGCTACGGTCTCATTGGTATCTTCATCGATAAGGATAAGACTTCCCGTAGCACGGCTTTCCCTGTAAGAATCGAACAGCAGCGGTTTGGTTGTACGGAGTTTCACCTTGCATATGTCATTCATCTCCAACCCTTCCCCATCCGGGCTCCGGTCCAGAGTACTGATATCAATCTTGTACACGATTTCCTTGATCATGGCCTTTTGTTCGTTGGACGTATGCCTTACGGTATATTTTGCACGCGGTTTGGCCGGGCTGTTGTTCAGCCAGCAAAGCATCACCTCCACATCCTGTGAAGATTCGGGCTTATTGTTGGAACGCACGATCATATCGCCCCGGCTGATATCTATATCATCTTCCAGTGTCACCGAAACGGACATGGGCGCATAGGCCTCTTCAACAGCACCATCATATGTATCTATGGTTTTTATTTTCGAGGTAAAACCGGAGGGCAGTACAGTGATCTCATCGCCGGGACGAAATACTCCGCTGGCCATTCTTCCGGCGTAACCGCGATAGTCCCTGTACGCTTCACTTTGCGGCCGCAGTACGGTCTGTACGGGTAAACGGGCATCCACCTTGTTGATGTCACTGCTGATGTGCATGGTTTCCAGGGTATGCAGTAATGTAGACCCTTCATACCAGGGCATGTTTTCCGAACGGTTCACAACATTATCGCCCAGCAGGGCGCTGATAGGCCGGAAACGAATGTCCTTTACCAGCAGTTTTGAGGAAAACTCCTCAAACTGGCTCACGATGTTGTTAAATACTTCCTCGGAAAAATCCACGAGGTCCATTTTATTCACACATACAATAATATGCGGTATCTGCAAAAGAGAGGCAATAAAGGCGTGCCTCCTGGTCTGCTCGATCACTCCGTGACGGGCGTCTACAAGAATAATGGCCGCATTGGCCGTAGATGCCCCGGTCACCATATTTCGCGTATACTGAACATGGCCGGGCGTATCGGCAATGATGAATTTCCGTTTAGGGGTGGTAAAATAGCGGTAGGCCACATCTATGGTGATCCCCTGCTCCCTTTCATCTTTCAGGCCATCGGTAAACAGGGCGAGATCCACCCCGTCGTGCCCTTTTCTCTTACTGGTGCTTTCCACGGCCTCCAGCTGGTCTTCGAAAATGGACTTGGAATCGAACAGCAAGCGTCCTATCAAAGTACTTTTTCCGTCATCTACACTACCTGCGGTGGTGAATCGCAATAATTGGCTTTTATCGAGTTGCATTGTTTCTTTCTTTTTCTTTAATCATTCAGTTATTAGAAATATCCCTGGCGCTTCCTGTCTTCCATGGAAGTTTCCGAGCGCTTGTCGTCCGAGCGGTTTCCGCGTTCGGTCTGTCGCATGGCGGATACTTCCTCGGCGATTTTTTCGACCGTATCGGCTTCGGATTCGATTCCCCCGGTAATGGTAATGTCCCCGAGTGTTCGGAAACGTATTTTTTTAACTATAACTTCTTCGTGTTCTCCGAGTTTCAGGAATTCCGAATTGGGTATCCAGGAATTATTGCGCCAAACCACCTCTCTTTCATGTGCAAAGTAAAGCGAAGGGATCTGTATGTTTTCCCGGTTTATGTAGTTCCATACATCCATTTCCGTCCAGTTGCTTATGGGAAAGGCCCTGAAGTGCTCTCCTTCAAAGTATTTGCCGTTAAAGAGGTTCCATAACTCGGGACGCTGGTTTTTGGGGTCCCACTGTCCGAAGTCGTCCCTGTGGGAGAAAAAACGTTCCTTGGCCCTGGCCTTTTCTTCATCACGGCGCCCTCCTCCTATGGCACAATCTATTTTATTTTCTTCGATAGCATCCAGCAAAGTAGTGATCTGAAGGGAATTACGCGTGGCGTTCTTTCCTTTTTCTTCGGCGACACGTCCCTTGTCAATGGATTCCTGTACCGAACCAACAATAAGCCGGACTCCCAGTTCATCAATCAGTTTATCACGGAATGCAATGGTTTCCGGAAAATTATGGCCGGTATCGACATGCATCAGTGCAAACGGTATTTTTGCGGGGTAAAAGGCCTTACGGGCCAGATGGGTCACTACGATGGAGTCCTTTCCTCCCGAAAAGAGGATAACGGGATTCTGAAACTGCGCCCATACCTCCCGCAACACGTATATGGCCTCCGACTCGAGCTCATCCAGGTAATTCAAATAATACTTAGTCATGATCTTTACTTAGCTTTCTAATTTGGTTTTAATTGCATTCATTACTTTTTCCACGGCTTCCGGCACCGATTCCTTTTCGGTATGGATTTCTATATCGGGATTTTCCGGCGCCTCGTAAGGGGCGGAAACACCGGTCATGTTATCTATTTTACCTTCCCGGGCCTTTTTGTACAACCCCTTCACATCCCGGCGTTCACACTCCTCCAGGCTGGTACTCACATAAATCTCTACAAAATTACTGGGTTTTACGGTGTTTGCAATAAATTCCCTGTCTTTTTTATAGGGCGATACGAAAGCAGCCAGTACCACGAGCCCGGCGTCCACCATTAAATTGGCGATCTCGGCGATCCGCCGGATGTTCTCCGACCGGTCTTCCGGACTAAAGGACAGGTCGCTGTTGATCCCCCGCCGTATATTATCACCATCGAGTACGTAGGTTTTTACCCCTTCATCGTGCAGCCGCTGCTCCACGGCATTTGCTATCGTAGACTTCCCGGAACCGGACAGCCCGGTAAACCACAACAGGAAAGAATTGTGCCCGTTGCTGAGGTTTCGCTCCCTCTTGGAGACTTTGTAGTATTGTTTTACGACATTTTTTTCCATCGTTTTCCCCGTTTCCTTTTATTTAAACCATAATCAATTTTATACCAGACCCGCTCGTGAAGATAGTACAATATCATTTTGGTCATGACTTCCGCAAGGCCGATCTTCATTCCCGTCATCGGATTGCCCGTAATGATCCATGCCAGTATCATGGTGTCTATGGTACCGACCACGCGCCAACTCACTGTTTTCAACAGGTGTCGTTTTCTACTGTCCGGCATATCCGCCTTGAACCAGGCCCTTTCGTGAAAATAGTAAAGTACCATCTTGGTCACGACTTCCGTAAGTCCGATCTTAAGTCCGGACATGGGATTACCGGAAATAACCCATGAAAGTAACATAGTATCTATCGTGCCCACAATGCGCCAGGTAACTGCTTTGACTATGTGCCTCTTTTGTGAATTATTCCCCATAGATTCTCTTCCCGTATTTTTTTAGTATCCTTCTTCTTAACTTTCCCGCCTTGTATACTATACTTCAATTTGGATGCCATCGAGGTTATTCTTTCCGTAACCTGTACCTATTTTACCGGGCCGCGCCAAAAATAGTACACTACAATTGCAAAAACAATTAAAAAAGCTCAGTTCCTACAACGGGGGATGTAAGAATAAATTATGTCCTGTCACTTTTTTTCATATAAAAAGCTTTTTCGCCCTCAATTTACCATCGGTAAAGCTGTACTACAATTCTCTTACTGCGAACCAAACGCTTGCGATAGTACTAAAAAAACACGTATTTACCTACTTTATTTGTAAGATTTAATAAATTCATGATGTTTTATTAAAAAAAGGCCGGGAAAATTACAGGTTTTTCAATGCTGTGCTCAATAACACCGGAAGCCCGAATACATCACCCTCCCTTCGAAATCCGGAAAAGTGAACAGCCCCGAAAAATTATTCCAGGTAATGCATATAATTCTCGGAAGTAATAATATCTATGGGCAATAATTTGTTGTCCGGTATCTTTTTATCAAAGGCAAAATATTCGGAAAGATAGCTTACGCCCAGGTAAGCCTGCTGCCTCGGGTTCTGGTGGATCAGAAAGTCTACACTTCCCGCATCCAGGCATTCGAGGTTTTTTTCGATAAGGTCGTAGCCCACCACACGTATCCCGGTTTTTCCCTTCGGAAAAGTTTCCGCCAGCAGGTAGGCCTTGGAAGTAGTGACGAATATCCCGGATACTTCAGGATGTAACTCCAGAAATTCGCGAACGGATTTGCGGATTTTACGGATATTTTTTTCGGGAATTTTATGTGTAACTATGGTACGTCCCGGGTCTGCCCCGTCAAAATAATCCCTGAACCCTTTTTCCTTTTCCTGCATGTGGATGGCATTTTTATAGACTTCATCCATATGCACCACGGCCAGATGCCCTTTACCGGGCACCAGCATATGCATTAATTTGCCGGCCACCCTACCGCTTTTATGGAGGTCCTGGCCTATAAAACTCCTGGCACTATTGGAATTAACGGAGCTATTGAAGGTAGCCAGGGTAATATTGTTCTTTTCGCAATACTCCGTAAAAGTAAGTGCCTCCTGGTAGAATAAAGGCACGAACACCACACCGTCGGGCTTGTTCCTGAGCACTTCCTTGCTCCTGGAGGTAAAACTCCTGGTACTGGAAGGATCGAAGAAAAACACTTCTATCATTACCCCGAAGGCCTGAAACTCCCTGGAAGCCGTATTTATTCCTTCTACACAGGGCGCCCAGTAGGAATCCTTTTCCGGATCGGGGATAAGCACAAGTAACCTGTAGGTCTTGTTCTTTTTCAGGTTCCTGGCTACGAGGTTGGGCTGATAATCGATCTCTTTCAGTATCCTGGTGATCTTTTCATGCGCCTTTTTGGACACCTTACCCCTTTTGTGGATAACCCTGTCCACCGTGCCTTTGGAGACACCCGCCATAGAGGCTATATCCGCGATGGTGTACTTTTTCTTGAGCATTGCTTTTATTTAACATTCAAATATATAAAAATAATTAATTCTTTTTATATTTTTGTGCTCGAACACACAAATTCATACATTTGTTCCCTCCTAAAAAAGGGATTTTATATTTTAGCCATATTATCACTCATTAATCTGCACGATCCGTGTGCTTTGTATTGATGAGATAACGTAAATTACATGACCATTTTAAAAAAGAAAACAGAAAAAATACTTTCTATCGCCCCGGGCCGGGTATGCCTCTTCGGGGATCACCAGGACTACCTGGGGCTCCCGGTAATTGCCTGTGCCATTAACCGCTTTGTGACCCTGAAGGCCGTACCCAACGGTAAGAACACATTTAACCTCATGCTGCCGGACCTCAACGACAAAAGGAGTATCCCCCTCGATGTATCTGCTCACGAACTCGCCTACAGGGATTACCTTGTTTCTTCCCTCAAGGTGTTACACCGCCACGGGTGCAAACCGGACCAGGGATATGACATAGAGATCAGAGGCGACGTTCCTATGAATGCCGGAATATCCAGTTCCACGGCCGTAGTAGTCGCCTGGGTTAATTTCCTGGCCACGGCCTTCGGCACGAAAGCGGAAGTCACCCCTTCCGCCCTGTCCCAGATCGCTTATGAAGCAGAGGTCCTGGAACACGGGGAACCCGGGGGGAAAATGGACCAGTACAGCATCGGGGTGGGAAACATCGTGCACATCGAAACCGGCCACGACTTTTCCTGCAATGTCATAGGCAGTTCCTTAAAAGGCCTTATCGTTGCCGAATCGGGTATCCCCAAGGAAACCATAGGTACGCTGAGCCGCTTGAAAAACAATGCCCTGGAAGCCGTAGCCTCTATAAAAAAGAAACGTCCGGACTTTGTTCTGGAACATACCACCCATGAGGATCTCCCGCAGTACCTCGACCTTCTGCCGGAACAACTGCACCCTTTCTTTGAAGCAGCCGTGCGCAACCACGCCTGTACCAAACAGGCACTGGAACTGTTGCAACACAAAGAACCGGATATGCTGCACCTCGGGGCACTGATGAACGAACACCACAATATTCTGCGCGACCTGCTCCACATTACCGTACCGCGTATAGACGATATGGTCAACGCCGCTCTGAAGGCCGGCGCTTTCGGGGCCAAGATCGTAGGATCGGGGGGCGGAGGCTGTATTGTGGTCATAGCCCCCGGAAGGGAAAAAGAAGTAATAAGTGCCCTTAAAACAGCCGGTGCAAAGGATGCCTACGAGGTGTCTGTTGACCGCGGCGCAAGAATAATAAACACTGTTTTTAAAACAAATAACAAACCATAACGGGGAGCAGCGCTGATCACCCATAACTCCCCGGAAAAAAGAACCAGAGACATGCACGACAATCTGATTATCTTAGCAGGAGGTGCTTCCTCCAGAATGAAAAAGCCCACCGCCTTTACCGGACTAACCGCGGAGGAGATCAACCAGGCCAATGAACGCAGCAAGGGACTGATAGGTGTAGGCCCCAACGGGAGACCCCTTGTGGACTACGTACTCTACAATGCCAGGGAGGCCGGGTACAAAAACATCTACATTGTGATCAGTGAAAAAGGGGCACTCTTCAGGGAATTTTACGGCAGCGCCTCAAGAGATAATGACTTTTACGGCCTGAACATCTCCTTTGCCGTACAATATATCCCCGAAGGCCGGGAAAAGCCCCTGGGAACGGCAGACGCCCTTTTCCAGGCGGTGGAACAGTACCCGGAACTCAACGAACAGGCCTATTCGGTTTGTAACAGTGACAACCTGTATTCTACAGAAGCGCTACGGGCATTGCGAAAAGCCGAAACGCCCCATGCATTTATCGCCTATGACCGCGACGCACTGGATTTTCCCCATGAAAGGGTGTCCCGTTTTGCCGTTGCACATACGGACAAGGATAACCTGCTGCTCGATATCGTCGAAAAACCGGCAGTGGAGGACATTCCGAAATACAAAGACGACAACGGTAAGATAAGGGTGAGCATGAATGCTTTTAAATTTGACGGCAAAATGTTTTACCCCTACCTGAAAGACTGTCCCGTTCACCCGGAAAGAAACGAAAAGGAACTTCCTACGGCCTTATTGAACATGATACGGGACTTCCCGGGTTCTGCGGCGGGCATCCCTTTTTCGGAACACGTACCGGACCTCACGGCCAAAGATGATATTGCAGCCGTAAAGAAATACCTCGAAAAACACTTCCCGGAACTGCGCTGGGAATAATAACTTACCCTCTGTTCAAGACCAAAGGCAGGAGACCGGAATTTTACGGTCCCTGCCTTTTCTGTTTAACAGCGGTGACAGGGGGGCGTCATTACCGGTTTATGCGGTTGCCCAAAGGTTTATTCGTGCTTCACTCAATACATTATTGATATCCCTTCAACAAGTTCGACAAAAAATGCCGCCCGGTATGTGGGCGGCATTTTTGCCAAATCAAAATAAATAAACAAAAACAAAGTCAAATTCACCCTTTTCAGTCTGTTCCATCCAGTTCAGACCAGTTTATGGCCGGAGGCGTACCCCCGGCTTCCCGGGTGTGATAGCTATCTATTGGGGTATTGTCACTGAAAAAACCGCAGTTTTTCATAAAGAACCCGTTTCTTTCCGTTCCCCCTGAATAATCCATACGGGCCTCTTTCCTGGCCGTGGCATCAGCAGTAAATTTCGCCCTGGTCAGTTCGTGCCATTCCCCGGACGTATCCCGGACCCACTGGTTGGTGTACAGTCCTTTTCGGCTCTTAAACCCGGTCGCTGTCCTGAAATTTTCCAGGAAGGAATGCAACCTGCTCAGGTAGGTGCTGGTATAGGGTCTGCGGAAACTGGCCATAAGCTGCCATTTTCCGGTTTCAGGGGCATAAAACCAGGCTGTAAAATCGGTGGAATTATTTTCGGAAGGTTCACCCTTCAGCAAAAACCTGTAGGTATTCCCGGCTTTCCACATAAACTTTTTGTAGCTCTGTCCCCCGGAGCCTTCATTACCGAACTCTCCCGCATACACATCTTCTCCCTTGTCCAGAAGGATGATCTTATAATCGTCCGGAATGCTGGACGGGTCGTCCGTTTCGTAAGGGCTCCATACGGAAAACAGTATCCTTCGTTCCGTTTCCGAATTGACCTGCATACCGAAATACCCCTGGCCGAAACCGTTGGCCATAAAATAGGAGCCCAAAATATCTTCGCCTTCGGGTACGGTGATCTCGTTGTAGAACCAAAGTATATCTTCCGAAGCCGGCATTTCATAATTCAGGTGTACCGAAGGGCCCCTCCTTCCCCAGTAGAAATCGTCTTTTACATAGTAGACCGTATCTTCGGTTGCCGACCCTCCGAGAAGTACTTCGTTAACATCGGCTATATAGGTCGAGGATTTTTCCTTACCCGCTAATTCCACATAGTAATACCCCGGTGTTTCCACTTCAAAGATCCCTACGGGAACATCTTCGTAGTCAGTATTCTCTAAGGTTATTTCCCTGGTTTCCTCACCCAGGGTAACTTTTAATACCGATACTCCGGTCGGAGCCTTGGCGTTTAAACCTACATGGAGTTCTCCTGCCCTGGTCACCTTGAACCAGGTACGGATCACGTGATCCGTAGCGGTCCAGTTGTGTATGCCGGAATCGAAAATAACAGCTTCGTTTGCTTCCGGGTCGTTCACCACCCAACTGTTCCCTCCCGGGGGGATGCGGATGGAAAATTCCGGTTCCTGATCTTCTTCCACATCTCCCGGGATAACATTTCCGTTGACACAGGAAACGAGCAACAGTACTGCGGACAATAAACAAAAGTATTTTGCTAAGTATTTCATGGTTCAATGGTTTTTATCAATCGTTCTGGATCAATGACGGTTGTGTATTGATCTGGCTTTCCGGAATGTATTCTATTACACGGTTATCTGTGGGCAACACTTCATAATAAGGATTGTTCCCGTTAAGATGCGTACCGGGATAACGCCTGTTCATGACCCTGTTGTTCCGGAAAACATCAAACTTGCGGTGTCCTTCGTAGGCCAGTTCCAGCCGTCGTTCATCCAGCACCACATCGAGCAGGTCTTTTCCATAGGGAAAATCAACAGCACTGTCATAAACCGGTATTCCTGCCCGTTCCCTGATGACATTGACATTGTTCAGGGCCTCGCCTTCATTCCCCATTTTGGCATAGGCCTCGGCCTTGTTCAGGTACATTTCCGCCAGGCGGGACACTACGGGCGACCACAAATGCGGTACGTTTTCCTGAAGGGAGGTCTTGAGAATATAGAATTTGGGATAGCCGTTACGCTTATACATATCGTATTTTTTTTCTACATAGACCTTTTCCCCCGAACCGTTTACAAAATAGTACAACGTCCTGTCTTCTCCTTCTTCGGGCACTACTTCGTAGTTTGTTCCTTCCTGTGTAAAATATGTCTTTCCGTTTTCTTCAAAAGTCCTTCGGAACTGGTAATTGTAATTGTCATTTACCCAGTATACGGCAGGGATCCTGTTTTCTTCTTCATCCAGTTCATATTGTGGCTCAATAAATCCTTTCCTGGCATCTTCCGGATGTTGGTTGACAAGGTTCAGATACGAGCTGGAAGCATACATTTCTCCCCAGCCCGAGCCCTGTATGTTGGCATATAACGAACCGACCGTATACCAGCCGTGATTATAATCGGAATCTTCCACATACCGGAAACAGAAAATGGTTTCCGTATTGTCTTCCGGTACTTTTACAAAATATTTGGCAAGTTCTGCGTTGGGAATTAGGTTAAAACGGCCGGAATTGATCACCTTGTCGGCATAGGTTACGGCTTTTTCATTTTCTTCCATGTACAGGTAAACCCTGGACAACAACGCCTGTGCGGCTTCTTTGGTGGCATAGGCATTGGTCTTCGATACGGTCATCAGCGATTCTGCCTTTAACAGGTCGGCAACGATCTGGTCATATACTTCCCCTACGGTATGCCTGTCGGGAATATCTTCAACATCCGACGTCAACTTGAGAGGAACGCCCAGATTGGACCTTCCCCGGGAATAGGGTTTCCCAAAGACATTGACCAGCTGAAAATATGCATATGCCCTCAAATAATAGTTTTCACCGATCAAATGGTCGGATTCCGCAGCTTCTCCTTCTACTGCCAGTTCTATAACATTATTACAACTTACAATAGCACGGTAACCCGACCGCCACAGATCATTGGCCTTACTGCTGGTGGTAACGTTGTTATAATTATAGGTATAGAAAAGGTCGTCTGTTGTTGTTCCGCTCAGTGAAACATTATCTCCCGAATATTCCGCCAGCCGGTGTAGCTGGGGCGAAAAACCATTGCCGTTGGCATCTCCTTTTAAAAGGGAATAAGAGCCCTGGGTTGCTGCCTGGAGCCCACCTTCGTCTGCAAATAATTCATCGGTTTCCACAGCATCGTATGGGAACCTGTCCAGATCGCATGCTGTAAATGATGCCATCAGGAGTATACTGTATATGATTCGTCTCATCTTTTAGTTTTTTTGGTTAAAATGAAGCATTCAGGCCAAAGGTGATCCGCCTGGATACCGGGTAGAGGCTGCTATACACCCCATCTGCCGTAGACTTTTGCGCACTGTCCGGATTTACGCCGACCTCCGGGTCCATACCGGAAAAATCGGTAAGGGTCCACAAATTATCTCCGGACACGTAAATATTCAGCCTGCCCAATCCAATGGAGTTTATCCATTTTTCGGGTAGTTCGTAGCCCAGTCTTATATTTCGCATCCTCAAAAAGCTTCCGTCTTCCAGGTATCGCGACGACAGCTTGTTGGACAGCTTGTTTCCTCCGTGAACCAGTTTCGGGTGTGTGGCATTATCCCCGGGTTCTTCCCATCTGTTCCATCCATTGGTCAATACCTGTTGGTTGTATGTAGGATAGGCGCCATCTGCATCATACAGTTCCCTGTTGTAATTGTAGATCTGGTTTCCCCGGGTAAAGGCAAAGTTTGCAGAAAGACTGATCCCGTGAGATTGTACCATCGTTCCAAAACCACCGTAAAAATCGGGGGTTGAAGATCCTACATTTTGCGGAGTGGCGTCATTCCAGTTGTTTGTCAGTGACCTTTCGCCGGTCTCCTTGTCTATCATTTCCCATAGGGGATCGCCGTTTTCCGGGTCTACCCCCATCCACTTACGCATATACCAGGTATTTACATCGTCGCCTTCGTTGAGCCGTTTCCTGTTTCCGGCCACCACGATCGGCTCGCCGTCCAGCAATTCGGTAACCTCGTTCCTGTTGACACCGATATTGAAATTGAATGTCCACAGGAAATTGTCCTTGCGGATAATGTCGGCATCCACCACGGCTTCGAATCCCCTGTTCCTGACACCGCCGATATTTTCCCAGTAACCGCTATACCCAGTGACATCCGGAATGGTCACGAAATACAACAGATCGGAAGTGTTTTTGATATAGTAATCGAGAGAAAGTCCGATCCTGTCGAACAGCCTGGTATCCAGTCCTATATTGGTTTGATAGGATTTTTCCCAGGACACGTCTTCGTTGGCCAACTGGTCCGGTGTAGCGACAGGAACCCCGTTGTACGTGTTTTTCAGGCTGTACAGGCCGTATTGCGGGTATAACGATCTCGGGCGGTTCCCCACGGCCCCGAAACTCACTCTCAGTTTTAACTGATTGACGGCATCTATATTAAAAAAGTTTTCATTGTGTATGTTCCAGCCTGCACTGGCAGAATAGAACGTACCGTACTGATTGTTTTCTCCGAAATTGGACGCCCCGTCCCTACGTACCGACAACTGGGCAAGATAGCGGTCGGCATATGCGTAATTGGAGTTGAAAAGCAGGGATTGCAATGCATATTCGTTTTTGCCTCCCGTAACTTCCTTGGGGCCTGCGGCATTATCCAGGATCTCTGTTCCCGGAACAATTCCCCGCCCGGTAGCTGAAAAATCCTGGTATACATAATCGTTATACTCATAGGCTACCAGTGCCGTTAAACTGTGATCTCCCCAGGAGTTGATATACTTTAGCATCTGGTTGGTAAACCTTGTGATCCTCTTTGAATTGAACTGATACAACCTTCCGTTATCGGCCAGCCCGCTGTTTGACCTCGGATCTGTATATGATTTACTGTCGTACTTGTACAAGGTATAGCCATTGGTCGATATAAAACTCCAGTGATCTGAAAACCTGTATTCTATATCGAAATTGGTATACAGGTTAAATTCCTGTCCTTCCGAATAATTCCACTGAAGATCGTAGCGGTAATTGTTATTGTCCCGGCCTATCCAGGAAACGCCGTCTTCCTGAGGATTCACTATATTTCCACCGTCATCGTAGGGCAGATCCCAGGGCATATAAGTGGTCATGCTATACATGGAATGTTGTTGTTTTTCCCTGGTGCTGTAGTTAAGTCCTACTTTTGGCTTTAGCGTCAGCTTGTCGTTTACTTTGTAATTGTGATTCAGGCGAAAGCTCAGTTTGTCAAAATCATTCCCTTTTATGGTCCCCGTTTCATCATAATACCCCAGGGAAATATAGGTCTTGGTCACTTCGGTCCCGGCGGTGAACACCAGGTTGTGGTCTTGTACAACCCCTGTTTGTGTTCCGTTTCCAATCCAGTCGTAATCCCTGTTCAGCAGACTTTCGTTAAACCAGGCATTCTGTTCCCTGTCGAAAGTATCCCCGAAGGCGTTGTAGTAGTCGTACATCTGCCTTGAGTTCATCACTTCGAAGTTTCCCTGATTGAATTGCGAAAAACCGGTTTTGGTTGAAATCGTCAGTTCGCTACGGCCGGTTTTTGCCTGTTTAGTGGTAACAACCACTACGCCATTGGCCCCTCTTGATCCGTATAAGGAAGTGGCCGAAGCATCTTTTAACACCGAAATGGATTCGATCTCGTTGGGGTTCAGGTTGGGCGTTCCGTGCATAATAACACCGTCCACCACCCATAGGGGGCTCACCCTTCCATCAATGGAAGACACGCCACGCACCCGGATCGACGGCACCGAACCCGGCTCACCGGACCCCTGTAAAACCTGTACTCCCGAAGCTTTTCCCTGTATCATGGTCGAGACATCCGATGACGTTACATCATTTAACTCTTCGGCATCGATACTGGTCACCGAGGCCGTAACATCCGATTTCTTTTGTGTTCCATAGGCCACCACTACCACTTCATCGAGCTGGGATACATCTTCCTTCAGTGTTACGTTAATTGTTGTCTGCCCGTCAATGGCAACAACCCGGGATATCATCCCCAGGTATGAAATTTCGAGGGCTGTGCCTCCTTCCGGAACGGTAATGGTGTATTCCCCGTCCATGTTGGTAGAGGTCCCTGCCGAGGTCCCTTCCACTACAACACTGGCGCCCATAATAGGGAAACCGGTGTCGTCGGTAACCACTCCTTTTACCGTCTCTTCATTTTGTGCACGTACACAAAAAAAGGCGAAAAAGAAGAAGACTAAAAAACTTAATGCATTCTTCATAAAAATTTGAGTTTGAGTTAGTAGTTTAAAAGAAAGCAACTTTTAACCCGGAAAGCTCCCGGCTAAAAGCTGTGGTTGGATCAATACGTATCCTTCATCCAGTTATAAGGCTGCCGTTTAACCCACAGCCCCCTGGTAAAATCAGGAAAATCCTGAGGTTCTCCGTTGTTTTCTATAGACGCTTCGGAAAGCGGAGTGATGGCACTCCAGGCCGCGGCATCATAAGCATCGAGCGGTGGTGCTGTATTCCGTTTGGCAGATTCTACAAAGGCGTTGAGCACAAAGAAATCCATACCGCCGTGTCCGGCCCCCGTAGCGTGCTCCCCGTATTTTTGCCACAGCGGGTGGTCATATTTTTCAAGCCATTCCTTATCGGAATCCCAGCGGTGCGGTTCGGATTTGCCTTCTATGTATATCCGGTCGCCGTCATTTTCCCAGAGCCCGTTGGCTCCCTGTACCCTGAAACCTAACGAATAAGGTCTGGGCAGGTTACAATCGTGCGTTACGATAATGGTTTCCCCGTTGGAAGTTTCTATAGTGGTGGTAATCACATCGCCCTGTTTAAACTTCACCTTGGCATTAGGGTGGTCTTTCCCCCCGTGTTTTACTACGTAGTTATGCAATCCGATGGCCTTGGTAGCATTGGAGGTCAGTGATACAAAACGGTTACCCCGGTTTATATCGTTCATCACGGCTATAGGGCCCACGCCATGTGTAGGATACATATCCCCGTTTCTCAACACCGAATGCCGGGTCCTCCATTTGGCTTCGGAAATGGCCTTTTCCCCGAATTCAACGCCTCCTCCGTAGGGTTGTTTTCCGTCATTGAATTTTACTTCACGCAGATCGTGCTGGTATCCGCAACGGAAATGTACCAGTTCGCCGAAAACGTTTTGTTTTACCATATTCAATACAGCGAGAATGTCCCGGCGGTAGTTCACGTTTTCCAGTATCATCAGGTGAGATCCGGTCTCTTCATGGGTATTTACAAGATCCCAGCACTCTTCCAGCGTATTGGCGGCGGAAACTTCCAGCCCGGTATATTTTCCGGCTTTCATGGCGTCAACGGCCATTCTGGTATGCCACAACCAGGGCGTGGCGATGACCACGGCATCAACCTCTTTAAGTTCCAACAGGTTACGGTAGTCGTACTCGTTATCTCCGAATACTTTCGGTTTTTTGAATCCGGCATCTTCTATTTTCTTCAAAGCGATCTTTATCCTCCCGGGATCTATATCGCAAACAGCGGTTATTTCAAGGTCCTTCCGCTGCAGTGCATTGTTGAGATGGTTGGTACCCCTGAGTCCCACCCCGATAAATGCCAGCCGTAGTTTGGTATCGCCTTTTCCGTAAATATTTCCGAAAGACATATTGGGAACTACGGAAATACCCGCTCCTGCTATCGCAGTTTTTTTGATAAAATCCCTTCTTGAGCTCATTTCTCTGAATATTATTGTTAATGAAATATGATTCGCTTCAAAATTGCTCTACGAAGAAATAAATTTTTTACCAAAAATCAAATGTGTTCGATAACAATTTTATAACACAGTAGTAATTTTAACAAAACACAGGACACAAATGTTGCTTTTTTCCTGATTTTTTTGTAATAAAATAATACCTGTTTCGGATACTTACACAAAAAGCATCCCCAGAACCAGGTAAAGCAGCGTAGTGAAAATTCCACCTATCAGCGCGTACGGAAGCTGGGTATTAACGTGATCTATATGGTCACTCGCCGAAGCCATGGAGGATATGATGGAAGTATCTGAAATGGGTGAGCAATGATCGCCAAAAACCCCTCCTCCGAGGGTAGCCGCGACCACCAGGGTCAGTTCCGACTGGTGAATTTCGGCCATCGGGATGGCAATAGCCATCATAATGGCAAAGGTACCCCAAGAGGTCCCGGTGGAAAAAGCGATGAATGCACTTATCAGGAAAATAATGGCCGGAAGGAATTCGGGGGAGAGCCAATCCCTGGAGAAATCGGCCACAAACTCTCCCGTTCCCAGCTGGTTACAGGCATCCCCGATGGCAAAAGCAAGCAGCATCAGTAATGCCAGTGGCATAAGTTCGCTGATCCCCTTTAAGGTAATATCCACCATTTCCTTTGTTTTCATGATCCCCTGGGCCCTGTAAAGGATCATCGCCGTCAATATAGCCGCCATCACGGCATACAACACCGCAGAAGACCCCGATCCCTGACCGATAGACCTGAACAGGTGCTCCGAAAAAGAGTTGGCGTCTTCCACTTTATCCCAGCCGGTATATGCCAGGTTAACAGGCATCATAACCACCATGACCCCGAGGGGAATGATCATATTAAGCGCCCTGGCTTTGACCCCTTTTTTGGTTTCGAAAGAAGTTACTTTGTTCGATAGCATGGGCTTGGCGTTCTCATTCATCAGCATTCCTGTCTCCCGGGTCCTTTGTTCCGCCTTAGCCATGGGGCCGATATCCTTTCTGGAAACGATCACTATAAAAACTATGAGTATGGTGATCAGGGGATAAAAATTATAGGCAATGGACGAAAGCATCAGGGAAAAAGGAGCTTCAATCCCCTGGGTGAGCAACAATCCCATGACAAATGCCCCCCATGCATTAAACGGAATGAGGATGGATGAGGGTGCCGAAGTAGAGTCTGCGATATACGCCAGTTTTTCTCTAGGGATCTTAAGTTGATCAAAGACCGGGCGGTACAATGTCCCTACGGTGAGTGAGCTGATATTGGTTTCCACAAAGAGCAGGATTCCCGTCAGCATGGCGAGTAATTGTACCATAACCCTGCTGTAGCCCTTTTGTTTTTTCTCAAAATAAACAATGAGTTTATTGAGTTTGTGAATAAACCCTTCAACTCCCCTTGAATACTGAATAAACAATAACAAGGCGCCTACCAGGGCACTGAACATAATGGTCCTGGTATTTCCCGGTGATTTAAACACATTGACAAAACCCTCTATGGTGGCCAGTGTTCCTGTAAAAATATTCCAGTCACTCATGATCACCCATGAAAACCAGATCCCGAAGAGCAGCGCCAGGTAAACCTGTTTTGTCCTTAACGCCAGAATAATTGCAAGTACCGGAGGTAAAACGGAGAGAAAGCCATAGTTGTCCATAGAGGTAAATCGAATTATAAGCCTATTGCTATCATTAACTACAACAGCTTACAGATGTTGATCAAACAAAAACGCCAATGCTCATAAAGGCAGTAGACCAGCACAAAATAGGTGATTTTTATTTAAAAAACCAATCCCTTGGGATTTTGCCAAAAATTTTCCTGCAACTTTCCGTTTCCCGCTTGCTTAAAAACCTAACCGCCAATACTTCCGGGAGCCTTAAAAATTTATGTATTGAAAATATCCCGTATTTGTTTGCAAGATCACAAAAACCTTGTATCTTTGCAACCGCAAACATCGCGGGATAGAGCAGTAGGTAGCTCGTCGGGCTCATAACCCGAAGGTCGCTGGTTCGAGTCCAGCTCCCGCTACTACGGAAAGAACCTCAGTAAACACTGGGGTTTTTGCTTTTTATACCCCGGGGCTTTCCGTGAAAAAAATGGATTTTTCTTATAAAATAAGCCAATAAACGGGTCAAGGATCGGGAACAATTTTCGGAAAACAAACGAAGGAACCTTCTATTTTGGTATAGGTTTTGGTAGGATGTGTAAAAACTCAGTTATCATGAAAGCAGTAGCATTTAAGCAAACCGGTTTATTTTTAGTCGCACTTTTGTGCTTGAGCTCCATAGCTATGGGACAATCATCCATAACAAAAACCGATTTATCTATTTACCCCAAACCTGAAAAAGGATTTAAGCAAATGGTGATCGAAGTTCCTTATTCCGATAAGGATACCAATAAGAAAATAGAATTCACCGTCGGAAAATGGATACAGGTAGACGCTTGTAACAAACACGGTCTTCAAGGTACCTTAGAAAAAAAGGACTTACAGGGTTGGGGGTATAATTATTATATTTTCAAGACCGAAGGAAATGTCATATCTACCCAAATGGCCTGTCTTGATAAGAAAACAGTACGTCAATTTATTTCTGCCCAACCTGAAATGGTAAGGTACAACGGGAAATTACCCATCGTCATCTATGTCCCGGAAGAATATGATGTGCAATTCAAAATATATAAAGCAGAAGAAGATATTTATCAGGCCAGTGAAGTTAAGCAGTAACATAACCGTTACCTGAAACGATTAATATATTATATTTTGGTATATTTGGCCCGGGATATGCGTCTCGCGGACTGTAAAAAGGTTCCGGAGGCTCCGGAACCTTTCTCTTTTGGGTCATTAACTCAGTTGGTTTAGAGTGTCACCTTGACAGGGTGGAAGTCACTGGTTCGAATCCAGTATGACCCACGGTTTTGAAATGAGAGTATCAATTCTGATGCTCTTTTTTTATGCTTTAAAAACGGATTTCAGATATGAGATGTAAGGGATCAGGAGGCAAAGGTTGTGGGGTTTTTCGTTTGTTGTAAGTTTCCGGTTTTGGTTTCGCCACGCATACACAAATGTTTTTTGACTGAATGTTGTATGTGAGGCCGATACATCGTAAACCCGGGATCGTTTCCGGTTTCATGACTCCTTTTACTAAAAACCAAACCACACTGTACTGAAAGGTACAGTGGTTTTTTCAGGCTATTAAATTGTATTTCAGCTATTTATTTATTTGGACATCACGCATGAACTCAATAACCTGTCGTTAACCTGTTAACCCAGCAACAAGACTATAATTTTTTATACTACTCAAGGGCTGCAATAAATGACTCTCAATTGAGGTTAGTACAAACCTGTAACAAAAAGGGACCATATCATAAATCGCAGGTCGTACCTCTTATGTCCTGTTGACGTCTGAACACCAACAATGTCCACAACTTTTAGGATTGAGCCGATGTAAAACCTATGATCTATGACTATAATAAGATGTAAGAATTAAAAATTGTGAGACGGGCAAAATTTGCATTGCCTGTGCACAGAAAGAAAAATTGCCATAAAGCAAAAAATCCTGCGTAAAAACGCCTTCATTTTCTATATCTTTATCTTCTACAACACATTACACCTCAAATGACAGGTACATGACACGGATATGTCGTGCTAAAAACAAGAGCCTCTTCATAGCTTTGTCCAAAACAAACAACGCATATCATGGAAAATCCATCATTGGCCGGGAACCTGGTTTATCAACGGAAATTAAAAGGATACACCCAGGAAGAACTCTCCGAAAAAACCAAAGTTACCGTACGTACCATTCAGCGCATCGAAAAGGGAGAAGTCAATCCACATCTCCAAACCGTAAAATTACTGGCATCGGCACTGGAAATTGAGGTTGATGATCTCATTATCCTGGAAAACCCCAAACAGGAGTCCATCCAAAAGAAATGGTTGTTGTTGCTTCACGGCACTCCGGTACTGGGAATGGTCCTTCCCCTTTGCAATATCCTTTTCCCCTTGTTTTTGTGGATTCACAAAAGGGAAGATAACCGGGTTTACGATATACACGGAAGGGCCATTGTCAATTTCCAGATCACCATGACCATCTTGTTCTTCCTGTCATTTATAGCATTAATTACCGTTGAAAAATGGGGTTTCTTCCTGTTTATGGCCATAATTCCCTATGCCGTGATCGTCATGGTTATCAACATTCTGTTTGCCGTAAGGGATCAAAAATGTTATTACCCCTTATCCCTGCCCTTTCTGAAATCGGGTAAAAAGAAAGCTGCTAATGGCGCCGCAATCATTGCAATGTTCTTCTTATTCAGCACGGGCGGATGCAAAACAGGTACTCCCGATCACACTGATATTACGCGCCTTGACGGATCTGTAATTTCCGGGGATTCCCTGACCTCAAAAATAAAACAACTTATGGAAGATGCCGGAGTACACGGTATGTCGGTCACCATTTTTAACGATAACCGCAAACACTATCAAAAGACCTTCGGGTACAGGGATTACTCCCGGAAATTACCACTTCACGATACTACAAACATGTACGGGGCTTCCCTGAGCAAAGCTGTGTTTTCCATACTTGTAATGAAATTGGTCGAAGAACAGGTCATAGCCCTGGATACTCCGTTGGAATCCTGCCTTCCGAAGAAAATATTCCAATACGAACCCCGGACTTCCAGGCACGACGATTTTTCCGATCTACAAACGGATACGTTATACGCCGGGATCACTGCCCGGATGTGCCTTGCCCATACCACGGGCTTCCCAAACTGGCGCTGGTTTGAAGAAGATAAAAAACTAAGGGTTCACTTTGAACCCGGAACCCGCTACAGCTATTCCGGTGAAGGCTTTGTTTATTTACAGGTTGTCCTTGAGAAACTTTTGGGAAAGAGCCTGGAAGAACTGGCTCGGGAAAAAATATTCACTCCTCTTAAAATGAAAAGATCGAGTTACAAATGGCTGCCTTCCTTCGAAAAAGAATTTGCCTTCGGGCATTCCCCCAGCGGAAAACCGTATAAAAAAGACAAGGACAACGAACCCAGAGGAGGGAGTACACTGGAAACCACTCCGGAGGACTATACAAAATTCATGGAAGCCGTTTTGCAAAACAAAATTATTTCCAGGGCATCCCGGGATAAAATATTTACTCCCCGGATACGGATTCGGTCCGTAAGACAATTTGGTCCGCTATCACAAAAGGATTCCACATTAAACGACGACATTTCCCTCAGCTATGGACTGGGCTGGGGACTGTTACAATCGCCTTACGGGACCGGAGCATTTAAAGAAGGGCATGGTGATGGTTTTCAGCATTATTCTATCATTTTCCCAAAGACGGGACAAGGCATCCTGATGATGACCAACAGCGATAACGGTGAAAGCATCTTTAAAGAACTCCTGGAAGTGGCCCTGGCCGACACTTATACACCCTGGGAATGGGAGAACTACATCCCGTACAATCAGAAATAATCCCGGAACATATCACAAAAAGCCGGAATATGAGTCCGGCTTTTTTATTTCCGGCCGGGAAACAAACTCAGTTTATCGCTGTATCCCCATAATTCCGATATTATTTCTTTTACTGCCCTTTTCCCCTGGTTCTCCTTTCCGGAAGAATACTCCCGGAACAGCTCACTGCAAAGTTGCAGGTCTTCCAGCTTGTTCAGCCCCACAAACAACAGGTAGGTATCCGGGTCTCCCCCGGAAACGGTCTTCATCCACACAAACGGCCTGCCCTGCAGTTTATCTTCGAGCAGCGGTTTCAGATCGCTCAGAAATTGATTTGATCCGGCGACCTCTCCGCTATGCATCCGCATGTAATACACCTGTAAATACTTGCTTCGATACCACTTCTTCGCATAACTGCTATACCTTTCCATAACCTCCCTGTACGACCCCGAAGGGTTCTCCACATAAGGCAGCCAGTGTATCCTGTTATGACGGGAATTTTCTGAAGCATCTATTTTCCAGTTGTCAAAATCTTTCCAGGTGTGATCCGGGGTGGCATCTATAAAACGGCCCCGGCGATCCCCGTTCAATACAAACCAGCCTGCCCAGCACCAGTCATCACCTTGTGATTGCTGCCATTCCAGGTCTTTGGCATAACCGTTTATAAAGGACGCCTTCATTCCTTCCCTTATATCATACTCAAAAAAGGCAAATACCTTACCTTGGGCATAACCGGAGGCCAGAGTAATGCACATAAACACCGAAAATAATATCACTCTTCTCATATACTGACTTTTTAATAATACATCATTGCCGAATTTATTCCGACGTTTCCCTTTTGTAAAATATTTTACCTACGATTTTCCACTCCTCTCCTGTTTTAAGGAGGTTCATATAGTCTATAAAGGTAAAATCCTCATACTCGGCTTCCACCCGGGCACTGGCAGCATTTCCGGATACGCTGACAGACACTATCCTGGTTATCCTGTCCTGTGGCGGCCCCGGTTTGATCTTTTCCCTGAAAAAGTCCAGGGCGTTTACTTCCTTATATTCGTCGGCACTCATAAATTTCATGGTGGCGTTGGTATGAAAGGCTTTTTTAAGTACGTCAAAATCATTGTTCGTACCGCCTTCCAGGTAATAATTCAAGGGCCTACACACTTGCCGGTATAAACTGTCTGCCGCCTGTGCGTAAGACTGCACGGATGTCACGGCCATTAAGACAAAAAATACCACAAGGCATAAATGTTTGTTTTTGAATCGTTGCATTTTTCAGTTTTTTAAAATTATTTCAAAATTTGTCTGATAACTTTCACAAAAGTTTCCATTTCGGTCCCGGTTCCCATGCTCACCCTTATTTTTTCTTTATTGTCAGTGGTAAGGTTGCTCACCAGAATATTGTGTTTTTTCATGGCTTCCCTGAAATTCCCCGGGTATCCTTCGGGTTCGAAATACAGAAAGTTGGTATGGGATTTTGCTGTTTGCAAACCGAGTTTTTTAAGTGCGTTTGTCGTGAAATCAATACAGGTCCGGTTTTTGGCCCTGGACTCCTCAACAAAACCTGCAACGTGGTATCTGCAAGCCACTTTCTGCGGTTATATTTTTCCATGACGCTCTTATTTTCCACCAAAGGAAAAGAAAACAATGCCGGAAAAAAGGGGAAAACTTCCGAAGTGTAGTATAAGCTTTTGTATGGTAAAAACGATGTTAATGAAGCGAAAAGCGCTCGATGATCTCTTTTTTCCGGTTCCTGCTGAGCGGTATTTCTTCTCCTGACCTGAGTATCAGTAAAAAGCTATTGGGCTTACTTTTCCGGACTGCCCGTACTTTTTCCATATTCACCACATAGGACTTGTGTACCCTGCAAAAATTCCCGGGCAATATTTTTGCCAACTGGCTGAGGGGTTTATCATATAGTTTTGCCTCTCCCTTCAATAGGTGAAGTTCGGCATAAATACCGGCAGCTTTTATGTACTTTACACTCGCTGTTTCTACAAATTCCAATCCTTTCCGCGCTTTGGTTACCAGGCGTTTCAGGTTTCTTTCGCCGGGAGGGACTCCTTCGAGATAACGGCTTATGGCTTTGGCTATGCGTTCTTTTTTAAAAGGTTTGCCTATAAAATCTACGACACCGTACTCAAAAGCCTCTATGGCCCGGTCGGTATAGGCAGAAACCACAATGGTATGGAAAGCCCCCGCCACAAATTTTTCCAGGACCTCATATCCGTCCCTGCCGTGCAGGTTCAAATCGAGAAAAAGGAGATCGATTTTCCTGTTGTTTAAATACTCTTCCGTTTCTCCCAGGGTATACACACAGTCTATCTGTACAGGTCCGGACATGACTTCCCTGATAAACCGTGCCAGGCGGTTGGAAATAAGCACTTCGTCTTCACAGATCAGGATACGTATCATGAAAATATTTTTATCACGGACACCCAGCCACCGGAACAGGGGGAAGAAACGAAATCGTAGTTTTCACCGTACGATTCTTCCAGCCTGGAGATCACATATTGCAGCCCCATGCCTTGAGCAGTATTTTTATCCGTAATTGTCCCGTCATTGAACACTTCATACTGCCGGAAGGCCTTGCTCTCTTTTTTACTTATTCTGAAGTTTCCGGTCTCCCCGTTTTCATAGCCGTGTGTAATGCCATTCTCTACGAGTGTCAGGAAAACACCGGGCGGAATGCGGTCTGCCTCATCCAGGTTTACGGTATCCAGATTAAATTTTATGTTCTTCCTTACGGCCATAATGCCCAGGTAGTGGTTTATCAGTTTCAGTTCGTCCCGTATCCTTATGAGCTTTTTATGGCTTATCCTGGAAAAAAGCTCAAATTCTCCCGACAGGTCATCTACAAAATTACCGGCTTTAACCGGGTCGGTCTCAATAAGTTCCTGTAATGAAGTTAAGGAGTTGAACAGGAAATGCGGCTGGATACTTTTTTTGAGCAACTGGTTTTCCAGCCGGGACGACCGCAATAATGCCTGCTTGTGTTCCCGGTTTTGCCTGGAAAGTTCGATCCCGACGGATAAAAACATACAGAAAATAAAGAAAATGATCCCCACAAAATAGCCATACGGCATGTATCCGAATCCCCGGAGTAAAACACAGGTGGAAAAGCCAAGGACGCCGACAAGAATAACCCCGACATCCCTTTTATTTCTCCAGGCCCACAAAGTTTGCAAAAGTGCAATGCCCAGGCCGATGGTTATATAAACACCTTCCTCCAACAGGAAAAAGGAAAAGAAAGTAATCCCCGAAAGAACCGCGATACTGTATTTTTTATGCGGCAGGGCAAAATGATACATCAGGAATATTTGTAATGACAACATCCCCAGAAGAACCGAAAGATAAATATAGTGTGCTGCCGTAAGAGGAATGAACGGGACGAGCTTTTCTCCTTCCGGAAAGGTCTTGAGATAAATCTTGAAAATGTGAAAGAGGCAATAAAAAGCAAAAAATAGATAGGCCGCCCTTTTGTGATAACCGAAATACAAGGCCAGGTTAAAACAGATCGCAGTCCCCAGAACGGACACGATAATCAGAAAACTTTCGTGCGGATCAAAAAACATCATAAGTTTGTAACTGATCTGTATTCATAGCCGGAAAAGGTGCCCGGAGTTTCCACTTTCACAAAGGGAAACCATACTGCGGAACGTACATAGTCCGGGCAACTCTCTTTTCAAAGATAATTGAAAATCAATCACAACATACGGGAATAAGTGATCAATCCCAAAAGTTACGGGTAAAGTCTGATTTCAGATATGAGACATATGACCTCAGACGCAGGAATTAAAAATAGTTGCAAGCCGAAACGGAACCGGGATTTAAAGTAATGCAACCTGCGATACGTAACACCCTTTCATTTCCGGATCAACAGTTACAATAATTTTTGCATCATCCTCAACTTTTTAAGACGGTAACCGAAGACAACGAAGAATTTTACCCGGGACGGAAAAGACAAAAGCCCTCCGGAAAACTTCGGAAGGCTCTATCTGATTATGAAAAATATTTATCACTACTCAACCAGGGTAGTCATGCGATCGTAAATGTACTAATTTCTTTTTCATTTCTAAAATTTTTAACAAAACATATTTTTCTATATAAAAAATAGTACTTATACCTGCAATCCATACTACATTTATTGTAATTTAAAAGTAATCGGAATACTAAAGGGAACACGAACCGCCCGGCTTCCTTGTTTTCCCGGGGTCATTTTCGGCAGTTTGTTAATTATGCGTTCCGCTTCCTTTTCCAGGCTTTGATCCGGGCCCCGCATTTTCACTCCGGTAATATTACCTTCCTTATCGATGATAAAAGCCACATATACCTTTCCTTCTATCCCTCTTTCCTGTGCCGGTTCGGGATAGTGAAAATTCTTCCTCACGTGCGATATCATTTTTTCCTGGAAACATTTCAACTTGTCCTCCGCATCTTCACAGCCGGGGAACACCGGCACGTTCTCGACGAGGGTAATGGATATTGTTTCATCGGGATTCACCTCATCAGTCACCGGAATATCGTCTATATCTACCGGATCGTCCAGGACATCATCAGAAGACATTATCGGGGATTCCTTCTTTTCCGTATCATTATCTTCGGGTTCAAAATCAGGAGGGATAACAGCCGGTGGCGGTGGTGGCGGGGGCGGTGTATTCAAGTCAATTACAGGGACCTCTTTTTCCCCGGGAAAATCTTCAACGGGGGTTACCGGGGTAACGAATTCCTTTTTATCGTATTTTTTCCATTCCAGCCCTTTCCAGGAAAGGAACAGCACAACGGCCATGCCAAGGGCAAAGAACAGTCCGCTGTTCCTGGCCAGGTCGGCTTTCGGGTTTTTCTTTGGTATCATATGCTAAAGTTTAAGGTTAATGATGAACTGCAGGTGAAGCACCACTTTTTGCAGTGTTTGTTTCACCGCTTCAACAACTGTACCACAGCCCGGTTCGAAAAAACTTTAACACCTATAACATACTGTTTACCAATATCATATCATTCATATTTAGCCTGAAACAGATCAATCCCGAAAGTTGTGGGCATGGTTTGATTTCGGATATGAGACCTAAGCCTGTTAAGTCACAGGACTTAAATTGTTGCAAGCCGAAATGGAACCGGGATCAAAAATTGTGGAGCCTTGAGTCGGGAAATTATCAGATGTTGCAGGTTATAGGAATGAGCATGCCTGAATAACGTGAATAATGTTTAAACGCTATGAATCAAAAGCATTTCAAAATTACACCCCTTGTTTGTGCCGTCAAACAAGCTCCTCCCTTGAGATGAAGGGAGGTGGGCAGACTTCAGTCTGGTCGGAGGGTTTGAAATCCCAAGCCATTGGAAAAACACAAAAAATTAGAAGTATGCCCGGGATTTGGGACTGGTCAAACTCCCCGTCCGGCAAGCGCCCCCTCTTCTCAAGGCCTGTGCTGAGCGAAGCTGAAGTAGGAGGAGTTTTTTGCTTATCCATTATCCACGTTAAATAAGGTTGTCCTTTTCGAACATGTGAAAGAGCCTGTTTTTCATTTCCGGATTCGCACGTTACGGTAATTTTTGTGTGATCACTTTTTAGCACAATCTCTATAAACACGGGCAGGAACATCTTGAAAGGCACAAAAAAAGCCTGTCTAAAACAAGACAGGCTTTAAAAGTTTATATCGGTATTATATATTATTGCAACCTAAAAGTAATCGGAATACTAAACGGAACCCTTACCGCTCTGCCCCTTTGTTTTCCGGGGGTCATTTTCGGCAGTTTGCTTATGATCCGCTGCGCTTCTTTCTCCAGATTCTTATCCGGTCCACGCATTCTTATATTGGTAATACTTCCGTCTTTATCTATGGTAAACATCACTGCTACCCTTCCTTGCACACCCATTTCCTGGGCGATTTCCGGGTAACGGAAGTGTTTACGGATATGTTTTTGCATCATTTCCTGGAAGCAAGCCCTTTTATCCTTGGCATCTTCACATCCGGGAAATACAGGAACGTCTTCAATCACCGCAAAAGGTACATCCACATCTACCGGTTCTTCCACCTCTTCAACATCTTCCACTTCGATCACTTCATCCTGACTGGTTTCGGTAGATTCTATCACTGTTTCCTCTACTTCCTCTTCGTCTTCAACCACTTCAATCTCTTCGGGAGCGGCCGGTGGCGGTGGCGGTGGCGGCGGTGTCTTCAGCATTTCCGTAATCGGAATCTCTTCCTCCAGTTCTTCATCTACATCCATCTTATAATTGAATGCTTCATCCTTGTCATACTTTTTCCACTCCAAACCCCGCCAGGTGAGAAACAACACTAAAGCCAACCCTATCGCAAAATAGAGGCCGCTATTCCTGGTGAGATCGGCTTTTGGATTCTTTTTAGGTTTCATTGATTCAAATTTTATCGTTTGGTTTACTTTTTATGGTCGTCCGTCATGAAAGTAACCCATTATGGATACTTTATCCGGTCACATCTTCCTTCCCGGTTTATTTACCGGTCGCTAATTTAAATATTTATTTGAATTGAAAGCAACTAATTTGCCCTTTTTGTCGTTTTATTTATGGCTTTTATAAGAATAACCGTAAAAATACCACATATTATTCCCGCCGTATTGGCCAATGCATCTTCAATATCTCCCGCACGGCCGTAATTCATCGTATATTGTAATACCTCAACAATTATACCATAAACGGCCGCAAGCACAAAAGATAAGGCCAGCGCCTTGTAACTTATGGTATAAAACGGGTTTTCCTTACAAAAAGCACCGTACCACAATATAAAAAATACATAGTAAAATACAAAGTGGACTATTTTATCCAGATGAGGGAAGGATATCCCGGGCAGCCCGGACGAGGGCATCAGGCTCAGGGTAGTGACGGTAAGGACCCACCCGATCGCGAGCACCAAAAATACCGTTCTCCTATGCGCCAACCAATTCTTTGTATGCCTCACTGCTCAACAACGCTTCCACCTCTGCAGGATTATTAATCTTTATTTTTATCATCCAACCATCGTTGTAGGGATCGGAGTTCACTTTTTCCGGTTCTTCTTCCAGTGCGGTATTGAACTCAACGATTTCCCCGGAAAGCGGCAAAAACAGATCTGATACTGTTTTTACGGCCTCTACCGTACCAAAAACCTCATCCTTTTCCAGGGTTTCGTCCAGGGTCTCTACTTCCACATAAACAATATCTCCCAACTCGCTTTGTGCGAAATCGGTAACCCCTACAGTAGCGATATCGCCCTCTATCCTGACCCATTCGTGGTCTTTGGTATACTTTAATTCAGATGGTATGTTCATTTGGTAACGTATTATATATTATTTTGCGACAAATGTAACTTTTAAAGTATTTTAATCCAAAACTTAACTGCGTTAAAAATATTCAGGGGGCTAAAAGTTGCAGGTCGCGGCTTGAACCGGAAACCTGAAATCACATCACTCCTAATTTCCAAAATTATAACGCAATGTTATACCGGATCGTATAGTGGTCTGCGGATAGGCTGTGGAAACCGCATATTTGGAGAACGTATGGTCGTAAAAGAACAATGTGGTAAAGTTTTTGGTAAGTGCATAATCGGCCGTAAACCTTATGCTCCAGATGGTCTGCCCGGAAGTCACCTGGTTGTTGTCCAGGTCAAGGTTCCTGATGATGGTAATATTATCCCGCAGGGAGAGGTCGGCCTTCAGGTTAATATCTCCTTTCAGGGTTTGTCGCGTTCCGCCTATACTGGTGGTAAAGGGTACCTCCTTGAACCTGTATCCCAGACCGAGGATATATTCTTTCCCGACGGTCTCGGTAAGCAGGTTGTTGTCGAAACTGAGTGACAGCGCCCGGTCTTTCTTTATTTCGGCCTGTACGTTAACAGAGTTTTTCATTTCAAAATCCACACGGACAAGGGGATTGAACTGCTCTACAAGAGTGGCATTGGTATAGAGCAACTCATTCATAAAGTTGCCGGACTGATCAATCTTGTCCGGATTCTGCCTACTGTATTCCAGATTTGACCGGAACGAATTGACGCTATAACTGGCCCTGTACCCGTGTCCGAGAGAAAACCGCCTGAAGCGGTTCTTAAACCAGTCCAGCCGCATAAGCCCTGTATATTTCAGCGTCCAGTTAGGAATAGGCACATCCCGGAATGCCCCCAGGCTGATCTTGTCCACACTTTTACCGGTATATGCCGCGAGGAAGGCAGGTAGTAACACCGCCTGATTATTTTTTCCGTATCCCTTGGGATAACCTTCATCGTCCAGGTTATCCGGATCGTTAAGATCAATTCCCCGTTGCGTTGCGAGGCGATCGGCCACCGCCCGGCGGTTTTCCCTGAATTTTTCGAAAGTTTCCGAATTGACCTCATCACTCTTGCTGAAGGCCGATTTAATAAGCACGGTGGATATGGAAAAATCACCGTATTTATTCCCCAGAAGGCTTTGGTATTCCAGATCATCGGTCACTTCAAAATTTTCCGTATAGCTGTCGGCATACTGGCGGTTGGCTACCAGGTCTATGGTAAGGTCGGGAGTGGGCTCCAGGTTGGCCGTGATATTCAGTTGTGTACTGTTCCGCTCCATATACTGCTGGTTGAGTTCCGGAAACTGCGTAAGCCATCCTTTTCTCGCGGCTTCATAACGTATGTCGGACTGGCTGCCGAACACAAAGCCCCAGGATGGCCGGAGCGTTCCTATAAAACCAATAGACTCGGTATATCCCGGCAACACCTTACCCCTGTTATCCGTATAACTTACATCGATGCGTTTTACCATGGTAAGCAGATCGAGAGCTGCGTTGGCCAGCCCGGATTCTTTCTTCTCCGTTTCTTCTTCCGCAGTGTCCGCACCCAAGGCATCAGGCCCGGCCCTTCGTCTTCGCGGAGCAGCCTGCTGTTCCTTTTTGAGCCCGAGATAATTGTAGAAACGGTCCATGCCCATGGACGCGTTAAGCACATGGGTAGAAGCATTCTGTACGGTATTCACATTCCCCTCGGCTATCTCGTTGATCACGTCATTCCCGCGTTGCCAGTCAAAATCTCCGGTATAGGTATAATTCGCCTCAATAAAATTGAGGAAGGGTATTTTACTGAAGGGCAATTCATAATTTATCTGTAACTGCTGGGTATGCCTGTTGGGGTCTCCCGTATTCCAGAAACCGTCCCAAATGCTAAAGTCTTCACGTATAATGGTATTATCATCTTCGTCTTTATCATAATAATTACGGACGATATTGTAATTGGAGGCCGTAAAGTTCAGGCGCAATGACTTGGTAATATTATAATTGATGGTGTACTGCCAGTCGAAAAGGAAATTCCGCTGTTGCAATGTGGGCAGGCCGAGTTGTTCGTCAGAATCCACACCATCTACCCGAACCGCCCGGAATTGCTGTTCGTTAAAAGTCCTGGTGATGTTCGAATTGACCGAGATGTTGGTCGGCAGCGGATTGAAATTAAAATCCTTGAGCCACTGCCAGTACCTGCTTCGCAATATGGAGTCGGATTTTTTGAACGGCGCCACCTCGGCGGGCTTAAAATTATAATTATACGTAAACCCGGTCCTGATATTCTGGTCGCGCAGATTTTCGACTTCAAAATCCCTGTGGTTCATCTCATTATACGAATAATTAAACGTGAAGTTCTCTATATCGTAGACCCGCTGTTTCTGTTCTTCGCCTCTGTTTTTCCGGACCCCTATCAAATTAATACTTCTCCGCTTCGTATAGTCTTCCGCCCGGGTTCTAATGGCATCTTTTTCATCCTGTGTGGCTGCTGCATCTATTCTGTCCTGCAACTTGAGGTCTTCATATACCGGATCGAATTCCGGGGTAATGAGCTCTTCGGAGACGCTGTAATTAAACGGGATCTGGATGCCCCAGTTCTTTGGCATGAGCTGTCCGAAATTTACATTGGTGTTAACTCCGTATTGCACCACATCTTCCCGGTTTCTTTCATTGGGCCTTTGGTCTATGGCACCGAAACCCGAAGTACTCATGCTTCCTGTGGCGGAGACATTGGCAAAATCGGCCACGTTGGCATCTACCTGTGCTATGGCGGCCCATCCTCCTTTATTGTCTAGTTCAGACAGCCGGAGTTCATTGAACCATACTTCACCACACATGCGGTTACCCGCAACGTTCTTCACCCCGACCATAATGGCCCGGATACTCCCGAGAGAGGGGTTTCCCTTGATCCCCAGCCTGAGTTCTCCGGATTCCCTGGGGTCGAATTCTTCAACCTGGTTTCCTTCTTCGTCGTAAAACACCAGTTCCGAAAGTGTGGAATTGGCAATTCCTTCCGATTTTATTTTGGAGAAGATGCTCAGCGGCACCTCCATATTGTTGATATCGGGCCAGACTTCTTCAGAAGTAGACGCTCCGGGGCGGGTTACTTCCAGGGGAACCTCCACCTGATAAAAGTTTTCCGAAAAGTCAGTTCCTATACGCAGAAAAGCCACGAGTTCGCCATCTCTTAACGGATTGTTCTTATAGGCTTCGGCATGCAGGAACATTTTCAGTCGTTTATATTGCCGCATATCCATGTCCACATTTTTGTACACCGCCCTGGAGTCTTCCGCTTCCAGACCGCATACGGCAAATGACAGGGACTGTTCGTTCTGCCGGACTACCATATTGTTGTTGGTGAGCTGTTCACGCACTACCCCGGGAGGGAGCCTGTAGGGAATCGGTCTGCGCTGTTCGTTTTCTTCGATATTGACCGTATTCACCTCTACCGTAGTACCGTCGTCAGTAGGGTCGGAGTCCGTTTCGGGCCGGAGGCTCCTGGTATACGTCCGCCAATCGCCCCTTACCAGGTCAAGGGTCCCTAAACGCAATACGATATCTTCACTGAATCCCGTCAGGTACATCCGCATGAAGCTCATGGAACGAAAATCGGAAATACCGCCCACGGCATTGTCAAATTCCTTAACGGGTATCTTGAATTGTATCCATCTTGCACTTACCATTGTGTTATTGGGCATTTTCCGCTCCACTTCCTTTATGTCGGAAACGTACCGGTCTGACCGCTGAATATTCGGTTTTATGGGGATGCGGTATTCATAATAGCTGTTTATGGTATTCATGGTTCCGTCTCCGTTGACATCTTCCACATCGGGCTCTGTTGTAGACCCCCGGTTATTATTGCCCACATTTACCGGCGAGTTGCCCTGGGGATTATTGTAGTTCAGATAACGGTCCAGGATACTCCCGCTGGCACTGATGTAATATTCGTAATTGTCCAACGCCGGGTCTTCCCCGGAATTGTTGGTGAAAATCGTCGCTTCCGCCGCATCGTCCATACCGTCCAGTCCTATATCCTGCAGTGCCCGGTTCTGCGTTTCGGCATCAAAGGCATATACCAGCGACTGTGCGGAAGGCACCTGCCCCCAGGATGTTTCCGACACCAAATCGGTACTTCCCACACCCGGAAGGCCGTTCTCGTATTGTTTTTTACCGTCTTTAAGTATATCTTCGGAAATATTACCGAGGTTGAACACCAGTTCCCCCCCGTTACCCTCCGTACCTTCTACATAAGGGTCCATTACCCAAAACTGGATATATTCCACATTGCCCTGTTCAAAGTTGGTACTGGAAAGTCCGCGCATAATACCGCCCCAGCGTTCTTCCGGGATCAGGTTCTCAAAGTCGGTTTCGGGGTTGTTGTTATAGGGTCCCTTTCTATCGGGGTAATAAGCAAGGTCGAGCGTAGACTGCACCGTGGTCTCTCCCTGGGACAGGTCCACTTCGGGAAATATCTCGTCGATGTATATCCGCCGGGTCTGGTTGGTTGAAATATCGTCGTTACTTATCCCCGACGGTCGTTGTGAGGTGTAAAATATCGGATCTATGGTGTACCAGGCCATTTTTGATCGCTTGTATCCGTTCCTCAGGTTTTCCGGGTCGTCGGGAGAACTTCCGTACAGCTCTTCCCCCGGAACGAATTCCAGCGGTGTACTGGCCAGTGACCATGCCAGCGGCGCCCGCATGTCAATAAGGGTTTGCGCACCTTCAAAGTCATCTACATAAACCGTGGTTTCACCGTCAAAGTTATCGTTCTTGGGCGAACCGGGAAGCAAATAGGCAAATTCTCCCCTTACCGACAAGTTAGAGGGTGCATCAGTATCGATATTCGGCAATTTGTTTACCCAACGGGTCAGGAACGGGAGTTCAGTAGAAAAGTTCCCGTTAATACCGAAGATGGTATTGTTCACGGGTTCGAGCCCGTAACTGGCTTTTTGCGTAAGGGGCTTTTCGCTCATGTTCAACAGCGTTGCGCCGAGCATTAAGTTCTTATTGAACTGGTGTTCTATGTTAATCCCGGCAAACCTGCGGGTCTGCCTCCCGAATATGGCATTGTTTTCCACAGAAACCTCAATGGGAACATTAGAGGCCTTGAGACTTTCGTCAAGGATATGCACGGTTCCTGTCTGGTAATTGACCGTAAAATCGATACCTTCCTGAAGTCTTCTCCCGCCGGCAGTGACTTTTACGGAGCCCTGGGGCACATTGAAAGCCCCGATGGGAATACCGTCCCCTCCTTCAGATTTATACTTTCCCTTGAGCTGGAATTTATTCTTGTCACTGTCTTCAAGTGCTGCTGCTTTGGTGAGTTCATACATGTTCCGGAACACGTATTTCTGCTGGTTGGGGTTATAGGAGTCCGGCTGGCTATAATTACCTCCCCCGAGCACTTCGTGCAGGAATTCCCCGAAAGGTTCCACCTTGGTAAATATGATCCGCCCGGTTTGGGGGGCAATGGTTATTCCCGGCTGGTAATCAAAAAAACCGTCGCCACCGTTCTGTGGATCGTTATAAGCATTGAGGCGGTCGAAATTAAACACATCCAGGAGTATCCTGTCCTGCAGACCGGAAGGCCATGAGGATTCGTCCACAGGTTTTATGTAGTTTATGGGCGAAGGGTCGGTATAGAGGATATTCAGTTTAAAATCTTCCTGGCTGAGCTGGTATGCCCCGGTGGCATAAATGTTTTTCATCATCAGGTCCCATATGGGATCGGACACATTGGTGATATTACTCTTCAGCAGTTTTACGATCAGGCTCTGGTTGTTTACGGCTATGACCTGTCCGTTGGTTCCCGTTTCATACTCGGTAGCATTGACACCGTCATTGGCAAATTCCCCCACCTGGTAGGCTTGTCCGCGATACGTATACTGATAGGCTACCGCAAGGACTTCGTCATTGCTGAGCCGCTGGTTAAGGGAAATATATCCCAGTTGGGCATTCAGGGTAAAATCGGTTCCCTGCACCAGTTTCTGGGCATTCTCGAGAATGGCATAGTCGTATCCCTGGTTAACAATGGAACTCAGGGGACCAAAACCCGACTGTACGGTAGCAACGTCACGTATCTGTTCGGTAAGCACGGAGGTTCCCCCTATTTCCCTCGGATCATAATCATTCGCCCCGTTTCTGGGCAGTAATCCTCCCGTTCCGGCATTAAAGAACCCGGGCGGGGCATTGGTATTGATCCGGGTATTCAGGGGGTCGACTTCGCCGAGGTCCTGTATACCCACAATGTTCCTTATGTTTTCCGTTCGCTGGCCCCGGTTGGTCACCCAGACCTCTATTCTCGTAATTTGTACCTGGCTATTGATGAAAGGATAATTTTCCAGGGCCTGGTCATACTGGTCACGAAAAAAGTGGGAGAGAAAAAAGTGGCGGTCTTCGTCATAATCCAGTGCGAAGAGTTCAAAATCATCTACAGTCCCGCCGCCCTGGGCCACTACCGACCTGGTTTCAGAACGCTGCTCGGAAAACACGCCGGTTACACGGGTTTTCCCGAATTGCAATTCGGTCTTTACTCCAAACAGGCTCTGGGCCCCGGTGATCAGGGAACTGTTGAGCGGCATGCTCACATTACCCACTTCTATTTTCCGGATAATGTCGTCCTCGGTCGGGGTATACTCCAGCTTAATAAGGTTCTGAAAATCGAAGGTGGCCTGTGTGTCGTAATTGGCCGTAACGGATAATTTTTCACCTACCTTCCCCAAAAGGCTCATGCTGATCCTCTGGTCGAAATCGAAGGTTATGGAACTTCGGTTTCTCGGTGAAAAGGAAGGATTATCATTCTTGTTGTACAATATGCCCAGGTCGACGGCTACCGATCCCTGCGGGACGATATCAATGTTAGTCCCTCCGAAAATGGATTCGAAAAAGCCGGAATTCACATAGAAATTGGGCAAGAGGTCTTTCTGTGCTTCCTCACTGCCTTCTTTCCGCCCGGAAATAGCATCCGTCTTCTGCTTGAAATAGCTTTTCATGCCCTCCTTACGAACGAGCTCACGAAATTCTTCAGGGGTAAGAATAACAGGATGGTCTATATCGAAACCGTCTATGGATTCCGAATAGATATACATGTCCATAACCGGATCATAGGTATACTTCGAAGAAATACTTCCCGGGTTTTTCAACCTTATTTCTCCGGGCACACCTCCGGTTTGTACAGAGTCCTGTGATTGGGTATCCGATCTTTCCTGTGCCAGAGAAACCGTAGCACAGAGTAAGAAAAGGGGCCAAAAAAAAACTCTTAACGGTGTATATGTTTTTTCCAGGTTGGTAGTTGTTTTCAAAATTTACTATAGCATTTTAAGCGCGTTTTTGATAATCCCTTCAACACTTAAATCCGGTGATCCCTTGGCAATTTTATCAACAACTTTTTCGGATTGTTTCCGGGCAAAGCCCAGTACCTCTAATGCTGATAACGCTTCTTCCCTGTTTGTATTGCCCTTATCCTCAGAAATTTCTTCGCCGCCGTATATTTTCAGCACCTTATCCTTGAGGTCCAGTATGACGCGCTGTGCGGTTTTGGCCCCTATACCTTTAACACTCTGTATAACGGCCACGTCGTCTGCAGTTATGGCATCTCTCACCTGAACGGGGGTTAAGGAAGAAAGGAGCGTACGGGCCGTACTGGTACCTATCCCCGAGACCGAGATCAAAAGCCGGAAAACATCGCGTTCCGACTTATCGGCAAAACCAAAAAGTGTCTGAGCATCTTCCCTGACGTGAAGATGCGTATAGAGTTTTAATTGTTCATTATCAGATATTCTGGAATAGGTATGCAGTGAAATATTCAGAAAATAACCTACTCCATTACAATCTATGACTACATCAGTAGGGTTTTTCTCTATCAATCTTCCTTGAATATGTGTAATCATATAAAATCGGTTAGCTGTCCAAATGTAATAAAATATTTCACAAAAAAAGGCACTAAATGTGAGATGTGATGTGCAATGTGTAAATTCAGGGGTTTCATATTTTTCCCGCTGACCCGGTTTTGGCGTATACAGAAAACCGTTGCGGCCATCGCAAGTCCCTTACACTTTCCGCCATTTTTTTCGTACCTTTAATATGAAATTGCAAATTTCATATATGATGAAACGCATTTTAGTTCCCACCGATTTTTCAGACGAGGCGGAATTTGCGCTCGATGCTGCAGCCTGGCTGGCCCGGCAGTTCGGCTCGGAAATATACCTTCTGCATGTGCTGGACCTTCCGGTTCACCTGGCAACCGAAGAAACGAGTGAACTCCCGGAAGCCATATTTTTCATGAAGCTGGCACACCAAAGGTTCGAGTCTTTTATTGACAAACCTTACCTGAAGGGAATTACCGTCCGGGAAACAGTGGAATCCGACAGCATCCCGCACGGGATAGCAAAGGCAGTAACGGACAATGATATAGATATGATTGTCATGGGATCGGGCGGGGCCTCGGGATTCAGGGAAATGTTTATCGGTTCCAATACCGAAAAAGTGGTACGCACTGCGGAAGTACCGGTATTTACGTTAAAATCAAGGCTCGACCTAAAATCCATAACTCATATGGTTTTTGCTTCGGATTTCTCTGTGGAAACCACAGCACCTTATAAGCAGGCCCTGAACTTTGCCAAAAAATTCGGGGCCGCCATGCACCTGCTTTTTGTAAACACTCCCAATAATTTTGTGACCACCCGGGAAGCGGAAAACAGGATGAACCTGTTTATAAAGAACGGGAAACCGAAAAAATACACACTCAATATCTATAATGACCACACTGTAGAACACGGCATTATCCACTTTTCCCGGGCTATAAATGCCGATATCATAAGCCTGAGCACCCACGGTCGCAAAGGGCTGGCCCATTTCTTTAACGGTAGTATCAGCGAAGACCTGGTTAACCACGCCATGCGTCCGGTGATCACATTTAAAATACCGGAGGATACTGAAGAATAAGGTATTTCATTCAATACAGGATTCCGCAACCCTATTTCCGGGTCCGTACCCTTTTTAAATAGCTTATGAAATGATAAGGAAGACGCTTAAAAAGAAGCAATCAATGCAGTGTTAAAACAAAAAGAGACGCCGGATCGACATCTCTTTTTTTGTTGGCCTACAAGGACTCGAACCTTGAACGACTGGACCAAAACCAGCTGTGTTACCAATTACACCATAGGCCAGTACCTTATTGCGGATGCAAATTTATAACAAACTTTGGTTTGCGCAAATATTTTTTCTGCTTTTTTAACCGCCTTTTCTTCCTGTCAATACAGGCATATCAGCAGGCTTTAACCTTTATTTATGAAAATATAGCCTTTTTATTGTTATTTTCACTTCCCAAACACCGGAATTCCATGAAATCAGCTACTTTTAACCGCTGGAATACGGCCTTGGGATGGGGCGTATTCTTCATTGCACTAATCACTTACGGACTGACCGTAGCACCCACCGTCAGCTTTTGGGACTGCGGCGAATACATTGCCTCTTCCTCACAGCTCGAAATAGGCCATCCTCCCGGGGCTCCCCTCTTTCAAATGCTCGGCGCCGTGTTTGCTCTGTTTGCCACCGGCTCTGAAGATATTGCACTCACTGTGAATTGTATTTCCGTACTTGCCAGTGCCTTCACCATCCTGTTTATGTTCTGGTCCGTTACGCACCTTGTAAAACAGATGATCGGAAAACACCGGGAAATGTCAACCCACACCGCTATCGCAGTTTTGGGAAGCGGCTTCACAGGTGCCCTTACCTTTACTTTTTCAGACAGCTTCTGGTTCAGTGCCGTGGAAGCCGAAGTATATGCCATGGCCAGCCTGCTCATGTCGCTGCTGCTCTGGCTGGGGCTCAAATGGACCGACGAAATCAACACTCCGCGGGGACATCGCTGGCTCCTGCTTATTGCCCTTGTTACGGGAATGGCCTTCGGACTTCATTTCATGGGATTCCTCGCCATCCCTTCCATAATCCTGCTGTACTACTTCAAAAAATACCGTAACATCACAATTAAAAACTTTGTCATAGCCCAGTGTATTGCCGTTCTTGTCCTTTTCCTGGTCTATCGTTATTCCCTTACCTACACCCTGAAGTTCTTCAGCTGGAGTGAACTGTTCTTCGTAAATACGTTCGGGCTTCCTTTCCATTCGGGTACAATGATCGCAGCCTTTATGCTCTTCCTGGTGTTTTTCCTGGCACTCCGTTACACCAGGCGAAAAAAGCTGTACAAGGCCAATACCATAGTACTTTGCCTCTTATTTATGTGTATCGGTTTTTCTTCCTGGATCATGCTTCCTGTAAGAGCTAATGCCCACACTCCTATCAACGAAAATGATCCTTCGGATGCCCGGTTACTGCTGGCCTATTACAACAGGGAACAATACGGAAACGCCAATTCCCCGCTTTACGGCGCCATGTATTCCGACAGGTTTGCTTCACAGGACCCCGACGATCCCTATAAAGATGACAAACCCAAATATGAACAGGATAAGGAAACCGGAAAATACACCGTTGTAAACAACTTCAAAAATACTTTGTCCAATCCCAACAGCAAGCACGTAGATATATTCCCCAGGATGTGGAGCACTGAGCACGCTGCCAATTACATAAAACTCTCCGGTCCCCCGGACTTCAGCATTAAACCCGAATATGCCAACAGTACAGAGTTAAAAGACACCATCAACCGGTTCCGGGAAGACTATGCCAACGGTAATATAAATGAAGACGGCTACGTCGATTTTCTTCAGCAACTAAGCCCATATATTGATGTGGAACCTCCCGGGCTGCCGGATAATCTCGGGTTTATGTTCCGGTATCAGTTCGGCTATATGTACTGGCGCTATTTTATGTGGAATTTCGCCGGCAGACAGGACGATATTCAGGGTGAAATGAACAATCACGGCAACTGGATAAGCGGTATAAAGTCCATAGACGAACAGCACCTGGGGCCACAGGACAATCTGCCCTCGGATGTACTGAACAACAAAGCCCGGAACACTTATTTCTTTTTACCCCTCATCCTGGGAATCATAGGATTTATTTTCCAGTTGCGAAAAGACCCGAAACGGTTCTGGGCATTGCTGGTATTCTTCCTCTTTACGGGAATTGCCATACAGTTCTACACCAATGTACGCCCCTTTGAACCCAGGGAAAGGGATTATTCGCTTGTAGGCTCCTTTTACATCTTTGCCATCTGGATCGGCATGGGGGCCTTTGCATTATACCGCGGGTTACAGAAGCTACCGGCCCCAAAAATAGCTGCCCCGGCAATAAAAATAGCCTGTTTGCTTGCCGTACCGGCTGTTATGGCCTATCAGAACTGGGACGACCACAACCGTTCCGGGCGTTATATCGCCAGGGCCATGGCGAGAAATACGCTGGATTCCATACAGAAAAACGCCGATGCCATTGTCTTCACCATGGGAGAAAATGATATTTTCGGGATGTGGTATACACAGGAAGTGGAAAAACACCGTACCGACGTACGGGTAGTATATCCCGGTTACCTCGCCACCGACTGGTATATCGACCAGATGAAGCGAAAGGCACACAAGAGCGATCCTATACCTTCACAACTCACTCACAAGCAATATGCCTACGGAACAAGAGACATCGTATACCACCAACCTCTGACAGACGAAAGATGGGACATCAAACGGTTCATGAACTGGATTTCCAATGACAAGCACACCATAGACAGCCTTATAAAAAAACAGGGAGGCGACCCCGACCGGTATCCGGAAAGGTACCGGAATGCCATTTTCTATCCAACGAATAAGATCCGCGTTCCCGTTAATAAACAACAGGTATTGCAAAGCGGCCTGGTCAGGGAAAAAGACGAGGAGCTTATAGAAAACCACATTGACATTGACCTCCCGGAAAGCGGCATCACCAAAAGCCAGATGATGATGCTGGACATCCTGGCCAACAACAACTGGAAACGCCCGCTCTATTTCACCGGGGGAAGCCTTGATCCGGCAAACTATTTATGGCTCAGGGAATACTTGCAACTGGACGGCATGGTGTATAAACTGGTGCCCATAAAGACGCAGATTCCTCAGGACAATCCCTATGAGATGGGAAGAATAGATACTGAACTCATGTACGATATCGTTATGAAGTGGCACTGGGGCAATTCGGGTTCGGACAAAGTGTATCACGATTCCATCATCCGAAGAAAAGGAATTTCCTACAGGATAAACATGGCACGCCTGGCAGAAACCTTATTAAAGGAAAACAAAAAGGAAAAAGCCAAAAACGTTATGGACCTTGCCATGGAAAAAATGCCCCTGGAACACTATGGATATTACACTTTTCTGGAGCCTTTTGTAGAAGGGTATTACCGGGCAGGGGAACGCGAAAAAGCACGGGAATTATTTGCCGGAACGCGTCAGAAATACCGGGAAAACTTGGACTATTGCCTCACTTCAGAGGAACATCCGTTTATAACCCGGGAAGATGTGCTGCATGACCTGCAACGCTACAGGGCCCTTGTCAACATCGTTATGGAGAACGACAATAAAAACTTCGGAAAACAAGAAACCGAAGCGTTCAACCGTTATCTCGACAGGGCGGAACACTATTATTCCCGTTAATGACAGCAGTTTTCAGATACGACGGGAAACCATTAAACGTTGAAAAACCGGATTATATACTGAATTATTATTAAATTCGCCTTTTCAGAGAAAACCAAGTTCATGACTACAGCTACATTTAAACGATGGGACACCATAGTGGGATGGATTGTATTTGCCATCGCTTTATTAACCTACGGACTCACCGTCGAACCCACCGTAAGTTTCTGGGATTGCGGCGAATACATAGCTACCTCGGCCCGGCTTGAGGTAGGGCACCCACCGGGAGCACCGCTTTTTCAGATGCTCGGTGCCTTCTTTGCCATGTTCGCCCCCGGAACGGAATACGTGGCGCTCATGGTCAACTGTATGTCGGTACTTTCCAGTGCCTTTACTATTCTCTTCACATTCTGGATCATCACCAACCTGGTAAAAAAAATAGCAGCCAACGAAGGGGAAATAACAAAACCGGTTGCCATAGCCGTTTTCGGCAGTGGTGCGGTAGGCGCCCTGGCTTATACGTTTTCCGACAGCTTCTGGTTTAGCGCAGTAGAAGCCGAAGTATATGCCATGGCCAGCCTGCTCATGTCAATGTTGTTCTGGCTGGGCCTGAAATGGACGGACGAACTGGACACCCCACGTGGAAACCGCTGGCTCGTACTCATTGCCCTGATTATAGGCATGACCTTTGGCGTTCAGTTTATGGGGTTCCTCGCCATTCCTTCCATCGGACTGTTATATTATTTCAAAAGATACAAAACCACTACAGTAAAAAACTTTCTGGCAGCCAACATCATCGTGGTAGCCCTGCTGCTGCTCACCTATAAATTTTCGCTCACCTATGTCCTGGAACTTTTCGGATGGAGTGAGATCTTCTTTGTCAATGCAATGGGACTTCCTTTTAATTCAGGAACCATTATTATGGGGATTATTTTTATCCTGATATTTTATTTCGCCCTGCGTTATACCCGGAGAAAACAGTTGTACAAGGCCAATACCATTGTCCTTTGCTTCCTCTTCATGTTCATCGGTTTCTCTTCCTGGTTCATGTTGCCGATACGGGCCAACGCCCACACCCCGATCAACGAGAATGATCCGGCAGACGCCCGTGCACTGCTGGCTTATTACAACAGGGAACAATATCCCGGTGTGGACAGCCCGGTTTACGGAGCCATGTATTCCGACATGTTTGCCGGACAGGACCCGCAAAACCCGTATAAAGACGACACACCCAAATACGAACAGGACAAGGAAACCGGGAAATACATTATAGTTAACAAACACTACAAAAATTCCATTCCCAATAACCACAGTAAACACGTAGGCTTGCTGCCGAGAATGTGGAGTTCGGAACACGCAGGCAATTATATGAGGTTCACCCGGCCGCTCGATTTCAGGATACGTTCGGAATACCTGTCCAACAGCGATCTCAAAAATGCCATCAACCAGTTCAGGACCGATTATGCCAACGGCAGGATAGATGAAGACGGTTATGTGAATTTCCTCCAACAGTTCGGGCAGTATATCGAAGTACAGCCGCCTTCACTGGCAGATAATATAAAATTTATGTTCCGGTTCCAGTTCGGCTACATGTACTGGCGTTATTTCATGTGGAATTTTGTAGGACGACAGGACGACATCCAGGGAAAAATGGACGACCACGGCAACTGGCTAAGCGGCATCGGGTTTATCGACGAATGGCACCTGGGCTCGCAGGATAACCTGCCCTCCGATGTTCTGAACAACAAGGCAAGGAACACCTATTTCTTCCTGCCCCTGATCCTGGGACTCATAGGACTCATTTTCCTGATACGCAGAAACCCGAAACAGTTTTGGGTATTGTTCGTATTCTTTATGTTTACGGGGATTGCCATCCAGTTTTATACCAATGTACGCCCCTTTGAACCCCGTGAAAGGGATTATTCGCTGGTAGGCTCATTCCTCATCTTTTCCATCTGGATAGGTATAGGTGTTTTTGGCCTGTATGAAGAATTTAAGAAATGGCTGACCCCGAAAATACTTGCCCCCGTAGTTACGGTAGTGTGTTTATTTGCCGTTCCCGTACTCATGGCTTCCCACAACTGGGACGACCACGACCGTTCCGGCAGGTACACCGCAGAAGCCATTGCCCGGAATTACCTGAATTCCGTTCAGGAAGATAAGGGAGGCATTATATTCTCTATTGGTGATAACGACACTTTCGGCCTGTGGTATATCCAGGAGATCGAAGGGCACCGTACCGATGTAAGGGTCATAAACTCCAGTCTCTTTGCCACCGACTGGTACATTGACCAGATGAAGCGCAAAGCCTATGAAAGCGACCCCATACCGTCACAACTCACCCACTCGCAGTATGCCTATGGCATCAGGGACGCGGTGTACTATCAGCAACTTACAGACGAACGCTGGGACATAAAGCGCTTTATGAACTGGATCGCCAATGACGAAAATACTATCGGAAACCTCATCAAAAGGCAGGGCGGCGACCTCAGTCAATATCCGGAAAACACAAAAAGCACCATCTTTTATCCCACCAATAAGATAAGGATTCCGGTTAACAAGGAAAATGTATTGAAAAGCGGGTTGGTCAAGGAAAAAGACAGTGCGCTTATTGTAGACCACATTGACATTGACCTGCCGAAAAGCGCTATTGGTAAAAACAGGATGATGATGCTCGATATCCTGGCCAATAACGACTGGGAACGCCCCATCTATTTCACAGGGGGAAGCTTTGCCTCCGCAGAATACATCTGGATGAAGGATTACCTGCAACTGGACGGTATGGTCTACAAACTGGTACCGATCAAAACCCCGGTAGAACAGGGCAATTTTGAAATGGGAAGGATAGACAGCGAACTGATGTATGACATCGTTAAAAGCTGGTCCTGGGGCAATTCCGAATCCCCGGATATCTATCACGATCCGGAAACCCGGAAAAACAGTATATCCTATCGCAGTAACATGGCAAGGCTTGTAGAAACCCTGTTAAATGAAGGTAAGGACGAAAAAGCCGGGGAGATCATAGACCTCGCCATGAAACAATTCCCTTTTGAATTCTACGGCTATTATGTTTTCCTCGAGCCCTATGTAGACGGTTATTACAAAACCGGACGTACCGAAAAGGCCAGGGAACTGTTTCTGAAAATAGCCGGAAAATACCAGGAAAACATTTCGTATTACCTGTCTTCAGGGAAAGCCTTTACCTCCCAGGATAAGGTCATATACGATATTCAACGTTATCGCAGCCTTGTAGATATTGTTGTGGAAAACGACGAAGAGGCTTTCGGCAAGGAACAAACCGATACCTTTAACCAATACCTGGACAAGCTGGAGCAATCTTATGGCGGAGAAAGTGATTCACTGGAAATTACGGAGTAAATAACTGTAAAAGACGAAAAAAGACACCCGATATTAACTTTTTTTAAAAATCAAAAGACTTTTTTCGTATTTTAGTAATGTTATTTATTCCGATTAACATTTACACACATCGCTTTATCAGACAGACATGGGTTTCTTTAAGGATTTTAAATCGTTCCTGTTAAAGGGCGATATCGTTAACCTTGCCACAGCCGTTATCATAGCAGGTGCGTTTGGCAAGATCGTCTCTTCGTTTACCAACGACCTTTTAATGCCTCCGATAGGACTGGTATTGGGAAATGTAAATTTTGCCGACCTGAAATATGAACTCCGCGAAGCCGTTACCGACGCTTCCGGGGAAATTACCAGGGCAGCGGTTTCCATTAATTACGGTAACTTTATCCAACTGGTTATTGATTTTATTATTATCGGATTTTGTATATTTATGGTATTGAAAGCCTATGAAAGGACCCGGAAAAAGGAAAAACCGGCACCGGCAGCTCCTGCAGGCCCCACACAGGAAGAATTGCTTGCAGAAATAAGGGATTTGTTGAAAAAATAGACCGCTTCACTACATATTCTAACCCAAAACCCTCCTTTGCGGAGGGTGTTTTTTTGTAAAAGAACTCAATACAGTGCACTGTCTTCTAAGAAATGATTGTTACAATTAAAACATTTTGTTTTAAAATTATAATTCTTTTCTTTTCGTGCTTGTCCCTATGATTTTTATACCTACTTTTGCTTACTCAAAGTTGTTTAACCTTATTTAGCTAATACAGACGTATGAAAGTTGCAGTTGTAGGCGCCACCGGTATGGTTGGCGAAGTTATGTTACAGGTGCTTGCAGAGCGCCGTTTTCCCGTGACAGAATTATTGCCCGTTGCTTCGGAAAGATCCGTGGGCAAGGAAATACTCTTCCAGGGCAAACCCTATAAAGTGATCGGCCTGGAAGAAGCAGTAGCTGCCCAACCGGCAATTGCCCTGTTTTCAGCAGGAGGGGCCACTTCACTGGAATGGGCACCCAAATTTGCCGCTGCAGGCACTACTGTTATCGACAATTCCTCGGCCTGGCGTATGGACCCCGATAAAAAACTTGTGGTTCCCGAGATCAACGGCGACCAGGTAACCGGGGAAGACAAGATCATTGCCAACCCCAACTGCTCTACCATACAGATGGTCATGGCCCTTGCGCCCTTACATAAAGAATATACCATAAAAAGAGTGGTGGTTTCTACCTACCAGTCCATTACCGGTACAGGTGTTAAAGCCGTACGCCAACTCCAGAATGAGTATGAAGACAAGCAGGGTGAAATGGCGTATCCCTACCCCATACACAAAAATGCATTGCCGCATTGCGATGTCTTTGAAGAGAACGGGTATACCAAAGAAGAAATGAAGCTGGTAAGGGAAACCCAGAAAATACTGAATGACAACACTATTGCAGTTACCTCTACCGCTATCCGGATACCCGTGGTAGGCGGGCACAGCGAGTCCGTTAACCTGCAATTCGAAAATGATTTCGACATCAACGATATCAGGAAGATACTCAGCGAAACCCCGGGAGTGACCGTACAGGACAATCCGGATACCAACACCTACCCCATGCCCATCTATGCACAGGGCAAGGACGACGTTTTTGTTGGCCGGATACGCCGCGACCATTCCCAGCCCAACAGCCTGAATCTCTGGATCGTTGCCGACAACCTGAGGAAAGGAGCTGCCACCAATGCGGTGCAAATTGCAGAACACCTCGTTGCACATCAACTGGAAGTATAATTATTTCCCATACCGGGAAATTCGGAACTATAGACAAAGGAGCGTGTTTGCCCATGCAGATACGCTCCTTTGATTTTATATAAAACCGGTATCACTACACCACATCTCGTAATAACAGCGGGTAATTCCGTGTTTCACCCAATAATTTCTTAAAACCTCTTCCATTGTTTATTGTTTTTCATACTTTTGCCTGGCATGAAAGCCGTTAAGGTACATATTAGCTTTTTCCTCATATTTGCGGTATTGTTTTCCATACTGTTCCAGGCTGTACATGTTATAGAGCACGCCTCGGACACCGCACCTTTTTCTTCCGAAAAGCAAAGTGCCGTTACCAGTTCGGCTTCCAAATGTCCGGTCTGTGATTTCAAATTTTCGGTGTTCCACACCCCGGAAATTGTCAACTTCACACCACTGGCAACCATAGAACCCGTAGTATATGTTAATTTTTATACTCCGGTTTCAAGCACCTTTCACACAGGTGTTCTTTCGCTAAGGGCCCCGCCCTTCACTGCATAGGTCTCTTCTAAAGGGTTATAGCCTTTTACAGGTATATTTTCCGTGCCTCAAATAATTTATCGTTATAATCTATTTTGGATTTCCCATAAGTCCGACTGAAAGAAACCTTTCAATTTGACTTCGGGAGGAACAAAAGGAGCCCTTGACAATCATCCCATAAGGAGTAAACACGGTACTCCCCGATCCTAATTAAAATCAGTTAAAGGCATATGAAATTAGCATTTCCCTTATTCCTGTTGATTTCCCTTTTCGGGAATATTGAAGCAGCCCTGTCACAAAACTGCACGGCTGTATTTAAAGGAGAAGTTGTAGACTTTCACGACGGTAAACCTCTTGTGAATGCCCTGGTACAACTTGGCGACACCGGCAAGGTGACCGCCACGGACATCGATGGTAAATTTACCCTTAGCGGTATATGTCCGGGCAGTTACGAGGTGGAGATCTCCCACGAATCCTGTACCACCCGGATCATGACCATTGCGATCACGGGGACAACCACTAAACGCATTACTTTGGAACACCACCTTGAAGAACTCAAGGAAGTGGTTGTTGAAGGCAGCAGGGATCATCCCGTCACCAACTCGGCAACCGAGCAGATACTCCACTCCGATGTCATCGAAAAGTTCAGCAGTGCTTCTCTCGGCGATGCCTTAAAGGAAATAAGCGGTGTATCTTCCCTGAATACGGGGAGTTCCATTGTAAAACCGGTAATACAGGGATTACACAGCAGCAGGGTAGTCACTATGAACAACGGTGTGAGGCTACAGGACCAGGAATGGGGAATGGAACACGCCCCCAACCTGGACCTGAACGCAGCGGGAAGCCTTACCGTGGTAAAGGGAGCCGCGGCACTTCAGTACGGCGGTGATGCCATAGGCGGAGTGATCATTGCAGAACCGAAAAATATCCCGGTCAAAGACACCCTCTACGGAAAAACACTGCTTTCCGGTGCCACCAACGGCCGGGGCGGGGCCCTGGTATCCTCCCTTACAAAGAGCTATGAAAGCGGGTGGTACTGGTCGGCCCAGGGTACGCTAAAACGCTTTGGCGATTTTGAAGCCCCCGATTATTCCCTGACCAATACAGGGTATTCGCAACAGGCTTTTACCGCTTCTTTCGGGCTCAACAAGTTTACTTACGGTTTTGATGCCTACTACAGCTTTTACCGAAATGAGATCGGCATATTGAGGGCCTCACATATTGGCAGCCAGGAAGACCTTCTGAATGCCATTAACAGCCGGGCCCCCTATATCATCGAACCGTTTTCATACGATATCAATGCTCCCAAACAGGAAGTTACCCACCACCTGGCAAAACTCCGTTTTTTCAAACGGTTTGAAAAGCTCGGGAAATGGAGCGTACAATATGATTTCCAGCAAAACAACCGGCGGGAATACGATGTTCGCAGGGGAGCGCTCAAAGGTGTCCCTGCCATGGACATGGAACTGACCACACATACATTGTCCTCCGATTTTCTGTTTGATGCCCAAAGCGGGCGGAAAATAAATACAGGGGTCATGTTCCGGTATCAAACCAATTTTCCCGACCCTGAAACAGGAGTGCGCAGGCTTATTCCGGACTACGATCGTTATGATTTCGGCGCTTATGCCTCGCTCCGGCAATACCTTACGGATGACCTGATACTGGATGCAGGTGCACGCTATGACTTTACACGGACGGATGCCAAGAAATTCTACAAAAAAGACCGTTGGGAAGACCAGGGATACGATGAAGACTTTCAGGATATCATCATTGAGGATTATGACGACCAATGGCTGACCAACCCGGTTTTTGATTTTCACAGTGTTTCGGCTACGGCAGGGCTCAAATATCAGACCGTTTCAGATGAGTTCCTCTTTAATTATGCTCTGGCCAACCGGGCACCGAACCCGGCCGAAATGTTCAGTGACGGACTTCATCATTCGGCGGCAGCCATAGAACTGGGCGACCTTAGAATGGACCAGGAAACCTCGCATAAGTTGTCCCTGGCGTATTCCAGGGAAAGCCGTAAACTCCGGTTTACCCTCGCCCCTTACGTCAACTTTATCAACGATTACATACTCCTGGAACCTTCCGGAAGTGAACTCACCATACGCGGTGCTTTCCCGGTATGGCAATACAGGCAGGTCAATGCCAGGTTCCTCGGTGTGGACTTTGATTTTAATTACAGGATAGCAGACCATTGGGATTTTACACACAAGTTTTCTTATGTACACGCCAAAGACACAAGCAGGGACAGGCCCCTTGTGGATATACCGTCCGCAAATACCTCAAACCGGATTACATTCACAAAACCCGAGTGGAAAAACCTGCAAATTACCCTGAGAAGCGATTATTATTTCAGGCAAAACGAATACCCGAACAACAATTTTGATGTAAGGGTTGTGGAAAACGGGGAATACGTCAATCGCGAAATGGATATAAGCACACCTCCGGATGCCTACCATCTTTTGGGACTGGACGCCTCGGCAAGGTTTCCTTTTGTTAAAAATTCGGAAATCACGGTAGGATTATCCGCCGATAACCTTTTTAATACCAATTACAGGGACTACCTGAACAGGCTTCGTTTCTATGCCGATGACCTGGGCAGGAATTTCCGCTTACAAATAAAGATCAATTACTAATTTCTTAAAATCATTTACACTATGAAAACAATCAGATTACTGGCATTTTTATTTACGGGAACAATTTTACTGGCCTCATGTTCCAGTGACGATGACAATCCCGATCCTGTTAACGAAGAAGAACTGATAACCAGAGTTACAGTCACCCTGAGTACAGAAGGTGAAGAAGATGTAACCCTGGAATTTGCCGACGAAAGCGGCCTGGGACACGATCATGATGAAGAGGAAGAAGGAAGTGAAGAAGATCACGACCACCTCGAGGGTACTGTTTCCGGTCCTTTAAAGCCGAACACAACCTACACGGGCTCCATTAGTCTGTTGAACGAATCCGTATCTCCTGCTGACGACATTACCGAAGAAGTCAAGGAAGAAGCCGATGAGCACCAATTCTTCTACCAAAACATAGATGGACTGGACATTACGAATTTCACTTATACAGACGCCGAATCCGACTATATTGAGGACGGCTCGGATAATCCTGTAGGGCTGAGTTTTACATTAACAACAGGGGCGGCAAGTCATGGCGACCTGAGAATCGTACTTCGTCACCAGCCCGTAAAACCCAATACCGGGCTTGAAGATGCAGGCGGGGAAACCGACATGGATATAAGTTTTCACGTAGATATCGAATAATAACAAACAACAGGATCACTGAAAAGCCACTCCATTATTATAATGGGGTGGTTTTTATTTTTCAAGCCAGCAAAAGGAGCAGATAAGGCAGGATGTATACCATTAGTTCTATGAGCAGCAAAAGCATAATTTCTTATTTTGAATGATGGAAATACTCCCGGAAAAAGGGAGTACAGAAAATCCAAAAAGGGGGCGCCGACTTATAATCATAAAGCCGAAACGCCACTCCTTTAAGGCCCCCTAAAACCTAATAAACCTTTTACAAAATCATCATGATCGGAACCACCGAAATACTAAAAACATCGTATAATTTTCTTCCGCATCTGTTTCGGGTTCCGGGAATCAGCATTTGAATCCTTCAGATCGTTGGTGTAAAAGTAGAGCTCCCATTGTAGTTCTACAACAAGTTGTACTCTACATTTATAAATTCAGGGTAATAGTTTCGTGATTTTTACTACATCAAATAAACATCAAATAGCTAATAATGAGAATAATAAAAACGAACAATGTGTTAAAACCGTCAGGAACAGGAATGGTGTCGTGATCGTACAGCAAACAAGAAATACTGTTGATTTAGAATTCAAAATTCAGAGAAAAAATGTATACTTTGTGAAGAATTTTCCTTATTTCTTCTTTAACATTTTGATAAAATACGAGGGATAGATCCCTGTCTGTTTATAAAATGCATTGGTAAAGGATTGTACCGTCTTATATCCCGCCTCTCCGGCAAGGGCTTCCATACTGTAGGCCCGTAGCTTCTCTTCTTCTTTCAGCCGGTCTACTATATCATTAATACGTAAACGGTGAAGGTATTGACTGAAATTTATACCTTGTACTGTGTTTATCACCCTGGACAAATAGCTGGAGTTGGTCCGGAACTCCTTTGCAAGACGATGTAGCGTCACTTCAGAATTGACAAATTGTTTCCTCTCTTCAAATTTCCGCAACCGCTTTTCTATTTCACTGAAAATCTCTTCCGGTACCCCCACATCCGATTTAACATCATTACCTGCTTGAAGTGATAATGATATTCTATTATCATTTGACAACAGTCTCTGATAACGTTGTCGATACCTCCTTTGAAGTGTATAATAATAAATCAATCCTGTGCCAAAAAGTATTAAGGTTGCAATCAATAAAAATTTATATCCCCTGTTTCTATCATGCTGTTGCTCCAGTTCTCCAATCAGCAACTCTTTTTTACGGAGAAGGTTAGGAGTATCATATCCCCTGGAAATTATACCATCAAGAGTTCTCTCTTTCAACAACTTTTCATCCAGTTTTAAAACCTTATCTATATAAACCAATTGACTACCAATTTCTTTTTTCTGACGATAGTAATTTATGAGCAATTCATAAACCTCTCTTAATTCCGGAAATTTATATTCCAATTTTTCAGACATGGAATCCACTTGCTGGAATACATCAAAAGCTTTTCGATACTGCCCGATTTTTTCATAACTTTTTCCAATATAGAACTGTCCTAAAACTACATGTCGCTTATTCTTGAGGTAAGGAACAGATTTTTTCAGACTATCCAAAGCGACCTGATAATTCCCGGCGTAATACTCTGCTTTTCCCCAAGCAGATACAAAACTATAGTAACGATCTATTTCGCTATGTTCTAAACTACCATCAATCCCTCTGCGGATGTAGATTTTAGCAGAATCTACTTTTTCCATATCAATATAGGACAAAGAAAGATTATGCATTGCATTTAAGTGACTCTGAACATATTGATTTCCATGATTCGGATCACTACTATAAATTTTTTTGTACCTGGAATCTGTTTCTAAAGCTCCTAAATGTTCTCTTTCTATTTTTAATGCTCCTGCATAATCTCCTGTCTTACTCTTTAACGTTGCGATTGCCGGGCGTATGGATATTAAATGTTTGATATTATCTTTCTTCAAGGCATACCTATATCCTACGAGGTAATATTTTATAGACTTCTTGTAATTAGCCAAATAATAATACCAATATCCTTTTAATAAATATCCGACCGTAGGATGAAATTTATCTTTGGAATTCTCAGTCAACTTAATAATAGTATCTGCATATTGTAACCCCATCTCCGGACCAAATTCCATAGCATAGTAATAATATCCCTTGGCCATACGCACCGAATCCCCTTTAACACGTCCCTTGGTTATATAGACATCTGCTATAGCTCTGGCTGTTAAGGTATCTTTGGGGAGCCATTTATAAAACAAGGTGTTCAACTCGTCATAATTCTTTAGAAAAAGAGTATCCCTGGGGCCTTCCTGCCCTTTGATACCATAATAGCCAAAGACCAATAGTATAATACTTAATAGCAAAGATGCTTTTTGCCTCATTTTAGTTGGTTTCGCTGGTTGGATTTTCTTTTTACTCTTTCACCGATTCTCCTTCCAATCTCCTGATAAAATACGAGGGATAGATCCCTGTCTGTTTGTAAAATGCATTGGTAAAGGATTGTACCGTCTTATATCCCGCCTCTCCGGCAAGGGCTCCCATACTGTAGGCCCGTAGCTTCTCTTCTTCTTTCAGCCGGTCTACTATATCATTAATACGTAAACGGTGAAGGTATTGACTGAAATTTATACCTTGTACTGTGTTTATCACCCTGGACAAATAGCTGGAGTTGGTCCGGAACTCCTTTGCAAGACGATGTAGCGTCACTTCAGAATTGACAAATTGTTTCCTCTCTTCAAATTTCCGCAACCGTCTTTCTATTTCACTGAATATTTCTTCCGGCACATCCGAATCTGATTTTGTTTTCTTGCTTGCCCCGGGAAAAGCCTTTTCTTTCTCTTCACTTTTATTTAGAAGTTCACGGTATCTTTTCCGGTACACTCCCTGCCTCCGGTAATAATACACGATAAACCCCAAAAGGATCACTACCGCTCCCAGTAAAAACAGCTTATAGCTTTTATTAAGGCTATCTTTCCGTTCCAAATCCTTTATCAATGCTTCTTTTTCACGCATTAAATGCGGGGTATCGTATTCCCGGGAGATCTGGCCATCCATGGCACGGACTTTCAGCAAGGCCTCGTCCAGATCAAGTATTTTATTGATGTAGACCAGCTGGCTGTCCGCTTGTTGTTCTTTTCGGTAATGCTCTACCAGGTATTCATAGGCCTGTCTTAACTCCGGGAATTTATAATCTATTTCCCCTGCTACGGAATCCGAGATCAGGAACATGGACATTGCCTTGTTGTGTTCTTTTAGCTCCCGGTAGGATTGCCCTTTGTAATAATGGTTCATGGCTATACTATGCCTATCTGTAAGATGAGGAAGGGCTTTGTCCAGACTGTCTAATGCGGCCTGGTAATTACCTGCATAATATTGGGCAGAACCTGCTGCAGAAACAGATTGGTAGTACCTTAAAGTGTCTTTGTATTTCAGGCTTTCTTCAATACTTCTTCGAAAATATATTTTGGCCGAATCTATTTTTCGAAGATGTAAATATGATATAGCCAAATTATATATAGCCGAAAGATAGCTTGCTTTATAAAGATTCCCATGATTCGGATCTTTGCTGTATTCCTCTTTAAACTTCGGATCATTTTCAATAGTATATAAATTTTCTTTCTGCATATTCAATGCGCCTTCATGATCTCCTGATCGATTCTTTAACGCAGCTATCATTGGACGAATATATACCAAGTGTTTAATATTTTTCTTCTTTAATGCATATTTATAACTTATTAGGTAATACTTTATTGATTCTGTATAGTTATCAGTGTGATAATTCCAATAACCTTTAATCATATATCCAACTGTAGGATGGAATTTATCTTCAGAACTCTTAGTTAGCTTAATAATAGTATCTGCATATTGAATACCCATTTCCGGACCAAATTCAGCATAATAATAATACCCCTTGGCCATACGCAACGAATCTCCTTTCTCACGTCCTTTGGCTATATAAGCATTTGCTATTTTCTTTGCTATTAATGTATCTTTGGGCAGCCATCTATAAAACAAATCACTCAATTCGTCATAACTCTTTAGAAAAAGAGTATCCCCGGAATCTTCCTGCCCTCCAACCCTGTGAAACATCAAAAACAGGCAAAAAAGCATAATCACCGCTGAAACACGTTTCATTTTTGAAAGATTGTTTTGTGATTGTTTATATTCAGACTGCCCGGCTCCCGATAAACTCCTCTTCCTGAAGTCGTTTTACAAAATAGGAAGGGTATATGCCGGTATTGCGGTAAAACGAATTGGCAAAGGATTGCGCAGTATTATACCCTGCTTCTTCCGCAATTCCCTGCATGCTGTATGAACGCAGCCGTTCTTCATTCTTCAGGCGTTGTATGACATGATCTATACGAAGGTTGTGCAGGTATTTACTGAAGTTCATCTGTCTGGTTGTATTGACTACTTTGGAAAGATATGTAGAGTTGGTTTCCAAATCTTTAGCCAGGCTGTATAAGGTAACATCGGGATTTGTAAACCGTTTTTCCCGTTCAAACTTCGACAGGCCTTTTTCTATAGCCCGGAACGTTTCCTCCGGAACTCCCGAATCCCGGATGTCACCCGAACTTGTGGAAGTCCTTTTCTCCATGGCATCTCCATCATCTTCAGACAATAATTGCCTGTACCGCCTTTTATAGATTCGTTGCTTCTGATAATAATATGCCAGGAGTATGGCAAACAATGCTACAACAACCAGCATAAGCAATTTATGTTTCCGGCTCCGCTGGTCCTTTTGTTCCAGATCGTTTATCAGTTTTTCCTTTTGGCGCAGCAGGTAAGGGGTATCGTACTCCCGGGCAATCTTGCCATCCATCGCCCTGGTTTCCAGGAGTTCTTCATCCAGCTTCAACAATTTGTCTATATATACTAACTGACTGTCTTTTTGTTGTTTTATGCCGTAATGATTTATCATGTATTCATAGACCTTTCGCAGCTCTCCGAAGCTATAATCTATTTTTTCGGCAACCGTATCGACTTCCATAAATGTCGCCAGGGCCTTTTTATTCCTGCCTAATCCTTCATACGATTTTCCCACATAATATTTAGCCAGAACCACATTAGGTTTTTTGGTAAGATGCGGAATGGCCTTGTTCATACTGTCAAGGGTCGCCTGGTAATTGCCATCGTAATACTCGGCCTTGCCACCAACAGATATCCCCCAGTAATACCTCAACGTATCGTTATACCTCAAGGTTTCTCTTATTCCCTTACGGGCATATTTTTTAGCAGAATCTATAGCCCTGAGGTCAATATAACCTAACGACACGTTAAAGATCGCATTCAGGTAGGAGGGGACATAATGATCTCTAAAAGTGCCTTTACTGTAAATCCTTCTGTATTTCGGGTCGTTTTCAAGGGCTGTTAAATGTTCCTTGTTGATCTGCAATGCTCCCCTGTAATCTCCGGATTTTCCTTTTAATACGGCGATCGTAGGGCGAATGGACATGATCTGCTTGATGTTATCCCGTTCAACGGCATATTCATGTGCTTTCAGATAACATTGTACGGCCGCCTTATAATCGGTCTGTTGATAGTGCCAGTATCCCTTTAACATATACCCTAACGCCGGATAGGATTTATCCGTTGAATTTTCAGTCAAGGCTATAATAGTGTCAGCATATTGCAATCCCATTTCCGGGCCGAACCTTGAGGCATAGTAGTAATATCCCTTGGCCATACGCACCGAATCCTTTTCTGCACGGCCTTTTTCAATATATGTAGCGGCAATTTTCCTCGCTGTTAAAGTATCTTCGGGAAGCCATTCAAAAAACAGGGTGTTCAACTCTTCATAGGTCTTGCCAAACAAGGTATCCTTTATCTGTTCCTGACCTGTAACCGTATTTACGGTCAAAAAAAAGATACATTTCAGGAACAGGGCAGAAAAGTATTTCATGTTATTTTCAGGGGTTTGGTTTTGGTGTTCTTTATACCACCAGACCCTTTCTTTATAAAACTTTTCCTTCTCTCCGCCTTTATTAACCTCATACGTTAAAATCCGGAACAACAGTGAAAATGCAGGTCGGGGCATTTAAATATATACAATATTAAGCATTTTAAACACTTCGTCACAACGTTTTAGGACATCTTAACAAAAAATGTACAGGTCCTTTCTTTCCGGATTGATTTTATGTTATTTTTGATATCTATATTCTCTTCAATCACAATCAAAATGAAAAAACGAATCATCCTCATCATTGTAATGCCGCTTATATGGTGTTCCTGTGAAAAAACAGCAAAAAAAGACATGGCCGTAACATATCCCGAAACCAGAAAAACAGACACTACCGATACATATTTCAATACCGAAGTAAAAGACCCTTATCGCTGGCTGGAGGACGACAGGTCTCCCGAAACGGCAGCATGGGTTAAAGCGGAGAACAAGGTTACTTTTGATTACCTGGAACAGCTACCTTTCCGGCAACAGCTCAAGGAGCGACTGGAATACCTCTGGAACTACGAAAAGGTGTCTTCCCCTTTTAAAGAGGGCGATTACACCTACTATTTTAAAAACGACGGATTGCAAGATCAGTCGGTACTGTACCGGAAAAATGCAGAGGGGACCGAGGAAGTTTTCCTTGATCCGAATACTTTTTCGGAAGACGGCACCGTTTCGCTGGGCGGACTGAATTTTTCCAAAGACGGTGATTTGCTTGCGTATTCCATATCCGAAGGCGGCAGTGACTGGCGAAAAGTCATTGTTATGAATGCTGCTTCCAGAGAAATCATAGAAGATACGCTGAGGGATATTAAATTCAGCGGGGTTTCGTGGAAAGGCAGGGAAGGGGTCTACTATTCCAGCTATGACAAACCCGAAGGCAGTGAGCTCTCTGCCAAAACCGACCAACACAAATTGTATTACCACAAACTCGGAACCCCGCAAAGTGAAGATATCCTGATCTATGGCGGAAAACCGGAAGAAAAACACCGCTATATAAGGGCAAAAGTAACGGAAGACGAACGCTATCTGGCGATCAGCGCTGCAAATTCGACTTCCGGAAACAAACTGTTTCTAAAAGATTTGCAATCACCCGGTGCGGAACTGGTCCCCATTATAGATCACGAAAAGAACGATTCTTATCTGCTCGACAACAAAGGAACAACCCTTTACATTGTCACCAACCTGGATGCTCCCAATCAAAAAGTGGTTACCACGGATGCCGCCGATCCCGTACCGGAGAACTGGAAAGACCTCATTCCGGAAACCGAAAATGTCCTCAGTATTTCCAAAGGCGGGGGATACCTCTTTGCCGAATATATGGTCGATGCCATATCCAAAGTTTACCAATACGACTATGAAGGTCGTAAAATACGGGAAATAGAGCTCCCCGGAATAGGGACGGCCGGAGGATTTGGCGGCAAAGAAGACCAAAAAACCCTGTATTACTCCTTTACCAACTACAATACACCGGGCAATATTTATACTTATGATGCCGGCAGCGGCAAGTCTGAATTGTACTGGAAGCCCGAAATAGATTTCAATCCGGACAACTACACCTCGGAACAGGTATTCTACACTTCCAAAGACGGCACCCGTATCCCCATGATCATCACTTACAAAAAAGGGACCGAACTCAACGGAAAGAACCCTGCCATGCTGTATGGTTACGGTGGTTTCAACATCAGCCTGCAGCCCTATTTCAGTACCACCAATGCCATCTGGCTGGAACAGGGCGGCATCTATGCCGTACCCAACATCCGCGGAGGCGGGGAATACGGTAAAAAATGGCATGTTGCCGGGACTAAAATGCAAAAACAAAACGTATTTGACGATTTTATAGCTGCCGCGGAATACCTGATAGATAACAAATATACTTCTCCGGAATACCTGGCCATACGGGGAGGGTCTAACGGCGGACTGCTCGTAGGAGCCACCATGACCCAGCGGCCCGACCTGATGAAGGTAGCCTTACCGGCCGTGGGCGTACTGGATATGCTTCGCTATCACAAATTTACCGCAGGGGCGGGATGGGCTTATGACTACGGCACCTCGGAAGACAGTGAAGCGATGTTCAAATATCTCCTGGGCTATTCTCCGCTGCACAACATTAAGGAAGGCACGGAATATCCCGCAACACTGATAACAACAGCCGACCACGATGACCGCGTAGTGCCTGCACACAGTTTTAAGTTTGCCGCAACACTACAGGAAAAACAAACGGGCACCAACCCGGTACTGATACGGATAGAAACCAATGCAGGTCACGGGGCGGGCACCCCGATAAGCAAGACTATCGAACAGACGGCAGACATTTTCGGGTTTACACTCTATCAAATGGGATATAAAGAACTGCCGGATCCGGAAGTTATAAAGAAAGAAATGTCGGAATAACAGAAAGACTTCCCTCCGGTATTACCAGAAATGGCCTGCCGGAGGGGAATTCCAACATATTTTATTGCACATATTCCTGTAGCAGACCAATCAGCGTATTGGCATCCAGTTCGCCACTCTGCCGCCACACCATTTCTCCTTCTTTATAGATCATCAGTGTAGGCAATCCCTTAACCCGAAGGGCGTTGGCCAACTCCTGGTTTTTGTCCACATCAATTTTTATCACTTTCGCCTTATCGCCCAGCGCTGCAGCTACGTCCCTGAGTACGGGGTGCATTGCCGTCGATGCCTCGTTCCAGTCAGTATAAAAATCCAGCAGTACCGGAATACTGATATCTATTAATTCACCGAATTTTGACATTTTAACAAGGGATTAGTATTACAAATGTAGTATTTTCTGCGAATTATGCAGATTTTCCGGCCTTTTTTAGTTCTATCACAGAAATTTCAGGCCATATCCCCACTCTTCCGGGATAACCTATAAAGCCCAATCCCCGGTTCACGTTGATATACTGCCCCATTTCCCTGTAAATACCCGCCCAGTATTTATAGCGCCATTTGATAGGGCTCCATTTTACCAGACCGGGGATTTCCACACCAAATTGCATACCGTGAGTATGCCCGCTCAGTGTAAGGTGGTAGTGGTACGGGTGTTTTATCACTTCCTTCTCCCAATGTGAGGGATCGTGGCTCATCAGTATTTTAAAGGCATCCTCATCTACATTCCGTATGGCCTTCTCCAGGTCACCTGCCTTTTTAAAACCACCTGCGCCCCAGTTTTCCACACCGATCAGGGCTATCTTATCTTTTTTCCTTTCCAGGAACCTGCTTTCGTTCAGCAACAGGTCAAAACCGAGTTGCCGTTGCAACTCTTTTAAATATTCCAGGTTTGCAGCCTTGTCTTCTTCACTGTTCCAGTCTGCATAATCCCCGTAGTCATGGTTACCCAATATGGAATACTTGCCGTCACGGGCCTTTAACCTGGAAAAGCTCTCCATCCAGGGCAGCATCTCATCTGCTTTATTGTTAACCATATCCCCGGTAAAAAGAAGCACATCTCCTTCCTGCCGGTTTATCAGGTCTATGGCATAGTCCACCTTTTCCCTGTTGTCAAAACTACCGCTATGAATGTCTGATATCTGTGTGATCTTATACCCGTCGAAAGCATCGGGAAGGTCGTCGAATTCCAGGGTGTATTTCAGCACCCGGAAATCGTATTTGCCCCTGAACATCCCGTACAGAAGACTGGTAAAGGGTATGGCCGCCACCCCCAGGGCAACGACACTTAAAAATTTTCGCCTTGAAGGCATTCCGGATTTTTCCGCGGAGCCACTTAATTTATGAAACGCGCCAATACCGAGACGCACCAGGTCCTCCCCGAACAGGAAAACAACCACGATAAGCTGAAAAAGGATAAGGATAAACAGGTATGCCAGGGCATAACTCGCAGCACCACTGATTCCCCTTTCTGCCCCCAAAATGGCGAAATGATATATAAAATTAGCTACTATTACGAGCGAAAAAAGCAGATAGGCATACAACACAAAAGGGCTCTTGGTAAGTACCCGGACCGCCTGAAATGCATAAAATCCCAAAAGGATATACAAAAAAACAAAGAGAACCCAATTCCACATACGTAACCTTTTAGTTTTAAAGGTATAAAAGTAAGGTATTCGGGGAATATCCTTTGTTATGGTAATGTTAAAGAAAAAGCGGGGACGTTTGTTACATCCCCGCTCCGGTTAAAATAACACAGTGAGCGGACACTGTTATCTGGCCCACCAGAGTTTTGTTGTCTGTTCATCCGGCCCCTGTACCTGGTTAGCTTCCCGGGTATTCTCACCGTTCGTATTATAGGCATTGGTCCCGTACCTCATTCGCTGGGGATAGGCGCCATTAAGCGTTCCCGCACTAAAAATATCATAATCGGACACTCCCTGGTACAATTCGGACGGATATCCGGTGTCCCGGACTATGGCCCAGGCTTCAAAGCCATCGGTATAAGCAGCGATCCATCGCTGAATGGCAATTTTTTCCAGGTTTTCCTCCGGGGTTCCATTTAGGAGCGCCATGTCTTCTGTGGCAAGGAAAGTATCTATATCTCCTTCACTCACACCCCACATCAGCATAGCCTGGCGAATCCCTTCCTGGTACAAGGATTGGGCATCTCCGGCAGCTAACCCCTTAACAATGGCTTCTGCCTGTAAAAAATTACCTTCGGCAGCAGTAAAGACCACCTCTGGAAAAATGGGAAGCCCCTGGTTTTTCGGATTGATAATGATATCTGCCGGACGGGAAAAAAGGGCCTCTTTCACATGCGTATATATGTCGGCATTAAGCCTGGTGGGCTGTCCTACATAATATTCTCCTTCTTCAACTGTAACGGTAACCTCATCTGCCCCGTCGGTCCTGCTATAAGGCACCCCCGCATTGTCCAGTTGTTCCACAATAAAATCGACATGCTTGTCAAACAGTGCTTCTCCCTGTCCTCCGGCAGGTTTGGCAAAAACCACTTCCCCGCCGTCTATGGGTCGGGCATATTTGAACAGCCTGGGATCATTGTTGTTTCTCAGGTAATCAATAAGGGTTTTGCCTACGGTCCAGTTGGAGCCTACTCCGAAATTATGCCATACATCACCGTATACCGCATTCTGGAACTGGTCTATTTCGGTATCCTTTTCCATGAGCACATTATCTGCTTCGGCAATTAAAAGTCCTTGCTGCATGGCTTCGTCAACTGCCGTTTCCGCAAAGGAAGCCCCGGATGCCCCCTGTGCCCTCAAAGCCATCCTCAATTTTAGACTGTTGGCCAGTTTTTTCCACTTTTGCAAATCCCCGTTAAAGAAAAGGTCGTTATTTGTGAGCAACTCCACTCCTTCTCCCGTAGCGGAAGCCTCTCCTATAATGGTCATGGCTTCTTCAAGTTCTGCAATAACCCCCTCATAGATGTCGGCCTGACTATCGTACCCGGGGGTGATAATGTCCGGATTTAAGGCCTCAGAATATGACACCATTCCGAATGTATCTGTAAACATCTGATAATAAAGCCCCTTCATTATCAAGGCAATAGCATAAAACTTATCATTTTCCAGTTCGCCGCCCTCTTGTACAAAATTGATGAAGGCACTTAGTTTTACGATGTAATTTGCTATCCAGTCATAGGCAGCATCGGTATATCCTATATCATAAGTATAGGCCAGCCCGTCATTCCACCAGCAACCGTTAAAACCAAAAGTAAAATGCCCTGCAAAACGATCGGCATGAATCAGTTGAGCACGCCAATACGGAAAACGGTCGGGAGCATACAACCCGATCTGGAGACCGGTGAGAAAGAATTTTGCGCTTACTTCTTCTGAGGGAAACTCGTCCGGTCGTTCGTTTATCTCTTCAAAATCGGAACAACCTGCCGATATAAGAAGGACCAATACGGATAAATATAAACTGTTTATTATCTTTTTCATGGTGTTTCCTTTTAAAATTTAAGATTTACATTTACGCCAAGACTCCGTACCGTAGGTACATTATTCAGTGAAATACCCTGTCCGGTAAGCCCGGTTCCCAATGTGGCATCCGGGTCTATATCTTTGGCCTTCTTATAGAAGAAAAACAGGTTTCTGCCAATCAATCCCAATGAAGCTGAATTTAACCCCAGTTTCTGTACAAAACTTTTCGGAACATTGTAGTTCAGCGAAAATTCCCTGAGCCGGACATTGGTCTGGTCGTATATATAAGGTGCTGCGATACCCGAATAATTACTCCAGTATTCCTGGGCTGTAATATTTTCGGCATTCTGCTCTCCTGTTCCTTCATTGATAGCATCAACCACTACACCTCCATCGCGGTACAGTAAACTTCTTTCCGAAACCCCGTTACCGTCGAGGGCAGCCGAAGTAGCCGAATAAATCTCGCCGCCTATCCTGGCGTCTACCAGAAACCGGAACGAAAAGTTTTTGTATGAAAATGTATTGGTCAATCCTCCTATCCAGTCCGGCTGGGAGTTCCCGAGATGTTCTTGTTCGGTGGACTGCACAGGCCTTCCTTCGGCATTTACCAGCAGGTTCCCGTTCTCATCGGTTTTCCATGTAGTTCCGTAGATGTCTCCTATAGCTCCGTCCACCTGTGCCCGGAGCGATACGTTTCCGCTATTACTCGTATTAAACACGTAGGAATCCAGGCCGTCTATCAATTTGTTCAGCCTGTTCTTATTCCTGGAGAAATTAAAGGCTATATCCCAGCTAAAGTCCTCATTCCGAACAGGGACACCTCCAATGAGCAATTCTACCCCTTTGTTTTCTGTTTCCCCTACATTTTCCCTGAAAAAATTATAGCCTGTTGCCGGATTTACCGGTACGTCAAAAATAAGATCGTTGGTCACAATTCTATATACAGAGAAATCGGCATAGAGACGGTTCCCGAACATTCTGGCTTCTACCCCGAATTCAAGTGATTTTACACTTTCCGGTTTCAGGTTGGCGTTAGCCTTGACATTCGGAGGATCCAGAACGGTAAGTCCCAGATATCCCTGCTGACTGATGCTAAATGTCTGCCTGAGTTGATACGGATCCGTATCATTTCCTACCTCTGCCCATCCTGCTCTCAGCTTAAAGAGATCGAAAGTGTTTTTTTCAGGATCCAGAAACCGGTCTGCCAACACGGAGAAACTGGCCGAAGGATAAAAAAAGGACCTGTTGTCTTTGGGTAATGTGGAAGACCAGTCGTTTCTTGCGGTCAGGTCCAGATACACAAAGTCGTCATAAGCGAAACTAAATGCTCCGTACAGTGAATTCACCTTTTTAACCGATAAGGGAGTATGTGTACTGGTCTGTACAGAAGTGTTGGCCAGCAATGCCCGGGTAGGTATTTTAAACTGTCGTCCGGAAACCGACATATTTTCGTTTGTCCGTTTGGAAAGGTTCCCCCCTACATTGGCCGAAAGGTTCAGCTTTTCACTCAGGTCCTTATTGACAGAAAACAAAAAGTCCGCATTTAATTCGGTATTTTTGGATGTTCCGAATGCCAGCGAACCATACCTGTTGAAATGATGCCCTACCTGGTTTATCAGATCTGTCCTTATATTGGTAACATCGCTACCAATACGGATAAACGCCGATAACCAGTCGTTAAACTGATAATTCAGTTTTGCAAATCCCAGAAATCTCGACCTTCTTTCATCGTTGGTATCCTTATTCAACATCCAATACGGATTTCCGGTACTCTTTCCCTGTCCTGCATAACTAATAACGTCATAATCGCTCAGACCGTTCTGGGGATCATATACGGAAGGGTTCTCCATCTGGTAGTTTTTCAGCCCCTTTACCCTGATATTTCTCGGCATGTAATACACGTATGCCAGGACTCCTTCGGAACCCAGAGATACACGGTTGTTCAGTTCCTGGGTAAAATATGTGGCCTTACCGTCAAAGCTCAGCTTGTCAGTGAGGTCTACCAATCCCCGGAGATTAAAACTATGACTGTTCAATTTGGAATCCGGAATTACGGAAGTAGTGTTGTTATTGGTATAGGAAAATCTTACACTATATGCATCACCTCCCTTTTCTATGGAAAGGGAATTTATACTCTTTAGCCCGGTTTCAAAAAAGTCCTTCACATTATCCGGTTGGGCATTATACGCTCTTTCCTCCCCGGTATAATACAACTGCTGTGAACCGTCCAGTTCACTTCCCCATGAGGCGCCGCCCATATCGCTAAGGTTCGGATACGGAACCCCGTTTGTCCCCTGCCCGTAAATATTCTGGTAATCGGGGAGGAACATTACATTTTCCAGGGTAACATTAGAATTGACGGAGATACCCAGCCCCTGTCCTTTACTACCTTTTTTGGTCGTAATTAATATTACCCCGTTACCTGCCCTGGACCCGTAGAGCGCGGCAGCATTGGGACCTTTGAGTATGGAAACTGATTCCACATCTTCGGGATTTATGTCGGTTATCCCTCCTCCGGTAACCGTACTGCTGTATACATCTCCTCCGGAATCGGCTCCGGTAGCATCAATGGGAATACCATCTACAACAATAAGAGCCTGATTATTTCCGGTGATACTATTGTTCCCCCGGATAGTGATCCGAGACCCCGAACCGACTCCGCCGGACTGGTTTACAACTACCCCGGCCACTTTACCCACAAGTGAATTGGCCACGTTATGGTCTTTTATCGTGTTGATCTCTTCAGATTTCAACTCGGTAACCGCATATCCCAGGGCTTTCTTTTCCCTGGAAATACCCAGCGCCGTTACCACGACCTCATCCAGTTGGGAAGCGTCTTCTTCCAATTGCACATCAATGACCGATTCGCTTCCCACAGTAACAGTATGCGCAACAAATCCCAGATAGGAAAACTGCAGTTGCTGTCCCTCAGAGACCTCTATCGTATAATTTCCGTCAAAGTCGGTTGAGGTCCCTACAGGTTCCCCGACCACCAGAATGTTTACTCCCGGCAACGGTGTCTGATCCTTTTTGGAAACCACCGTTCCGGTAACCGTCCCTTCCTGACCATATACGAGTACCGACATGAACAGGAAACACAGGCTCATTACTAAAATTCTCTTCATTTGTTTTTGCTTTTTTGATTTGACAAAGAACATCCCATCGTAAAATTTCACGATTACAGGAATTTTCCAGAGAAGGTTACCGGAAAAATTCGTGTGCACTTCACAATGAAAAATTGACTTTAGTTAGTGAGCCTAAACTAACAGTATTAAATTTTTGTTAAAAATTATTTATATAAATGACGCTTTTTATACAACAGACGGCACGTATTCGTAGACAAACGATAATCAAATAAAAATTCACCCTTAATATTAACATTACAACATTTCTTTTTTACCTTGAATCCGGAAAAACACACACCGTTTAACCTAATGTGAACCCCGCCCGTCTATGACATCAACCGGCCATTAAAAACCGTAAAGCATGAAAAACACTTCCGGCCCGATCGCATACAACTATACCATCCCGGTAAAATATCATTTTATCTTCTGGATACTCTATTACATTTTCAATACCATCCGTTGGGGGAGTTATTTTAACGACTATACGTATTCGGCAAAATCCAACCTGGTCAGTTTTTTCGTCAGCATCCTGTTTTGTTACTGGCATATCTATGTCCTTATCCCGAAATACATTGCCCGGAAGAAAATCATAGCTTACATTGCCTGGATACTGCTTTCTTCCGTTTTCTTTTATTTTCTCAAAACAGGGATGATGTATTGGTTTATTGACAAAACCATCTGGCCGGAAGCTCCCGAAGGGCAGACGGCCCCGAGCCTCAATCACTTTATAACCGTTGTGTTGGGCGAACTTTATGTGGTAGCATTTGTTTCTGCCATAAAACTGACCATAGACTGGATATCGGTAAAGAATCAGCGGGACGAACTACAGAAACTGCAACTGCAGACCGAAATAAAATACCTGCGTGCCCAGATACAGCCGCACTTTTTCTTTAACACGCTGAACAGCCTCTACGCACTTACCTTGCAAAAGTCTGACAATGCACCACGGGTAGTAGTAAAACTTTCGGAAATTATGCAGTATGTGCTTTATGAAGTACAGGAACGGAACATTCACCTCACCCGGGAAATCCGGTATATCAACAGCTATGTGAACCTGGAAGAACTGCGGCGCGGAAATATCGGACTTAGCCTGAATATCATCGGGAACATTGAAGAAGTAAAAACCCCGCCACTGTTATTTTTACCGTTTATTGAAAACTGTTTTAAGCACGGCGGCAATGCAGACAAAGAAATGCATATAGACATCACCTTTAAATCACTTCCGGGTGACAACAGCCTTCATTTCCTCATTAAAAACACCATAAACCCGGAAGACGACTCCATAAAACCCAGGGGTGGCATAGGGATCAAGAATGTAAAACGCCGTTTGTTCCTTTTGTATCAAAACAATTTTGCGTTGCAAACCGGGATCAAGAAACATTGTTTTGTAGCTTATATGAAAATCCCCGTACAGGGAAGTTAGCTTTCTGTTTCCTGTTTTAATCTGTCTGATATACGCCTGATTTTATCTATATCGGAAAATGGTATTGCCGTTTCGTCCAGAAATTTGGGACTGTTCATGGAAATTTCCGGGGTATTGTGAAGCACCTGACGAAAAACAGTGGCCGAAAAATGGACTTCCCCGAATCCGTTCCGCACAAAATCTGCGATATTATTTTCATTGATCCCTCCTCCCGGCATAATCACGGGTTTGCCCTCACACTTTTCCCGCAAGGCCACAAGCAGATCCATCCCGAGGGCAGCAACAGTTTTTTGGCCTGAAGTCAAAATCCGGTCCACTTCCAGTGTTTTCAATAAATCAGCGGTTTGCAGAGGATCAGTGACCCAGTCAAAAGCCCGGTGAAATGTAAAAGTAAGTGGTCGTGTCAATTCCACAAGTTCCCTTGTTCGTTCTTCATCCGGCTCATTATCCGAAGTCAGTATCCCGGAGACAATGCCGGCACAGCCTGCTTCTTTACAAAATGCTATATCCCTTTTCATAATGTCAAACTCCGCATCATCATAGCAAAAATTGCCGCTTCTGGGCCGGATAAGCACATTGACCGGGATATCGAGCTCTTCCGTTATCTTTTTTATCAGTCCGTGAGACGGTGTAATTCCCCCCACGCCCAGTTCGGCACAAAGTTCTATACGGTCTGCCCCGGCGAGTTGTGCATTTCGGGCAGATAAAAATGAATTGGCACAGATTTCTATCAGCATCTTATATATTGTATTTGGTTGTATATAACGAGGTAAAACATAAGGGCACTTCCATCCGGAAGCGCCCTGTATTCAGTGTTTATGCCTTTGTATTCCCAGGATAATCATTCTTCGGCAGCAGCAACATCTTCCGCTTCTTCCACCTTATCCCCGTGTTTCACTCCGAGGGCATCCAGTCTTTTTATAACGGGTTCCAGGCGATACAGGAAATTGTCATAATTCTTGTTCTTTTTGGTGCTCCAGGCCACTTCGGCCATGGCTATTGCTCTCGGATACGCCATATACTCCACCTTTTCAGGAGTTTTCATGTATTCGGTCCATACGTTTACCTGGCTTCCCAATACATATTTCGCCTCCTCCGCGGTCAATTCCTCGGGTACGGGTTCAAAGCTGTACACTTTTTCCAGCGGCAGGTACCCTCCTATGGCCAGGGGATCTTTCTTTTCCTTGTCTTCCCTGTACTGGTAATAATCGAGGTAGCAGTGGGAAGTAGGCGTCAATATGACATCGTGATGTTGTTTTGCCGCCTCTACGGCGCCTTCCGTACCTCTCCAGGACATTACGGTAGCGTTCGGCGCCAATCCGCCTTCGAGTATTTCATCCCAGCCTATGATCTGTTTTCCCTTACTGTTCAGGTATTTTTCCATACGCTGTATAAAATAACTTTGCAGTTCGTGCTCGTCAGCAAGTCCTTCGCTTCTTATGAGTGCCTGGCACACGTCACATTGCTCCCAGTTGTCTTTCGGGGCCTCATCACCACCGATATGGATATATTTACTGGGGAAGAGTTCGACCACCTCATCGAGCACGCCTTCAAGGAATTCGAATGTTTCTTCCTTCGTGCAGTAAATGTTTTTATGTATTCCCCAAATGCCCTGTACCTGGTAAGGCCCTCCGGTACAGCCCAGTTCCGGGTATGCCGCCAGTGCCGCTTCGGAATGACCGGGCATTTCTATTTCGGGGATAACGGTAATAAAACGGTCCTGTGCATATTTCACTACTTCCTTTACCTCTTCCTGCGTATAAAATCCGCCGTAGCGGGTGGTATCCCATTTCCGGGGTTTGTCCCGGTAGTGACCAATTACCGTACTATCGCGATAAGCGGCCACTTCGGTAAGTCTGGGATATTTTTTTATTTCAATACGCCAGCCCTGGTCTTCGGTAAGGTGCCAGTGGAAGGTATTGAACTTGAACATGGCCATCAGGTCGATGTATTTCTTGATAAATTCCACCGGAAAAAAATGCCTCCCTACGTCGAGCATTTGTCCGCGGTAAGCAAAACGGGGCTCATCATATACCTCAACAGTGGGAATGGCAATCTCCTTTTCACCATTTTCCAGGTAATTCCCTTTTTCCAGGCCCACGGGCATAAGCTGACGCAAGCTTTGCATCGCATAGAAAGCACCTTTGGGAGAAGATGATGAGATGATTATTTTTTTGGGTGTGACACTGAGTTTGTAGGCCTCCGCTTTAGCTATACTGTCAACTTTCTTAAAGACAACAGTATTCCTGGAATCTCCATCGGCCTTTTCCATTTTTATGGCCGCCCCGTTATTGATATAATCGGAAAAAAAGGTGGCTACGGATGCAAAAGATTCCGGGTATGAAATTTTGGTGTCTTCGTCCAGAACAAAGACATCATTCTGGAATTCCACCGAAACAGGATGAGGGATTATTCCTACTTTTTTGACATTTTTCTTCTCTTGTTTACATGCCGTATAGAGAAAGATCACTGCCGTTAGTATACAAAACCGGGTCGTTTGTCTAAAAATACGCATAAAGGTTGTAGTTTTTTAATTAACATGCTTTAAATCAAATATATAAAAAACCGTTTAAAAACGGGAAAAAATATTTTTTACAATGTGTTATCGACCCCATTTTTTGAATACCTAACTCTCCGACACAAAAAAGCTTCCGGTACTTTTATTATACCGGAAGCTTTTACATTTTTTGAGAAATCCATCAGTTTTCTTCCTTGGCTGCTTTCTCTTTTTTTTCTTTTTCCTGAGCATCTACAACAGCAACGGCAGCGATATTGACAATTTCCTCCACACTTGCTCCGAGTTGAAGGATATGTACCGGTTTTCGCATACCCAGCAGGATCGGCCCTATGGAATCGGCCTTATTGAGTTCTTTCATAAGTTTATAGGTGATATTGGCCGAATCGAGATTGGGGAATATCATGGTATTTACCTTTTTACCGGCCAGCTTGGAGAAAGGGAACTTGTCCTGGAGCATATCCCGGTTCAGTGCAAAGTCCGATTGTAGTTCCCCGTCTACAATGATGTCGGGGTGATATTTGTGCAGATAGGTTACAGCATCCCGGACCTTAGAGGCCTCCGGAAAGGGTGAGGAACCGAAATTACTGTAGGAAAGCATGGCAATGACCGGTTCAAAGCCGAACATTTTTACGGTATGGGCCGTCATTTGTGCTATTTTGGCCAGTTCCCGTCCTGTAGGGTCTATATTGATGGACGTATCTGACAGGAACATGGGGCCGCGTTCGGTGATCATAAGGTTCATGGCAGCCACTTTGGTAGTTCCTTTGGCCTTCCCTATAAGTTCCAGCATGGGTTTTACCACAGAGGGGTAGCTCCTGGAATAACCGGTAACCAGGGCATCGGCATCACCTTCATTGACCATCATTGCGGCAAAAAAGTTGCGTTCTCTCATTTTCTTTTCCGCCTCGTAGAGCGTAATCCCGCTTCGTCGTCTGCTTTCCCAATAGCGTCTGGCATAATGGTCCTTTTTTTCGTTATGCTCGTCGGTCTTGGGGTCTATAATGGGAATATCGGACTCGAATTCTATTTCTTTCTTGAGTTCCCTGATAATATCTTCCCGGCCCAGGAGGATGGGATGCCCTATACCTTCTTCGTGAACAATCTGCGCGGCTTTCAGCACGTCCAGCTGATCGGCTTCGGCAAAAACGATCCGTTTGGGATTGGTCTTCGCCCGGTTCTGCAACAGCCGTACAATCTTGTTATCATTGCCCAGCCTTTGCATGAGCTCGTCTTCATATTTCTCCCAGTCGTCGATAGATGCTGTGGCCGCTCCGCTTTCCATGGCCGCTTTGGCTACGGCCGGAGGGACCTTGGCAATAAGCCTCGGGTCAAACGGTTTGGGGATAATGTATTCCCTGCCAAAATTAAGCTTGGTTTCGCCATAGGCTATATTCACCTGCTCCGGCACTGTTTCCTTGGCGAGTTCAGCAAGAGCCAATACAGCCGCCTTTTTCATTTCCTCGTTGATCTTTGTGGCCCTGACATCCAATGCACCGCGGAAGATGAACGGGAACCCCAGTACATTGTTCACCTGGTTAGGGTGATCCGAACGGCCGGTGGCCATGATGATGTCTTTTCTTGTGGCAACCGCCAGATCATAAGCGATTTCGGGATTGGGGTTGGCCATTGCAAAAACTATGGGGTTATCGGCCATGGACAACAGCATCCCGGGGCTGACTATATCGGCAATAGACAGGCCTATAAACACATCGGCATCTTTCAGCGCTTCTTCCAGGGTATCTATTTTCCGTTCCGTAGCGAATTCCAGTTTCTCACCGGAAAGGTTTTCCCGGTCTTTCCTTATTACCCCCTTACTGTCGAGCATAACGATATTCTCCGCCTTTGCCCCGAAAGCCTTGTATAATTTGGTACAAGAAACCGCAGCCGCACCTGCGCCGCTCACCACAATTTTGATATCTTCTATCCTCTTTTCCGCAATTTCCAAGGCATTGAGCAGCGCAGCAGCCGATATAATGGCCGTACCGTGCTGATCGTCGTGCATTACGGGGATATCCAGTTCTTCCTTGAGCCTTCTTTCTATTTCAAATGCTTCGGGCGCCTTGATATCTTCCAGGTTGATCCCCCCAAAAGTAGGGGCTATATTTTTTACGGTTTCGATGAATTTGTCCACATCCTTGGTATCCACCTCAATATCGAACACATCAATATCGGCAAATATCTTGAACAGCAATCCTTTCCCTTCCATCACCGGTTTTGCCGCTTCGGGGCCTATATCACCCAGTCCCAGAACAGCGGTCCCGTTGGATATTACAGCCACCAGGTTTCCCTTGGAGGTATATTTATAGGCATTGCGAACATCCTTTTCAATTTCCAGACAAGGTTCGGCCACACCGGGAGAATACGCAAGCGCCAGGTCTCTCTGGGTAGTATAGCGCTTTGTGGGGACTACTTTTATTTTTCCGGGCTGGGGCTTGGCATGATAAACCAATGCCTCTCTTCTTAGTTTGTTGTTCTTTTTAGTCATTTCCGGTTTTTTATGGGAAATACAAAGGTAACAAGGAATAATTAACCGAAGGCACAAGAAATTTCAAAATTCAGGCCTTTCCTCCTTGTATGAGTATCGCTGTCAGTGTACGGCAACTTTTATTTCTTCTTCTTCCGTGATCACGTTGGAAAGGTTAATGGCCGTTTCTATCAGTGCCAGGTGTGAATAGGCCTGCGGGAAATTCCCGAGCAACCGTTTTGTCTTAAAGTCGATATCTTCACTGAACAGCCCGAGGTGATTGCTGTAAGAGAGCAGTTTCCTGAACATTTTTATCGCCTTTTTATGTTCCCCTATTTTATACAGGCTGTTGATAAACCAGAACGTACAAATGGTAAACGAGGAAGTCGGCAGTCCGAAATCGTCCTTGTTCTTATAGCGGTACAGCAGTCCTTCGTGGCAAAGTTCTTTTTCAATGGCTTTGACCGTCATAATGTATTTGGGATCACCGGCTTCGACAAAACCATAGGGCTCCATCAACAACACGGAGGCGTCGAGGTCTTCGCTGCCGTATGCCTGGGTAAATGCCTGCACCTTTTCGCTCCACGCTTTTTCCAGAATATCTTCCCTGATCTCACGTTCCAGGTCTATCCATTTGGTAACGTGGTTGGCCTTCCCGAGGATGTGGGCTACTTTTATGGCCCTGTCTATGGCCACCCAGCAAAGCACCTTGGAAAAGGTAAAATGGCGTTGCTCCGTACGGAATTCCCAAATTCCCTTATCGGGCTCCTTCCAGTGTTCCCGTACCACCCATACGATCCCCTTGGTAATGGTCCAGAGTTCTTCGCAATTATCCAGCGAGGTCTCGAACTTTACAATCTGCTGGTGAATCACATCCATCAATATACCGTAAATATCGTTCTGTCGCTGTTCATATGCAGCATTCCCTATCCTCACAGGCTTGGAGCCGGCATAGCCTTTCAGATGGTCGAGTGTTTTTTCTTCCAGTATTTTTTCTTTATTGATACCATACATGATCTGTAGCTTTTCATCCTTGTCCGGTATGATATCTATAATGAACTGCAGGTACCTTTTGGCCACATGGACATGCCCGAGAGTGGACACAACCTTTATCACCATGGAAGCGTCCCGTATCCAGCAAAAGCGGTAGTCCCAGTTCCTCACCTCCCCGATGGTCTCGGGGAGCGAAGTGGTTGCGGCGGCCAGCACGGCCCCCGTCCTGTTATGACTCAGCATTTTCAGGGTCAGTGCACTCCTTACGATCTCCTTGTTATATTTTTTGTAAGAAGGTGTCCGGTCCGACCAGTTCAGCCAGTACACCTTGGTACGCTGGAGGTCCAGATAAGCCTGCTGTGTGTTTTGCCGGAATATTTTTTCGTTATAACTGAGCAGGAAAAACTCATCCCGTTTCAGTTTGATTTCCTCCCCGTCGAGCACTTTTTTCTTGTCCATGCTGCTGTACAGGTAAAGGGAATCGTATTTTCCCTCCTGGGTAACGCTTACAATGTATTCCGGTTTTATTTTGGTGGAGGTATCGGCAATGGCATATTCCAGTCTGGGATCGTATTTTACCCGGAACACCGGCCGGCCGGATACGTGCTGTATATAACGTATAATATCGGGAGGGGCATAGTGTCCGCTATCCTCCAGTTTATACCTCGGCATAAAATCATATACCTCAAATACATTTTCTCCTTCCGAGAATCTTGTCATCAGGATATTGGTATTGGGAATATAGTTCTGTGTAATAGTGTAATTGTCCGGCACCAAAAATTCAAAACTCCCCCCGATCTCATCGTCCAGCAATTTGGCAAAGACCGAAGAAGAATCGAATTCGGGCAGGCAACACCAATCCAGTGAACCTGTTTTTGAGATTAACGCCGCACTCTTACAATTTCCTATGATTCCGTAATCGAGATTATCCATTAAATAAAATAGAGTTAAAGTGGTTTGTTTTATGACTGACGCCTGCTTCGGGGCAGCCGTAATAATTCCGGTTGTCGTATCCGGAACAGTTTTCCGAAACAAGCGGCCGTTACCTTAATAATGCCTTTTCAGACTTTAAAATTCGAATAAAATCCTTAAATTAACGAAAAAAACAACGGTTAATTTAACTTTTACGAAATAAATAAAATAAAGAGGAGGCGAATCATGGAATGAAAAAAACCGGCTTTGAGAATATGAAAAAGAAAACAATAAAAAAACAGCTATAAAATCGACAATCCTGATGAATAAAACCATTATCGTCTCTAACAGGCTACCATTACAAATTACCTTAAATAACAACAACCTGACCATTAACCCGAGTGTGGGCGGACTGGCCACGGGAATGAAATCTGTTCACGAAGGCGGCGAAAGCCTCTGGATAGGATGGTCCGGACTAAAAGAAGAAGACCTGGACGACGAACTCTCGGAAAAAGTAGACTCGGCCATTGCTAAGGAGAACTGTGCGGCAGTATCCCTGACGGGTAGTGATCTCGATAATTTTTATTACGGCTTCAGCAACAATACGCTATGGCCCTTGTTCCATTACTTTATGGAATACACCACCTTTGAAGGGAAACACTGGGAATCCTACAAGGAAGTCAACCGGAAATTCGCCGATACGGTGTTGCAGCATACGAATGACGGTGACACCATCTGGGTACACGACTACCAGTTGCTGTTGCTTCCCGAACTCATCAAAAAGGAACGCCCCAATACTTCCATCGGTTTCTTTCTCCATATCCCTTTTCCCTCTTATGAAGTGTTCCGTACACTCCCCTGGAGGGAAGCGCTCTTGAACGGTATGCTCGGGGCCGACCTCCTCGGTTTCCATACTTATGACTACGAAAGGCATTTTTTGAGTTCGGTACGCAGAATACTCCGGCTGGACATCAATTTCAACGAAATTTCCCACCAGGGCAGAACCCTTCGGGTTGATTCCTTTCCCATGGGTATTGATTATCACAAATTCTGCAATGCTGCAATAGCACATAACAAACAATCACCGGAACAGAAATCCGACCTGCAAAAAAGGCTGGATGCCCACCTGCAATCTGCTCCCGATGCCAAGATGATCCTGTCTATAGACCGGCTCGACTATACCAAGGGAATTCCCAACCGCCTCCGGGCTTTTGAATATTTCCTGGACAAATACCCGGAATTCAAGGAAAAAGTCCGCTTTATATTACTGGCCGTACCTTCGCGGTCCAATGTACCGCAATACCAGTTGCTGAAAAAGGAAACCGACGAACTCGTAGGCCGTATCAACGGAAAATTTGCCACGGTTAACTGGACCCCGATCTGGTATTTTTACCGCTCCATGCCTTTTGAAAACCTCATCGACCTGTATACCTCCTGTGAAGTGGCCCTGATCACTCCTATCCGGGACGGGATGAATCTCGTAGCCAAGGAGTATGTGGCCACCCGTGTGAACAACGACGGTATCCTGGTCTTAAGTGAAATGGCCGGTGCCGCAAAGGAGATGAACGAGGCATTGCTGATCAATCCCAACAACTTTGAACAGATTGCAGATACCTTAAAAAGGGCCCTGGAAATGCCGGAAGAAGAACAGGTAGAACGAAACAGCTTCTTGCAACAGCGCCTGGAACGGTACAGCGTTGAAAAATGGGCCAAAGAATTTATGAAAGCCCTTCAGGCCACCAAACAACTGCACAATGTTATCGTCTCTAAAAAAATAACTCCGGAAATAGAGAAGCGGTTATACGATTCCTATAAAAACGCCCGGAAAAGATTAATCCTTCTGGACTATGACGGCACTCTTGTCAACTTTACCAACAAGCCCAAAGACGCCAAACCGGACCCTGCATTATACCGCCTGCTGGACAGCCTGAAGAACCAGGAAAACACAGACCTCGTGATCATCAGTGGCCGGGACAAGGAAACCTTCACCGAATGGTTCGGCGACAAGGGATATACCCTGATTGTAGAGCACGGCGTCTGGTTAAAATCAGGAAACAAGGCCTGGTATGCACTGGAGAAGCTGAAAAAAGACTGGATGAAAAACCTGAAACCCGTTATTGAGACTTTTGTAGACCGCACCCCCGGAACCTTTATCGAAGAGAAAAACTTTTCACTGGCCTGGCATTTCCGGAAGGCCGACCCCGAACTTGCCCAGAACCGGGCCACGGAACTGAAAACCGTACTTACCAGTCTTATATCCAATCACGAACTGAGCGTACTGGAGGGCAACAAGGTAATAGAAATAAAAAGCAGCAATGTTAACAAGGGGCGGGCAGCATCACGGTTACTCGCGGAAAAGGATTATGACTTTATTTTTGCCATCGGCGATGACTGGACCGACGAATACATGTTCAAGGAACTCCCCGAAGAGGCCTATACCGTTAAAGTAGGCCTGAAAAAGACGAGTGCCCGGTATTATGTGGAAAGTACGGAGAATGTACGCGAATTGCTAAAAGGGTTTTTAAACGAAGCGGGGGACTAAATCCCCCGGTCCTTTACATTTTCTGTTCCAATCAGTTCGTATTCTAGGTCCTAATTTTAGTTATATTTGAAATATGGCACAAGGAATGAACTATTAGCCAAGCTTACCGGGTTAAAACCTCTTCTCTACAAGGATTATGCAGTAGATCGGGTTATTCGCGCTCCTTCTCCGATAATTCACAAACGGAAAACAGCGATATTGACCTCCTTATTGAACTGGAAAAGATCGTACATACTATTTGTATCTTGAGGATATGAACCTGGCAATGGAAAGGATTGGCGAATACACCTACAACATGACTTTTACGGATTTCGAACAGGACCATAAAACTGTAGCTGCTGTAATCAGGAATTTCGAAGTCATAGGGGAAGCCGCCAAAAATATCCCTGAGGAGATTTAAAGAAAAATACCCGGATGTTCCGTGGAGTGAAATGTATTTACTTCGCAACAAGGACTCTCATGAATATTTCGGAACAGATCATGAAATTATCTGGGATGTGGCACAGAACTACCTTCCCGAAAACAAGAAACAAATTGAGAAAACATTAAATACCGAGCAATAAAGTATATTTTACCTCCTGTCGCTTTAGCCTATTATTTTTTTATCTGTCTGACAACGAACCCGATCAGTATAAAAATATAACAATTTTTGAATATCAGAAGATATATTTTATTGAATATCCATTTTTTAGATATAAAAAAATGTGTTTCTTTTGTATAATGGCTCCTTATACATGCCGTAAGAGTTTTTTTGTGTAGAAAGCCTCTCTATAATAAAGAGATATTATGAGTCAAGTTACTTTAAAAGATATAGCTTCCATACTCGGAGTGTCGGTCACCACAGTGTCCAAAGCCCTGAAGGATTATCCGGATATAAGCAGCGAAACCAAACATGCCGTAAAGCTGCTGGCAGACAAGCTCAATTACAAGCCTAACATACATGCAGTAACACTGCGAAGTAACCAGTCCAAGACCATAGGGGTCATCCTCCCGAAAGTGGACCACCAGTTTTTTGCGGAAACCATTAACGGTATTATTTCCGAAGCCAATATCCACGGCTACCAGGTTATTGTACTGTTTTCAGATGAATCCATGACCACGGAAGAAAAACAGGTAGACCTGCTCCTGGAAAAACGGGTGGACGGTATCCTCATGTCACTGGCCAATGAGACCAATCGTTACGATCACCTTCACAAAGTGGTTAAAAACCACGTTCCTCTCGTGTTGTTCGACAAGATCACCCGGCAGGTAAACTGTTCCAAAGTAATTATCGACGACGAAAAAGCGGCATATAAGGCCGTGGAACACCTGGTGAAGACCGGATGCCGGAAAATAGCGTTGTTCGGTGGTCCGAAGTTTCCGAGCAATTACAATTCGCGCCTCAAGGGATACCGGAAGGCACTCGAAGACCACGGTATACCCCCGGACGATTCCCTGGTGTATATCTGTCACGACCTGAGTATTGCCGAAGGAAGGGAAAATGCGGAAAAACTGTTGAAAGCTCATCCCGATACCGACGGTATCTTTTGCATTACCGACCACATTGCTCTCGGTGCCATTTCATACCTGAACGATGCCAATATCGCTATACCGGACGACGTGTCCATCATAGGCTTCAGCAACTGGCTCGTCACTCCTTATATCAAACCACACCTGTCTACGGTAGACCAGCCCAGCGTACAGATCGGCAAGGAATCTGCCTCACTGCTCATCGACGAGATCGACCGGAAAAACAAGAAACAACCCATAGAGTTTTTCGAGATCAAGTTACAAACCCACCTGATCCTTCGGGAGACTACCAGGTGATCAGTGTTCAGGGGTCGATGATCTGTGAGATTATACTCAAAGGTTATGAACCAAGTAAAAATACCGGCTAACCGATATAGATAAAACTTTGTGTTTTTGACTCTTCCGGACTGATTTCTATAGGCTTTCATCTTAGTACTAAAAAATTCCGCTACCTTATTTATTGAAGCTTTGTGTTCCGGAAGGAATTAAAAACAAACCTGTAGTTAAGGTCAATGCTACAATACGCAATGTTTCTGCATCTGATATTTATTTCTGGGGATTAAAAACGTTATTGAATTATTGCCTTAAAAAACAATAAAGTAAGAATATTTTTATAAGTTTATAGGTATTTTAAACGTTTTACCCCATGAAAATTGCTATTCCCAGGCTTTATTGGCCATTCCCGTCTTTTATAAATCCTCATGCAAAAGAGGCCCACGAACACACTATACAATGGCTTCTGCGGCACAATTTATTACCGGATAAGGCAACTTATAACCTATATGAGAGCCAGCGCTATGCCTATATGACGGCTCGTATGTATCCCACGGCAGAAAAGGAGGTCTTATTTGCCATATCAGATTTTTGCGGGCTCCTGTTTATAGTAGACGATGACCTGGATAAAAAAGCGGATCGCAAAGTAGCAGGTGTAAACGGTACACAGGCACTGGAAGCATTCATAGCTACCGGGGTCGCTGTAATGAATGGTCGTAAGGAGATTCCGCCGGAACCGGGTAAAGAGATATTCACCGCATTGGCAGATTGTTCGATGCGCCTATATGATTTTGGTAAAAAACAGTGGCATGACAATTTTATACAAAGTTTTGCCGATACCTTTAATGCCGCGGTTTGGGAATTAAAAAATGTGGGAAAGGGGTATTGCCCCACTTTAGAGGAATATTTGAGGTACCGTCCCTTTTTTGCAGGGACAAACTTGGCGACCGATATGTCAGAAGTCGCGGCAAATATCAACCTGCCGGAAGAAATTATGCAGCACCCTACCCTACGAAGATTGCTCGAACTTTCCAGGAACCTTGTCAGTTTCGCAAACGATATGTTTTCTTTAAATAAAGAAATAGCTCAGAACAATACGGATGACAAACACAATCTCGTCTATATAATGCAGAAAATGCATAATCTTACATTTGAAGAAGCTGTTTTAAAGGCCGCGGAATTTCACGATGAGCAGGCACGGGAGTTCATCTCGTTATCTTCTAATCTCCCTGTTTTCGAAGCGACTATTGACGAAGAAGTGTTCCGCTATATCGATGCTCTTATTTATTTTGTAAAAGGCAATATTGATTGGAGCGAAAAAGAAACTACACGCTATACATTTTCTTATAGTGAATGAGAAACCGAAAGATTAAGACGTAAGATTGCAGGACACAGGATATACGATTTACGATGTATCAGTCTGAAATATATCTTGCAACTTTCAACCCGAAAATGCCTGGGATTTGACGATCCTATTACCTACGGGACCACTGTTACAAATACCCGTAGAGGAACCCCGATCAGTGAATGCCCCGTTTTTCTTTCAGAAACTCGATATTGCGTTTTAACCCTTCAAATTTAGTCCGTTTTACGGCCGATTTCCGGAAAATTTCACGGAATACGTCTTCAGTGATCTCTTCCCAGTCTTTTTTGTTCATTTTCAGCAGGTCGGGATGCGGATCAAAGAGCGGTTCGTTATGCGGTTTGGAAAAACGATTCCACGGGCACACGTCCTGGCATACATCACAACCAAACATCCAGTCGTCGAACTTGCCTTCAAATTCGTTCGGAATATTGTCTTTCAGCTCTATGGTGAAATAGGAAATACACTTGCTCCCGTCCACAACCATGGGTTCTACAATGGCCTGAGTGGGACAGGCATCTATGCAAGCGGTGCAACTGCCGCAATGATCTGTAGTCACCGGAGTGTCGTATTCCAGTTCCAGATCAACTATGAGTTCGGCAATGAAAAAGAAAGAACCCGTTTTTTTGGAGATCAGGTTGCTGTTCTTGCCTATCCATCCCAACCCGCTCCGGGTGGCCCAGGCACGGTCCAGTACCGGTGCGGAATCCACAAATGCACGGCCGCCCACTTCTCCTATTTCTTCACCGATAAAATGCAGTAACCGTTTTAATTTATCTTTTATAACAAAGTGATAATCCCTGCCATAGGCATACTTGGAAATCTTGGGGCTTTCCGTATCTTTCTGTGTTTCTTCCGGAAAGTAGTTCAGTGTCAGGGATATCACACTCTTCGCTCCATCCACCAGCAACCGTGGGTCGAGCCGTTTGTCGAAATAATTTTCCATGTAGCTCATTTCGCCGTGCATGTTCTCGTTGAGCCACCGTTCCAGGCGGGGCGCTTCCTCTTCCAGAAACTCGGCCTTAGATACCCCACAGGACATAAACCCCAGGCGTCTGGCCTCGGTTTTTATAAGTTCGGTATATCCGGATCTCTTGTCTATCACGCTCGCTTAGTAAATTTCAATTCGACATTGGCAGGTTTCAGGGTAATCAACGGGTTGAGTTTTACCTCTGTAGTACAGGTTTCAAGGTCAAAGGTATGGATTATGGCATTCACCGCCAACATCATCTCATACATGGCAAAATTATTGCCGATACACAAACGCGGGCCCGCTCCGAAAGGCATATAGGCCCCGTTCCTTTTACTGTCATCACTCAGGAACCGGTCGGGATCAAAGGTTTCGGGTTGTTCCCAATATTTCGGGTTGCGGTGCATTTCAAATATTGAGATGCCGAACAGTGTTCCGCCCTTTATGCTGTATTCCCCTATCGTATCGTCCTTCGTCGAAATACGGTCCATGACCCAGACCGGTGGATACAGGCGCATGCTTTCTTCAATACACCGTTTTATATGCTCCATCCGGGGGAGTGTTTCGAGTGCCTCTTCCCCGTTTTTCAATGCAAGACTCTCTGCACGGGCCTTCCTCAATTCGCCGGGATGGTTGGCCAGGAGAAACAACGTGAATGTCAATGCACTGGCCGTGGTTTCATGTCCGGCTACGAAAAGGATAAGGATTTCGTCGATCAATTGGGCATTGTTCATTTTTGTGCCATCTTCATAACCGGCATTCAAAAGCATGTCTAACAGGTCGTCATGCCTGTCTTTTGAAGCTTTCCGTTCTTCAATAATGGTATTGATAATGGCCCTGCTTTCCCTTGTCAATTCTAAATGGTGTTTTACTTCACCGTTTATGTTGTACCAGAATCGCTTGTAGGGTTGCCGCATTTCCCTTACGGTGAATTTCTGAAGGGTCTCAATGATCACCTGGAGACGTTTCAGCACCTCCGGGCTTGCCGCATAATTGAACAGGGATTTGGAAACCACTTCAAAGGCCAGTGTGTTCATTAACGGGTATAGCTCCTGAAAAACACCTGTTTCAAACGCTTGTACCTGGCCGTCAATGGTCTTGTTGATAATTCCTATCAGATTGCGTATTTTCTCCCTGTGAAATCCGGGCTGGATCAGGCGGCGCTGTTGTAACCAGTAATCTCCGGTTGATGTAAGCAATCCGTTACCGATATATCTTGACAAAAACCTGGTCTGAAGTTTTGATTTGCTGTACCGCCTGTGATACTTCTGAAGGGTATGCCGGGCAATTCCGGCATCTCTCGTGAGAATAACGGGAGGAGCAAAAAATCGCCGGATGGACAGTGTATCACCATATTCCCCGAACATCATCTTATGAAACGGAATGGGATTTCTGGCAATCTGTGAAGCGTGAAAAACAAATTTGAAAAAGGAAGCCTTATTTGGGTATTTATAATTTGCCATTGTTTATCTTAATGAAACCCCGAAAGCTGTTCCGGATAACAACCATTTATCAAAACAATCCGCCCTGTGTACCGCCCTTGATCTTTCCGAGGTGTTTATATGCCAGTTCTGTCACTTCCCTTCCGCGTGGAGTCCTTACTATAAATCCCTGCTGTATCAGAAAAGGTTCATATACTTCTTCTATGGTTTCGGCACTTTCGGATACGGCAGTGGCCAGTGTGGTAATTCCCACCGGGCCGCCCTTGAATTTGTCGATAATAGTAGAAAGTATCTTGTTGTCCATTTCGTCCAGGCCATGGGCATCTACATGCAATGCTTCCAGTCCGAAACGGGCTATTTTTATATCAATATTCCCATCACCTTTTATCTGTGCAAAATCCCGTACCCTTCGCAAAAGGGCATTGGCTATACGGGGGGTGCCCCGGCTTCTCCCTGCAATCTCAATGGCGGCTTCCATAGTAATGGGCACCTTGAGTATTTGGGCACTTCGCTCCACTATGGTGGACAGTAATTCCGTAGTGTAATATTGCAACCTGCTGGAAATACCGAAACGGGCACGCATAGGGGATGTGAGCAGACCAGATCGGGTAGTAGCCCCGATCAGGGTAAACGGGTTCAGATTGATCTGTACGGTCCGCGCATTGGGCCCGCTTTCTATCATAATATCGATTTTGTAGTCCTCCATGGCGGAGTAAAGGTATTCCTCGATCACCGGGCTCAAACGATGTATCTCATCGATAAAAAGCACATCCCTTTCCTCCAGGTTGGTCAACAACCCGGCCAGGTCGCCGGGTTTATCCAGTACGGGGCCGGATGTGATCTTTATTCCCACACCAAGTTCATTGGCCAGTATATGGGCAAGCGTGGTTTTTCCCAGTCCCGGCGGACCGTGAAACAGGGTATGATCGAGGGCTTCTCCACGCAGGTTGGCCGCCTTGACAAAAACCCTGAGGTTCTCCAAAACCTGTTCCTGCCCGGAAAAATCATCGAAAGAAAGCGGCCGGAGCGTTTTTTCTATATCGATCTCTTCCGGGGAGAAATGTTCGCCTGTCGGGTCAAGATACTCGTTCATATACGGCAAAGATAGCAGAAAAGAAGTATAATAAATTTATCTCCTGGTCTAAATTAATTCATAACAACGGGAAGCCTTACTCTTTGTAATAAAAATCGTAACTTCCCGGTACATAATTATAAGGTGACCCGCAAATTTATGGATACAAAAAAATACTCCCCGAACATTGTTAAATATATCCCGTTCCTTTACGTAGTCTGGGCCGATGACCTGCTATCGGCCTCGGAAATATCGGTATTTAAAAAAGCTGTTGAGAGCGACACGCTTACCGTCGAGGAAAAAAACCGTATCAGTTCCTGGCTTCAGCCCAAAAACCCTCCGCCTGATGAGATTATCACTTCCTGGAAGGACTTTATAGACAACTCGGGAGTGAAACTCGTGGAAAGCGACAATTATCCCCTGACCGCTTTTAGCCAGCAACTGTCATCGGGAGAAAAAGGTGATGTGGAAACACCGGACGAGAACCTTAAATTCATAGAGATCAACCTGGGGATACAGCCCAATCACTATCGCCATCTGTTTGAGGTGAAAACCAATAAGGCCTCAAAAGCCGATTTTTACGATCCCGGACTGCTTGATCTTGTTTTAAAAGGGGAACATGCCCCGTATATTGATGAGTTCCGGGAACTTCTGTCACATCCCTTGTTTCAGTGGAAGATTACCAGGGATAAGAATGCATTCCGTGCACATGTCCTGGAACAGGTAAAATTACTCGCCGGAAAGGGCTACGGAGCCATGGCATATGACAAGGAATACGGAGGTATAGGGAACATGCCGGCCTATGCAGGCATTTTTGAGAACCTGATGTTTGTAGACGGGAGCCTCACCATAAAATTCGGGGTACAGTTCGGCCTGTTCGGCGGGAGTATTCAGAACCTGGGCACCAAAAAGCACCACGACCAGTGGCTGAAAGCTACCGGCGAAACCACCGTCCTCGGATGTTTTGCCATGACCGAGACCGGACACGGCTCCAATGTAAGGGGAATAAAAACGACAGCCACCTACGTAAAGGAAACAGCTACCATCGTTATTGATACTCCGGGGAAAAACGATAACAAAGAATATATAGGTAATGCGCTGCACGCTCAAATGGCCACCGTATTTGCCCAGCTTATCGTAAACGGAACCAACGAAGGTGTACACGCCATTCTTGTCAGGGTTAGGGATGAAAACGGCAACCTGATGCCGGGCGTGAAAATTGAAGACAACGGCTACAAACTCGGGCTGAACGGTGTGGACAACGGTAAAATATGGTTTAAAAACGTTAGCGTTCCCCGTGAAAATCTCCTGGACCGCTTTGGCAGCATTGATGAAAACGGCAACTACAAATCGGATATCACCAACCCGAACAAACGCTTCTTTACCATGCTGGGTACTTTGGTCGGGGGCAGGATATGTGTGGCCAAAGGCGCACTGAGCGGGGCAAAAATGAGCCTGTCCATTGCCGTAAAATACGCATTGTACAGGAGGCAATTTAACAGTGGGGAAAAGGTACAGGAAGACCTGATCATGGACTATCCGTCCCACCAGCTACGTCTTATTGCTCCCATAGCGCAAACCTATGTATACCACATTACCCTGGATCACATGATCCGGTCATATACTTCTTCCTCCGAAGATACGAGAAGAAAAATCGAGACCCAGGTAGCCGCACTGAAGGCCCTTATCACCGATTTCTCTAACACTACCATACAGGAATGCCGCGAGGCCTGTGGCGGAAAAGGGTATTTACTGGAAAACAGGATAGGTGACCTTAAAAACGATGTGGATATCTTTACGACTTTTGAAGGCGACAACACCGTGCTGTTACAACTTGCCGCCAAAGGGGTACTGACAGATTTCAAATCGGAATTCAACAGCGATAATTTCGGGGATATACTGAAGTTGCTGGGCGCACAGCTAAGTGACAGGCTGACCACCTTCAACCCTCTGTTCACCAACAATACGGACAAAGAGCACCTTTTCGACCCGGACTTTCATCTGGAGGCCTTCCGGTACCGGACACGGCGGCTCACCTTTACCGCCGCTTCCAGGATACGGAATTACCTGAAGAAGGGCATCCCCCCGCAACAGGTCTCCCAGAAAGTACAGACCCACCTGATAACCCTGGGCAAGGCTTATGGTATTATGCTTTCCTATGAAATATTCTCCGCATTTGTAAAAGACATGGAAAACGATAGGTTACAGTTCCTTTTCCGTAAACTGGGTGCTTTATATGCTTTATCCCATTTACAGGACAGCGCAGCATGGTACCTGGAACACAATTACATAAGCAATACCAAGTCTAAGGCTATACGTCAACGGGTGGAACGGCTTTGCACGGAATTAAGGCCCCATGTAGCAGCGCTGGCTGACGGATATGGTATCCCCGATCATTGTTTGACCGCTCCCATAAGTAAAAAATAAAAAAGGGCCCTGTAATACGGGCCCCTGACTATATATTGTTTCTTTTCTAATTCCTAATGGTTCAGCTCCTCTTCGTTCTCCTGTAAAGGTACCGTTTGAGGTACAAAATCCTGCCCGGGAATCACGTACTCTCCGTCTTCCCTGGTCTTACTGTAATCATAGGCCCAGCGGTGTACTTCCGGCAATTCTCCAGGCCAGTTGCCATGAATGTGCTTAACCGGTGTGGTCCATTCCAGTGTATTGGACTTCCACGGATTTTGCGTGGCCTTCTCGCCATAGAATATGCTGTAGAAGAAGTTGTAGAGGAATACTACCTGTACTGCTCCGGCTATCAGGGCAAATACGGTCATCACCACATTAATGTCCATAAGGTCATCGAATATGGGGAAATTGGTATTGGTGTAATAACGTCTCGGCAGTCCGGCCATGCCGACAAAGTGCATGGGGAAGAAAATCCCGTAAGCACAGACGGCAGTTACCCAGAAATGCACATAGCCCAGGTTCTTGTTCATCATCCTTCCGAACATCTTGGGGAACCAGTGGTAAACTCCGGCAAGAAATCCGTAAATCGCCGAAATTCCCATCACCAGGTGGAAGTGTGCCACCACAAAATAAGTATCGTGAACGTTAATGTCCAGCGTACTGTCTCCGAGGATAATCCCGGTAAGCCCCCCTGTAATAAAGGTAGACACCAGTCCTATGGAGAACAACATGGCAGGGTTCATCTGTAAATTCCCTTTCCACAATGTGGTGATATAGTTAAATGCTTTTACGGCCGAAGGTATGGCAATAAGCAGTGTTGTAAAAGTAAATACCGAACCGAGGAACGGGTTCATCCCGGAAACGAACATATGGTGCCCCCATACAATGGTAGACAGGAAGGCAATGGCCAGTATAGACGCCACCATCGCCCTGTATCCGAATATGGGTTTACGTGCATTGGTGGCAATAATTTCCGAGGTAATTCCCAGTGCGGGTAACAACACGATATACACTTCAGGGTGACCGAGGAACCAGAACAGGTGTTCAAATAATACCGGCGAACCTCCTTGATAGTGCAATACCTCACCCTGCACAAATATATCCGAGAGGAAGAAAGAGGTGCCGAAACTCCTGTCAAAAATAAGCAACAGTGCAGCAGAAAGCAGTACGGGGAAAGATACCACCCCGATAATAGCGGTGATGAACAACGCCCATATCGTAAGCGGAAGCCTGGTCATGGACATCCCCTTGGTCCTCAGGTTCAATACGGTAACGATATAGTTCAGCGATCCCAACAGCGACTGGGCTATAAATATGGCCATTGACACCAGCCATAAGGTCATTCCGAGTCCGGAACCTCCCTGTGCCTGCGGCAATGCGCTCAGCGGAGGGTAGATTGTCCATCCGGCAGCTGCGGGACCGGCTTCGACGAAAATCGAACCTACCATTATCACACTGGATACGAAGAACAGCCAGAACGACAGCATGTTCAGAAACCCGGATGCCATATCCCTGGCTCCGATCTGCAATGGGATCAGGAGGTTACTGAACGTACCGCTCAACCCTGCGGTCAACACGAAGAATACCATAATGGTACCGTGCATGGTGACCAGTGCCAGGTAGATATTCGGATCCATAACCCCTTCAGGGGCCCATTTCCCCAGCAACACCTCGAATATTCCGAAAGATTGCTCGGGCCATGCCAGTTGGATACGGAACAATAAAGACATCAGAATACCTATAATCCCCATAAACAACCCTGTAATAAGGTATTGCTTGGCGATCATTTTATGGTCAAAACTGAAAACGTACTTGGATATAAATGTCTCTTTATGATGATGCCCGTGATCGTGCGCGTGATCCCCCGCGTGTGCTGTTGCTGTTGCTGACATAATCTATATACTAATCGTTACTGTTACTTTATATTTAATTACCTGCTGAAATTCCTAGTTTTCATTCCCGGCTACCATCTGTCCGAAAGTCTGTTGTTCTTTCATCCAGGTATTGAATTCCTCTTCACTTTCCACAACGATCTTCATCTGCATATTGTAGTGCGAAGTTCCGCAAATTTTATTACATAATAAAAGATAATCAAACTCCCAGTCGTCCAGGTCCTCGCCCTGTTTTCTTCGCTCTGCCCTCAGCTCGTTGATGTGTTTAACCTTTTCCTGTATTTCCGTTTTCTGCCGCATTTCTTCCGTAGTTACCGTAGGTGTGAACGAAAACTGGGTTATCATTCCGGGCACACAGTTCATCTGCGCCCTGAAGTGAGGCATGTAGGCTGAGTGTAACACGTCCTGTGATCGCATTTTAAATACAACCTTTCTGTTTACGGGAAGGTGCAGTTCGGTAGTCGATACCACATCGTCCATTCCGTTGGGATCGGAAGCATCGATCCCCAGTATGTTCTGCCCGTCAAAATCGTTAAGGAAACGGATGTTGGCATCACCGAGAACGTTGTCATCTCCGGCATATCTCACTTTCCAGTTAAACTGCTGTGCGTACAATTCGATAATTATAGGGTCGTCCTCGTCGTTAATGTCCATTATTGTGGTCCAGGTATAAAGACCGTAGAGAATCAATCCGGCGAGGGTAATTACGGGAATAATGGTCCAGATGAACTCCAGCTTGTCATTATCGGCATAAAAGAGTGCTTTTTTCCCTTTTTCCCCCCTGTACTTATAAGCAAAATAGTAAAGCAGCGTCTGGGTGATGGCCTGTACTATGAAAATCAATACCATAGAAACGAACATCAGCGTATCGTAGTCACTTCCGTGGGCAGAAGATGCCTCCGGCAAAAGCACTTTACTCCATTTTACAAGACAAAAGATGGTCAACAGATAGAGGAAGCCCAAAAAGGCAAACATCAAATATCCGTTCAGTTTGTTATCCTTGTCGTTGGCTACCTGGGCGTTTTCGACCCCTATCTGCGAAAATTCGAATATCTTCGTCATCTGCCATACGGCGATAGCAACGAGTATAAGTACTATTATGGTTAATAAAGCAGTCATTTTATACTATTTCCTGTTTACTTTAATTTCTTCTCTACTGAATTAATAATGAAAGCGTCTGCTCTCTTCAATGAACGGATTGCGCTTCGGAATCAAAGGCGCCTTCGTAAGGGCGGTAAACACAACATAAATAAACAGCCCCATAAAGAACAGAACGCCTCCCACTTCCGCAACTCCGATAAACCATTGGTCTCCTACTGTTGCAGGCATGATCATATTATAAACATCGATATAATGTCCTGTCAATATTACGATTCCCGTCATCACCACAAACCAGTTCAAACGTTTGTAATCACTGTTCATTAATACAAGGACCGGGAACACAAAATTCAGCACTACCATTCCGAAGAACGGTAACTTGTAATCTTCTATCCTGGTCACAAAATAAGTAACCTCTTCAGGGATATTGGAGTACCATATCAGCATGAATTGTGAAAACCACAGGTACGTCCAGAAAATACTTATCCCGAACATGAACTTCGCCAGGTCGTGAATATGGCTGTTGTTCACTTCTTCCAGATATCCCCGTGATTTGAGATAAATGGTGATCAGGGCAATAACCGTTATTCCCGATACAAACATACTGGCAAAAACATACCAGCCGAACAGCGTACTGTACCAGTGCGGGTCAACACTCATGATCCAGTCCCATGACATCATGGACTCGGAAACCAGGAAGAAAACCAGGAACCCGGCAGATATCTTAAAGTTACGTTTGAAGTTGCTGTTGTTATCGGCAGTGTCCTGTGCAATAGAGAATTTTCTGGAAAAATGACGATATGCAACCCAACCGGCAATGTATATGACAGCCCGTATGAGGAAGAACGGTACGTTAAGGAAGCCCGATTTCCCCTGAATAAGTTCGTCATGCGCCACTACCTCGGGATCCATCCAGACAAACAGGTGGTTCAGGTGAACACCGGACAATGCCAGTATAACGAACACCAGCACCGCTCCCGGGAGCAAGTAGGCTGTAATCCCTTCCATTACCCGGAACAAAAGCGGGGACCATCCTGCCATTGACACTCTTTGTATAGCGTAAAAAGCGAGCACCCCGAGTGAAATCATCATAAAGAAAAACGCTGCCACATAAAGCGCTGCCCATGGTTTGTTCTGCAATTGGTGCAACAGATGTTCATCGTGAGACGAATCGTGTTCGGCATGTGCTTCATCCTGTGTTCCATGAGCATCATGGGCAACTTCGGCACCGTCGTGTCCTCCTCCGTGATGTGCATCTGTTACCATGGCCTTTGCTTCCGCCACAGTACCAGGAGCAGCCAGAAAACCGTAGCCCAGACCGAGAATACCAACGATCATTAGAACAAATGCAGACAGTCTTAACTTGCTTGAAAACGTGTACATATCCTGAAAATTCTCTTTGTTGTATATTGTAATTCGTAAATCGTGAGGGAACCCAACCTTCATTTTTTTTCTGCCGTTGTCCGCCACTTATACGCTTTCGTTTCTGAAAATATTATTTTGCCAAATCCTTTTCGAGCTGTTCTACATACATCACTACCTGCCACCGCTCCTTTTCATTGAGCTGTACGGCATAGGACCCCATGGAATTGAGCCCGTAATAAATGACATGGTAGATACTTCCTTCTGTCGTTTCCCTGTCCGCATAGCTGGGAACACCGAGGAATTTCTCACGCTTTACCAGGACACCCTGTCCGTCTCCCTTTTCCCCGTGGCATACCGCACAATAAATATTGTATAATTCCTTACCGTCAGCCAGGTTATCTTCCATGGCGAGACTATCTGCGGCCAGCGGGTTTTTCAACTCAGCCATGGCCAGTTCTTTCCCTTCGGTAGTGTTTTCATACTCATAGGGCATCCAGCCACGGTTAATGGTATGTTCGGGAGGCAGTTGTGCCTCGATACCATTCTTGAAGGCATCTGATGCCTGATAGGTGTCATAGCCTACTTCATCATACATATTGGGCATAAACTGGTAGTTCCGGTTCGACTTGTTAAAACACGAGGTCATAACGGCAGCCACACCAAGTACCATTCCTATTTTAATAAAGCTCCTCATTTAAACAATATTTACGTTGTTAGGTTATTAAGTTATTGAGTTACTTTGTTATTGGATTATCTTTGATCCCGGGCCTCTTGCGGACAGGAACGCTTAATAACCATTAACTCATTAACCGAATAACTCATCCCCTCTAATGCTTTTCCGATATTTTAACTTCCACCGCACCTGTTTCCTGCAAGAAGGCAGTCAACTCATCTTCGTTATTACTTATTGAAACTTCCATCAGGAAGTGATCGTCTGTTGTCCTCACATCCGGGTTCTCCGCCTTTTTGAAGGGCCAAAGCTTACTCCTCAGATAAAAAGTGATTACCATTAAGTGAGCCGCAAAAAATACGGTGAGCTCAAACATTATCGGAACGAAAGCCGGCATATTGTCCAGGAAACTGAAACTGGGCTTCCCCCCTATGTTCTGCGGCCAGTCTTCTATCATGATAAAATTCATCATCAGAACAGCTACAACAAGCCCTATACATCCGTAAATAAAGGATGCGATGGCAATCCTGGTCGGGGCCAGCCCCATGGCCTTGTCCAGTCCGTGGACAGGAAAAGGAGTGTATATTTCTTCTATATGATGGTGGGCAGCCTTCACTTTTTTTACTGCGGCCAGCAACACATCATCATCAGCATAAATAGCCTGTATAACTTTATTACTCATGATCGCCGTCTCTTAATTTTTTATAATTTTCTGCAGATGATTTCATTATGGTCTTCACTTCTGCCTGTGCTATTACAGGAAACGTCCTCGCATACAACAAGAACAATACAAAGAAGAATCCTACGGTTCCCACAAAAATACCTATGTCTATAAAGGTCGGGGAGAACATGGTCCAGGACGACGGAAGGTAGTCCCTGTGAAGCGAAGTAACGATAATCACAAAACGCTCAAACCACATCCCGATATTCACCACAATGGAGATAATAAAGGAGAACATAATACTTGTCCGTAATTTTTTGAACCACATAAACTGGGGAGAGAATACGTTACAGGTCATCATACACCAGTAAGCCCATGCATAAGGCCCCGTAGCCCTGTTCAGGAAAGCATATTGTTCATATTCGACCCCTGAATACCAGGCGATAAAAAGCTCGGTAATATAGGCACAGCCCACAATAGATCCGGTGATCATGATAACGATGTTCATCAGTTCTATGTGTTGTACGGTAATATAATCTTCGAGACTCACCACCTTTCTCATTATGATAAGCAGTGTGTTCACCATGGCGAACCCGGAGAATACCGCACCCGCAACGAAGTAGGGCGGAAAAATGGTAGTGTGCCATCCGGGGATCACCGACGTAGCAAAGTCAAAAGATACGATGGTGTGTACAGAAAGCACCAGAGGTGTTGCCAGACCGGCAAGTACCAGCGACACTTCTTCGAAACGCTGCCAGTCTTTGGCCCTTCCGCTCCAGCCGAAGCTGAGCAGGCTGTATATTTTTTTCTGGAAAGGTTTCACGGCCCTGTCCCGTATCATGGCGAAGTCGGGAAGCAACCCTGTCCACCAGAATACCAGTGACACGGAAAGATAAGTGGATATCGCAAATACGTCCCAGAGCAACGGTGAGTTAAAGTTCACCCAAAGCGAACCGAACTGGTTGGGAATAGGCACCACCCAGTATCCCAGCCACGGGCGTCCCATATGGATCAACGGGAACAATCCGGCCTGTACTACGGAAAATATGGTCATAGCCTCCGCAGACCGGTTGATCGCCATTCTCCATTTTTGACGGAACAGTAACAGTACGGCAGAGATCAGTGTCCCGGCATGACCGATACCTACCCACCAAACGAAATTGGTAATATCCCAGGCCCAGCCAACGGTTTTGTTAAGTCCCCAGGCCCCTATTCCTGTTGAAATGGTATAAATAATACACCCTATCCCCCAAAGAAATGCTACCAATGCAATAGAGAACACTAGCCACCATTGCTTGTTTGCCCTGCCCTCTACAGGCCTGGCTACATCAACCGAAACATCGTGATAGCTCTTATCTCCGGTTACCAGGGGTTTACGTATAGGTGCTTCGTAATGCGACGCCATTTTATAACTTTAATATTTATTACTCTTTTAATTTATCGTTTCCTTGCCAGGTTCCGGCAACATGTCCGTTTCCGGGAAGTTCCGGACCGGACCGGAGCGGCAGCTTTCCTTTACACTTCCTCCGTATTCCTCACTTTCACATGATAGAACACATTGGGTTTTGTACCTATGTGCTCAAGCAGGTGATACATCCTGTCGCTCTTTTTCAGGGCAAATACTTCGTCGTCCTCATTGTTCACATCTCCGAACGTCATCGCTCCGCTGGAACAAGCTGCAGAACAAGCTGTCTGGAATTCGTCCTTACGCACTTCCCTGCCGTCTCTCTTGGCATCCAGAATGGTCTTCTGGGTCATTTGTATACAGAAAGAACATTTTTCCATCACCCCTCTGGAACGAACCACTACATCGGGATTCAACACCATTTTTCCGAGGTCGTCGTTCATGTGATAATCAAACTCGTCATTATTGTTGTAAAGGAACCAGTTGAAGCGACGTACTTTATACGGGCAGTTGTTGGCACAGTAACGCGTTCCCACACATCGGTTATACGCCATGTGGTTTTGCCCCTGACGGCCGTGTGAAGTTGCCGCTACCGGACAAACGGTTTCACAGGGAGCATGGTTACAATGCTGGCACATTACCGGCTGGAAAGCCACCTGCGGGTTTTCAGAAGCTTTTTCCATCTCTCCGAAAGTAGTCAGGGAATCTCCGAGACCGGAAATATTTTCTACCACTTCATTGTCTTCCTCAAAGCTTTTTTCAGAAGAATAATACCGGTCTATACGGAGCCAGTGCATATCCCTGGACCGGCGTACTTCTGACTTTCCTACTACAGGAACGTTGTTTTCCGCATGACAGGCAATCACACACGCCCCACAACCCGTACAGGCATTCAGGTCGATGGAAAGATTAAAGTGATGACCGATAGAAGTATCGAATTCATCCCACATATCCACCTCGACCGCCTCAACCTCATTGTGATTCAGGGAAACTTTCGGAGTGACGTTCCACTCCTTCGCATCTTTGGTATTAAATATTTCTAATGTCGTTTCTTTCAGGATATCGCCACGCCCCATGAGGGTGTTGTGCAACTGCACACAGGCAAATTCGTGTTCGCCGGGAACTTTTTCGATGGTTACAGGCTGAGCAGTCTTAAACCCTTCATAGAGTTTATAGGCATTTACCCCGGTCTGCATTTCAGTCTTCAACCCGGCTTTTTTACCATAACCGAAAGAAAGCCCCACCGAACCCTGGGCTTGTCCGGGCTGAATAATTACGGGCACCCTGTCCAGACTCGCCCCATTTACAGTAACCTTTACATAGCTACCGTTAAGGCCACCATTGGCAACATGCCAGTTTTTCAGGCCGAGCTTATCAGCATCTGCCCTGGAAACCGTAAGATAATTATCCCAGGACACCCGGGTAATAGGATCGGGAAATTCCTGCAGCCAGGGGTTATTGGCCTGCTGCCCGTCACCCATTCCTGTTTTCGTATACAAGGCGAGCTCCATACCGCTTGCTGAAGACGAAGCCAGTTTGCGGGCCATACCGGCCGCATCCCCTGCAACAGGGGCCGCCTGTGCTTCATTTTCTCCGGTTGAAGCCTCTTCAGTGGCTTCAGCAGCCTCACTTTCGCCGGATACGGCATCTGCAACCGCTACCGGGGAAGAAGCAACAAATACACCGTCGTGCAGCGCCTTGTTCCAGGAGCTTCCGTTCAGAACGGAACCACTCCAGGTTTCCTTGATATATTCGTAATATGTTTTATCGTTACCTGTCCATTTCAGCAGCGCATCCTGGAATTGTCTCGTATCAAACAACGGACGGATGGCAGGCTGCATCAGGCTGAAATGCCCCTGTTTCATCTCCACATCACCCCACGATTCCAGATAGTGTGGTGCAGCGGCAATATATTGTGAGGCCGTAGACGTTTCGTCTTCTTTCATTGAAAACGCAACGGACAAACCTATACTCTTCAGACCTTCGAGGAACCCGGCAGAATCGGCGAGTGTATAAGCGGGATTGACACCACTCATAATCACGGCTCCCACTTTGCCGGACTTCATATCGGCAATAAGCTGGCTCATCTGCTTCGTGTTACCCTGGCGCAACAATCGCGGGGCTTTAACATCGAATGCCTCACTTTGCAGCATCTCATTAACGGAAAGCACAAGCCCCTGGGCATCCACATCATCGATCCCGGTAACCACTACTGCATTTTTCCCCGCTTTTCGAAGCCGGCTTGCCGCCCTTTTAACCACAGCATCCACATGTTCCGGAAGATCGCCGGAAACCGAAGAACCACTGAGGTAACCATATAATTTTGCCAGCGCCACTTTTTGTTGCGAAGGCGTTACGGCAACCCTCTTATCGGCATTGGCCCCTGTTAGCGACATATTGGCCTCAAACTGGACATGGTGAGACATTTTTCCGTTTTCAGGAATACGCTTTTTCGCATATCCGCTGTCAAATCCGCCTCCCTGCCAGTCACCGAGAAAATCAGCACCAAAGGAAACAATGACCTCTGCCCTGGAAAAGTCGTAATCAGCAAGTGCCCTTTTGCCGTATTTTTTCTGAAAAGCTTCCAGAGCCGCATCTTCGGATATGGCATCATATTGTATGTGCTGTACATTTCCGAATTTCCCGGAAAATTCCGAGATCAGTTTCGCCGTAGAAGGACTGGCAAAAGTCTGCGTGAGCAGCACTATGGATTTTCCACTGGCCTTTGTTGCATTCAGCTTTGCCATCACCTGGGTATCGAGATCGTCCCAGGTCACATATTTCCCGTTGAACTTGGGGCCCTGCACCCGGAGGCTGTCGTACATAGACAATACGGAAGCATTGACCCTGGCATTGGCCGAACCATTTACTTTGGCATCGGCATTATTTTCAATTTTTATGGGACGCCCTTCCCTGGTTTTCACCAATACACTGGCAAAGTCATACCCATCCGCAATGGTCGTCGCGTAATAGTTAGCCACACCCGGGCGGATCTGCTCGGGTTGCACCACATACGGTATCGCCTTTTTAACGGGGCCCTCACATGCTGCCAGAGTAGCAGCAGCCGTACTAAAACCAACATACTTAAGAAAGTCCCTCCGCGATGTCGAAGAGGCCTCCAGATTTTCCTTATCCCCTAAAAACTCGTCTACCGGAATTTCTTCAACAAACTCATTCTGTTTAAGTGTCTCCACAATAGAATTGCTCGGATCCAGCTCCTCGACACTTTTCCAGTATTTTTTGTTTGACGCCATGTTTTATATAAAATTAGCTCTTTTGACAATGGTGACGCATTACTTCACTCCCGGAAACCGGGGAGGTTCATGCATCTTTACTTTATATTAATAGTGGCACTTACCACACTCCAACGCCCCCATCTGTGCAGCGGTAAGCTTTTCCACTCCGTATTTCTTAGACAATTCTTCGTGTATCTTTTCGTAGTATTCGTTGCCTTCCATCCTCACATCGGTAGTTCTGTGGCATTCCACACACCAGCCCATGGTAAGCGGAGAATGCTGCTCAACCACTTCCATTTCTTCAACCGGTCCGTGACATTCCTGGCAGGCCAGCCCGGCAACAGATACGTGCTGAGAGTGATTAAAGTACACGAAATCGGGAAGGTCGTGTATTTTCACCCATTTTACAGGCTTGGTATCACCGGTATAACGCTGGTTTTCCACATCCCAGCCCACGGCAGCGTAAAGCTTTTGTATCTCTCCGTCATAAAACTCCTTGGTATGCTCTGCCGTAGCAGTTTCCGGAGCTACTTCCATAATGTTCTTATGACAGTTCATGCACACGTTGAGCGAAGGAACGCCTGAAGTTTTGGAAACCCGTGCCGAAGAGTGGCAGTACTTACAATCCACTTCATTATCCCCGGCATGTATGCGGTGCGAGAAATGTATAGGCTGTACGGGCGCGTAACCCTGGTCAACACCTATCTGCATCAAATACCCGTACACAAAATACGCAGACACAAGCAACAGAAAGACTACAGATACCAATACCAAAAACTGGTTTTTCACAAAAGCCTTCCAAAGCGGAAGCCTGTTTTTCTGCTCTTCCGGGAGCTCTATACCTTTTACCTTGGCAATACGCATCAGGGTCCTGTTCACCAACACCAGCATTATAGCAAGCATTGCAAACACCAGTACCAGGGCACCGAGCACCAATTCATTGGAAATACCGGAAGACGCGTCCTGCCCTGCAGCCTGTCCGGCAGCACCGCCTCCTGCAGCCGCCGGTGATGATGGCGGAGCTTCGGTATACGCAAGAATATCATCTATATCCTGTTCAGACAACTGAGGAAAAACATTCATTGCCGCCCCGTTGTACTCCTCATATATAGCTATTGCATCCGGATCTCCCGACTTCCGGAGAGCCACATTGTTTTTTATCCACTTATGCAACCACTCCCTGTCGCGCTTATCGGTCACACCCGCAAGAGCAGGCCCGGTCATCCTTTGATCCAGCTTATGACAGGCAGCGCAATTAGAATTAAATAACTGTTTCCCTCTATCCGGGTCACCTTCTTGTCCAAAAAGAGTTGTAGAAAATGCTAGCAGAATTACCAGACTAATACTTAGAATTCCAGAAAAAGAATTACGGTGTATCACCTCTTTCATATCAATATTATGTGTTATCTCTCCTTATTTTGGCATGATTTTTTCGTCGGATAACAACAAAAAAAACACTGGTCCTTAAAATCCGTGCACAAAAATACGATATAGACTTCATTTGGGAAATGTTGGCAAAGCGTTAATAATTAATTTATAACAATTCTAAATAAAATTTAACGTTATGATTTCAAGCTAATAATTTACTTTTGCACAAAACAGTATTCATTATGAGATTTTTAGATATCCGATGTATTTTCACCCTGCTATTTTTCCTGTTTTTCGCCTTTAAAGACACCCATGCGCAACAGGGAAAAATTAACATCCAGCAAGATGTTAAAGTGGAAAAACTCGTGGCCGCAAAGACCGCTTTGAATAAAGAGGACAGCACTTCCGAACGATACCGGATACAGATATACAACGGGTCGCTGGAAGGTGCTACAAAAGAACAGACCAAATTCCGCAACAGCTTCGGATGGGATTGCGACATTTCATTCAAAACCCCCACGTACAGGGTTTATGTCGGAAAATTCAGGAACAGACTGGAAGCCGACCGGCGACTGATGGAAGTGAAGAAGAAATACCCCAGCGCTTTTATAATAACGCCATAGCTTGCCTTTCTCACGACTACACGCTGTCTGCGGATTTTACGGATTGACACACAAGCCTTTCATTTTTATCGATTTATGTATGAAGAATTAAAATATTGGTACTTAAAGGACCATCGGCTCTTCCGTGTACTCAGTTTCAGGCAAATCCGCCAATTGTGCATTATTACCGGGTTTAAAAGGGCCGGAAAGGGGGATATCCTCTACTTTTCGGATTCCAAAGTCCCCCGCATTTATTTTCTCAAGAAGGGAAACATAAAAATCGTGGAAACCGACAGGGAAGGCAACGAGACCATCAAGGAAATCCTGCACAAGGGCGACCTGTTTGGCGAACTGGCCCTGGAAAACGAACAATCATCCCCCGTTACCGAATATGCTGAGGCCCTTACGGATGACATTATCGTATGCAGCTTTTTTCTGACCGATTTTGAAAACCTCCTTCTGAAATACCCTAACCTCGCTCTTTCATACACCAAATTTGTGGGACTGAAAATGAAACGCCTCAAAAACAATTACGCCAATCTTATCTTCAGGGATGCCCGGAGCAGGCTTTCGGCCTTCCTGAAAGAATGGAGCGATCAGGAAGGGGTATACCAGGGCAACAGGGTCATCCTTCAGAACTACCTCACCCAGCACGATATTGCCCAGATTATCTGTACCACACGACAAACCACTACCCAACTGCTCAATGAACTCAGGGAAAAAGGCCTTCTTATTTACAACCGGAAGGAAATTATTATCCCCGATATTTCCAGAATATGATTTTTTTTTGCCCGGAATGCAATGTAGCCGACATTCTTCCATTTCAACACATGGTAATTTTGACCTGAAAACACATCGTCATGAAAAACCTGTCGTCAAAACCAATTTTCACCCTGATATGATACTCCATATCCCCGGCACTTTTTCGTAAAACACACTGAAAAGCCGGAACGGGAATTAAGGAACATCTCCGGAAGAATGCTGCGATCAACCGCAAAAAATCGTCGGAAACAAACCGTAATGCAATGAAAAAAATCATCATAAACCGGGGCATACGACTGGTCCCCACCGTAATACTCCTGCAAACCCTGTATTACAAGTTCAGCGGGGCCCCGGAATCCGTTCATATTTTCACCACCCTGGGCGCAGAACCTTACGGACGTATCGGACTGGGCATTGCCGAACTTATCGCAGCCATTTTATTATTCCTGCCCAAAACCGCTGTTTACGGTGCGGTTGCCGGCTTGCTGATCATGACGGGCGCCATCTTTTCCCATGTCTTTATACTCGGAATATCGGTAAACAATGATGGCGGGACACTCTTTATTCTTGCCGTGGTTGCTTTTCTGTTTTGCGGTATTTTTTTACTGCTAACTAAAAAAATAGTAAATTACTGACCTCTTTTAAAATCCGATCTCATGCTTTTCGCCGCTGTAAAATCTAATCTCGACGAACTGGCCGCCCTTGCCGGACAACTCTCCTCTGATGAATACAACGCTCCCTGCCCCGAATTGGGCGGCACTACCGTTGGTCAGCATTTTCGCCATATCATCGAAATATTTCTGTGCCTTCTCAACAATTATGAAACAGGAAGTATCAACTACGACAAGAGGGAACGCAACAAAAGGATAGAAACCGATGCGCCTACAGCCGTAAAACGCATTAACCACATCCGGGAAAACCTGGAGAAAGAAAATAAAATATTATTCCTGGAACAAAACCTGAATCATACCAAACTGTACATACAAAGCAACTACTTTCGCGAACTCCTCTACAACCTGGAACACGCCATTCATCATCAGGCCCTGATACGGGTAGGTCTCCGCAGGTTTGAACGGTTGACCATAAATGCTAATTTTGGCGTGGCCCATTCAACCATCGAATACCGGAAGCAATGTGCACAGTAAGTTTTGTAAAAAACAAAAACGGGGTGATAATGACCTCCAACCGCGACGAAAAAATTACCAGGCCCGTAGCATTGCCTCCCGAAATATATGTGGCAGATCAGAAAAAGATCGTCTTCCCCGAAGATCCCTTGTCCGGCGGAAGCTGGTTTACCACCGATGAAAAAGGCAATACGGCTGTCTTGCTGAACGGTGCAAAACAAAAACACATTTCCAGGGGCAGTTACAGGAAGAGCAGGGGGCTCATCCTTCTGGAACTCATAAAAGCCGCTTCGCCCATCACACACTGGACAACCATAAACCTGGAAAATATAGAACCTTTTACCGTTATGCTCTTTCAGGCCTCCGAACTTTACCTCCTGCGCTGGAACGGACATCACAGGGAAACCACATCACTGGAAGCAGACCGCAACCATATCCTTTCTTCTTCCACCTTGTATACCAAAGCCCTTCAAAAGCAAAGAGAGCAGTGGTTTTTTGATTTTATGGCACGCAACAGACCGGTTTCTCCCGAAACACTATTGTCCTTCCATCTCTATACGGAAAAAGAGGATAAAAAAAATGGTCTTGTTATAGACCGCGGCAACCTGCTGAAAACCCTTAGTATCACCCAATGTATAATTAAAAAAGACAGTGTAACCATGCATTACCGGCAACTCTTTCCCAACGAAAAACTTTCTACCGTACAATTATGAACCTGCTTCCTTTAAAACTGTTCGTCCACAAACTGACTCACTGGGAATACTGGCCTTTTCAGATCGTATATGCGCCCATAAGCCTGCTCTGGATCTATTATGCGCTCAGGGCAAGGTCGCTTTTCTTTTTTAATGCGGCCAATCCCTCCATCCGGAACGGTGGTTTTGTCATGGGGTCCAAACGAAACATTTACGATCTGATTCCCGAAGAATTTTATGCCAAAACAGCTTTTATACCAAAGGACACGGCATTTGCCGACCTGGAAGGTATTTTAGAAGGTTCCGGAATAAGATATCCGCTGATCGCAAAACCGGATATCGGGCTCCGGGGAAATGCCGTAAAGAAAATACACACCCCGGACGAACTGCACAAATACAACAACCGCGCCGGTTTTGACTATCTTATCCAGGAGTTTATTACGCTTCCCAATGAGATCGGCATTTTCTATGTAAGATATCCCGGCGAAGACAAGGGGAGGATAACGGGAATTGTAGCCAAAGAATTACTTACTGTTACAGGTGACGGGGTATCTACCACAAGGGAATTGCTCAACGGGACCCCGAGGTTCCAGTTCCAGCTCAAGGTATTGCAACAGGAATACGGCAGTCAACTGGACTCCATACCCGAAAAGGGGGAACAGCTAACCCTTGTTCCTTATGGCAATCATGCCAGGGGTGCCAAATTTACGGATTGCAGCCATATGATCAATGAGGCACTCACCGAGGTGATAAACGACATGTGTACCCGGGTCAAGGGTTTTTATTACGGGAGGCTCGACCTCATGTACAATACCGTGGAAGAACTTGAAAAAGGGAGAAATTTTATGTTAGTGGAACTGAACGGCGCAATGAGCGAACCCACACATATTTACGATCCCCGGCATTCCCTGTTGTTTGCCTGGAAAGAACTGGCCAGGCACATTACGTACATGTATGAAATAAGCCAGGTAAACCACCAGACCAAGGGGATTCCCTATCTGAATTACAAAAGCGGCATCCGGGAATTGTATGCACATCATGTACAAAACCGGAAAATTGTCGGTTTTTAAAACCGAAGAAACTGCCTTTAATAAAAAAACACCCTGATCCATATAAGAACAGGGTGTTTTTTATTCGGTTTTAAAACCTGTTATTTCAATTTCTTTTTAACTTCCACTTCCCGGAAGGCTTCGATAATATCGCCCTCTTTAATGTCGTTGTAGTTCTTAACCTGCATACCGCAATCATAACCTTTGGCTACTTCCTTCACATCATCCTTGAATCGTTTCAGCGAGGCCAGTTCCCCGGTAAAGATCACTACTCCGTCACGTATGAGACGTATCCCGGCATTCCTGTAAATCTTACCATCGGTAACCATACATCCGGCAATGGTCCCTACTTTCGAAATCTTGAACGTTTCCCTGATCTCTGCCGTACCCGTAATCTCTTCTTTCATTTCAGGAGAAAGCATACCTTCCATCGCATCCTTGAGGTCGTTTATCGCATCGTAGATGATGGAATACGTACGGATATCTATTTCTTCCTTATCAGCAACACTACGTGCATTCCCCATAGGTCTGACATTGAATCCTATGATAATGGCATCGGATGCAGAGGCGAGGAGCACGTCAGATTCCGTAACCGCACCAACTGCCTTGTGAATGATATTGATTTGTATTTCATCCGTAGAAAGCTTTTGGAACGAATCGGTCAGAGCTTCCACCGAACCGTCCACATCCCCTTTCAGGATAATGTTGAGTTCCTTGAAGTCTCCCAGTGCTATACGACGGCCAATTTCGTCGAGCGTAATGTGCCGTTGCGTACGTACGGATTGTTCTCTTTGCAGCTGCATACGTTTAGTTGCAATCTGCTTGGCTTCTTTTTCGTCTTCAAACACGTGGAATTTATCACCGGCCTGCGGTGCCCCGTCCAGACCCAATATGGATATCGGGGTGGAAGGGCCTGCTTCCTCGATGAGATTTCCCCGCTCGTCGTGCATGGCTTTTACTTTACCACTGTGCCTTCCAGCCAGTACATAATCTCCTACCTTCAAGGTACCTCCCTGTACAAGTATGGTGGCCACATAGCCCCTTCCCTTGTCCAGGAATGCCTCTACGATAGTTCCGTTGGCAATTTTATCCGGATTGGCCTTCAATTCCAGTATTTCCGCTTCGAGCAATACTTTTTCGAGCAATTCATTAATACCGGTCCCCGTTTTGGCAGAAATATCCTGGGACTGTATTTTTCCTCCCCAGTCTTCTACCAGCAGGTTCATGTTGGCCAGACTTTCTTTTATTTTATCAGGATTCGCCGTAGGCCTGTCTACCTTGTTTATGGCAAATACAATGGGAACACCAGCTGCCTGAGCATGGCTGATGGCCTCTTTGGTCTGTGGCATCACATCATCATCTGCCGCAATAACTATAATGGCAAGGTCGGTCACCTGGGCTCCCCTGGCCCGCATTGCGGTAAACGCTTCGTGCCCCGGAGTATCCAGGAAGGTAATTCTTTGCCCGTCGGGAAGGGTTACGGCATAGGCGCCGATGTGCTGCGTAATTCCCCCGCTTTCACCGGCAATGACATTTTCCTGCCGGATATGGTCCAGCAGAGAGGTTTTACCGTGGTCAACGTGCCCCATAACAGTTACGATAGGTGCTCTTGGTTCCAGGTCTTCCGGTCTGTCTTCCTCTTCTACTATGGATTCTTCGATGTCGGCAGTTACAAATTCCACTTCATAGCCGAATTCATCGGCCACGATAGAAAGGGTTTCCGCATCCAGCCTTTGGTTCATGGTTACCATGATGCCCAGAGACATACATGCCGATATAATATTTGTGGTAGGAACATTCATCATGGTTGCCACTTCGGCCACGGTAACAAATTCCGTAACTTTCAGCACTTTGCTGTCCAGTTCCTGCTGGGCTATGTCCTCCTCCGATTTCTGACGGTGGACATCCCTTTTTTCCCTTCGGTATTTGGCTCCTTTCGACTTGCTGGATTTTCCCTGTAGTTTTTCCAGGGTCTCCCGCACTTGTTTCTGTACTTCTTCTTCTGTAGGCTCAACCTTACTGGCTGCTGCCTGCCTGGGTCTTCCTCCGCCTTTCTTCCTGAAGTTGCCGCCTCCCTGTTTTCCCTGGGTATAGTTGCCGGGGCCTTCTTTACTGATCCTTTTGCGTTTCCGCTTCCTGTCTTTACTACCCTGCTTATCATTTCCCGATTGCGCTACGGGTTTCTTTTTCTTGGGCTTTTCAAACTTCGAAAGGTCTATCTTTTCCCCGGTCATCTTGGGTCCGGAAAGCTTCTGATATTGTGTTTTCAGTTTTTCGCTTTCTACCTCTTCGTCCTGGATAATAACTTTTTCGGTCTTTTTATCTTCTTTTGCTTTTGGCTCCGTTTCTTTTGTCGTTTCTTCAGGTTTCTTTTCCTCTTTTTTCTTATCTTCTTTTTCTGCCGGTGTTTCGACAGGAGCTTCCTTTTTGGGCTTCTCCGCTTCAGGAGCACTCTTTTCCTGCTGTTCCGCAGGTTTTTGGATATCTTCTGTTTCGCTTTCGGGCGTTTTGGGTTCCCCGGCACTTTTATCTTCTGCTACATTGGCAGGAGTTGCCTCTGTCTCCCCGTCCGGCTGTTGCTCTTCAGCTCCATCTTCATCGGCATCTTTAGCGTCGAGATCTATCTTCCCTACGGTTTTGGGACCAGACAAATTGGCTTTCGCCTTTATAATCTCCTGTTCTTCCTGGGCTTTCCTTTTCAATTCCTGCTCCCTTTCCAACTCCTGGCGAATAGCCTCTTTTTCTTTCCGTTTCTCTTCCCCTACTTCCTTAGACGCTACTTTTTTACTTTTATCTGTCTGAAACTCCTCCAAGAGCACCTGGTACACCTCATTAGATATCTTGGTAGTAGGTCTGGCCTCCACCTCATATCCCTTGGACGACAGGTGTTCGACAGCCCTGTCCAGCGAAATGTTCAGTTCTCTCAGCACTTTATTAAGCCTCAATGTTGCGTTTTCAGCCATAAATGTTTTTTTAATCCTCTAAAATTTTATTCTGAACCTCAGTTATTATGGTCTTTTCACCTCTCCAAAACGGAAATGGATTCATCTTCTACGCCAGGGCATGCTATTTTAGTATAACCAAATAGTTTCAAAAATCCAACCTTGGGGCAACCGGTTTTTCCGGTCTCTTAGTCTTCGAATTCTTCTTTTAGTATCCGTTTTACTTCCAATATGGTTTCTTCCTCGAGGTCGGTTCGTTTTATCAGGTCTTCTACATCCTGATCCAGCACACTTCTCGCTGTGTCCAGTCCAATTTTCTTAAACTCGCCAATGATCCATTCTTCTATCTCATCGGAGAACTCGGTGAGTTCCACATCTTCTTCCACACCTTCCCGGAACACATCAATCTCATAACCGGTGAGAAATCCGGCCAGCCGGATATTGTATCCGCCTTTTCCGATCGCTTTTGAAACCTCTTCCGGTTTCAGTATTACCTCAGCCCGTTTGGTTTCCTCATCTATAGAAATGGAGGTTACCCTGGCCGGGCTCAATGCCCTGCCGATAAACAACTGCGGGTTGCTGGTAAAATTGATAACATCTATATTTTCATTTCCAAGTTCACGCACTATACCGTGTATCCTTGAACCTTTCATCCCTACACAGGCCCCTACGGGGTCGATCCTGTCGTCATAAGAGTCTACGGCCACCTTGGCTTTTTCTCCGGGAATCCGCACTACTTTCTTTATACTGATCAGCCCGTCAAACACTTCGGGGATTTCCTGTTCAAATAATTTTTCCAGGAAGTCCGGGGATGTCCTGGACATTATTATAGTAGGTTTGCTTCCTTTCAGTTCTACACTTTCTATGATCCCCCTTACATTTTCTCCTTTCCGGAAAAAGTCGGAAGGAATTTGCTTTTCCTTGGGAAGAACGATCTCATTTCCCTCATCATCCAGCAAAATAACAGCTTTATGTCGAATATGATGCACTTCTGCCGTATAAATTTCTCCTATGAGGTCTTTAAATTGTTTATAAATGGTCGTATTATCGTGTTCGTGTATCTTGGAAATAAGGTTTTGACGCAGTGCTAAAATAGCTCTTCTTCCCAGATCTACCAACTTTACTTCTTCGGAAACATCCTCTCCCACTTCGAAATCGGGTTCTATTTTTCTGGCATCAGTCAGTGAAATTTCCTGGTTGGGATCTTCTACCTCATCATCGGCAACCACCACTCTGTTTCTCCATATTTCCAGGTCGCCCTTGTCGGGATTTATGATGATATCGAAATTGTCATCCGAACCGAACTTTTTCTTCAGTGCATTCCTGAAAACTTCCTCCAAAATAGCCATCAGCGTTACACGATCTATGAGTTTATCATCCTTAAACTCCGAAAATGACTCGATCAATGCAAGATTTTCCATGTCAAAAACTTATTATTAGAATATTATCATCACTTTTGCCTCCGCTATATCCGAAAAAGGGATTTCTTTTTCCCTGGTTACCGTTCGTTTTCCTTTGCCTACGGGTTTGGGTTCCCGCTGCTTCCATTGCAGTTTGATATCTTCTTCTCCTACTTCGGTAAGATTTCCTTCCACGGTTTCGCCGGAGATGGTCTTTACTTTTAATTTTCTGCCTATATTCTTCTTGTATTGTCTTCGGTGCACCATAGGCTCGGTAGCTCCCGGAGAAGTTACTTCCAGAGAAAAGTCTGTCTCATCCCGGTCCAGTTGATGCTCCACATGCCTGCTTACCAGCACGCAGTCATTAAGCGAAACTCCTGCATCTCCGTCTATTACTACTTTTATTTTATTATCCGGAGAAACTGAAAGATCTATCAAAAAAAGGGATTTATGTTCGGCAAACACCCCGGCAAGAAGCTCTTCGACTCTTTCCTTTAACATCAATAATTTTTATAAAAAGAGGGGACTCTAATGTCCCCTCCGAAATTGTTTTCCTCTTTCTTCGCCGCAAATATACGACTTTTGTATTACAAATAATAATTGAAAGCCAAGAAATTAACATATTTGAAAAAACCGAATGCCGAAGGAGGAAGGCAACACAATCATAGCACTCCGAAAAGACTTATTTCCCAAGCCATTCCTTAAACTTTCCCACACGCTCGCGGCTTACAATGACAGAAGAATCAAAACCCGGGATCAGGGACAGGATGAGCCTGCCGTTAAAATAATTTTCTATGGAACGGATCGATCGTATGTGTGTTATTACCTTGCGGTTAACGCGAAAAAAAAGATGCGGATCGATGCGCCGTTCTACCTCTTCCAGGTTCAGCTCTGTAATATACCTCCCGCCTCCTTTATGGCGGATAAAATTCACTCCTTCTTCCGCATAAAAATAGGCTACATCTCCTACAGATACATAATGAAGTGCACTGCCCTGCTTTACCAGGAAACGCTCCCGGTAACGAGGAGACTGCAGGGCATGTTGAAGCACGGCAAGGGCATCATAGGTAAAGGGGGTAAAAATCGTACGAAGGTCATTATACTTGTCCATAGCCTGCCGCAATGCATCGGAATCTATGGGTTTGAGCAGATAATCGATACTGTTTACCTCAAAGGCGCGCAGGGCATACTGGTCAAAAGCAGTGGTGAATATCACCGGTGCGCCTACCCTGATCTTTCTGAAGATATCAAAGCACAGTCCGTCTGCCAGTTGTATATCCATAAATATAAGTCCGGGCATACCAAACTCGCGCAACCATATCACGGCAGCGTCTACGGAATCTATCACATCTGCAATCTCAATATCGTCACGAAGGCCCGACAATAGTTTGGCCAGCCGTTCTGCCGCAGGTTTTTCGTCTTCTACGATCAGTACTTTCACAAGGTTTTTTTGTTTAAATTAATAGCTGTTCTTTCTGAGAAAATATCACCTCTTTTCTGCTCTCCGGGATGATATTGACAATACCGGAAGTTCCATTTCTTAATTCCGCAACCTACTTTGCCGGGGCTACTTCCACCAGGGGCAGAAAAACAACGAATGATGTGGTGCTGACCATAACATCTACAGGCTTCCCGGTAATGATCCTGTACCTGTTCCTTATATTCTGCAATCCTATTTTGGTTGAGGCTTCTTCCTGTTTTTTACGTTGCAGGTTGTTCCTTACAAAAAGCTGACCCGCTTCGTCTACCCCTACTTTTATTTCCAGGGGGTGCCTGGTAGATATTTCGTTATGTTTAATGGCATTTTCAAATAATATCTGTAACGAAAGCGGGACAATATGATATTTTCTGTATGCATCGTCCACTGAAATTTCTACCCGGAAATTATCACCAAACCTTTCCTTAATAAGATGAATGTACGATTGCAGAAATTCCAATTCGTCTTCCAGGAGAATGAGAGGTTCGTCCTTTATTTCCAATATATAACGGTACACTTCCGACAGCTTTTTGACAAATGCCTCCGCCCGGCCAACATCTTCGGGGATAAGGTGGGCAAGAGTGTTGAGGCTGTTAAACAGAAAGTGCGGGTTTACCTGGTTCTTCAACCCTTCCAGTTGCGACTGCATATTGTCTTTGGCCAGTTGCGTCTTCTCGATCCGGGATCGCTGCAACAGGCTGTAGAACCGGATGGCCTCGTAAACCGTGGTGATCAGGAAGATCATGAGCAATGCTATCATGGGCTCCTTGAACGTATGTGGTTTCTGCACATTGGTAAGGTTGCTGATAAACGGGCTCAACGTATGTTTTAGCATCCATTTGACGGCCACATAGACCACCAGGACCAGGATCACCTGGATCACGACACGCCGGGTGGTCTGCTCCTGTTCCGGCCAGCGTTTCATGCACTGCAGCATGAGAAACCGGAAAACCACCCAGAATATGGTAGTGTATATCAATGCACTGGGATAGTAATACACCAGCGAACCTATCCCTTTTTCCGCCAGGGCATCGCCAAAGATCAGTCCTACAATGATGAAACTCACCAGCGGAATCCCCACAATGAGCATCCACCGGTCGTCGAACCCCATAATGGATTTAGCCTTCCTGAACATCATTACATTTATATGGCACATTCCCCGAAAATCCGGGCAACACAAAGTTAGCAAGTTTTCCCGGACACCACCCGGGCATTACGGGTTTTCCCGAAACACCACGCAATCATCCGGAAAACGTTCACAGTTTACGTTCAATGCGGCCATTACCCGTATGACCCCATCAACATCCGGAAACTCCCCTTCCACCCGGAGTATCCTGTCCCGGTCTTCAAGGTCAAAATTAATGCGGTATTCCGGGAAACGGGCACACAATGCTTCCATGCATTCCTCCGCCCGGACGGTACTTTTTACATCGGTTCTGAAGATCTCTACGATAACTACGGTTTGTTTCATTTGTTTTTCATTGTTTTTGATCGATGTCGAACCCCTCGGCTGTGCTCAGGAACCCGACCGAATGTTGAACACAGAATGCTGAAGTACTGTAAAGTTGGAGAAACTATCTGATTTACGAATACTTAAAACTTCATCATTGGATATTCGTTATTCATTATTTATTAAAACTACAAACTAACCATATGCCTGTTTTTTATCATATCTATCCCAGCCCTGCTAAAACTGAATACGATACAGGATATCAGGGAAAAAGCCCCGCTGATAAAGCGTATTTACTGTTTCTGATGACTCGTTGTACCGCTGCAGGAACACATTGTCCCTTGCGGTAATGTTCTGAAAGTCCAGGTAGAATTGTTGTGACAATTTCCCCCTCCTGCTGTTCCACTGAAACCCTACCTTTATATCCAGTCGCAAATAAGGGGAAAACCTTTCGGAATACGCTATTTCGTCAAACCGTACTTCGGCTCCGGAATCAATACTGCTTTGAATATCTATCGGCGTATAGTACCTTCCCCCGGCCGTAGTGAATTTCATGTCAATGTTAAAAGCATTCTGTTTATCTTTCCCGACCACAAACTCTCTTCCTGCAAGAAAATTGAGAATGTAACGGTTATTAAAGGCCGTGTTCCTTCTTATACCGTCGCTTCCCTTATAGCTGGAATCATACCACGAAGCGGTAAGCAGGCCATAATATCCGCGGGAAAAAAACTTTTCGACGGTCAGCTCCACCCCGTAATTCCTCCCCGAACCTTCATTGACCAGGAAACCGTTATCGGGGAAGCCGAAATCATCACCTACATTCAACAGGGAAAAACTGCTGGAGAAAGGGTCTACGGGTACATTGCGAAGGTCTTGGTAATAGGTTTCGGCTTTCAGGCGCCAATCGGCTGCCAGCTGCAGGTCATAGCCCAGCACATAGTGCAGGCTTTGCAAAAACTCCGCCTCCATGTTGGACTGCACACGCTCACCGTCTTCATCCATTGATTCCAGGAGGTAAATAGGAAGGGGCAACATCTGGTGGTGTACACCAAAACCTGCCGAAAGCGATTGATTGGGACGAAAACGCCATTTCAGGGACAATCTCGGTTCCACGACAAAATCTTCGTTCTGATTAAGGTATTGCGCATGTATCCCCGTGTTCAGCTCCCATCGGTCATTGAATTTATACCTGGACTGGACATAGGCCTGATACAGTGACATATTACCGTCAAAATCACGTAATGTCCGTTGCTGGCTGTCTTCCGTGTCCCACGCATAGGTATCCAGGGTGTATAGTTCTGCTACAACACCCCCGCGGACGGAATGCCTGGCACTAAGTTTACTGTTGAGGTAGGTGGAAAACGTATATCTCGTATTGTTGTCGTCCACCTCTTCGGAAAGTGTGCGTGCTCCGTCATCCTCCACACGGTCGATACTGACCCGGGTTTGGGTTCCGGATGCCGCAAGGCTGGTTTTTATATAGGTATTGTCATTAAAAGCGTAATGATGATTGAGCCCTATGACACCAAGACGCGAGTCTACATCGGCATCTTCGTTCTGACTGGCGAAAAAATCCTCTTCTTCCACCTCATCCGCATTGAAAAAGATATCACTTGTTCCGCCTATCCCGAACAGGGTAAACCGTCCCAGCTTGCCATAGCCCGTATCTGCCTTGAACGAAAGATCATTGTAATTGGGACTGGCCGTTGTTCCCACTTCAAATCCCATATTCTGCGCCAGCTCCACAAAACTCTGCCGGAAGGAAACGATAAACGACCCTCCGTTCTCTTTAAACAAGGGGCCTTCAATCATACCTTCCAGTCCGCTAAAGACCGCCAACTGTGCCGTAGCTTCCAGCCGGTCGCGGTTACCATTGCGAAAACGGATATCAAAAACCCCGGCATTGGCATTGCCGTATTCTGCCGGAAAGGCACTTGTTAAAAAATCAGAATTGGATAAAAGATTGGTGTTAAGTGCACTTACAGGGCCCCCGGTTGTCCCGAGGGTGGAAAAGTGATTCGGATTCGGAATAGGCACGCCTTCCAGCCGCCACAACACGCCCATAGGGGAATTTCCCCGGATCACCAGATCGTTCCTGGAGTCGTTATTTATATTTACCCCGGCATAATTAGCGGCCATACGGGATGCATCGTTGGCCGCTCCCGAAAACCTGGTGACTTCTTCCAGTGAAAAGGAGCGGGCACTCACTGCGGCCATCTCGTTACGCGGCCTTCCTTTTTGTTCCCCCGATGTTACCACGACCTCGTCCATGGCTACCACAGACTCTTCCAGGACGGCATTTACGACTAATTCCTTTCCTGCGGTGACCCTTACATTGGGGATGGTGGCAGACGTGTATCCCAGGTAGCTTACACGAATATCATGCCGGCCGAGGGGTACACCTTCTATCCGGTAATAGCCGTCCATATCGGTAACCACTCCCGTTACGGGACCGGTGGTAAGGATTTCCACCGTCGCTCCCATAAGCGGTGTTTCAGATTGCCGGTCGGTGATCCTTCCCTTTACGGTCTGTGTCACGGACTGGCCATGAGCAAAAGCGTATGTAATCAGTATAAAAAGTACGGAGAAACTGGTTGCTTTCATGGTTTTTCTTTGCAATTTGGCCTTGCTATCACCAACTTACAAGCTGATTCCCATGAACTGTAGTTATACAAACATGAACCGGAGTATTAAGCCATGAAACGGATCGAACCGGGGTGTTATTCTATTTCCTCCACTTCCGCTTTTCGATCTTTTTGCAGGTCGGCCCTTCGAAAGTCTTCATCATCCGGAGACCGGACCACAAAACCGGAGGCCCTGTCGATCTCTACATACAGGCTGTCGGCTACAAAGTCCAGCACATGTCCGCCCGATCTTTTTTCTTCCGAAAGATAGTGGAAATGGAAGCCCGGAATATTCACTTTACCCATAAAGGCCGGAAGATAAAACCCTACGCCCGTTCCGCGGGTATGCTCCAGCCCGAACCCGTACTGATGTTCTTTCAGGTGTTCTGCCAGCGGCGGATAAGGCTTTCCTGCCGGGGCAGGAGCCCTGGCCAGCACCTTCGGAAAAGTACCGGAAATACGGATGGCATACATTTCGTTTTCATTCAGGAATGATTGTAACCGGACCTTGAACTTCTCATAGCCCATTTCTTTCTGTACCAGGGTAAAAGTGGTATCCGCCTGAAAGTGTTTTACAAAGGCTATCGGTATCTTAGCTGTATCAGATACTTTATGTACACTTCCGTCATAACGTATTTTATAAACTTCGCCTTTATCCATGTACAGTTCGCCGTCAAGGCGGTTAAACCCACCTACACCGAGGGTTCCCTTTTCGCGGAGTGCTCCTACAGACAGGTTCCCGTCATATACCCCGGACAACAGGGCGTCAATAACGGAATACTGATACAGGTAATCTTGATACGCCGCGTCATGCTGAAGTGCAGTGCCTTCCGTAGGTTTTGTCTTTTCAGCTGTTGTACAACTTCCGTATAACCCTGCAATACACAGAACTAATATTGTCCTCAAGTACGGTGAATACATAGTGTTTACCTTTATTGTTCCGAAATCTGTTTTACCACATCATGCAGGTTCATCACACTCCAGTGTTCCGCATATTTGCCATTTTCCAGGCGAACCATATCCATAATGTTCATTGCCACCGTCTTTCCCGAACCCTGTACTCCAAGAAAAACCCCGGTATGTTTTCCCTTAATGGTCTTTCGCGTACTCACCATATCTCCTTCGGCAACCTGGCCGTGGATCTCCACGGTAATATCCGAAAGTCCCTTCCATAGCACATCGGTAAGGAAACGGGACATCCCTTCGGATCCCGGTGGAAATCCCGGGCGCACCGTTCTGTTGACAAAGTCCGGTTGAAATATTTCATCCATTATATTAAGCCCCCCTTCTATAACCTCCTTGTTAAACCGAAGGACTACAGCCCTGTTTTATTCTGTTATCATCCTTTAATTTTTACATAACCAGGGTAATAAATTCAAGACTTTCTTCTACGGGCTTGTCCAGAACCTCTTCAAACAAGGTAAAGAGTTCCCTGGTATAGGGTTGTTCGAAATGACTGTCCAGGGCTTCCCGGTTTTCCCAGCGTTCATAGAGTACAAAAGTGTTCGGTCTGTCTTTAACGGAATGGATATGAAAAGCAACACAACCGGGTTCGGGACGACTGTTCTGCGCCGAATACCTGAATTGTTCCATAAACCGTTCCTGCATTCCTTCCTTAACGGTAAATACCACAATGAGGTCTGTTGCCTCATCCGGTGTTTGAGGTGAGCGTTCGTAGTTTACCGGCGATATGGGTGCCAGATCATTCAGGAACATGATTTCCATGGGATCGGTCAACGCTTTTTCAGTAAGTTCAAGGACCGCCTTGGTGTAAGGCTTTTCGAAATGGGCATCGAGGGCCTGTTGGTTTTTCCAGCGTTCAAACAGGAAATAGGTATCCTGATTATCCTTGGCGCGATACAGGTACATCGAAAGATTGCCTTCTTCCTTCCCCGCTTCTTCCACATCCTTCCGGAGCAGGCGTTCCAGTTCCTCCCGGTATTCGGGTTTGGTATGAAATGTCACGAGCATAGCGAATTCATCACGGAAAATATCCATTGCAGTGTTTGATGCGATTTTTGTTGTTTTCGAATTTGTCATTTTTTTAGTTTTAGTTAAAATACAGGTATGATTTTCAGATAGATTTATCCCGTTTAGGGGTAAAAACATTACATCCCGACATATTTATTACTGACTTCCCATAACGGTCTCCGGGCTGTGACATCATACGCCCGGGAGTTTGCTTTCGCCTCTTCCTTCCGGTCGAAATATTTTCCGGTTACTCCCTGAACCTCCGGAGCGGTAGCCAGGTAAATTTCTGCTTCTGCTCCGGTTTCGGCTTTTAACTGTTCAGCCATACACCCGGATAATATTTCCGGAAATATCACTTTCTATACTTTTCACATAAGCATCTACAACCCCGTTCATGGCAACCGGTCTTAATCCGGGAAAAACAGGGCCGGAATCCTTCACGGAATCTTCAATAATTCCCGGGCTTACCACATTTACCCGCAGCCCTCTTTGCAATTCCACAGCTGCCGATAACACAAAACTGTGCAGCGCACCATTGATAAGTCCTCCTCCCGTAGCTCCCTTCGCAGGCCTGTCGGCAAAAATGCCGGAAGTAAGGATAAAACAGCCGTTTTCATTCAGGTAATGCTGGCCAATGAGCACAATATTGACCTGTCCCAGTAATTTTCCTTTCATATTGATGAGCAGGTCCATTTCCGTCAGGGTTCCAAAATCGTCCATACTACCCGAAGTTGCGGTGCATATACAAGCATCTACCGGCCCCGCCTCTTCGAATAACTGTTTAACGGATTTCTTGGAAGTGATGTCTACACGCAGGTCACCACTGCTCCTTCCCGCAGTGATGATCTCATGTTTTTCCGACAGGGCCCCGGTTATCCCGGTACCTATGGTGCCCGAGGCTCCTATAATCAGTATTTTCATTAAAGCGCTTGGTGTTTTAAAATAGTTCCTGTTTTATTATTTGAAGACGTCTTTTAATTCATTTTCCCGTTTATGGCGGCGGGAAGACCCGCATATTTTTTATGGCGAGCACGATTCTCCCGATATTTGTTCAGGTCAGAACAAAGTCGCGTCCTGCTCTTATACAAAATTTCTGTTGTGCAAAAGCACGAAGGCAAAAATTATAAGTACTCCTATACCTTGTAGATGAATCTGAAACAATCAAAAAATTTAACGCTGGCTTTTGATCAGAGCCCTGCCATCATCCCGCCGTCTACCAGCAGGGAAGTTCCGGTAATATAGGGACAGTCGTCCGAAGCCAGGAACAGGGCAGCTTCTGCCATTTCTTCGGCCGTAGCTATACGATTCAGCCCGTCCACAAGTGCCTTAGCCTGTGCTACCTTTTCCTGTGACGCCCCGGTAGACCTCCTGAACATGGGGGTATCGGTAATCCCGGGAGAAATCAATCACATTGACCCGGATACCTTCCTGTCCGTAATCCATAGCAGCAGTCTGAGCCAGCCCCATGAGTGCCCGTTTACTGGAAGCATAGGCAGCAGCCCCCGGCCGGGTGGAAACAGTGTGCATCGATGCTGTAAGCACGATATTCCCTTTTCCGTTTTTGAGCATATGCGGTATCTGGTATTTCATGGCCAGGAAAACGCCCCGCACATTGGTCTGGTGTATCCATTCCCAGTCTTCCAGGGAGATCTCGTGCAATTTGCCGAACATCACCTCACCGGCATTATTGAATGCCACATCGAGTTTTCCGTACTTTTCAGCCATACCGTTTACAAAGGCTTCCACTTCTTCGGGTATGGTTACATCTGCCCTGACATACGTAGCTTCTCCTCCCTGCTCACGGATAGCGGCCTCCACTTCCACCCCGAGATTTTCCCGCCTTCCGCAAAATCCTACCTTGGCTCCCTCACGGGCAAAGGCAAAGGCAGCGGCTTTTCCTATTCCCGAAGTGGCCCCGGTAATAATAACCACCTTATCGCGAAAACGTGCGCGCCCGGTAGCCATAGTGCCTTGTTGTCCAGAAACGGCCCCTGCCATCCCGGCCGGGATTCCGGCCGCGACAGTGGCAGTGAAGCTCTTTTCTATAAAATTCCTCCTGTCCATTAATATTAATTGTTTACCAGCTTCATGGCGCCTTCGGTATAGCGTTCGCCCAGTACTTTTACGGTATCTGAAAGTTCCGTTACCGTTTTCAGCTCTTCATCAGAAAAGGTCAGGTCTACCGCTGCGGCATTTTCCTCCAGGTACTTCACTTTTTTGGTTCCGGGGATGGGGATAATATCCTCGCCCTGGTGTAACAGCCAGGCTATGGCCAGTTGTGCCGGGGTACAATCTTTCTGCTTTGCAAGCTCCTCCAGTTTATCTACCAGTTTTTTGTTGTGTATAAAACTTTCCTCCTGGAAACGGGGCAGGTTTTTCCTGTAATCGTCCTCGCCTTTGGGCGCTTCCTTCAACGCTCCCGTGAGCATTCCTCTTCCGAGCGGGCTGTAGGGGATAAGAGTGATCCCGAGTTCCCGGCACGCAGGGATAATCTCTTTCTCCAGGTCACGTGTAAAAAGGGAATACTCGCTTTGCAACGTAGCTATGGGGTGTTCGGCAACCGCTTTTTTCAGGGAGGCAGGAGAGGCCTCGGAAAGCCCCAGATAACGCACTTTGCCTTCCTTTACCAGTTCTCCCATGGCCCCTACGGTCTCTTCTATGGGCACATTGGGGTCTACACGGTGGCTGTAATACAGGTCTATCGTATCTACTCCGAGACGTTTTAAACTGGCTTCACAGGCCTGTTTGACATATTCCGGACTTCCGTCGAAGTACGTCCCCGGTGTTCCGCTGAATCCCGGGCTATTCTCTTTTTGCCGGAACCCGAACTTTGTAGCGATAAAGATTTTCTCCCTGTTAGGCACAAGCACATTGGAGAGCAATGATTCATTATGACCGAAACCATACATATCTGCCGTGTCCCAGAAATTCACACCCAGTTCCAGAGCGTGTTCCAGGGTGGCAACAGATTGCTCGTCATCTCTCGGGCCATAGGCAAAACTCATTCCCATGCACCCCAATCCGATTGCAGATAATTTTTCTCCTGTTTTTCCTAATGTCCTGTAATTCATGTTTTGTCGATTTAGATTTGTTATATCAAAGATATTCCGGAAAAGGGGAATTCCGGTTGAAATATTCAAACCAAAAACTATAAAATTCAAACAAATACGGGACAGTCTCCAAAAACATACTTTTAAATCTTGAAACCTAAATAATCTCTGGTTATCAAAAACATACCACAAATAACACCTTCACGGGTCCGATAACATTATTTTGTTTTCCCAACAAAACCTTATGTACGGGAAAGAATATTTCCTCTTTTTTTACACCCTGCTTTCCGGCTTTACATTATAATATTTACCTTAGCACAAACACTAACCATATGGAAAAAAAACGTTGCGGCTGGTGTGTGGGCGACCCGCTTTATGAAAAATACCACGATGAGGAGTGGGGAGTCCCCGTACATGACGATGCCACATTGTTTGAATTTTTGATCCTGGAAACCTTCCAGGCCGGGCTCAGCTGGATAACCGTCCTCCGAAAACGGGAGAATTTCAGGGCGGCATTCGACAATTTTAACTATCAAAAAATTTCCGGTTACGGAGAGGACAAAATTCAGGAACTCCTGAAAAACGAAGGTATCATCCGAAACCGGTTAAAGGTGCGGGCAACCGTAAGCAATGCACAGGCTTTCCTGAAAGTCCGGGAGGAATTCGGCAGTTTCAGCGAATATATCTGGGGATTTGTGAACGGAAAACCCATCCAGAACCACCTTTCCGACTACCGGAAAGCCCCTGCCAACACTCCCTTATCTGACAAGATCAGTAAGGACATGAAAAAGCGGGGTTTCAAGTTTGTGGGCACCACGGTGATCTACGCCCATATGCAGGCTACAGGAATGGTGAATGACCACGATGTGAACTGTTTCCGGTATAAAGAGGTACAAATTTAGGTCGGGCAACCCGAAAATACTCCGTATTTAAAGTAAAGTAAGGTCAGCGGGTATTCGGTATGGGATTTACCGTTTACCGAATATCCAAACCATACTCCGGGGGGAACTGGGTTTAAAGATGCCCCGGTTTTTCTTTTGTTAGCACCCTTATGAAATCTTCCCTCGGGATTTCCCTGGCCCCGAGGCTGGCAAGGTGTGACGTATATACCTGGCAGTCCACAAGCTGATATTGTTCCTGTTTCAGTTTTTCTACCAGAGTGATAAAACCGGCCTTGGAAGCATTGCTCACACGGGTAAACATACTTTCTCCGCAAAAGACATGCCCGAGGTCTATTCCGTACAGTCCTCCTGCAAGCATCTCGTCCTGCCAGACTTCAACTGAGGTAGCATAACCCAGTTCGTGTAATTTGCAGTAAGCCTCTATCATATCTGCCGTGATCCAGGTCCCTTCCTGCCCTTTTCTTCCCGTTTCCGCACATGCCTCTATTACCGCCCGGAAATCCCGGTTGAACGTAATGGTAAAAACATTCCGTTCCAGTACTTTTCGCATGCTTTTAGCTATTTTTAATTCTTCCGGGAAAAGGACCATTCTGGGGTCGGGGCTCCACCACAAAATGGGGTCTTCCTTTTCGAACCAGGGAAAAATACCACTCTGATAGGCCAGTAACAATCGCTCCGGGGAAAGGTCACCGCCCACAGCAATAATTCCTACATCGGATGTCATGGAAACCGGAGGAAAGACTATATTTTCGTCAAGGAAAAACATGAAAAATGTATCTAAAACATATTTATTCGTTAAAAAAATAAATTCCCTTTTGTTTTTACAAATTTTTTATTCATATTTGTCTTGTCTTTGTGAGCATTTATTTTTCATCATTGCTTTTTGAGTTTGTCACAAAGGCAAAACCTAAAACCACAACATTAAGTCCCGATTCAACCGTCGGGACTTTTTCTTTTCTTTCATTTACAACAGCAAAAGCCCGGTTATCAATATTATGGTTCCTACCAGCATCAGCAACAGGGTATAGGGCAGGATATCCTTAGCCCGCAACCTTGTAATTCCGAGAAGCGGTAGGGCCCAGAAAGGTTGTAACATATTGGTGATCTGATCGCCATAAGCCAATGCCATTACCGCTTTGGGCAGCGGTACGCCGAGTTTGAGAGCGGAATCGAGTACAACGGGGCCCTGAACCGCCCACTGTCCGCCACCGCTCGGCACAAAGATATTGACCAGTCCGCCACTGAAAAAAGTAAAGACAGGTAAGGTGGTGGCATTGGCCACGGCTACGAAAAAACCGGAAATATCCTCCACCATCCCACTTTGCCCCATGATTCCCATAATACCGAAATACAGCGGGAACTGTATCAATATGCCGGACACTCCCTTCACGGCTTCTTCAAGAGCTTCCAGGAAATTCCGGAAGTTGTGGTGTAGCAATATGGCCAGTCCGAACATAAAAAGATTGAGCATATTCGGGGTGATATTGAAACCTGTCAGATCAGATCCGTACCGGATAAAAAAAGCAACCAGTATCATCCCGGAAAAAACAAGGGCCAGTATCCGGGAACGATCCATACGTTCGGCACCGGATACTTTTTTCTCTCCCACACTCCGGGGCTGAAAAATTTTTAAGTTAATCTCCGTAGGCTTTACCTTTTTACCTACCGCATATAATACTATCGGAACCACGATCAGTAACAGCGCAAAAAGCAACAGGTTCCACCAACTGAAAATGGTATGTTGCGTGGAAATGAACTCCGGCAAGGAGGAAATACCCGCTTCTGCCTGTGGCACATTCTTCATTAAATCGGCAATATGTCCTTTTTCAGCAACCTTCAGGGGTGCAGAACCGCTCATCCCTCCATGCCATACCATGAGCCCGGTATATCCGGCTGCCCCCACCAACGGATAATTCAACGGAATTTTTTCTTTCACTGCCTTTTCCCCGACCTTTCTGGCCAGTACGGCACCGAAAATAAGGGCGAGCCCCCAGTTAAAAAAGGCGGCCAGCATAGTAGTGACACTTACAAGAACAGCAGCAGAGGCCGTGTTCGTGGCATACCTTGTAAGCATCGTGATCTGTTTACTTACCGGCGGACTCAACACCAGCACATGCCCCAGTACCAGAATGAGCATCATCTGGTAGGCAAATACGAGCAGGCCGCTGTCCCAGACCCCCTTTTCCCAGTAAGACAGAATAGTGACAAGGCGCCCTTCCTGTTCCATCCCCGAGAAAAAATAGGCCAGCACAACGGTCAGCAGGGTAAGCAATACGGCAATGGTGAACTGCGAGGGAAGAAATTTTTTAAAAATACGCTCTACAACACGTGCCGGGTTCATGTATAATTTTTTCTGAATTTAAGCAGTTAGGGGCAAAAAAGCAAAACAGGGCTTACTTTTACCCTGTACAGATGCTCTTTTTACATTATTCAATGCAAAAAAATACGTTCCGGACATATTAACTGACATCCGGAACGTATTGCGGTTATTTTATATGAATACACCTCGGTTCTGCAGGATATTCCTATCAGAACGGCAGGTCGTCGTGTTCTTCTTCATTAAAATCGTTCGCAGGCTCAAAGGCATCTGTAGGGGGCACGGGAGGCACACCCTGAGAAGGCTGTTCGGCCTGAATGTTTTCTATGCGCCAGCCCTGTATCGAATTGAAATACTTGGTCTCTCCCTGGGGACTTACCCATTCACGGCCCCGGAGATTGATCCCTATCTTTACCTGCTGCCCCACCTGAAAATTATTGAGCAGATCACATTTGTCCTGTATGAATTCTACCAGGATATGCTGGGGGTACTGTTCTTCCGTAGTTACAACCATTTCCCGCTTCCTGAACCCGTTGCTTCCATAGGTCTTGGTTTCATCGATCAGCTTGATTTTTCCTTGAACTTCCATAATTAACTCTCTTTTATCGTTATTTCATCTGTATTTAGTGTATTAAGGCAGCCTATTACAACTTTTTTACTTCGTTATCCCGGCTTTCATACCTTTTGGCCAGCAATACTTTCCAGGCGGCGTTTACATCATTTTCCCTCAGGTAATCCCGCGCCCTTTCATGTACTTTATCATCATCGTCCGAACTCAGAATCCCCTTAATTCCCACGGAATCCTGTACAAAGTTCTTTATCTCGTCTTCCGAAGGCAGTTTTTCCACGTTGCCAAGCATCCCGAGGTCATTTCCGGTAAGCACCCTGCTCCTCCGGATATCTTCCGGGATCTGATCTACACCGATACCCAGGCTGGCCACAGGTTTCGGTATTTCAAAAAAACCGTCCCTGGCCCTGGAGTAAAAACTTCCGCCGGCTCTGGCCACAAGGTCTATTTTGTATTGATCTATATTGCCCTGGTCATCCAGTACACGTTCATCAATATGCATCTTCAGGACTTCACATATGATAAGGTTTCCGGCACCTCCCTCTCTTCCGAGTTCTACAACCTCCTTTATCTTACATTCAAACTGCACGGGCGACTCGGCCACCCTGTACGGTCTCACCATATCTGAAGGCAGCATGGTAAGCCCGGCCTTTGTAAATTCGTTCACTCCTTCGGGATATTCCGTACTGGACAGTGAGGCTTGTTGTACGATATCGTAATTTACTACATTGACCACTACTTCTTCTGTAGCTTTGGCGTTTTCCAGGGTGTGTTTGCTCGTATTGTCTCTCACCCGCCTGTTAGGAGAGAAGATCAGGACAGGGGGATTGGAGCTGAACACATTGAAAAAACTGAAAGGGGACAGGTTGGGCCGCCCTTCCGAATCTACCGTACTGGCGAAAGCGATAGGCCTCGGAGCCACCGCACCCAGTAACAATCCGTGAAATTTTGCAGTGGAAACGTCTTTGGGTTTTACAGAATACATAGTTCGTTTTATAGAAACAAAAATAAATAAACCGCGAGAGAAATAAAATCTTTAAGGGGATAAACAATAAAATTAAAGGTTTTACTTTATATTTATGATGTTATCCCAATAACCCATGACGTCTGTTAAACAAAAAAGCATAGCCAAATGGATTTTGATAGGTATGTCCGTATTGGTGGTTTCCCTTATTTTGTGGAACACCTATGCTTTTTTCCAGCGATTTAAGGAAGAGGAGCGCATAAAAATGAAAATATGGGCTGCGGCACAGGCCGAGCTCTTACAGACTTCCGACCTGGAAAGGGACCTTGGCGAACTGCCGTTACAGGTACTGACCAACAATTCCAGTACTCCCATGATACTGGTTAATGTAAACGGCATCATTACCCCGAGCAATATGGGGGAAAAGGTGATCAGGGACCCTCAAAAAATACAACAGAAAATCAAAGAATTTGCCCGGGTTAACGAACCCCTGGAAATAAGTTATAAGAACGAAAAACTGGCTACGCTCTATTACGGCAATTCCGATGTGCTTAACAAACTGAAATATTACCCCATAGCCCTTATCCTCATTATTTTACTTTTTATTGCGGTGATATTGCTGTTTTACAGGACTTCCAAAATTTCGGACCAGAACAAACTCTGGGCGGGAATGGCCAAGGAAACGGCACACCAGATCGGCACCCCTTTGTCTTCGCTTGTGGGATGGGCGGAAATCCTGAAATCACAGGACACTGATCCTTCCATAACCACGGAAATCGAGAAGGACATTTCGAGATTGCAGACCATTACGGACCGTTTTTCCAAGATAGGATCGGTCCCTGTGCTGACAAAACTGAACATCGTGGAAGAGACCAGAAATGCCTACGATTACCTCAGGGAACGCAGTTCAAAACTTATTTCCTTTGAATTTACTGCGCCGGACTACCCTATTATGACTAAAATTAACCCGCAACTCTTTAGCTGGACCATAGAAAACCTGGTCAAAAATGCCATCGATGCCATGAAGGGCAAGGGCAATCTGCAGGTTGAGATCAGGAATTCCGGAAAATATGTAAATCTGCTGGTAACGGATTCCGGCAAGGGAATTCCAAAAAACAAATACAAAACCATTTTCTCGCCCGGTTTCACAACAAAAAAACGGGGATGGGGCCTGGGGTTATCCCTGGTACAGCGTATCATAGAGGACTATCACGAGGGCAAGGTAAAGGTGTTGCACTCGGATGTGGGGAAAGGAACTACGATGCAAATTACGCTAAAAGTGATATCTTAACGTTAAATATAGGGTATACGTCGTTAAAAACACCGAAGCACCATGTCTTTAAATGCAAAACTCGTAACCATCAAGGAAACTTCACTGGCCAATAATTGTCCGGAATGCTATACAGATACGGGACTTGTCCTCACTTATTACCAGAAACACATAGAAAGCCGCTGGTATAAAAAGGTGACCGGGGAGGTTTCCCATGTCCTTCACTGCAAAAAATGTGACACCACGATTTATCCGGTAAAATGGACCGACGATATCGAACGGGTACTGGAATACTATTCCAAGGCCGTAACCCCGGGAAAACGCTCTTTCCGGCTTACAAGGCTGTCCTATATCCTTATCCTGCTCCTGATCGTTATCCTTGCCGGCGGAATAGCTATACTGTATTACCTGAACGATCCGGCAGCTATAACTGCTCCCTGATCTTCTGGGCTACCGTTTCAAATTCTTCTTTTTCCATGGCCACCTTGTGCTGAAAGGTCATATCCTTCATTTCGTTCAGCGGGATCAGGTGAACATGTACGTGTGGCACTTCCAGCCCCACAACGGCTACCCCTACCCGGTTGCACGGCACAGCCTTTTCGAGCCCCAGCGCCACTTTCCTGGAAAACGCCATGAGGCCGTTATATGTTTCCTCATCCAGGTCAAACAGTTTGTCCACCTCTTTTTTGGGCACGCACAGGGTATGTCCTTTCGCATTGGGATTGATATCCAGGAAAGCAAAATAATGGTCGTCTTCGGCTACTTTGTAACAGGGAATTTCCCCGTTGATGATCTTTGTAAATATACTTGCCATATCTTTTTGTCTTTAGCGTGTTCTAAAAATAAAAAATCCTTTTCTGAATGCATTCAAAAAAGGACTTGTTTTTCATTCCGGAAAAATCTATTCCCTGGTAATCTCCAGAACTTCAAATTTCAGCACACCATTGGGCACCTTGATTTCGGCGGTGTCACCAACTTCTTTACCCAGGAGGCCCTTTCCTATGGGAGAGCTCACGGAGATCTTCCCTGCCTTGAGATCGGCTTCGCTTTCGGCCACCAGGGTATATTTCATTTCCATACCGTTGTTCTGGTTTTTTATTTTTACCGTAGATAGCACCAGCACCTTGGAAGTGTCCAGTTGAGATTCATCTATAAGCCTGGCATTGGCCACGAGTTCTTCCATTTTCGAAATTTTCATTTCCAGCAGTCCCTGGGCCTCTTTTGCAGCATCGTATTCCGCATTCTCCGACAGGTCTCCCTTGTCCCTCGCATCTGCAATGGCCTGGGATGCCCTGGGCCTCTCTACACTTTTCAGGTGATCCAGCTCTTCCCTCAGTTTTTTCAATCCTTCCGCTGTGTAATAAGATACGTTACTCATAACTTCATTATTTAAATACAAAAAATCCCCTTCGCGAGAGGATTCAAGCAAATATACAAAATTTTGGACAATTTTGCCCGGAGAGATAACAATAGTACGAATACAAAAACGTTTTATATCCGTAAACCCCTTACCTTTACACCTTGCGAAACAAGCTCCCCGAAAGCTCTGTTACGCCGTAAAAAATGACCTGATTAAAACCTGTTCCCGTGAGAAAAACAATAGCCATTATTGCCCTTACCGTATTTATCTTCTGCTCCTGTGACAGTGACACCAGGGAGCGAAACCCCTACCTGCTGGAAACCCAGTTCAGTTATGAACTCAATCTTAACCTGCCGTTGTACAACAGCCTGAACACCCCCGGAAATGCCGTATATGTAGGCACCGAAGGGGTTGGCATAAAAGGGATCATTGTTATTAACACCGGAGGCGGTTTCTATGCCTGGGAGGCCAGCTGCCCCAACCATGCGCCCAACGACTGTTCTACCATGACCATTAAGGGGGGCACCAACTGTAAATGCTCCTGCGAAGACTACGAATACAACCTCTTTAACGGACAAATGCTGAACAGGCCCGATACCGAAGACAGAACTTATGACCTCCTATTTTATCAAACCCAGGTAAGCGGGAGCACGGTAAGGGTGTATAACAATTAAAACCTCAGCGTAGCCCCCACCAGGAAATTGATCCCGGCCTGCGGATAATACCCCGCCCCTTCAACGGTGGTTACACTCCCGGGGTTGACGGTATCATCATCGTAGGTATAAAAATAGCCGTTGGATTCGTACTTGACATCGAAAATATTGTTAACCAATCCGTTCAGCACTATGGATTTAAATAGGGTATTGGTCTTTATTTCGTATTGTACATTAAAGTCGTTTATAAAATAGTCGTCCAGTTCAGAGCTTTCCGCGTCAATGTTTCCCATGTACTGCTTTCCCACATATTTGGACAACAGTGAAAGCTGCAAATTATCAACGGGCAGAAATGTTAACATATTACCTCCCACCACTTTTGGTGAAAAAGCAATGTTGGTGTTTCCCAGGTGTTGCAATTCCCCGTCGCGGCGGAATACAAAGTCCACATTCCTGTTATCACTCAATGCTATATTGGGCCGTATTATCCATCTATCCGACAAATAGACCGTGGCATCGGCTTCCAGCCCAATACGATAGCTATCCCCGCTGTTTTCCCGTATGGGCGCCCCAACATCGTTGAGCTCCCCGGTCAGCACCAGCTGGTCTTTGTAACGCATGTAGTAGGCATTGACATTCAATTTTACCCTGCTTCCGGAAAGGTAACGCCAGCCCAATTCAAAATCATTCAGATATTCGGGCCTGGGGTTCCCTTCTTCATAATCATTCCTGTTGGGTTCCCGGCCGGCCCTGGCATATGAGAAATAAAAGTTGTGTTTCGGATTGAGGATATACGTGACTCCCATCTTGGGATTAAAAAAATTAAACCGGTCATCTACAAAATCTTCCTGCACGCCATTGGCTTTATAACGGATAGTTCTGTATTGCAGGTCACCGAAAAGGTTCCAGTGCTCACTTAACTGATAGTTCACCTTTGCAAAAACATTAAAATCGGTCTTTACGGAAAAATCGTCGTAATACCTGTCCCGTATCCCGCTTTGGGAAGCATATCGCGCCCAGATGATCTCCCCGAAATGATCGCCTTCGTATTTATTCCATGCACCGCCCACAATAAAATCCATCCGGTCTTTTTCGTAGTGTGCGGAAAAAGTGGTTCCGTAAAAATCATTGTCCAGCCACTTTCTGCGGATAAGGTCGGTGCTGTTTATGGTATCATTCCCCTGAGGTATAGGATTCAGTCCGTATTCGGAAAAAGAAGCATCCGGCCGGTATTGCTCAAAGTACCCTCTTCCGTAAGTGTAATGAAAAGCAAGGTTGGTACTCCAGTAGTCTGATATTTTCTGGTTCCAGTGCAACTGGGCATGATCCTGTTTATAGTTGTCTATTTCGTTGTCATAAAACCGGGTATTCCCGTTCTCATCTTCATACATCCCGGCTGAGTTGAACGTCCTGTTATCTTCCAGGGTTTCGGCATCTACCCCGTTCCAGGCCTGATAGGTAATTTCATGCCCGCCGAAAACCAGGGCTTTGATCAGGGTTTTGTCGCTCACATAGGCGCCCTGCAGAAAATAGGATTTAAGATCGGAAGAGGCCCTGTCAATATAACCGTCTGAACGAATGACGGACAAACGCCCTGCCATTTCGAAGTGGTCGTTGAGTTTTCCCGTACTGAACTTCACCGTATGCTTCCGGGTGTTAAAACTACCGTAGGAACTAGATATTTCACCACTGGCTTCTTCAGAAACGGCATCGGTGAGCAGGTTAAGGCTGGCACCGAAGGCTCCGGCACCGTTGGTGGATGTCCCCACGCCGCGTTGCAACTGCAGGTTTTCTACCGAGGAGGCAAAATCGGGCATGTTCACCCAGAAAGTTCCGTGCGATTCCGAGTCGTTATACGGAATTCCGTTAATGGTAACATTTACCCGCGTGGCATCGCTGCCCCTTACGCGTATTCCCGTATATCCCACACCTGCACCGGCATCGCTGGTGGTCACTACTGAAGGCAGGTAATTCATAAGCACGGGGATATCCTGCCCCAGATTTCTGGGGGCTATATCTTTTTTGTCAAGGTTACTGAACGTTACGGGGCTTTGTGCCGTAACCCTCACGGCAGAAACCAATACTTCATCCAGGGATACCAACTCAGATACCGTACTGTCTTTTTCTTCTTCGGTTCCTTCCTGTGCCCGGGCGGTATTGCATAACCATAACAGCGCAACCAGAATAAACACGCTCCTTTTACAAAAAAGGGGACTATCATTAAAAAATCTGTACAACAAATTCATTCGTAACAATTTTTTACGAATAAAAGGGGTAATTATCCTTGGTTAAAAGTGATTGTTCCCTGCCTGTGAGATTAATTCATCTCCTGCGCCATCCGTTTCCCGAAAGTCCGGGACTGTAATCCTGACGCTCGGCCATCCCTAAACAGCATTACCTGTTCCAGGTTCCACGGGTATGATCTCAGCTTAACTCCGATAGCAGGCTTTTCCGTTTACCGAAGTTTAAGCACCCCTTTGAGATATCTTGAATACTGCAAAATTAAGAGGTATAAATGTATTTACCGCATTGTTCGGTGATTTTTTCATCACTTCTTTTCCCCGATCGTAAGTACGATAAAATAAAAAGGGGGAAGCAACCGGTTTGGCAGGAACTTTGTATCTTGTCAATGAAATTTGCGGGTGTTTTTACCGGGTATGTATATTTTTGCCTCATGAGCACGAAAAAGAGTACGATCACTTATAAAGTTTTGCTGAGTTATATAGCACTGGCTCTTCTGATGATTGCCGTTGGCTGGTTTGTATATGCCGAACTCCGGATCTTTACCAAAAACCAGAATACCAATGCTGCCGAGAGCCAAAAACTGCTTGCCACCAGTTCGCTCATCGCCCACCTGTACGAGACGGAAAGTCTGGCCCGGATTACCCTGCAATCTTCTTCTACGGAGGATTTTAATACTTTTATGGACGGGACCTCCCAGTTATATTCCAAGATCGATGCTTTAAAACCGTTAATCGACCGGGAAGATCAGGTGGGATTGCTGGACCTGCTGGACAGTGTAAAGATATTGCTGGACAAAAAGGTAAACAACATTAAAGAGTTACGCGCCTTGAAGCGCAGGGACGAAACCGATGTTTCCCTCGAAAAAGCGATAGAGGATATTACGCAGATGGAATCATCCGTAGGGGAGTTAACGCTGCAAGATAACTTTACCAACCCCGAACAGTTCGGAGAAGAAGAAAGGGAAAGGGCTCAGGAGTGGGTTGACCTTATGAACAGCACGCTGAGAAACCATACGGACCCCGCCAACAGGGAAAAAATTGCCGATTCTGTCCTTACCGCCTCCAAAGAACTTCTCAAAGACCTTAAACTAAAATCCCTGAAAATAAAACGATCGCTGACCGCCAAGGAAGACGAGCTGTTACAGAACGATATTACCATTTCCCAGCAGCTGCGGGAAATCCTGTCCTCATTTGAAAGTGAAATTATCAACACCACCAACATCCTAAACCGGCAAAGGGACCTGGCCCTGAAAAACACTATCCGCGTGATCACCATCGCAGCCGTAATCGGATTGTTGCTCGCCGTTTTCTTTTCCTACCTGATACTGAACGATTTCTGGAAAAGCCAGTCGTACCGGAAACAGCTGGAAAAGGCCAAAAATACCACGGAACAACTCCTGAAGAACAGGGAACAGCTCATCTATACCGTGGGACATGACCTGAGAACACCCCTGAGCACGATCATAGGGTACACAGACCTGCTTCACAATACCGAAATCAATCCCAAACAGGGACAATACGTGTCACGGGTAAAGAACGCCTCGGAATACGTGAGCAGCCTTGTAGATGACCTGCTGGACTACAACAAACTGGAAGCCGGAAAGATAAAAATAGAAAACACCCTGTTTTCGCTGGAAAACATTATTACGGATACGGCAGAAAGTACAAAAGCATTGTATCACGCCAAACCCATTGAGCTGATTATCAATATTGACGAAAGGTTAAAACAAAATCTCGTGGGCGATCCTTTCCGGATCAAACAGATACTCACCAACCTCATCGGTAATGCCTATAAGTTTACGGAAAAAGGCCATATAAAAATAGAAGCGGGGGTATTGGAAAAATACGGCGGGACCTACCGGGTGCGAATTGATGTGAACGATACGGGCATAGGAATACATAAGGACAAACAGGAGATCATATTCAACGAATTTACCCAGGCAGAGAGCGCCATTGAGAAAAAATACGGCGGTACGGGGCTCGGGCTTACCATATCCAAAAAACTGGCCAGCCTGCTTAACGGTACGCTCCAATTAAAGAGTACGGAGGGCAGGGGAAGTACCTTCACCCTCAAAATCCCACTGCAAATACCCGAGGAAAAGACCAGCAAAGAAATTACGCGAAAAACAGAGGTTACTCCGGAAAACTCCAAAAAGGTAATAAAAGCGGTGCTGATTGACGATGACGAATCTGTATTGAGTCTTACTTCGGAAGTACTGAAACAGCGATCTTTCCGGGTAAACTCTTTTGCCAAAGCTTCGGAAGCCCTGAAACACCTCCGTAAAAACGATTTTGACATTATCCTCACGGATATCCAGATGCCGGAAATGGACGGTTTCCGGTTCCTGGAAGCACTGTATCGGCAAAAAGATTTTGACAAGGACAAAAAACCTGTAATTGCCATTACCGGAAGGGCCGACCTGAATACGGAAGCATATACCGGCGCGGGTTTTGCGGCCGTAATACAGAAGCCTTTTGCCCCCGGAGCCCTGGTAGAATTGATCTTACAAACACTTCTAAACGGCACCGGCCCGACACACGAAAATGTAAAAATGACGGAAGCTGTTCCTGCTACAAGCCAAGATAACAAACTTTACGACCTTGGCACTCTAAGGGAACTCCTTCAAAATGACGAAGATGCACTTAAAGATATCCTCCACACTTTTGTAGAAAGCACCGGCAAGAACATGGAAGCTCTGAATCTGCATTTTGATAACAAGAACCCGGAAGGTATAAAACATATTGCCCATAAAATGCTTTCCATGTTCAAACAAATAAATTCCCGGGAGGTAGCACAGTTGCTCGAACAGCTTGAAGTTTATGATCCGGGTACGTCAGAAGACATACAGGTGTATGCGGAAAAGCTTCGCGAAAAAGTCCCTCAGGTATTAGAAGCCCTGGAAGAAGAAACAGGAATGTAACTTAAACCAGAAGAAAAAATCAGAGGTTTATTTTATACAGCTTTAGCTTATTGTAGAGGGTCTTGCGGTTCATCTTCAGAAGTTCGGCTGCCTTGCTCTTATTGTTATTGGTTTCCCGGAGTGCACTGAGTATCATTTCCTTTTCATTCTCATTTTTAAAGAACCCATAATCCATCCTCTGGTTTTCCGGTTCGAATATTTCCCGGGGCAGTGCATCTTTTTCAATATGTTCCGAAGTGGTGAGCAGGGTAGCCCGTTTTATCACATTTTGCAATTCCCGTATATTTCCCGGCCAGCTGTAGTTTTCAAATGCCGCTGTCACTTCCGGTGAAAATCCCAGGACATTTTTCCCCAACTGGCGGTTGGCCAGGTCCAGAAAGTGATCGGCAAAAAGCATAAGGTCGTCTTTTCTTTCGGAAAGGCTGGGCACATTTATGGAAAATTCGTTGAGCCTGTGGTAAAGGTCTTCACGAAAATCTCCCTTTCGCACTGCTGCCTGAAGGTCTTCGTTTGTGGCTGTTATAAGCCGTATATCCACTTTTATTTCCTTACTGCTGCCTATACGTTTTATACGTCTTTCCTGGAGCGCCCTTAACAGTTGTATCTGGTTTTCGTAAGTGAGGTTCCCCACTTCGTCCAGGAAAATCGTTCCTCCATTGGCCGCCTCAAAATGCCCGATTTTATCATTTACGGCTCCTGTAAACGAGCCTTTCACGTGACCAAAAAACTCACTGGCTGCAATCTCTTTGGGGATGGCGCCGCAATCCACGGCGATAAAATCACAGTCCTTTCGTACACTCTTGTTGTGAATGGCTTTGGCCACAACTTCTTTTCCGGTCCCGCTTTCACCGATAATCAACACCGACATATCTGTGGGCCCCACCAGGTCTATGTACTGGTTCAGTTTTCTGGAAGCGGCACTGGCCCCCGCAACAAACCGCTCCTGTGTATCAACCGGAGTGGGGCTTTTTATCGCTTTTACCAGAGACTGTTTTTCAACGGGACTTTCCTTTACCTCTTTAAGCGCCTTACTTATGATTATAAGCACCTCATCCGGGTTAAAAGGTTTGGAAATATAATCGAAGGCCCCTTTTTTCATGGCCTTTACGGCGGTATTTATTTCGGCATAACCGGTCATCAGGACTACCGGGGTATCGGGAAAGTCCCGTTTTATTTCGCTCAACAGATCAAGTCCGTCATAATTGGGCAGACGCAGATCTGTAATGATCAGGTCAAATACATTGTCTGCTATTTTACGTTTTGCCTCTGCGGCGGAAAAGCTGGTGGAAACCTCATGTCCGTTCTTGGCCAGAAACTTTTCCAACACTTTACAAAAGGCCACATCATCTTCTATGATAAGGATATTGGGCATTAACTGATTCGTATTAAATGATTTTATACAAGCTTTGCCGAGCTAAAGATACGTTTTATATAGCTATGAATAAAGCCGGTAAATCTCCAGATCACATTATTACAGGTAATTTACCCGACATTTTACAAAAGTAAACACTTAAAACTATTCTACTGTTAAAAACAACAAAAAAGAGACCGCCTGAGCGGTCTCTCTTACTAACCAACCTAATCTTGGACACAAAATCACTTCTGTATCCACTCACCGTTATCTTTAGCACAACGTGCCTGCTGTTTTTTCCGGCAGTGACTATACCGTTTATTTTTTCATTTGTACTAATAATATTGAAATTATAGTGCCATTTTATTCCTTTTTATAAGCAATCTCCAAAACACTGTATAACAACATATTAAATCATGAGCTCACATACCGGCCATTTTACATTGTGTAAATGCAGTGTATAAAGCCACCACTTATGTGTAAAATTTATACACTCCTGCAATTTCCTGTGCTTTCCCTCCTTAAACCTGCAGCATTAAAACATGCTTATCACAAGTATGAAAAAATTCCTTTTCTATTACCGCTTCTTTAAATTACGGATTCCCCGTATGCAGCAAAATGGGAAAGGCCACCTTTAGGTGACCTTTCACGAAGCTAAATCAAGTATGTGTAATTCAGAAGGGACTCCTTATTTCTGGATCCACTCACCTTCTTCATTGGCATACAATACGGAAGCAGTACCATCTATGGTAACTTCCAGCTTGTATTCCTTGTTTTCATTTACGGATACTTTATCCAGGGTTGCATTCGGAAAATCTGCGGCCAGGGCATCCTTTACAGCCTGGGGCAATTCATCGGCAGCTATTTCGGTAAATTCTTCCTGAAGCACCACGTCCATGATACCATCGTAAACCACCGGTGTTGTAGCGGCAATTGTTGTAAGACTTCCTAAAGCCAATACTGATGCAAAAACTAACTTTTTCATAATACTAAATTTTAATATTTAACTTGTTTTTTCAAATCCTGTATTCAGTATTATGAAATAATGATGCCTTTCTGCTGTCAATCTTATAAAAAATTAACAAATAACTGTATATCAGTCACTTATAAAAAACGAATAAAATACCAGGTGTTTTTAACTATGAAAAACTGTGGAAAACACCACACAAAAGTGTGTAATCGTTACACAGTTTATTGCTCCGGACAACATTGGAAATGAGTGATTTACACAACACAACCGGAGTCTTCACAATTTTTAAGGGAGACTATTTGTTCTTTAACCTTCTTCTTTCACCTGGTGCGCCGGTTTTAACAGGTCATTTACTGTTTTTACGGGATTAAATGTAATCAGCGGCACCTCGACAAAGACCGTATTCCAGAAAGCCATGCCCCCGTTCCACAACCCGGGACGCTCCAGCGCCTTCAATTCTTTTCCTTCCCGGGTTTTCCCGGTAATGAAAGCCTGTTTCGGGTCTACAAAATCCGGGAGGTTGTACTTTTCACCCTTGTAATTTTTGATGCCACACACAATATCCACCGGATTGAAATGCGTGGCCCCGTTCAGGATTTTCACCTGTTTTTTATTGCCCCTGTCAATCTGTGCCGTTTCTATGATCTGAAGGGAAATGTTACCGTCTTCATCCTTTATCCAGAACGGTCCTCCCCCGGGATCCCCCTCGTTCTTTACCATCCCGCAAACCCGTATGGGCCGGTTTAGTTTTTCCTTCAGGTGTTCTACCTGGTAATGCCGGGTATACTTGTGAAAGTCGGGCGCAGTAAGGGTGTTCAGCTTGTCGTGAAGGAAGCTCTTGATTTCGGCGATCTGCGCTTCGGTCACTTCTTCCCCGTCCAGCATCCTTGCATATGCAAATACCTTATCGCGATACTCAAGCAGGATACCGGCCAGCATTTTTTTATAGTCGGCCATTTCGTGTTTATACCGGTAGACCACAACATTATCGATATTCTTGATGAAAATAATATCGGCCTCCTGTTCGTTGAGGTTTTCGATGAGTGCACCGTGTCCGGCGGGCCGGAACAACAGGGAACCGTCATTGTCGCGGAACGGCTGATCCTCCGGGGTAACGGCAATGGTGTCGGTCGATTTTTTCTGGTAGGAAAAAGAAATGGTAAAAGAAGCGCCGGATTTCTCCTCCACATAGCTTTCTATCCTGTTGAATTCGGCATCGAATTTACGGGAATGTTTCTCGGAAATGGTAAAATGCAGGTGGGCCACCCCGTTGGAAACGTCATACAGGGCCGCTTCATACAGGTGTTCCTCAAAAGCGGTAGCGCTATGGGTCTTGTATTTATGGAACGGCAAGAGTCCTTTCGGAAAAGCCCCGTAATTGAGCCCGTCTTCCGCCAGCATTTCCCGGACAAACAGGTATTTCTGCCTGTCATCGGGTAATTGCTCATAATGCGGATCTTTGGCGGTCAAACGCTGTATGACCTCATCGTAAAAAGGCAATTTCTCCACGCCTATGAAAAAGGTTTGCATACCCTGTGCGTTTTCCCGGTTGACATAGGTATTGAAAGTATCGCTTTCCGGATTAAAACCTTCCAGGAAACGGAACAACGCCCGGAACATCCGCGTGGCTGCCCCGGAGGCCGGGACAAATTTCATGACATTCAGGGCATCCTTCTGCTTGTCATACAGTGATATGTAATGTTGTTTTTGTGTTTCAGAAACGGAAAGAATACCGTCGTTTAAGGTCGCGGAGTCCAGCAGATTGACATAAGGAACACCTTCCTTAAAAAGTTCGATCTGTTTCATCACTTCCGCTACGGTGATGCCTTTCCCCTCAAGTTGTTGCCGGTCTTTTTCTGTAAACATGGGTGTTTTATTTTACAATAATTTATTTATCCCGAACAAGTTTTTCTATACACTTCAAAGCCTGTTGCAAACGCTTTTCCTTACTCCCTTTCAGTATTACATAAGGGCGGTCATGTACATCCAGGGTATTTTTAAAGTACCGGAACATTTCTTCCCTTTCTCCCGGTTTGTCCCTGAGATCGTCCCCTTCCCAGGGAACGTCAATATAAGTTAAAAAGTATAAATCGTACCTGTTCTGCAGGGCAAATTTTTCTATCTCCGGGTCACATTTGCCATAGTACACTTCCGAGTAGACCTTGAGCTCCATCAGATCGGTATCACAGAACAGGTATTCTTTTGCGTTGTCGGCCTTCCTGTTTTCCCGTTGGATCTGTCCTTCTGCAATAGGCAGCATGTCTTCCGGCTCACAGGTTTTTCTTTCCGTATCCCATTTTTTCTGCAGGTATTCCCGCATATATTCCGGAACCCATGTGGTATTGTAGTGCGCAGCCAACTGTCTGGAAAGTGTGGTCTTCCCCGTAGATTCCGGGCCGAACAGTACTATTTTAACAAGGTTTCCGGGCTTTTGTTTAAGTTTTTCTTCCATGCTATGTATCCGAATATGGCTATTACCGTAAAAGCAGCATACTGAAGAGACGTAAAGACAAGCCCTTTATACATATATAAGGGTACGGAAATAAGATCACCGATGATCCAGTAGATCCAGTTCTCCAGTTTTTTCCGGGCCATGAGCCACATCCCCACAAAGAATATGGCCGTAGTTACAGTATCTGCATAAGCCGTCCAGCTATCCCATTTCTCAAATATCTCGTAAACCCCGTAAACAAAGCCAATGGTCAGCACAAACAACAACGCCGACCACCATTTTTCTTTCCGTGTCGTCCTGGTAATAGGCATGAAATGCGTGGTATCTACCTTCCGTGTCCAGAAATACCAGCCGTAAATGCTCATGGAAAAATAGTAGGCATTGATAAGCATATCTCCCAAAAGTCCGTATACGAGGAGAATATACACAAAAATTGCCGTACTGATGATCCCCGTAGGATATACGAGGATATTTTCCCTTTTGGAATACAACACACTCAGAAAACCGAAAACGACACCAATCATTTCCAGTGCGATCAAATGCGCCGGGATATCTTCATACTGGGCAAAGACCCAATCAAAAATGTGGTTCATAGTCGCTGCGGTCAGATTTCACGATCTTCATGTACAACAGCCCGCGCTCCACCATTTCAAACGCTTCCTTTATTTCTGAAGTGAGCAGGGGCATCACCTTGTCATAATCACCATAAACCTGGGTGCTCAACGGGTTTTCCAGTACCGTGAGCCCGGATGCCCTCAGTTTTTTGATAAAATGTATAATGGCCGGTTCAAATTCGTCCTGCAAAGGAGTCAGCGTAAGTTCTACCGATATTTTCATAATATTCTAATTGTTTGGACATAAAGGCTATTTTTATCTGTCCCTTTCCTATTAATTTTTCATTTCAATTTTTTACTTCATTCCTGAGTGCATATGCACAGCTAAACCCTTCAAATTCCAGGAAAGGGATCCGGTATTTTTGTACTTCTCCCTTAAAATGTATCCAGGCCGCAGTTTCTCCATCAGTCAACCCGAAAGGAATAACCTTTGTATGTTCCTTAAAGCTCATGCCATGCACAGCAAACACCTTGTACAGGCTTTCTTTGGCACACCAGATGACCGTAAGTTTTCGTACAAGTTCACTTTGATTCAGATAATTGAACTCGTAATCCACAAACTTGTCTGCAATGATCGTGATCTTTTCGCGTTGCTTTTCGATATCGATACCTACCGGATAATCGCTGATGATGATTGCCGAAAATTCGAAGGAATGGGTAATGGAAATATGCTTTCCGTCTTTGAGATGCGGCTTTCCGTATTCGTCATAAAACAGGGCTTTGGCTTCATAACCCGCAAACTTCAGTAATTGCCGGACACTGAGAAATCCCCTGCGGTGAATATCGGATTTCATTGAAGACACCCGTTGCATACACTTTTCCGTAGGGTTTATGTCCAGGAGGAGGTCTTCATAGCTTTCTTCAATTTTCCAGATCCATATCGTGGTCGTAGCATTTACCGCTATGGTTTTATACAGAGGCATATACAGGTTTCTGTTCTCAGGGCCCTTCCGGACCATTTAACATTAAAAGCCAAAAGCCGGGAAAACCGAACTATATGGCTGTGATATTTTACATAGATAAAGTTATTGCGTAACTTTGGGCCCTGCTCCCTGCTTTGATGTGGGGAGGCCTAAAATTACTCAAAAAACAAATATACGATTATGAATACAAAAACGGCCCCCTACGTAGCCCATAAAGTGAAAGATATTTCACTGGCCGATTGGGGAAGAAAGGAAATAGAACTGGCAGAAGCAGAAATGCCCGGCCTGATGTCTCTTCGTGAAGAATACGGTAAGGAACAACCACTCAAAGGAGCTCGTATTGCCGGTTGCCTGCACATGACCGTACAGACCGCGGTACTTATAGAAACCCTGATAGCACTGGGGGCCGAGGTGACCTGGAGTTCCTGTAACATTTTCTCCACACAGGACCACGCCGCTGCTGCCATTGCCGCTGCCGGAATCCCTGTTTATGCCTGGAAGGGGATGAACGAGGAAGAATTTGACTGGTGTATAGAACAAACCCTGTTTTTCGGGGAAGACCGGAAACCGCTGAACATGATACTGGACGACGGGGGAGACCTCACCAATATGGTCCTTGACCGTTATCCCGATCTCGTTTCCGGTATCAAAGGCCTTTCGGAAGAAACCACAACGGGAGTTCACCGGTTGTACGAAAGGATGAAAAACGGCACCCTTCCCGTACCCGCCATTAACGTCAACGATTCGGTAACAAAATCCAAATTTGACAACAAATACGGTTGCAGGGAAAGCGCAGTAGATGCTATCAGAAGAGCTACCGATGTGATGCTTGCCGGAAAACGCGTGGTGGTTTGCGGCTATGGCGACGTAGGTAAGGGAACCGCAGCTTCATTCCGCGGGGCCGGGGCTATTGTAACCATCACCGAGATCGACCCGATCTGTGCCCTCCAGGCAGCCATGGACGGCTATGAAGTAAAGAAACTCGACACGGTTGTCGGCAATGCTGATATTGTGATTACCTCCACCGGGAACAAAGACATCGTTGTGGGCCGTCATTTCGAAAAGATGAAAGATAAGACCATTGTCTGCAATATCGGTCACTTTGACAACGAGATCGACGTAGCATGGCTCAACGCGAACCATGATTCCAGGGTAAATATCAAACCGCAGGTAGACAAGTATACCGTAAACGGCAATGATATTATTTTGCTGGCCGAAGGACGCCTGGTCAACCTCGGATGTGCCACCGGGCACCCGAGTTTTGTGATGAGCAACTCTTTCACCAACCAGACCCTTGCCCAGATAGAATTGTGGAATAACACCGACAAGTACGAGAACAAAGTTTATACCCTGCCCAAACACCTGGATGAAAAAGTGGCCAGGCTGCACTTGCAGAAAATAGGTGTAGAACTGGAAACCCTGAACGAAGAGCAGGCCAGGTACATAGGCGTTGAGGTAAAAGGCCCGTATAAACCGGATTACTACAGGTATTAACAATATAAATACAGATATAAGACAAAAGGAAAGTCCTATGTCTTATTATGGTCTTACATCTCAAAAGGCTGTCTCAAATGGAATTTGGGGCAGCCTTAAAATTTTAAAAGCGTTTTAACGGAGAAAACGCCTGTATTCTTTAATTTAGCATAAAACAATTCCATGAAGATCATTTCTTATAATGTAAACGGCATACGTGCCGCCCTCAAAAAAGGTTTTACGGACTGGCTGCAAAGTGCCGCTCCGGATGTGCTTTGTATCCAGGAAACCAAGGCACGGGAAGAGCAACTGGACCTTTCTCTCTTTGAAAAGGCCGGGTATCCTTACCACTATTGGTTCAGCGCGGAAAAAAAAGGATACAGCGGTGTTGCCATACTTTCCAAAACACAGCCGGACCATGTGGAATACGGAACAGGGATAGATTATATGGATGCCGAAGGCCGGAATCTCCGGGCCGATTTTAACGGAGTTTCCGTGATGAGCCTCTATCTCCCTTCCGGAACCAACATAGCCAGACTGGATCACAAACTGCAATACATGGCCGACTTCCAGGACTACGTAGACCAACTAAAACAGGAAAGGCCCAACCTGGTAATTTCCGGCGATTACAATATCTGTCACCGGGCCATTGACATTCATGATCCTGTAAGAAACGCCAATGTATCCGGTTTCCTCCCGGTAGAAAGGGAATGGATCGATAATTTTATAAACCGGGGATTTGTTGATAGTTTCCGGCACTTCAACCAGGAACCGGACCAGTATTCATGGTGGAGTTACCGGGCCAATGCCCGCGTCAACAACAAGGGCTGGCGTATTGACTACAATATGGTGAGCCAACCGTTGCAAGAAAACCTGAAAAGGGCCGTTATATTACCGGAGGCAAAACACAGTGACCATTGCCCTATTATGGTGGAATTAGATGTATAAAACCCTATATATCATGTTTAAAAAAGCTATCCTTGGCATAACCGGATTTATTCTGGTTGCCTCATGCGTTTCATCCAAGGTATACAACGACCTGGAAGAACGTTACGCCTCCCTGAAGGAGGAAAGAAATGCATTGGCCGACGAAAACCAGGAACTGAAAACCGCAAACAACGGACTTGAAAATGACCTTGCGGCCCTGCAAAAAGCCCATGATGATGCCGTCTCGGAAAGAGACCGGTTACGACAGGAATACACCGCGGCCAAAAAAAACCTGGAAAACCTTCAGGAATCCTATAATGCCCTGGAGAAAAACAGTAGTGCAGCCATTGCGGAAAATTCGAAAAAGAACCGCGAACTCCTTGCTGAACTCGAAACCAAAGAAAATGCACTGGCCCGGGAAAGCGCACGTCTGGAAGAACTTAAAAAACAACTGGAAGCCCGTTCCAGAAGAGTAGACGAACTGGAAAGCCTTATCGCGTCTAAAGAAGAGGCCATGAAAAATCTCAAGGACGCCATTTCCAAAGCACTTCTCGATTTTGAAGGCAACGGCCTTACCGTAGAGCACCGGGACGGGAAAGTATATGTATCCATGGAAAACAAACTGCTGTTCGAAAGCGGAAGCTGGGCCGTAGGAAGTGAAGGAAGAAGAGCTGTGGCCGAACTGGGCAAGGTTTTAGCACAAAACCCGGATATTTCCGTGCTTATCGAGGGACATACGGACAACGTTCCTTACAGGGGAAACGGCCAGATACAGGACAACTGGGACCTGTCGACCAAAAGAGCGACGGCCATTGTCCACATACTCCGTGAAAACCCGAACATCAACCCGCAAAACCTCACAGCAGCAGGCCGGAGCGAATATGCACCGGTAGCCACTAATAAAACCACACAGGGCAAGGCCAAAAACCGAAGAATTGAGGTGATACTGACCCCGAAACTCGATGAGGTCACCAGATTATTGAACGAAATTTAATCCGTCCGAAAGATCATACTTCCCGGAAAATATCCGAAACCTTTCGGGCTCACCATTTAACACGACAAAATTGCTATGAAATACACCGTTTTACCCAACACAGATATCAAGGTAAGTAAAATATGCCTCGGCACCATGACCTGGGGTGAACAAAACACGGAAGCGGAAGGACATGAACAGATGGACTATGCTGTAGAACGAGGTATTAATTTCTTTGACACCGCCGAGCTCTATTCCGTTCCCGCCAGAAAAGAGACCTACGGATCTACCGAAAAGATCATCGGCTCCTGGTTCAGGAAAACAGGAAACAGGGACAAAATAATTTTAGCCTCAAAAATAACCGGGCCCGGTCATTCCAACCAACACATCCGGCAAACAGGTTTCAGTAAAGATGACATATACGAAGCCCTCGACAACAGCCTGAAACGCCTGCAAACAGACTACATCGACCTGTACCAGCTCCACTGGCCGGAAAGAAACACCAATTTTTTCGGTAAAAGGGGGTATGAACACGATACCGATGAACAATGGCAGGACAATTTCGCCGAAATCCTCGAAACCCTGAACGAACTGAAAAAGGAAGGAAAAATACGCTACATCGGAGTCTCTAACGAAACCCCCTATGGTGTAATGCGCTTCCTGGAAGAAAGCAGAAAGAAAGGTCTTCCGAAAATGATCACCGTACAGAATCCCTATTCCTTATTGAACCGCCTTTATGAAGTTGGCCTTGCGGAGATATCCATGCGCGAGGACATTGGTTTACTCCCGTACTCTCCCCTTGCTTTTGGTGTGTTGAGTGGAAAATACCTGTTCGGCAAACCCGATAATGCCCGGATGACCCTGTACCCCAATTTTGCACGCTACAGCGGACCGCAAGCTATCGAAGCCACTGCAAAATATCATGACCTGGCGAAGAAAAACGGCTTGTCCCTTGCCCAAATGGCCCTGGCTTTTGTAAATCAGCAACCCTTTGTAACCAGCAATATCATAGGGGCAACAACCATGGAACAACTCAGGGAAAACATAGACAGTATTAATGTGACCCTGAGCGAGGATATTATCAAAGAAATAAATGCGATCCACACCCTGAGCCCAAACCCCGCACCGTAACAAGGAAATTTTCTTCGGACCGGGATTACGGATTTCACTTCCGGTTTTCCGGCGGACAAATCCTTTTTTAGTATTTTTGAACCCGGATACGGCTCTGGACGCATTCCCAACTTCAAATTTGAACCTATGAGTGAAACAAGACACAACTGGACCAAAGAAGAAATACTGGAAATATACAACAAACCACTGATGGAACTGCTCTACGAAGCTGCCACGGTACACCGGAAACACCACGATCCGAATACCGTCCAGGTCTCTACGTTGCTGTCGATAAAAACAGGCGGATGTCCGGAAGACTGCGGTTATTGCCCACAGGCCGCACGTTACCACACGGATATAGAAGGCAATGGCCTGATGAGCGTGCAGCAGGTAAAAGCACAGGCCCTGAGGGCAAGGGCAGCAGGCAGCTCCAGGGTTTGTATGGGAGCCGCATGGCGAAATGTAAAAGACGGCCCCGAATTTGACGAAGTCCTCGAAATGGTACGCACCATCAACAAGCTTGATATGGAGGTTTGCTGTACGCTGGGGATGATCACGGAAAACCAAGCCAAACGACTGGCGGAAGCCGGGTTGTATGCCTACAACCACAACCTGGATACTTCGGAAGAATACTATAAGGAAGTGATCTCTACAAGAGGATACCAAGACCGTCTGGAAACCATAGGAAACGTTCGTAAAACTAACGTTACGGTTTGCAGCGGAGGCATTATAGGAATGGGTGAAAAATTAGAGGACAGAGCAGGTATGCTGGTTGCCCTGTCCACATTAAGCCCACAGCCCGAATCCGTTCCGATCAACGCCCTCGTGCCGGTAGAAGGAACACCGATGGAAGACCAAAGGCCCGTAGATATCTGGGAAATGGTACGTATGGTAGCCACTACCCGGATCGTAATGCCCGAAACCCAGGTACGCCTTTCTGCGGGAAGAACCGGTATGAGCAGGGAAGGACAGGCCATGTGTTTCTTTGCAGGAGCCAACTCCATTTTTGCCGGAGACAAACTGCTCACCACTCCCAACCCGGATGTCAACGAGGATATGGAAATGTTTAAAATGCTCGGTCTCAACCCGCAAAAACCTTTTGTTAAAAAGGAACAGCCCAATACTGTGGAAGCCCCGGATTCCCATTATCAACCTCTGGGAGAAAAGCCCAAATGGAGCAGGCCGGGACATAGCATTCCCCGGAATGAGCTGGCCAAAGAACGTAATAAATAAAAAAATCGTACCGTCTTTATAACAGATGGAAAGCAAAAGCCGTCTGGCGTACCGGACGGCTTTCTTATATTAAAAAATGTTTCTCTATTGAGCCATTGTTTCCCGGAATCCTCCCGAGGTAAAAACAGCCATCATTCTTTCTTTTTGTCCTTCGGTAAACATATTCAAGCATTCATCATCCGAATAATCCATAAAGTTCATGGTCATATTATTGCTGTTACAGCTCACTGTTGGATATACCGGGCATCCTCTGCTCGGACCATCGGCATCAGGAGTGTCATCAACATAATCGGTAGCACCACATCCGCCATCACCCCATATGTGACGAAGATTTAACCAGTGTCCTACTTCATGAGTTCCCGTCCTTCCCGTAGAGTATTGCGTATCTCCTGTAAACCTGTGATCAAGAACCACCCCGTCTGTAGACCAATCACCTCCCGGAAACTGGGCATACCCAAGAATGTTTCCGCCACGGTAAGGCATGTTGTTCACCACCCAGATATTTAAAAATTCCTGAGGATTGACAACATCACTACCTCCACTTGATGTAAACTTCATGGAGTCGTCAGGTCTCCACTGCCGTTTATTACTATATACCCTAATCACCTGTTCCAGGGTAAAACGAACACCTACATTCGACTCTACCGATGCAAATTCGTCAGGAATTGTATTTCGTGCGGGATTGTTCAGGTTAAAATCCTCGTTAAGCGCATCTATTTGGGATTGTAATTGCGAATCGGATATGTTTTCACTTTCTGTCCTGTAGATGACATGAAAAACCACAGGGATTTCAATCGTCCCGTCTGAAGCGAGTCTACTTGTTAATTTATTCTTAATTGCTTCTTTGGTGTGTAGTTCTACAGCATTCATACGGGAAGCCAATTCGGGGTTTTGTTCCAGTTTTTCCCCGAGAACCCCCATAGTACCACACTGGTCTTTAGAAATTACAATTTCCTGGTTTTCAGAAGACAAACCTTGTTCCTCTGCTTCATTTCCGGAATTTTCACACGAGGTGAAGATCAGGGCCAAGGCGGCCACGCTCAAAAATACTTTTCTCATAAAGTTAAAGTTTTCGTTAATTTTTTGTTAAACACAATAATACGAATTTATAACAAAAACCCACAAAAAAGTTTTATTTTTCTCAATAAAAAATCGATAATATCCCACTTAACCAAGATTAAGTGTTAATCAATAGCATTTTTTTCCGGAAAAAGAATAAATTAATAAAGGACTTTATTTTCGGGTTCTCATATGCTTCTAACATTCTATTGAAGTTAATTTCCGTCTTTTTTAAAAAAACGCATTCCCAATGAATTAAAATAAAATAATTTATTTAATTTTGCAGTCCCTTTGCCTCGGTGGCGGAATTGGTAGACGCGCCGGATTCAAAATCCGGTTCTTTCGAGAGTGGGGGTTCGATTCCCCCCCGAGGTACACTGACTGCTTCAAGTCAATAAAAATGCGCTTTTAAGGCGCATTTTTTTATGGGGTCTATTCTGAATAAACTACGCACCGAATACTCGACCGAATACTTTCCCAAGAAATATACTAAGCCACGAATATATCATGGTGGTAAAGATTATGACCTATCCAAAAGATGGTATGTGTATTATTCATATCTGAATCCTTCCACTGGTGAAATGGAGCGGCAACCGCCAGTTTATCATAATGTAAACAAAGATTACAAAACTAAACTTGAACGGCTAAAGCACCTGCGGGAACTCCGAAGTGATATTGAAGAATTACTGAAGAATGGTTTTTCACCATACGAAGATGAGGAACGTGCAGGAAGATATTCTGCCAAATCCGCTTTGGAGTTTGCCTTATCCATAAAAAAGCAAACTTTAGGAGATACATCGTATAAGGACTACGAGAACAGACTGTCTGTTTTCAAAAGCTATTTAAAACAAAAAGGGCTGCTTCAGGGGGATATAAAGGAAATAAACCGAAAAACAGTAAATACCTTTTTAAATGGCATTCTTAAAAAATCAAGTGCTACTAACAGAAATAATACTATGCGTGCTCTAAGTGCTTTATTTACTGTTTTAGAAGATGAAGAGATCATATCCCGGAACTTTATTAAAAATATCAAAGAACTAAAAACATCGCCCAAGAGGAACAAATCATATAGTTCTGACAAGGTAACGGACATATATGAATACCTTGAAAAGAATGATCCTTTAATGCTCCTATTTATAAAGTTTGTTTCTTATAACTTCCTCCGTCCCATTGAGGTTTGCAGATTACAAGTAAAAGACATAAACATTAAGGAAAAAATATTATGTGTTAGGGCTAAAAACAAGGTTGTAAAGACAAAGATCATCCCGGATATAATGATTCAGGAATTATCCAAGTTAAACCTTTCTAACCCCGATTATTTCCTTTTCACTCCAACGGGTATAGGCGAATGGGAAAGGGATGAACAGGGAAAAAGAAACTATTTCTCGCAAAGGTATTGGAAGATTAAAAAAATTCTTGGCCTCAATGAAGATTACACTGTATATTCCTTCCGGCATACATTTATCTCCAAGTTATATAGACAACTAAGAAAATCCTTCAGTAAGTCCGAAACTTATGATAAGCTGATGTTAATTACCGGGCATAGCACATTAGACGCCTTACTGAAATATCTAAGGGATATAGATGCAGAGTTGCCTGAAGATTATAGCGACTTGATTGAAATGAAAAAATAGCTATATCCTGCTGGAAAGGAAAATAATTACATTGCAAGTTTTGCATAAATTGCATTACTTGCAGTAATTATAATGCATAATGGATAGATTATACCATTGGAGAAATTTTGTAAACAACAAATATGTTGCTTTAGAAGGAAATGATTCTTCTATAAACTTGCACACTATTCCCCATGAAGTTAATTCCGGAACAATTATCTATCCATTATGCAAAACCTTTCTCAAAACCTATAAAACTTTTCAGATACCCACTCATATTGAAGAGAAGCTCGACGAATTACTTGAGAGGTTCAATACACCCCATTTAAAATCTCCATTACTCATATTTGGATGTGCCTTACAGGAAAGTTATTCAGATAATTTTGACATCCCTAAAGATGATCTGCTTAAAGATTTTGATGTCGAGAGTAAAGACTTTAAAACATTGTTAGGTATTTTAAGAAACTACCTCTTTGCGGAAAACCGCAAACATTTACCTGATGTATCATTCAAAACATTCACTGAAGGGACTACAACCATTAAGAACTTCTTTGTGAAACATGATATTTATGATGCCCTTTGCCATAGTTTCAATCTGAAAAAGGAAAACTTTGAAGAGCGTAGCCAGGAACTCTTGGCAATGACAAATCAAATTATGGTAGATAAATATCCTGAAAAAGTTAAAGTGGATTTTATCCAGGCCTTGTTCAATTATATTGGCACAGAAACTGAATTAACTAAATCCGACATTCTCAAACTAATTGGAGTGTTCTTTACCCTCTTCCAAGTTAAAGTTAGTAATAGCAAGGACACTGAATTTTACATACATAATTATCTAGAGGACAATATTAAATCAGTAGACCTAAAGAATCTCAATCACTACATCACCCGCCCTCCTATACTTTTCCACTACTAACATTTTTGAAACAAGGAACACTCGTTTTTTGATTTTTCTTGTTTCAAGTTACCTCTCCATTATTCAGGAATTTTGTCCACAGAAAGATGGGAATAGTTTCCATCTAGTAAAAAAATTAATTATGCAATTTAAACATTTTAAAGATTCCAAAATTTCATGGACAAAAAAGACATGGAATCCATGGAGAGGTTGTAGCAAAGTATCGGCAGCCTGTAAACATTGTTATATGTTTAGAATCTACAAAAGTAAAGGAATTGATCCAAAATTGGTCACAAGGCAGGATTTAACCTTTGAGAAGCCATTGAAGATCAGAAAGGGATGCAAAATCTTCACCTGTAGTATGTCAGACTTCTTTCATGAAGGAGCTGACGAATGGAGGGATGATGCCTGGGAAATTATAAAGCAAACTCCTCGTCATTCGTATTTGATCCTAACCAAAAGACCCGAAAGGATCAAAGATTGTCTTCCAAAAGACTGGTGTAAGGAACATTATAGTCATGTATGGCTCGGCGTCACAGTGGAAACTCAAAAAGAAGTTCACAGGATACATACTTTAGGAGAAATTCCATGTGAAATAAGATGGGTTTCCTTTGAGCCCCTTTTAGGAGATATTCAATTAAGCCAAAAGGAGCTTGATATAATAGATTGGGCTGTTTTGGGAGGAGAATCAGAAAGTAAGGAACGGGTAAGAAAAACTGAGTTGTCTTGGTTTAATTCCTTAATGTTCCAATTCCTGGGGTATGGAACTCCCTTATTCTTTAAGCAGTTGGGAAGCTACTACCATTACCATGAATATAAGGTAAGGGACTGGCATGGAGAAAAATACTGTGATAGATTTCCAAATAGGTACAAAATCAGACAATACCCTAAATACGATCAGGGAGAAAAAGAGATTAACAATTTAAAAAGTGTATTGTAATATGAACCAAGAAAAAAAAGAAGCGGAAGCGAGGTTTGGGGGTTCGCCAAGCCTTGCTAAAACCGCAAGTAAGAAGGATTTAATACCAAAAACGGTATATCAAAACTTGCCAGAACCATTAAGAGAAATCACAGAAGCATTTCAAGACAGGGAAAAGGATATCATATTGCTATCCTCCATTGGCGTAATAAGCGCCTGTTTGCCTAATGTTTTTGGGATGTATGACCATAGAACATACAACCCGAATTTATATGTTTTTATAATTGCACCTCCTGCATCCGGAAAAGGAGTTATGAATTGGGCCAAAAAACTTGTAGAGCCTATTCATGAAGATATTGTCAGGGAGAGTAAAAGAAAAATTGCGGAATACAGGAATGCCTCAAATAATGAAGGACTTGAAGAGCCCAAACTTCAAATAAAACTAGTTCCGGGTAATACGAGTTCTGCCAAATTCTATACCCATTTGGAAAGGGCCGAAGATGATTTAATCATTTTTGAGAGCGAGGCAGATACTTTGTCAAATATGCTAAAACAAGACTGGGGCAACTTTTCAGATTTGCTGAGAAAAGGGTTCCATCACGAAACAGTGTCTATTAGTAGAGCCACAGAGGACAGATATTTTGAAATAAAAAGACCTAATATCTCTATCGTAATATCCGGGACACCAGGACAGGTAAGGCCATTAGTAGAATCAAAAGAAAATGGTTTGTTCAGTCGGTTTATCTTCTACTATTTTGATGAAGTAAGCGGCTGGAAAGATGTAAGTCCTCGGGCTAACAGAGTTAGTCATGATGAATTGATGAATGCAAAAGGTAGAGAAATTAAGGAACTATACCAGAGGCTTAAAGGGCTGAAAAAGGTAGAAATAAGAATGGCCAATGCTCAGTGGAATATTTTTCAAGGGAGAATGTCCCTGACCAATGACCTGATTTTAAAAACCGGGAAAACCGATTTTATTCCAATAATCAGGAGGTTGGGGGTTATCGCATTTAGATTGATTTGTGTTTTAACCATCCTAGAGAAAAAAGATAAGCTGATTGAAGATGAGATCATACTATATGCCAATGATAAAGAGGTTAAAGTAGCTTTGGAAATAGTAAAGGTGTTGGTTGACCATTCTCTGAATGTGTTTGACAAATTTGAAAAGGATGCCATTTCCATGAGCATGCAGGAAAGAAGCCTGATAAGCAAACTTCCAAGTGAATTTAGAAGAAGTCAGGGGTTAGAAGCCGCCCAAACCATTGGTATTCCTGAAAGAACCTTTGATGAGATTTTAAAAAATTGGAGAAGGAAAAAAATAGTCCGGAAGGTAAGCCACGGAAACTATGAAAAAATAATAGTGAAATAATGGAAATTGCAGAAACTGCAAGACTTGCAGATTTTGCAAAAACATGAAGAGGGTATAATGCCCTCTTTTTTTATGCGATAAATCCAAGTATGAATTTTAAACCTAAATAATCATGCAGTTAAGACAATCAGAACGCAAAAGAGCCAAGATAAAAATGACTTTACAGGGAAGTGCAGGGAGTGGCAAAACCTATTCCAGTTTACTCCTGGCACAAGGACTTACTAATAAAGATTTGACCAAAGTAGCTATTATAGACACAGAAAATGGTTCGGCAGATCTATATGCTCATTTGGGGAACTATAATGTATTGACTTTGGAACCTCCATTTACTCCTGAAAAATATATCAAAGCCATAGATGTATGCTTACAGGCCAATATGGAGGCTATTATTGTGGACAGTATTTCTCATTGCTGGGATGAATTACTGGACTTTCATTCCAAACTGGCAGGAAACAGCTTTACCAACTGGGCTAAGGTTACTCCCAGACTGAATGCCCTTATCAATAAGATATTACAGGCAGATGCCCATATCATTGCTACCATGCGCACCAAGCAGGATTATGTACTGAACCAAAAGGATGGCAAGTACATTCCCGAAAAGGTAGGGCTTAAAAGTGTGATGCGTGATGGGACAGACTATGAATTTACCCTGGTCTTTGACATAGACATAAAACACTTTGCTTCTGCATCCAAAGACAGGACAGGGCTGTTTATGGGCAAACCTGAATTTACCATTAATACAGCTACTGGAAGGAAAATACTGGAATGGTGTAACAGTGGCACAAACCTGCAAGAAGCGCGGGAAAATATTAAAGCATGTAATGATCTGGAAACCCTAAAGCAGCTTTACACACATTATTCCAACTGGCGGGAATTACTGGAATATGATTTTAAAGTCCAGAGAGATACCATCCTGTCCAAGCAAACATTGTTAAACCCAAAAAATATACATCAAAATGGAAGCACCAATCAGACAAGCTAACATGGAGTTGAAGGCTATAAATTCTACTACCATAATAGAGAATAGACAGGAGGAGCTACAACTCACAAATACTCCCAAGTATGAGAGAAAACCATTTATAGAGGCTAACACCAATGAAGTTAGCCTTTCTCATTTAAAAAAGGACTGTATTATCCCTGTTTTCAGCAAGGATAATGAAAAGACCATAGCCCACCAGGAATTTATTGAGATAGCACAGCATTGTGCCAGTAAGGTCTTCCCTCATCATACTTTTACAACTCCTGAAGTACGGGTATCTCACCAAATTAAAGGCAGGGTGCCTTCAGCTATCCATAAGCCTGCAAAGGAGCTCCTAGAACATGAAAAGACCATTTATTATGAGAGGATGGCCTTTATTATTCAGATACCCAGTATTACAGAGCATATTAATGGCAATGATATTGCTTTGACTTTAGGAGGTGTACGGGCTTATAATCAGGAGAACCTATACAGCAAAAAGACCTTTGAAAAATTCAAGTTTTTTATTGGGTTTCAGAATATGGTATGCTGCAATATGTGCGTGGCCAGTGATGGTTATGCAGGGGAATTAAAAGTGGATGGATATGAGAGCATGAAAAACAAATTGCTGAAAATCCTGCAATCCTATAATGCAGAAGCACACCTGAAAACCATGAAGCAGTTAGGGGATCACCACCTTACAGAGCACCAATTTGCTCAAATAATTGGTAAGGCAAGGTTATACAATTTTCTCCCTAAAAAGGAAAAATCCAGTATTCCTCCCCTAACCCTTAATGACGGGCAATTATCCACTGTGGCTAAGGACTATTACCAAGATGAATCTTTTTGCAGGAATGATGAGGGAGATATAAACCTGTGGAGGGTATATAACCTGTTCACACAAGCTAATAAAAGCAGTTATATTGATACTTTCCTGGACAGGAATGTCAATGCCTTTAATTTCTCAAAAAGTTTGGTGAAGGCTCTCAATGGTGATGAGAATTACCATTGGTTTTTGAGTTGAATAGTGCCCGGGCCCATAAGAGCCCGGGCTAATTATAAAAAGGGGCAAGTTTCTCACTAAATATCCCTGTGACCTTTTTAACTATATCTATAAATCCATTTGCACAACTTATCGTATAAACTTCTTCTATTAATTCCATTAATTCATTATCAATAAGACTATATTCATATTTAGAAGGTTTTTCTTCTTTTATAAATCCCTTATAAACACTTTTTGCCAGTTCATTCACCTTGGGCTCTATTGCATATATAAATTCCATTTTCTCTTTGTTAAGCTCCCAAAAATCATATATAATTTTTGTGTGTAAAAACTTTATGACCTCAACATTTCCCCTGATAACTTTGTAAGGCTCCCCTAAACAGAAGCACTTTCAAATATAGTATTTTCCCTTAAGTGTTGGTCGATTATAAGGGAAGCAAACCGCGTTTTGCTTCGTTGTACTATAAAATCTACTGGTGTTTTATATCCCAAGGATTTGTGTGGCCTAACATTATTGTAATTCCATAACCATGTTTGTGTTTGGTCTCTGACATGGTTTAATTCAAAAAACAAATGCGCATCTAAAACCTCTTTTCTATAAGAGCCGTTAAACCGTTCTATCAAAGAGTTCTGAGTAGGCTTTCCTGGTTGTATGAAACATATCTTGATCTTATGCTTACGCGCCCAGGAGTCAAATACAGCTGAAGTAAACTCAGGGCCATTATCCACCCTTACCACTTGAGGGGCACCTCTCCACTGAATGAGTTTATCCAGATCCCGTACAATACGTCGGGCACTCAAAGAAGTGTCAATCCCTATCATAAGAGCTTCCCTGTTATGGTCGTCAATCACATTAAATGTTCTAAAACTCTTCCCACTTATCAAGGTATCCTGCATAAAATCCATACTCCAGGTAATATTACAGTTCACAGGTATGATATGAGGTACTTTGACACGGGCAGGGAGCCTTCTCTTGCGTTTTCGCCGAATGTTGAGGCGCATCATTACATAAACCCTATAAACCCGCTTATGGTTCCACAGATATCCTTTGGCCCGTAACAAGTAAAACATCTTTTTAAAACCATAAGTAGGATAAGCCTCAGCCAATTTCTCTAATTCATCTATGATTTGTCGATCTTCTGTCTTGGATCTAAAACGATAATAGTAAACCGATAGGCTTAGGTTGAGTGCTGTACAGGCCCGCCGGATACTTAAGTGTTCCTCTTTGACTAAATATCCAACTGCTGCTCGTTTATCGACAGGCCTTAGAGCTTTTTTTCGATCAGGTTTTTTAATGCATTGTTTTCTAAAGCAAGATCGGCATACATCCGCTTGAATTGAGACAGTTCTGCCTCCATCTCTTTCATTTTCTTGAGTTGGCTGGCGTCCATACCTCCAAATTTACTCTTCCAGTTATAAAAAGTAGCCTGGCTGATGCCATGCTCCCGGCAGAGGTCTGTAACAGACTGTCCGGCTTCCTGAGACTTTAAGATCTTGATGATCTGTGTTTCGGTGTGTCGTGTTTTTTTCATTACCCTAAATTTAAACGTTTTTCTAATTAAGAACGCTTTGTTTTTTAGGGAGCCTTACAACTTTACTTCCCCCTTCTCTATCCTTTTGCTTCAATAATTCAGAAATTAAAGAATTATAGGTATAGAAGTCTCCTATCCCTGTACAATTTGATTTATTACAAAAGCAGTCAAAAATCCCTTTATCAAGACCTTGTATTACATTTAAGTAAAGAGTCTCAAATAAACATCCCGAGAATAAGGAGATCGACTTTAAACTAAAATAATTCAAATTTTTAACTGCCCTTTCATATCCTGGGTCTGGTAAAACTTGTACACATCCACCCCATTTAGCCCCATCTACCATATTTAAGTAATGAATAGTAAGCCTTGCTATGTTTAAATCAATATCTTTAACACTCTTAACCATTATGCTATTAACACATAAATGGCCAAACTCATGCCAAACAATCCGTTTTATATCATTCAAAACACTCATTATTAAAAATTTACATTTGTTCGCGTGTTCAATAAAGTTCTATATTTCTTGGTGTTCAAGAATTGGCCAAAGGCGAAAAATGCTTCATCTAATTTTTTCAAGTCTTTTACTCCTTGTTGTTTGATAAATAGTAGATAATGATCGAAATAAAATTCATTCTTACTGACTTTTTGTAAGTTCCCATTTTCAGGATGGAGATACTTAAACGCCCTATGTATATGCTGGTCATAAATAGGGTATTGATCCGGTTTTAGGATATGTAGCAAGAAAATTTTCCAGACAAAACTCACTCCTTTAAATTCACTTAAAAAAGCATTTAAAGGCAATTCCTTCTCTTTTTTATAGACATTTAATATCTCCAATTTTGCAAGAATTTTTTCTTGCAGAGATTTTTCCTTCTTTACACTCAGTTTCATCCCGTTTTTCCATGTATATAGATCTGTAATATCTTCTTCTGTGTATTCTTTTTTGTGGATGTTCTCTGAATAATAAGAAATGTTGGTTGGATAATAATATTGCTTACTCCAAAATGCAATGAATTCTGAAAAATCAGACAAGTAATCAGGTAGTAATATAGGGTATTTCATTTTGTGTTCTAAGTTTCATTTAGCCAACTTATAATAAGATGTAGATAGAAAATGATTTATTTATCCACCCCATTTTCCTGAAGTAGTTTGTATATATAAGAAGCATTTGCAACATATTTTTGATAGAATAAGTCTTTATCTGCTATTTGAATTATAACCTTCAACAACTCAAGTTCTCTTTCAAAATAGCTACGGGAAACATTACCCTTCGCAGTATCTATTTGATAATTATTTCTAACTAAGTCATAAAATAGCTTAGCAGATTCCCTGTCATTTTTGATAAGTGGAGATAATTCCTTTAGTAATTCCTTATTGGTCATTTTGAATTTATTTTAGTGATAAGTATCAAATTTAATGATTACAGCAAAAATAAATTACGGAAAGCCGTAAAATACATAATGCCATAATTCTGTATCTTGTACATCGACAACCTAAGTAACACCGAAATGAATAGACTTATACTTCTTGGAAATGGCTTTGATTTAGCTCATGGTCTCAAAACTAAATATCAGGATTTTATAATTGATTTATTAAAAAAGGAAATCAGAAAAGCTCTTAGTGTTGGAGAAAAAAAAAGAGATGGATTTAAATATAACACTACGAAAACAAAAGAAGGGCTCTTTTTAATTGAGACCAAAGTTTCACAGGGCGTTAGTGGAGATAATGGTTTTAGGAGGAAATTGGAGAGTATTACAGATGTTAAAGGACTAACTGACCTTGAAAGGAGTTTTGGGGTAGAATTTTCTTTTCCTGACAATCTTAAAGAGGGAACTTTTATTGATTACGATGTAATGCCCAGGAAAAAACGGGTTAAGTATCCGGAAACGATAATAAAGAAGACTTACAATATCATGAAGGAGGGGGGAAGGAATTATAATTGGGTAGACATTGAAGGAATGTATTATGACTCATTACTTGAAATCATCAATGTTAGAGACAAAAAAGGTAACAAAATGTACAATGAAGATGTTAAAGACAATGTAAAATTCCTTAACTCTGAATTAGATTTCCTAAGAAACAGGTTTGTTGAATATTTGCATGAAGTGACAGACATTCCTCACACTGTTAACAATGTGGCTCAGGGGCATTTCTGGAATGGATTTAAAGGAAAATTCATTGAACGAGAAATAGAAAAGTTGGAATTAAAAGAAGAAGATCATTATCCCCAAAATATTCAGATTTTGAATTTTAATTACACAGATACTATTTATAAATATGGTAATCATTCAAATTCATTTGAAAACCGAGAGGTTCATGTCGATTACAACTTCATACATGGAGATATAAAGAACTTAGACCAAAACCCTATAATCTTTGGCTATGGAGATGAAACCGACGATCATTATGATGTAATGGAAAAACTGAATGATAATGAACTTCTTAGGCATATAAAATCATTCGGATATTTTAAGACAGATAACTATTACAGGTTATTAAGATTTATTGAACAGTCAGAGGGGTATCAGGTCTTTATCGTGGGGCATTCCTGTGGACTTTCAGACAGGGTAATGTTAAAAAGAATTTTTGAGCATAAAAATTGTAAATCAATACAAATATTCTATTATGAATGGGAGGATGAGGATGGACAAAAGTTCAATGATTATACTACTAAAACTCAAGAAATATCACGACACTTTGACAATAAAAATATGATGCGAGAAAAAATTGTACCCGAAAAGCATTGTTCTTCAATGTCAGAATTAAGCCTCGTTAGGTTTCCAGTGTAGGCGACTACTATACCCAAAAAACAAACTTTTTTGAATAAATTGTTTAGTTTTATTAAATCATGGATGATAAACTAATACCAGTAGAAACGGTTCAGGAAAGAGACATTGATTTGATTTTGTTAGAAGAGTTATCCTCTGACAATACTTTTTGTGAATGGCTTATCCAGGAATTAAGCCTACCCGCATTACTTACTTCAAATGGGGCGTGGAAAAGCATTTCAGATTTTGGTTTGGGAGAAACGGATATTATATTTTCCTATACTTCTATTCTCAATAAAAAAATATATGTCTTGATTGAGAATAAGTTAGATGCTTCTTTCCAGAAAAGCCAGTCAGATAGGTATAGAGAAAGAGGGGAAAAATATGTTATCCAAAGATATTGTGACGAAGCATATTGCATTTTAATTGCCCCTCAATCCTATTGTAATAATCAAAATGACTTTGAACTATTTGTAACGTATGAAACAATTAGAAATCGGTTTAATTCTGTTGATACGTTAAGAAATAGATTTAAGAGTACGTTGTTAAAAATAGCTATCGAAAAATTAAGAAGGAGGTATCAACCTGTTAATAGTGAACCTGTACAAAAGTTTTGGTATTCTTACTGGAGTTATAAGGAAAAACATTATCCCAGCCTAAAGATGAAAGAACCTAAAATAGTACCACAGAATAGTGATTGGCCAGCACTGTATGATGATAACTTAAATGGTATTGTGTTTTACCATAAATTGAGGAAAGGCTATATTGATGCTGAATTTAAGGGGTTCCCAGTTGATTTTGACAACAATATTAAGGGTAAACTACCCAAATGGGTAGAATTGATAAAATATAAGAATAATATTGCTATACGTGCCTTTACGGATAAAATAGAAAGTAAAAAAGAATTTAAAGCACAGCTTATACAGGTGGAAAAGGGGTTGAAAAAAGTTGAGGAATTAAGAGGTTTGATAATTAAAACACTTATATCTAAACAAAATTCATGATAGATATGAAAACGTTATTGGTTTTGGTCGCAAGCGAAGATATTGAACAAGCCGAAGTGAAAAATATAACCAGTCAAATAGAATTGTATGGGATCAAGAGTGACCAATATGATGTAAAAACTAAAAATGATTTAACAAAGGCATTGCATAATGGATCTAAATATGATTATATCTACCTTGCTACTCACGGGTGCGACACCAATTTTGGAAATATCTCAGGAACACTTAATATAACTTGGATTCAATTTGCAGCAATGATTTGTGCAAGTGAATGTTATAAGGCTAATTCAATTTTTTTACATTCATGTTGTCGAGGAGGACTTAATCAAGTTGCATGGAAAATGTTTAATTGTTGCGAACAAATTGAGTTTGTATGTGGCCCAAGAAATAATATAACCCCATTGGATTTGATTATCGCTTTCAATCTTTTTCTTTTTCATGTAGAAGTTAGAAAACTTGACCCAGTGGTTGCAGCGGATAAAGTACGAGATGCTATTGATATTAGGCTTGTTTGTTATGATAGACTTGACGCTGAAGCTGATCCTGCCTATTTAAAACATTGTGAGTTAATTGCAGAGGAAGTTGATGAAGCATTTAGTGATTATGACGAGTAGGAAGAAAAAATCAGGAATCAATGTTAACGAATAAAATGTTGGTATACAAATATAGAGCAGGAAGCGAGGAAACATTCAGGAGGGATTTATTTGCCCTTGAAAAAAATTTTTTCTGGGGTGCTAATTTAAAAACACTCAATGACCCTTGTGAGGCATTATTAACCTTAGACAAATTTGAAAAACAAAGAGATTCTCTTCAATGGCTTTTTGGAGAAAAATTTAAAGAAAATTTTGTGCCGGTTGAAAAAGCCCTCAATGGTTTTATCTCTCTTAAAGAAAAGATAGGGGTTTTTTCATTATCCAAAAGATATGATGATGAACTTCTTTGGGCTCACTATAGTAATTCTCATAAAGGATTTTGTATTGAATATGACCTGAATCTCTTAAAGAATGGATATAAGAAGAATAAAACCTATTCTTTTCCCATTAAATATTCTAACACTCCTCCGGAAGTAGACCTTCTAAAAGACATAGCTAGCATAAAAAGTGAAAAACTAATACAAAAACTACTTGGCTTTAAATCAAAGAGATGGAGTTATGAGGAGGAGTATAGGATAATAACAGATTTTTTTGGAGAATTCTTTTACCATCCAAGCGCATTGAAATCTATCTATTTTGGGGTAAGAATGCCGGATACATTGAAAGATGAAATGGTTAATCGCCTAAAAGGTAGACAGATTAAATACTACCAACTAACTCAACAAAGGAATAGCTATCGATTTAATCGAAAATTGATAGAAGATGTTAGTAATTCAGAGGTTTCATTCATGAAACAATATACATTTTCAGATAGAGATAAAACGAAAACGGTAAATATAGAATTAATAGAAAGAGATTATTATGAGATAATAAAAAGAGGGGATGTTGTAATAAAACTGGATATGACTATTCCTAAAAAGCAGATATTGGAATTGTCAAAATATTTACATGAAAATCTTTTTTTTAAAGCAGAGAGAGTCCTAATTCAAATTTATCAGAAAAAACAAAAAAATCAAGGGGTAACTTGGGCAACAGCTAATTTAGCTGATAAAAAATGGAATATTAATATAAATGAGTTTGTATTTCAAGATATATGAGGACAATTTACCCCTTTCAGAAAGTTGTAAAGAATATTAACTATACAGTTTTCATTCCAACCTGCAACATGATTTTACAAGTAAAAAGAATATTTGAACAAGAATTTCAATGTGTCTCGGACAAATTTGTGATTATAGAAGAGAATGTAGCCGATTTGTCAAGTTCAACAAAGGAGTTTATCTATCATCCAGGCGTTTATGTTTTTATTGTGTCAAATAAAATTATTAAAGTAGGCAGACATCTTACAAATAGTAGAAAAAGAGCGTTGGAGCATATTCATGCTAATACCAGAAATGAAACCTTTGAAATGAAATATTTACCTGACACTCCAAACTCAAAAGTTCTATTATTCAATGTTCTGAACCCAGATCATTATCATTGGGTTGCTGCTTTAGAGATTTTTCTTGAGAGGGAATTAAATCCAGTAATAAAGTCAAAACGATATTAGATAATGTTCTAGTGTAAATTAGATTTTTTCTTCGGATATAAAAATTAAAAATGAGTTTTGACAGACCATTCTACCTTTTTGGCATGGAGGGCAAAATATTAGAAAGCCTTTTCTTTCTTGGAAGACGGATGAAACAATAACTTTGTATAGGGCTTATGTAATCTTCCCTGTTCTTCTGGAGGTAATTTTAAAAGAGATTGGATCTTAAAATGAAAAACCCAGAGCAAGTCTGGGTTTATATTATTCTTTTATAGTGCAGTATTATTGCTTGAATAATAGGGCACTTTAGAGCATACAAAGATACATAATTACTTGCATATATGCAAGTATCTGCCTTTATTCAAATTCATATCCAATTTTATTTTCTATAATTGATTTAAGTACCTCATTATCTTTATGGCTTTCAAATAGTTCCTTTATCCTTGTTTCAAGTTCTGTTTTCCTACTTTCTGAAATCTTTCCTAAAATGAACAGAATAATTTTGATAGTAGAGTCTAGTGAGTGCCTATTATTGTCATTAAAATTAATACCAGGTAAAATAGATATTCCCTTTGGTGTATTTAAATCAAATAAAACTCCACCATGAGAACATACATTTCTAATGTAAACAATTGTTTCAAAAAGATTAATAAATTTTTTAAGGTTTCTTATTTCATAACATTTAGAAATCCTTTCTTGTATATCATTATCTTTCAACGACTTGAATATCTTAAGAACCACACCAAAAGTAAAAAATTCTAATGTCTTCCATGCTGGCGCATATTTATCATTTATATACTTGTTATGATGCAATTTAATTGGTTTATTATTTCTTTTGAACTCATCAGAATAGTGTTGATCAAATGATGATATAAACGAATTGAACATTATATCAGGGTGAATAAACCAAGTGGGGGAATATTTATGTTTATTCGATACATAATACACAAGTTTGGTTCTAAAATTAATTTCAATTCTATTGATATATTTGATAAGTAAGTTTCTTAAGTCAACATCCAAATAATACAGCTTTACCACATCAGATAATTTTGTTCCCTCTCTAAATTGATAATTACCATTGATTTCAAAGGGATTCCAATAAAACCCCAATCTATAGTATCCAATGTCTAATAAAATCTCCTTGACTTTTTCATCCGAGTAATCAACATCCATACCTCTTGAATTCAGCTTTTCAAGTTGTTGAATAGTATTTGTTGCTATATTCCCCATACTGCTCTACAATTTCTTCAACACCTCTATTATACTTTTAGCTGTATAGGTGTCAGGCACATCCTTAGATTGAAACACCATAAAATATTTATAGTTATCTCCAGCTTTCTGTGCCCATATTTTACCCAACCTGTTTTTATCCCTACTATCATCATTATCATATACATCACCTTTAGTTTCTAATAAAATGATATTACCTTTTTTGGTATAGAGGATAAAATCAGGATAATGGTTAGAGCTAAAGCCATTTAAATAAAAGCCTTTTCCTCTTTCAAGGTTCCTATGCCAGAACTCAATATTTTCTAATGAAGCTATTTCTAGTATCATATCCTGTTCATAATTGTTCATTTTTTCCTCTCTTTCATAGAGTGATTTGGATATAGGAGTACTTGGGTAAAGAGGCATGATAGTATCAGAAAAAGTGAAGTTGTCCTTAACTATAATTTCATTAGCATCCAGCAGTATTTGAAATCTTTCTTTAGCATAAATCTGGGTTAAGCTATTAATCTTATCTTTGATTTTTCTAATGTAGATAAAATCATTATCCACTATATCCCTAACTTGTTCAGTGTTCAGGTTGTCAAAAACCCTACTCACATACTTTTTTAACTCTTGTTCAGAAATAGGTGTCATATCACCCAATTTGGACACAATCATACTACTCACATCAGAAATCTGACTTTCCTTTGGTTTGGATAGGATATTGTCAAGGAGTATGTTTTTTGCCCTTTGGGATAGTTTTTTAACAGCAGTAGTCCTTTTGCTTTCATCAAAATCTACTTTGTAAATATCTGCTGAACTTTCGTCAAAATCTATTTTTGAGTCCTGGTTAGACAATAAAAAACCATCTAATAAACTATTTTTATTCAAGAAGGTTTCATTGGTTCCCAATTCTTCAAATAAGATATTATCATGCAATTCATTTTCATCTACTTTTTTAAAGAACTGTGGTAACTTAATGTTGCCTGCGACATCCTTAAACTGACTATCAATAGCATACTTTTTGGGTTGTTTGTTCATAACCTGAGATAAATAATTAGAAACGTCATCCATATCCACTTCTTTCACTTTTTCTTCAAAAGCATCACCTTCAACTTTAGCTTTTTCTGTAATATGGTTGATTATTGGATTTTGTTGGTTTATATCTTCTATACTCAATTCATCTGAAGGATTAAAATCCACAGCATCTAAATCAAAATCATCATCAGGCTTTATGGTGTCATCATCAGTTCCAAATAACTCTTCCTGTAGCACTTCATCAATAGTTTTTTTCTCTTCCGGTTGTTCTTCTGCATAATAATCTTCTTTACTAAACCCGGAATCCTGTAATCCCTTAACAATGCTGTCCAATGTTTCATTGAACTTGGATGAAGCTGTTAAAACAAAAGATAGATTTAATAATTGATTTTTGTGCTTAGTAACATAAGGTTGCCTCAACACTCTTCCTAAAATCTGCTCTACTTCCACAGGAGAAGATTTATCTGCTAGGGATGCAAGGATATAGGCATTAGGACAATCCCAACCTTCCTTTAAGGCATTGATGGTAATAATATACCTTACAGGACAATCTTTAGCCATAAGATCTATGTCTTTAAGCTCATCTATTCCACTAACCTTGATTTTTACTTGTTCCTCTGGGATTTTAAGTTTGATTAACTGCTCTTTTATCTTTTGAAAAGTAGTATTGTTCTTACCCTTTATATTGGATTGGGCTTGAAACAAAATGATTGGTCTAATATATCTGCCGGTTTCTTTTTCTTCCTCTCTGGCTAGAAGTTCCAGTTGTCTTTGTAATTGTAAAGCGCTACTAATAACTTCTTCTTTTCTGTGGTGATTATAAACCACTACAGGTAGTTTTACCATGTGCTCTTTTTTAAGAGCCATAGCATTTACAAAACTGATTATATTACTATTCTCTTTTGGGGTTGCAGTAAGGTCTAAAACTAAGGAAGGATTCAAGTTATTAAGCATCTCTACACTTAAATCACTTTCTGCGTTGTGGCTTTCATCAACAATAACCACAGGATTTAAACTCCTAATCACATTAATTAAAGCAGTTTCATCTGTATGAGGTAATATCAAATCTTCATTAATAATTACATCTTTAAAAGGTTCTAATGCTCCATTTTCTTGAAATACTTTCCTATCCTCTTTTTTTTGGGAATTGATCCTTAGACTGCTAAAATTGAAAACAAAAATGTTGAGTTGTTCTGTTACAGAGGTTGGGTTAAAATTAGTCCCCTGGAGCAAATCCTCTTTTTCATAAACTTCAACCCTGCCATTGAAGAGACTGTTTAGCTTTTCTCTGTATGGGTGGCTCAAGTCTGAAAGATTTTTAATTGTTTGCTGTAAGAGGTTAGACCAAGGTACTAACCATACCACAGCTTTCGGGTTTCCTTGATTAAAATATTTATTTATAGTATGTAGGGCATTACAGGCTATAAAGGTTTTTCCACCAGCGGTAGGAACTTTAGCTGCTACGTGTATGGCTCCAGGAATGTTATCCTTATAAGGTCTCATTCCTGTAGTAGTGCCATCAAGATTGATGGTATATTCTCCAATTTTATCTTCCCAATAGGCATTGAAGGCTTTGGCTGGGGATTGATGGATTTGTAGATTCTCTAAATAGCTTTCTAAATCCTTTATAACTTGTTTTTGATATGGTTTTAATTCCATTGGTTGATTTGTTTCATGCACAACAATTCTTGGTTTGTTCTTTAAAATCTACTTATATCTCTTGGTATCTTCTTAAAGATAATGTGATACTTGTCCATTAGCCTATCATCTAACAAACAATTATCTGCATAGATTATATATTGTTCTGCTTTGGTTTTTATGACTCTTAAAAAACTATCATCAAGGGTAGTAAGCCTATCTCTTTCATAATAGAAATAGTAAGCAGTGCCGTTATAGGCTCCTAAAAGATAATGTTCTTCTTGAGGTTCGTAAGGACTTCTGGTTTCACTATACCATACATATTCCTGTATTCTTTCAATGCCTACTTCTTCATTTAAAAGTTCATTATTTAAAAATAGAGGAGCCCCTAACTCATAGTAATCAAAATCTCCTCCTGTACCTTCTACATTTTTTTTGTCTTTACCATAACCATCTATTACTCTTTTTATTCTTTCAGCAGTAATGGTATTGGCATAGTCTTCCATTTCTACTAAGATGAATTTTCTGTTACCCCCGTCTTCTTTATTAAGATTTAGTACAGCATGTGCAGTGGTTCCAGATCCAGCAAAAGAATCAAGAATATAAAAATCTTTACTATTAAATACTGAGATTAGATACTTTATTAAAGTAACTGGTTTTGGAAATGAGAAAGAGAACCCCATAGTTTTAAGTTCATTACTCATATTTTGAGTACTTCCCATATTCATCAATGAACTAATAACATGACTTTGTTTTTCTCTAGTTTTCTCACTTTCTATCGCTCCATTCTCAGTCAAATAGAATTTAGTCAATTGTCCTTTGGTATCTATTACTGGTTCTAAGTTGTTTGCCAAAAAGAGTTCAAAAATTCTTTTAGAACTCCATCCACTTTCAACAATAACATTATTTTGTAGCTTATAATCATCTACTATGGCATCACTATGGAAAAAAGGAAAAGAATCTTCTCTTTTTTTTATGATCCCACTTTTAAAATTCGTTTTAAAACCAATAGGTAATTTAATTTTACTTATTGGATTTTTAGGGCCATTTTTAACTATTGTATTTATAATTTTATTATTGAATAATTTACTTGTCTCTTCAACATTCAAATCAATTAGTTCCGGAAATTCAAAATACCCTGCTCTTTTGCTATAACATAAAATATACTCATGATTTATTTTAATTTTAGCCTGATTATCAAAGTTACCATCTGTCCTCCATGTAAAGGTTGTAATGAAATTCTTTCTACTAAAAATTTCATCACAAATTAATTTTAGATGTTGATATTCATTGTCATCAATACTTATGAAAATGACACCATCATCTGCTAATAGTTTATGCAATAATTTAAGCCTAGGGTATATCATACATAGCCATTTATCATGCCTGCTTAAATCCTCTCCCTCTTTACCTACTACTTCACCTAACCATTTTTTCAGTTTGGGATGGCTTACATTATCATTATATACCCAACCTTCATTCCCGGTATTGTAAGGAGGGTCTATATAAATACACTTAATTTTACCTTCATACTCAGGCAATAGACTTTTTAAGGCTTCAAGATTATCTCCGTGTATTATTTTGTTGTCACTTGTGGCGTTTTTGGTTTCTATTCCATTGCAGTATGTGTATCTTTTCTCAAGAATTTTATATGGTACATCTTGATGATGATTTATAACCTTGTCTTTTCCTATCCAGTGTAGTGTAGGCATAGTTCAATTTTTGTGTATTGCTAAAATACTATAAAAAAAAATTAAAAAAATCCGGAGATCCCAATATTATACATGTACAAGGGACCTCATATTAAGTACCCCCCTTTATCTCTGAGGGGAAACTCCCCCACCCCCTTTTACAAGCAAAAACTTTTTTTGAGCCAGATATAAAAGACTGATTTTTTAAGCCTTTTTTATTTGAGCTGAATTTTTGAATTCTTCCCAACTTGGAATTTTTATCAACCTTCCTTAAACCTCCTAGCCTCTAAAGGGCTGTTTTTATCCCAATGATGGAAAGGGAAAGCAGCTCTTAGAAGTTAAAGAGAATTATAGAATAAGGAAATAGCCCTTTATTCTTCTAGGCTCTACAATACTAACCTTTTATTTCCCCCTCACTCCCCCGCACTAAATACCCCCACTTATTTGAAGCAGGACACCAGTTCTTGCTGCCTATCACAAAACATTCAGATTTTTCATGCAACAGTTTCAAGGTGATAGCTGAAACTCTTAGTAGATTAGGATGTTTTATAGGCTTTGTTCAACTCAAAATTTTATACCAATGGTACGTATCATTAACTACAAACAAAGACAGGCAGAGGATGGAAGGGAGTTCTTTGTGTTGGAAATTTCAGGAGGAATTGAAATGGTGAGAAGTAAGGAAACAGGACATTTCTATGCTACTTCCAAGAAAACCAGCATTCCTTCCACCTTTGATGAGGAAACCTGTGCAGCCCTTATTGGGACAGAAATGCCTGGTCAGGTGGTTAGACAGGAAGTAGAGCCTTATTCTTATGTGGTGAAGGAAACAGGAGAGGAATTAACCCTGTCCCACAGGTGGGTTTATATCCCTGAAGAAGATGCTCCTTCACCCGAAAATGAACTTAGGGCTGATGTTAGTACATTCTCCCAAAATGGGCAGTATGCTGAATTAGCACAGTAGTTCTATTATTAATCATAGTGCTGAAGTGACAGAATAATGCAAAACTTTTTATTCGGGATATTCTTGACCACTTTATCTTGAAAACAAAAGTTTATGCAGAAAAGATCACTTTGGCACTTTTTTACTTTTTCCAGTGTTGGTTTCACACCTTATAGGGGTGTTTCCATGAATGGAATTTTATGTTGACCTTACATTTTGGTACAGGTACTATATAGTATCTCAACCAAGTTGTAAGGTCTTTTAAATTTTTACAACCATGAAAGTATGTGAAATCAATATATCCTATTCCAATGAGAATAAGGGCAGGGTTAAAATAAACAGCAGTAAAGACACTTACAGAGTAGCTTTGGATAACTGGAATATGAACACCATAGAATTACAGGAAGAAGCTAAAATCTTGCTTTTAAACAGGGCAGGTATAGTTACAGGCATATTCCACTTGTCTAAGGGAGGTATTACAACTTGTTATGTGGACTTGAAGTTGGTATTGAGTGTAGCCATAAAAGCAGTGGCTAGTGGTATTATTTTACTACACAATCACCCCAGCGGTAATTTACAGCCAAGTAAAGCTGATTTGCAGATTACAAGGAGGTTAAAATTAGCTACCAGCCTAGTAGATATAAGGCTGTTTGACCATTTGATTGTTACAAAGGAAGGATATTATAGTCTGGCCGATAACAAGGATTTGTAAATATTGCAGGTTCTGCAATATCTGCAAAGTTTGCAATTTATGTACGCGAGTATGTAGCTAAATTAGCTTAAAAACACATCTTTTTGACCTTAAACAAATTTTGCAGATAATAGTATTATAGCCAAATCTATTCCCTCTAATGTCTATGAGAAGTAACAAAATATGAATATTAGATGTTATGAAGAAAATACAAGGTAAGAAAGGCCGAAACTATCAAATAGCCAAATTTTAATCTTCAGGTAATTCTATATCCACTAACTCTCTAAGAGGGATTTCCAATGCACTGGCTATTTTGCATAGGGTGTATAGCGTAGGATTAGTTCTTCCTGATTCAATACGGGACACATTGGTAGTATCAAATTCACCCTGAATTTTACCTGCTAAATCTACCTGAGTAAGTCCTTTTTGCTCACGTAATTCCTGTATTCTTTTACCTGCAATTTTCAGTAATTCAGACTTTTCCATACTTGCCATTTTTGACAAGTCAAGAAATGGGTTATATTTGTTTTGTTTAATGCCATATATGGCAAGTTCTAATAATATTTTATGTTGGAAAAGCTATTAAATCAAAGACTTGTTCTGCTATCCATTATTCTGATTATGTCATGTAATGATGTTAAGAATAGCAAGAAAAAAGTTGATGCAAAATCAATAGTTAGGGATGAAAATTCTATAAATCCTAAGACAGAAAAATTAAAAAAATATCCTAAAAAAGACACAATATTTTTAGGTTTTAGATTGGGCATGTCTAAATCTGAATTTGATTCCCATTTAAAAGAGCTTATCAAAAAAGGAAAATTAAAACATTCCAATAACTCTATTCTGTACAGCTTGAATTTCAAAAGACAAATGCTACAAAATGAAGATGAATATCTGTTTAATGACAAGTATGCAAAAAAAGAGGTAGAGGTAGAGCCAGAAATAAAGGTTATTAATCTATCATATATAGGTGTTCTTAAACCCAAATTTGGAGATGAAAAATTATATGAATTAATATTAACCTTTAAAAATACCACCAACTTGAGAAGTCAATTTGCACTACCATATATCCTTGAAAACCTAATAAAAGATTATGGCTGTTTTAAAAACAGTAAGTTGGCAGAATATTCGTGTGCTATTAAGGAAAATGACACGGGTGGAAAAGAAACTAGACTTTATAGTAATGGAGGAGTGATAAGTGCTTTTAGAAGTATAAATTTAGAAAATCCAATGTACAAAGTAGATAAGGCACTTGAAGATAAATACTATAAATCTTTGATTGAAAATAACGAACAGAACGTTTCCTTTTATTGGTGGAATTTTTCAAATGGTTTTAAAATTTCAGTACGAGGAGAATATGGTTTACCAGGATCTGATCCTTTAGGTTCTAATAAAGTCCTTCTTAGTGAAAGGGAAATTGCACTAACATATTTAAGTAATAAAGACAAGAGGAATTATATAGGCAAACAAAAGGAAAAAGTAGATATAGAGAACAGCAATTCTGCTAGTGATTTTTAACACCAAATAACAAGCCTGTTAACTACTCTAAAGTTACAGGAAACATTTACTAAATACCACCATTCAGAAAATTATGAAAATTACTAAACAATAACCTTTAACATTTTAAATATGAAAAGAACTATTTACTTTCTGTTAATACTACAAGCCTGTTTAAGCCTTAGTTGTTCCAGTGATGATGATTCATCTAGTTCAAATGAAATATCTCAAAAACTAATGGGGAAATGGTATTTTAGTGATCCAGAGGTTAATGGGTATGACTATAATAATTTTTTCTCCTTTAGATCTAATTCAGAAGTTGCCTATTCTTATTCCGTAGATGAAGAAGTATTTGATTATGAGGTTGGAACCTTTAAAATAAAAGGTGATATACTAACAATGACTTTTCCTGAAGATGTAGAATTAGTTTATGTCCAAAAAGTAGTGTTTCTGGATGAGAATACTGTACAATTTGTGCAAGTAGAAGGTTCAAGTGAAGAACCTTATGACGGCACTTATTATAAAGCAGAGTAAAAGCTATACTCCGTATCAATTCATTAGTATTATGAAAAATAGTATTTTAAAAATATCACTATTCATTGCTGTAGTCTTTGGCTTATTTGGGTGCAAGACCAACAATGATAAAGAAATAGATCAAATTCCTTTTCCTTCTATGGATAATATGGAAGGAAGAGAGACACGCTTTAGAATAGATCCCGCTGACCTGTGTGAGCCTGAAACTTATGTTTCATTCATTGCTAATATAAATGAGGTACAGAGTGCAGGTATTGGTGTAGCACTAGCTAACTCTGAGGTGTATGACTCTTTTGAAGGACTATATCAGGTTGCAAATATCAATGACCTTTACCCTTTACTTGAACATGATTCCGTGGCAGTTAGGGTTTATGCTTATCTGGCCATTGTATTAAAAGATTCAACGCTTCGTGAGAGTGCCTGGGGTAAAATGAAAGGTAAAAAAGAGCTTGTTAGAACATTCTTTGCTTGTAAGAGAGATGAAAAACCCGTGGATATTGTAATTAATGACTGGATAGTTTACTAAATAAAAACCCACAGTAAAATTTTTGTGCAACCACCTCATTAAAAACAGGTGGTTTTTTTATACCCAATAATTATGGAAACAGATTTTATACCCTTTCAGATTGGGATGCAATATGATAACTGGGAATTTGATTTGGAGCCACTAGAATTGGCTGAATATTATGAAAAGTACGAGTACACCCGTGGAGATATAAAAGATGTCTTAGGTGTAGAAATAGAGCATATTTACCTGTATTTCAAACTGGATATTTTATTCCGGGTAGAAATTGTATTTAAGCCTTTAAATCCAGTTAACCAATTCATTAGCCTAGCCGCTATACTGGAGGCAAAATATGATAAGGAGGCATCATATTTCCATAATGGATCAATCATTCTACAAAAGAGTTGGCAATATCCAGAGAAACACTTGGTATTACAATATCATACAAAGACCTAACTTATTGTATTTAAGCCCTCACACAATTAATTCTCCTTCATTATGTTGCCACTTTTAACCCTAAGTTCTAACTAAGGATATGAGAAATATTTTGATTACCAATTTTGATAATAGCGGAGAAAATATAATGGTCTTTACCAACAGTGAAACTGCACATAGTATTAAAAACAAGATAGATACAAAACGAGTATGGTACAATGATATTTTTGAAGTACCTGACAGTGAAAGGCAATACTATCTTTATGAGCCTTGCTATTTGAATGATTAACCATTGGAAGGTTGTCAGCCCAGACAGCCTTTTTTAATTTATGATACTTGTATATGGAAGAATTAAAAGAAGTCGCAGAAGTGACCATAAGTTATAAGCCCAATATAAAGCCGAACAAGAGGGTACAAATTAAATCTCCAAAAGATCTCCAGCAATTACTTGTAAATTTTATAGGAGTAGACAAAATAGAATATCGGGAGGTGTTTTGCGTAGTCCTGTTGGATAAGACTTTAAAAATATTGGGCGTTATAAAAATTTCAGAAGGAGGAACAACTGGAACCGTTGTAGACCCTAAAATAGTATTTCAGGTTGCTTTAAAGGCTAATGCAAACCAAATCGTTTTATGCCACAATCATCCCAGTGGGCAACTTTTACCAAGTGGGGCAGATATACAAATCACCAAGAGAATTATACGAGCAGGCAAAGTATTAGGTATAGCTGTACTTGATCATTTAATTGTATCTGCTCATGGCATTTATTCGATGCATTCTGAAAACGATGTAAAGTTTTATCACTAAAAGGCTTTCTATGGTACAGTATGAAATATATTGGAATGATCTTACAGAAGAAGCCCAGGAGAGACTAAAGAGGCTATATCACGAAAATATTGATATATCTCCTTTGGCTATTGTTGAAATAGAAGAAAGTGAAAATTGAGTTACAGACAGAACACCACTCTATAGGACAAATCATTTTTTTTTGATTTATCTCGCTTTTTATTTACCTTAATCCCCATTAATATATTTAGCAAATAACAAAAAAAGAAATAATAATCACACGCATTTTTATTGACTTACCGAATATTAAACCGAATATATTTAGCCATTTTTTAAGCTATTTCCAAGACTTAAATAACTGATTATCAAAGTAAAAACAATCTAAAGCTAAATTCAAAATCCGGTTCTTTCGGGAGTGGGGGTTCGATTCCCCCCCGAGGTACGAAAAAACCCTGTGAAATGCTTGTTTTACAGGGTTTTGTTTTTCAAATCATTAATGACAAAAGCTATCCGTTTATTCCTGCCTGTTTAATTGCTCCGAACCCTCCGGAAATATCGGCAAAATTATGGATGCCCCTGCTCTTTAATATCGAAGCCGCAATCATCGACCGATAGCCTCCCGCACAGTGGATATAAAATTTTTCGCCTTCCGGGAATTCCCTCAAATGGTCGTTTATATAATCCAGCGGGGTTAGATGAGCGCCTTCTACATGGCCTTCTTCATACTCGGTTTCCTTGCGAACATCAAAGACCTGCACCTTATTTTCTTTCAGCATTTTTATCAATTCTTCTGCTCCAACGGAATTTACCGTATCGTATTCCCTGTTAGCTTCTTTCCATGAAGCGAACCCGCCTTTCAGATATCCCAATGTGTTATCAAAACCCACACGGGAAAGTCGTGTTACCGTTTCTTCTTCCCTTCCTTCAGGAGTAACCAACAGAATGGGCTGGGTCGTATCCATAATCAGGGCACCCACCCAAGGAGCAAAACTTCCGTCTATCCCGATAAAAACAGACCTGGGGATATGTCCTTTTTCAAAATCGGACTGATGGCGTACATCCAGCACAACAGCCCCGGTTTTATTGGCCAGCACTTCAAATTCCGAAGGAGACAGTGGTTTGGCTCCGCGTTCCAACACCTCATCTATATCGGCATAACCTTCCTTGTTCATCCTAACGTTATGCGGAAAATATTGTGGAGGTGGCAGGAGGCCTTCAGTCACTTCCTTAATGAATTCTTCCCGTGTCATATCCTCCCGAAGCGCATAGTTCATCTTTTTCTGGTTTCCGAGGCTATCGACAGTTTCCTTCATCATATTCTTGCCACATGCCGAACCTGCTCCGTGACCGGGATACACGATAACGTCATCACCAAGAGGCATTATTTTCCGCCGCAAGCTGTCATAGAGCATCCCCGCCAGTTCTTCCTGGGTAAGATGGGCTGCTTTTTGTGCCAGGTCGGGCCTGCCCACATCTCCGAGAAACAATGTATCACCGCTAAAAATGGCATGGTCTTTCCCGTCTTTGTCCTTCAGCAGATAGGTTGTACTCTCCATGGTATGTCCCGGAGTATGCAATACTGCTATGGAAACTTCCCCCAGGGGAAATTCCTGTCCGTCCTCTGCGATAACGGCATCAAAGTCCGGATTGGCCGTCGGACCGTAAACGATCGGCGCTCCCGTTTCCTTTGACAATGTGATATGACCACTTACAAAATCGGCATGGAAATGGGTCTCAAAAATGTATTTGATCTTCGCCCCGTTTTTCGTTGCCTTGTCAATATAAGGCTGTACCTCCCTGAGCGGGTCTATGATCGCCACCTCACCCTTGCTCTCTATGTAATAAGCGCCCTGGGCAAGGCATCCAGTATATATCTGTTCTACTTTCATTGCAATAAAATTTAATCTGTCTCTTAAACGTTCATGAATCGGGCCAAATTACAACCCAAATAGCTTATCTTTAATGATCTTTATCACTTCGTTTATAATTTCATAAATTCTTCTACCAAAATATACACGCCCATTACCAATACAAACCAGCCAAAACCCTTTTTCAGTTTTTTACCGTCCGCACGATTAGACAGGTAACTTCCGGCAAATATTCCGAAAATGGATATCCCGGAAAACAACAGCAGTAAATCCCAGTCTATTTGCATTACACCGACATCACCGGCAAAACCCACAAGGGAGTTAATAGAAATGATAAGCAGGGATGTGGCCACCGCCTTTTTCATGGGGAGTTTTGCAAAAAGTACCAGGGCAGGGATGATGAGAAATCCACCGCCCGCACCTACAAAACCGGCAATAACCCCTACCAGTATACCTTCCAGAAAAAGGATATGATAATGATAATGAGATACATTGGTAAGAATATTCCTTTTTTTATTTCGAAGCATGGAAACGGAGGTAATGAGCATCACTACGGCAAAAAAGACCATAATAACATGGTCTTTGGTCACCACTATTTCACCAACGGAAAATAAATTTTCAGGAATGGCCGGCATAACAAACCTTCGCATGATATACACCACTACGAAAGCAGGAAAAGCAAAAACAAAGGCCGTCCTTACCTGTACCAGTTTTTTCCGCATATTGATAAAAGCACCGATCAGTGAAGACACCCCCACTACAAAAAGTGAATACCCCGTGGCGGTAACAGGGTTAATCCCCATCAGGTATACCAGGACCGGAACCGTAAGGATAGAGCCGCCGCCGCCTATCAACCCCAAAACAATGCCTATTAAAAAAGCCCCTATAAAACCTGATATGTGGAGAATATCCATATGCTGCTCTTACAATTTGTTACAAAAGTAGGATATTCAAAAGAGCTGATCGGTAACAAAGGTTACATGACGGTACAGCAAGACCAATAGGTATTTATAAATACGTTACAACTCAATGACCTTTATGCTATTTCTGAACAACTGTATTTTTCCCTGATTTTCCAGTTTTTTCAATAACCGGGATATAACTACCCTGGATGTATTCAGGTCTTGTGCTATTTCCTGATGCGTGGTTTGAATAACATCGTCGTGGGTTATCATGGCCTTGTCCCGGAGGTGCCTGAGCAAGCGTTCGTCCATTTTCATAAAAGCAATGGAATCGATAGTGTCGAGCATTTCCATAAGCCTGTCGTGATAACTCTGGAGGATAAACTGCCGCCAGCTCTTGTAAGTGGCCATCCAGCTTTCCATTTTTTCCACGGGGATCATCACAAGCGTAGTACCGGTTTCGGCAACTGCACGAATTTCGCTTCTGGCCATTCCTACACAGCATGACAGGGTCATGGCACAGGTATCTCCTCTTTCGATAAAATAAAGCACCAGTTCATTGCCTTTTTCGTCTTCACGGAGAATTTTTATGGCCCCTTCGAGAATAAGCGGCATGCCCTTAATGGGCTCCCCGATATCCATAAGCTGAAATCCTTCGGGTACTTTTTTTAATACTCCTACCCGGCTTATATCCTCAAGAAGAGGGGCTTCGAACAGGTAACCGTAATTTTGTTTTAAGGCTTCAATCATAGCCCGAAGATAATCAATAATGACTTGTCTGCCGGCAAAAAGGAAAACACGATTTTTACTTAAAGGCAGTAAATCCCGTAATATCGGCCCCGGTAATGAGCAGGTGGATATCGTGCGTCCCTTCATAGGTAATCACACTCTCCAGGTTCATCATGTGGCGCATAATGCTGTATTCCCCGGTGATGCCCATACCACCGAGCACCTGCCTGGCCTCACGGGCAATTTTTATGGCCATTTCCACATTATTCCGCTTGGCCATTGATATTTGGGCAGAAGTTGCCTTTCCTTCATTTCGCAATACCCCGAGCCTCCAGGCCAATAACTGTGCTTTTGTGATCTCCGTGATCATTTCGGCCAGTTTCTTTTGCTGTAACTGGGTGGCTGCAATGGGTTTATCAAACTGTATGCGTTCTTTTGCATACCGAAGGGCTGTATCATAACAGTCCATAGCTGCGCCAATAACACCCCAGGCTATACCATAACGGGCAGAATCCAAGCACCCGAGGGGAGCTCCCAGTCCGCTTTTACCAGACAACAAATTTTCTTTAGGCACTTTTACATTATCAAATATAAGTTCTCCCGTTGCCGATGCCCTCAGCGACCATTTATTATGAGTTTCAGGCGTGGAAAAACCTTCCATACCCCTTTCCACGATAAGACCGTGTACTCTTCCTGCTTCATCCTTGGCCCAGACAATGGCTATATCGGCAAAAGGGGCATTGGATATCCACAGTTTGGCTCCGTTCAGTAATAAATAATCGCCCTTATCCTTAAAATTGGTCACCATTCCTCCCGGGTTAGAGCCGAAATCCGGTTCCGTGAGCCCAAAGCAGCCCATAAATTCACCCGATGCCAGTTTGGGCAGGTATTTTTTGCGTTGTTCTTCCGTTCCGTATTTCCATATCGGGTACATGACCAATGAAGACTGTACGGATGCCGTGGAACGGATACCACTGTCCCCTCTTTCGATCTCCTGCATGATAAGCCCGTAGCTGATCTGATCCATACCTGCGCCGCCATATTCCTGGGGGATATACGGACCGAAAGCACCGATCTCGGCCAATCCACCGATAATTTGTTTCGGGAATTCCGCACGCTGGGCATAATCTTCTATGATGGGGGATATTTCCCGTTTTACCCAATCGCGTGATGCAGAACGCACCAGTTTATGTTCTTCGGACAGCAAATCATCCAGTTGATAGTAATCCGGAGCTTCAAAGAGGTCTGGTTTCATCTGTTTTCTTTTTATTGTTTTTCAACGGTCATGCTTCGACAAGCTCAGCACAGGAATGGAACCTTTGATGTTCAAAACAATCATTACCTTGTTCATTTAAAGATTATTTTAAACATGTCGGTTTCATGACAGTATTTTAAGTTACCCTCCAAATATATTTAATGAAATATAACATAACAAGATTTATTTGTTATATTTTTAAATTCAGGTTTTAACAGTCCGGGAACTATTTAATTTTTCGAGATGTGTTGCATTATACTCAACTGGTGCTCGTTTGAGTGTAATGGGAACGAGCACCAGTGAGTGAGTGAAGGTAAAACTGTACCTATTTATACAGCGCTTTATTCGGCTTATCGGTCATATAAAAAGTAAGTGTGCCACCTTTTAATAGGTCGCTATGCTTGATAAACGGTTTTTTCAGTGGTTCTCCGTTAAATTCCACACGTTCTACAAAAACATTTTCTTCGGACTGGTTTTCAGCAGTGATTTCAAGGATATTGCCATTCTCCATACGGATATCGGCGTGCTTTACTGCCGGGCTGCCCAGGGCATAATCTTCGGAACCCGGAGCCACAGGATAGAATCCGAGACTGCTGAAGATATACCAGGCGCTCATCTGCCCGAAATCGTCATTACCGCCCAGGCCATCGGCTCCGGTCTGGTACATCGCCTTTAATATCATTCGTATTTTATCCTGTGATTTCCACGGGGTATCGGTCCAGTTGTACAGGTATACCACATGATGAGAAGGTTCGTTGCCGTGTACGTAGTTACCGATAATCCCTTCCCTGGAAATGTCTTCTGTCTTTGCAAAATACTTGTCGGGGAGTTCCATAGTAAAGAGGGAATCCAACCGTTCGGAAAAACGTGCTTTTCCGCCCATCATTTCGATCATCGTTCCGGGCGCATGCGGAACGTACAGGCTATAGTTCCAGGAGTTGCCTTCTATAAATCCCTGTCCGTGGGTATCCAGCGGGTCAAATTCTTTTTTGAAACTGCCGTCACTGAGTTTCGGACGCATAAAACCGGATGCCTTGTCATAGACATTTTTATAATTTTCAGATCGTTTCATGAATTCTTCATAAATATCGTCTTTCCCCAGTTTCTTCGCCGCCTGTGCAATGGCCCAGTCGTCATAAGCATATTCCAGTGTCTTGGAAACGGAAGCGCCGTTCTTATCTTCGGGTACGTATCCCATATCCATGTAATACTGCAAGCCGTCGTAATATCCGGTGCGGGCTGTTTGTACGCAGGCTTCCAGTGCGCGTTCCACATCAAAACCGGTATTCCCCTTTACAATGGCATCGGCAATGACCGATACGCTGTGATAACCGATCATACACCAGTTCTCATTGGCATAATGAGACCAGACGGGGAGCATGGAATGTACGCTTTGATCGTAATGGGCCAGCATGGACTGTACCATATCCGAATTCCTTTCGGGTTGCATCAGGTTGAATAAGGGGTGTAAAGCCCTGTAGGTGTCCCAAAGTGAGAAACTGGTATAATTGGTAAACCCGTCTGCCTGATGGATGTTCATGTCCAATCCGCGGTACTTACCGCTCACATCCATGTATTCGGTGGGCCCAAGAAAAGCGTGGTACATGGCCGTATAAAAGTTGACCATGTCTTCTTCTGAATCGGTTTCTACCAAGGCTTTGTTCAATTCCCTGTTCCACAATTCCCGGCCTTCCCGTTTTACTTTATCAAAATCCCAGTGCGGGATCTCGGCTTTCATATTGGCCAGGGCTCCCCGGGTACTTACAGGAGAGATTGCAAATTTTATTTTGATCTTTTCACCTTCTTCCGTTTTAAAATCAAAATATGTCCTTATTTGCTCTCCGGCCATTTCGGGAAAGTTCTCGGACTGATCAAACTTTCTCCAGAAGCCTTTGTACACATTGTCGTCATAATTAGCCTGCCCGTATTTTACGAACGGTTTGCTGAACGCCATGGCAAAATATACTTTACGCGTACGCGCCCACCCGTTGGTTTGCCGGTAACCGGTAACCAGGGTATCGTTTTCTACCCGTACGAAGGTCCATACGTTTTTTTCGTCATAATTGTAAATACCGGACATCAGATCGAGTACAATATGGGCATCATCCGATTCGGGAAATGTATACTGATGCATACCTACCCTGCTGCTGGCTGTCAGTTCGGCCTTTATGCCATAATCTTCCAATTCCACACTGTAATACGCCGGTTCGGCGGTTTCATTATCATGGGAAAAGGTGGAACGGTATCCGGACTCCGGATGTTCTTCCGTCCCGGGGTTTATTTGTAATTCACCAACAGTAGGCATCACCAGAAAGTCCCCGAGGTCGGAATGCCCGGTACCGCTGAAATGGGTATGACTAAAGCCTACGATAGTCTTGTCGTCATACTGGTAACCGGCGCAATATTTATAGACATCCGGGTTGTATTTGCCATTTACGGCATAGGGAATGGTATCCGTATCCGGACTTAACTGTACACTTCCGAAAGGTACGGTGGCCCCGGGATAGGTATGCCCCATTTTGGCCGTGCCTATCATGGGGTCTACATAACGGGTGAGGTCTTGCATAGAGATATGCTCTTCTGTTCCGGTCTTTGTCACCTCTTTTTGATCTGCTTTATCCGTACAACCTAAGAATAATGTGGAGATCACTGCCAAAAGCACCATCCATCCCGGTTTATTGATGGAATGAACATGTAACCTTTTTCGTTTTATTTCACTTTTCAACATATTTTCCGGTTATTGATTAGACAGGGAATACGGAAAATCCGATTTTTCTGTTCCCCGCTTTTTATTCGGTGTATCAGACATTTCCACATCGATAACGGCACCTTTCATCAGGGCTTTATGGCTCAGCCAGTTTTTGGTGTATTCCTTACCGTTAACGTTCATTTTATGAATATACCTGTTGGTATCACTGTTCTCCGGGGCATTGATCACCACTTTGTTTCCGTTTTGAAGGTGCAGGGTCATTTTCTTAAACAAGGGTGCTCCCAGCACATATTCATCGGTTGCCGGGCATACGGGGTAGAATCCCATAGCAGAGAATACGTACCAGGCTGAGGTTTGCCCGTTATCTTCATCACCACAGTAGCCATCCGGGGTGGGTCTGTACATCCTGTTCATGGTTTCCCGTACCCAATGCTGTGCTTTCCAGGGTTCACCGGCATAGTTGTACAGGTATATCATATGCTGAATGGGCTGGTTGCCATGTGCATACTGCCCCATATTGACGATCTGCATTTCCCGTATTTCGTGTATGACACCGCCGTAATAGCTTTCGTCAAAAACAGGAGGCAATGAAAAGACCTTGTCCAGTTGGCCCGTAAATTCTTCCTTACCGCCCATCAGGTCTATAAGTCCCTGAATATCGTGGAATACCGACCAGGAGTAGTGCCAGCTGTTGCCCTCCGTAAAGGCATCGCCCCACTTAAACAGACTGAAGGGCGCCATAAATTTGCCATCCTCATTTTTTCCACGCATCAGTTTAGTTTCGGGATCGAAAAGGTTCTTGTAATTTAAACTTCGTTTTTTAAAGATTTCGATTTCCTTTTTCGGTTTACCCAGGGCTTTTCCGAGTTGGTATATACTGAAATCGTCATAGGCATATTCCAGCGTCCTTGCGGCATTTTCATTGATCCCGACATCATAGGGCACATAGCCCAGTTTGTTGTAGTATTCCACTCCGGCACGGCCTACGGCGGTAAGAGGTCCGGCATTATTGGCACCATGTACGACGGCTTCCCACAGGGTTTCTATGTCATATTTATGTTTTCCGTCAATTTTCAGGTAAGCATCGGCAACCACGGATGCGGAATTGTTCCCTACCATTACGTTCCGGAGCCCGGGGCTTGCCCATTCAGGTAGCCACCCGCTTTCTTTATAGGCATTGGCCAATCCTTCCTGCATCTGAGCATTAAGTTCGGGGTACATGAGGTTCAGGAAAGGGAACAGGGAACGAAACGTATCCCAGAAACCGGTATCGGTAAACATATAACCGGGCAATACTTTTCCATTGTATGGGCTGTAATGTACCACATCGCCGTTCTCATCATATTCGAAGAATTTCCGGGGGAACAAGAGGGAGCGATAAAGGCAGGAATAGAAGGTACGCATTTGCTCTACGGTACCGCCTTCGGGTTTTATACGGCCCAGTTCCTCGTTCCAGATGTCCCTTCCTTTTTTCTTTACGGTATCAAAATCGTCACCGCCTATTTCTTCCAGGTTGCGTGTTGCCTGTTCATGACTGATAAAAGAGGAAGCCACCCTGGCGTTGACTTTTTCTCCCTTTTTGGTTTTGAACCCGATAACGGCACCGACATGGTTAGCTTCCATTTCCAGGGCATCACCGAGTTGATCGCCATTAAATGTATTCGTTACCTCAAATTCCTTGTCGAATTCTATAACGAAATAGTTTTTAAAATTATCCGGCACCCCTCCGCTGTTCTTCGTGGTATACCCGATAATCTTATTTTCACCGGGGATGATCTTTACGTAAGAACCTTTGTCCAGTGCATCAATTACTACATAGGCACTGTCTGTTTCAGGAAAAGTAAAACGGAAACGTGCGGCCCTTTCAGTGGGTGTGATTTCTGTGATGACATCGTGATCGGCCAGGTAAACACTGTAATAGTAAGGCTTAACTTTTTCCGATTTATGCGAAAACCAGCTGGCGCGATCGTCTTCATTGAAACGCAATTCGCCTGTAACAGGCATCAAGGCAAACTGGCCGTAATCGTTCATCCAGGGGGAAGGCTGGTGGGTTTGCTTGAACCCCCTTATTTTATCAGCAGTATACATATAGGCCCAGCCATCGCCCATTTTCCCGGTCTGGGGAGTCCAGAAGTTCATTCCCCAGGGAAGCGCTATGGCAGGATACACATTACCGTTGGACAGGCTGTATTTGGAATCGGTTCCCATAAGCGGGCTTGCCCAGTCTACAGGATTATCCACCTGGTCCACCATCACGGTTTGTGCCTGCGTCCACTGAAACAGGGTAACAACGGTGAAAAGAATTGTTGTTAAAGATTTCTTTTTCATAGGAGGTTTTTAAAAATTCAGATTAAAAATACGGGTAAATATTGAAAACACACGAGTGTTTTTGACGGTGCTTAAAACCAAAAAAGGCCGCCCTGTTACAGGCAGCCTTTTTTTAATTTATTACCACCCGGGGTTTTGGGTCAGTTTCGTATTGTTACTAATCTCTCTCTGCGGGATGGGGAACAGGAGGTATTTTTCGGTCAAAGTTTCTCCGTAAGAGAATTCGTGTCCGACAAAATCCTCCCATTGCCCTGTTTCCAGATCGAGGGCCTTCCTTCTTCTCACCATATCAAACCAGGTCTTGTTTTCGAAAGCGAGTTCATGGAAACGCTCTGTCCAGATATCTTCGCGGGATACGGAAGCGTCGAATTCGGGGAGTTCTGCTCTTCTCCTTACCTTATTTACGGCTTCGAGTACTTCTGCAGTAGGCCCATATGCTTCGAGTCCGGCTTCGGCATAGGTGAGCAATACCTCGGCATAGCGGAAGAACGTAAAGTTCAGGTCGTTCTGTGCTGTGCTCAACACGGCTTCTTCATTGAAATACTTGAAAATATACGTGCCTCCAAATTCAACGATCTCATCCGGGTCGTCAATGGAAGGATACTCGGTATAATAGAATTCCTGTTCTTCTACTCGCTTGTCGCCTGTCTCATGAGAGTTTATAAAGGCATTGGTTGGATACATTACACCATATTCATCAGAGAAAACTGAAATACCTTTTGATCTTGGCAGTAGCCACGGTGTAAGTCCGTTAGTAATATTGGCTCCTGCGGAATACTGGTTCTGGAAAATGAATTCCCCTCTATTCTGAAAACTCTTATCGTGGAGCTTGTCATAATCGTCAAACAAACTGTAACCACCTGCATCTATAACCTCCTTCGCTTTATCGGCTGCCATTTCATAATATTCGTTCCCTGCCTGCAACGGATAGCCTGCCATGGTAAGATATACACTGGAAAGCAGTGTTTTTACCGCACCGGTACTTACCCTTCCTGTATTGTCCGTATCGGGCAATCCGGATGCTTCGGCATCCAGCAGGTCCTGAACAATAACATCATAAACTTCTGTCTGAGCAGTTCTTTCGGGATACAGCAATTCGGAGTTGGCATCTACGGGTTCCAAAATAAGCGGAACATCCCCGAATATACGCACCAGGTTAAAATAATTAAATGCCCTCATAAATTTGGCTTGTCCAATCAGTTTTTGCTTATCGGCCTCATTCATTTCAATATCCGGAATCCTTTCTATGGCCAGGTTGGCATTGGCAATCGATCTGAACGACCGCTCCCACCAGTAGATAAGATAATTATTTTCGGCATTGGAAGTGAGACTACGAAGGTCCCTGTTGGCCTGGCTCTGTCCTACTTCGGTATTTAAAAGCCCCGTAGGGAATTCCAGCATCATAAAGGGACTTTCCCCATAGGTTCCCGATCCGTCAGAAACAAACCGCAATTCGGTATAAAGCGTGTTTATGGCTGCCTCGGCGTGTTCCGGGGTCTGGAAATAGTTCTCCTGCGTGTAGTCGGACTTGTTTTCTTCATCCAGAAAATCCGAGCACGAGCTCCCCAATAGTAAAGCTATACTACCGAGCGCTGCAATATATGTATGTTTGTTTATAAATTTCATCGCTTCTGATTTTTTAGATTAAAAACTTACGTTGATCCCCAGGGTATACGTTCGGGGTTTCGGGTAATCGAAAAAAGTAATACCCTGTGCAAAAGCATCTCCGTAGGTTGTTACTTCCGGATCATATCCGGAATAATCGGTGATCAGGAAAAAGTTTTGCAGGGAAGCATATACTCTTAATTGTCCCAGTTTAAATTTATCGAGTACATCTGCGGGAAAGTTATATCCCAGGATCAGGTTTCGCCCGCGGATAAAAGACCCGTCTTCTACCATCCTGCTGTCTACTGTAGAAGTGTAGTAGGAATTAGAAGGCCTGTTTTCAGCAATCATGGTATTCTGGTTTTCCGGGGTCCATCCGTTCAATACGGTGGCATAACTGTTGGCCTGTCCCGTCCTGTCTTCACCGGAGTGCCTGGACAGGTTAAGGATATCGTTTCCGTACATAAACTGCAGGTCCAGCGTGAGGTCCAGGTTTTTGTAGCGGAACGTATTGTACAATGACCCGAAGCCGTCTGCATACCCGTTCCCGAGGATGACCCGGTCGGCATCATTGATCTGACCATCATTATTCATATCGGTATGTTTTATGTCACCCGGTAATGCCCCGTATTGTGCAGCCTGTTCTGCTTCGTTAGCTCCCCAGGTGCCTTCCCTTACCAAACCGTAGAAAGAACCTACGGATTCTCCCACTCTCAGGACGTTGGTATTGGACAGAAACCACGGTCCGGGGAAGATATCATCATCTGCTTCTCCCAGCGCCAGTATCTCGTTTTTGTTTACGGAGATATTAAAGCTGGTGGTCCACATAAAGTTTTCCGTTTCTATGTTTCTCGTATTCAACGTAATCTCAAACCCTTTGTTTTCCATACTACCTATATTGGTATAGATGCTGGAATATCCGCTGGAAGTAGGCACGGGGGCATCCAGCAACATATCGGTAGTCTTTTTGTAATAGAAATCGGTTTCCAGTTTAATACGGTCATCAAAGAACCCGAATTCCAGACCGGCATCAAACTGGGCTGTTTTTTCCCATTTCAGGTCAGGATTGGAGAGTGTTCCTATTCCTACACCTGAAGCCCGGTCTCCTCCAAGAATCGCTGTATTTGACGACATACTGGCAAGGGACTGGTATACCCCGATCTCGGAGTTCCCGGTTTCCCCGAAACTGGTCCTGAATTTTAAGTTGGACAGCACGTGACTGTCTTTGAGAAAATCTTCTTCTGATATTTTCCAGGCAAAGGCAGCGGAAGGGAAGAAGGCCCTTTTCTGATCCTGACCGAACTTGGAAGAACCGTCGAGACGACCAGTTACCGTAAACAGATATTTGTTCATCAAGGTATAGTTTACTCTTGCAAAATATGAGTTCATGGCCCATTTATAGGTCTCCGACTGCGGGGTAGTGGGATTTGCCCCGACTTCCAGGTTGTTCCACTCGTAAAAGTCGTCTGTAAATCCTCTTGTACCGGCACGACTCCTGAAATAGTCATACTGTTGCCATCCCAATCCGGCCATGGCAGTTAAAGAATGGTTTTCGTTAAACGCCTTGGTATAGGTCAGGTAATTTTCAAACTGCCAGTAGTTCGTCCTGGTGTTTTGTGCCCAGGCTTCCCCGTCGTAATCAGCACTTAACTGGCGCAGGTCCTTTCCGGAATACCAGTTTTCCTGTATGTTCTGAATGTTCATTCCCAGGCTGGTTTTGAGTTCCAGTCCTTCCGCCAGACTGATGGCAGCACTTACATCACCCAAAACACTTTGGGTTTTGTGTATGTTCTTTCTGTTTTTTAACAGGTTAACAGGGTTTTCACCACCTTCCATGTTCGGATAGTCGGCATTGGTCCCCCAGGCCCCGTCTTCATATTTCACCGGAATAATGGGCAGGGTTTCCACGATCATCCTCAAAGGGGTAAGTCCTCCTACGGAACCGTCTACCCTGTTTTCTTCGATATGATTAAAAGTTATTCCCCCGCTTACCTTAAGCCAGTCTTTGACCTGACTGTCCATTACAAACCTTCCGGAGTAACGCTTCAGGTATGATTCTTTAATAACCCCTTCCTGATCTGCATAGTTAAGGAATACACCATAAGAGTTCTTTTCGTTCCCCCCCGTAAATGAGAGGTTATGGTTCTGGGTGATGGCTGTACGCATGGCTTCATCCTGCCAGTCCGTATCATACAAGGGATTTCCGTTTTCGTCAAAAAGCCGGGGATCGTTCCTGTACTCCATCGGGTTTTCATACTTGCCTTCGTTCCAGCCTTCCGGATCATACTTTTGGGCATTATTGTAGGAGTTCATTTCCACCTGTAAAAACTCATCGGCATTAAGCACATCGAGTTTATTGGCCAGCTCCCCGACACTTATAAACGTATTATAGGTTACTCGCCCGCCATCCTTACCACCCCGTTTGGTAGTAATGATAATAACACCATTCGCCCCCCTGGCACCGTATATTGCCGTTGCGGAAGCGTCTTTCAATACTTCCATAGACTCAATATCATTGGGGTTCAGGTAATTGATCGGCCCTGCCCCGATAACACCGTCTACTACATACAGGGGGCCGTTACTGGCATTGATGGAGTTATTACCACGTATCCTTACGTTAGTGTTTCCCCCTGGCCGACCAGAATTAGTCGATACGTTAACCCCTGCAGCCCTACCTGCCAGTGCCTGTTCAGGGTTGGTTACCGGTGCTTCCTGCAGTGATTTACTGCTTACCGTGGAGACAGCTCCGGTTACGTCCGATCTTTTCTGGGTTCCGTAACCTACCACCACCACTTCATCCAATGCCTGGGCATCTTCCTGAAGGGTTACATTGATCGTACTTCTGCCATCTACGGCCACCTCATAGTTTTTAAACCCGATATAACTAAAGACCAGAACGGCGTCTTCAGCCACGCCCGAAAGAGTATAGTTACCGTCAAAGTCGGTCTGGGTTCCGTTGGTGGTCCCCTTTACCACAATGTTTGCCCCGGGTAAAGGTCCGACTGCATCAGACACGGTTCCGGAAACCGTTACCTGGGCCTGTGCTACCCCGACAACACAAAACAGGGCCGAAAAAAACACAAGCTTTTTCATTAAAATTGTCTTCATAAATGCTGATTTAGTTTAGAATTAAGTTTTTAAGCTGCACACCGTTTTTTATGCATTTTTTTAAGAAAAACGCTAAAACGTTTTAGCGATCAAATAAAAAATTTTAGCGCTGTTTTTTCCCGCTTTTCGGGACTTACGCCAAAACAAGAATTAACACTTTATTAGCACGGTGCTATTTTACGAAAAAAAATCTATCTCGCAAAAAAGGACTTTTTTATTTATGATTTCCATAAAATTTAATTGTTAAAACCGGAAGGTTATCATATTCGCTTCCATTAGTCCCTTTGCAAAACAGCTTTTAAAATTGCCTTAATTTACTGCTGTTTGTCAGTTCTCCGACAACATAGAGGTAAAAAGTCGGCCGCAGACAAAAGATCTACGGCAGACTTTAACAAAACAATCTAAAACATGAAAAAATTTCTCCGTAGATCCGGAGAAATTGATTTTTTATATTTTATAATTCTCCCAATCCATAATCTCTCCCCTTTCCTCCGGTTTTATACTCTGTTGCAGCATCTTTTCATCATAAGCCATTCCGTGTTTGTCCAGCACAGCTTGTGGAACCCCGTCCCATACATTAGGCGTATTTCCAACATACCCCAGATCTTTAATCCCTATCTGGCTGGTGTAAAATCCGGTAGCCACCAGGTTTCTGATCCTAGAAAAGAACACGCTTCCCTGGTAGTATTCAGGCTTTACTTCTTCCGGATAAGCTATATCCTCTATTACGGCCTTCCTTTCTTCTTCCGAACAGGAAACGAACTGTTTATTGTATCGTTGGCTGCTTTCACGGTCCAGCCACATCAATCCTCCCCTCAGGGGAACCTGGTGTTCGGGAATGTCCTTCACAATAAACTCTATAAATTCCGGCACCCCGGCATCTGTAGCAGAACCCGAAGTTTCATCTGCAGGGATAATAATATCTGCCAGGACGGCAATAGTAGCCATTTCGTGTTCCGTAAAAAAGGTCTTGCTTTTCAGTTCGGCATCGCGCGCCACTTCTTCAGGGGTACGGCCATAGCCTTTCCCGTTGTCTTTATTTTCCGGGGCAACTTGTTTCGGTTTTTCTTCACCCGGCATGCAGCCGTGAAGCACAAATCCGGACGCCACGCCGCCAATGACCAGGGTTTTTATGGTTTCTCTTCTGTCCATTTGTTTTGTGTTGGGTTATTAGGTTATTCAGTTATTGGGTTATTAAGTGACCAGGAGTATCTTATAAGTGTATGCTAAATAACTCCGCAAGCCAATAACTTAATAATCGTTCCTAAATATTCATTTTTTTCATTTCGTCCTTCAGGTAATCCGATGCCCTCCACGCCAATGCGAGTATGGTCCAGGTGGGATTTTTATCGGCCTGGGATACAAAGGGTCCTCCGTCTACCACAAACAGGTTGGGCACATCGTGTGCCTGATTGAACTTGTTCACTACAGAGGTTTTGGGATCGTCTCCCATACGTGTTGTTCCCACTTCATGGATAATCCTTCCCGGGTTTTCCAGGCCGTGGTCATTTTCCGGGCCTGGTTTTTCTCCCAGGGCTATTCCTCCCATGGCATGGATCACCTCTTCAAAGGTGTCGTTCATATGCCTTGCCTGCTTCCGTTCCTCATCAGACCACTTGTAATGGAATTTAAGTACGGGAATGCCGTATTTGTCCACTACGTCCTGATCAATTTCACATCGGTTTTCTTTCCTGGGAATACTTTCCCCGCGACCGGCCATGCCAAAGGTGGCTCCGTAAAACCTGCGAAGGTCATTTTTGAAATCTATGCCATAGCCACCGGCCTTTTTCGTCTTGCCATCTTTACCAGGGACCTTGCCGTTCACAGCTTCCATATTAAATCCGAATCCGTATGCAGGCATGCCCATACCTCCCCAGTACTCAATGTGATATCCTCTTGTAAAACCGAGTTCCTTGCTATCGTTGAGCCACCAGGGGGTGTAAAGGTGCATTCCGCCCACACCGTCCTCATTGTACCGCTTGCGATCGAGCAAGCTGGGGATCAGCCCCATTCGGGAGGATCCCGTGGAATCGTGGAGGTATTTGCCTACATGGTCACTGGAGTTCGCCAATCCGTTAGGGTGTGCGGCAGATCTGGAGTTCAGCAATATCCGCGCGGAGCTACAAGCACTGGCGGCCATTATGACCACCTTCGCTTTTACCGTATATTCCTGTAAATCTTCTTTGTCGACATAGGAAACCCCTGTGGCTTTTCCTTCCTTATCGGTGAGCACTTCCCTTACCATGGCGTTTACAAACAGGTCGACGTTCCCCGTTTCCAGTGCGGGATTGACCAGCACGGAGGACGATGAAAAATCGCCATACACACTGCACGACCGGGAACACTGGCTGCAGAAAAAACACGCCCCCCTCTTGTTGTTCACCCTTTTGGTAAGAATGGAAAGTCTTGAAGGGATCATGGGAACCCCTATTTTTTCAGCTCCTTTTTTAATATAAAGCTCGTGGAGTCTCGGTTTGGGCGGAGGGAGAAAATAACCGTCCGGTTCGTTGGGAATATTCTCCCGGGTTCCGAACACACCGATAAGCTGGTCTACCTTATCGTAATAAGGTTTTACATCCTCGTAACCTATCGGCCAGTTATCTCCTTTTCCATCAAAATCTTTCCGTTTAAAATCGAGCGGACCGAAACGAAGGGAAATACGGCCCCAATGATTGGTACGTCCTCCGAGCATCCGGGACCGGAACCAGTCGAATTCCGTACCCTCTTCCTTGGTATAGGGCTCCCCGTTTATTTCCCATCCGCCGTAGGCCATATCAAAATCCCCGAAAGGCCTCACGGTACTGGCCCCTCGTCTGGGGGATTCCCAGGGCCATCGTAACTGGGTCTTCTGTTCGGGGTTTGCGGGGTCAAAATGCGGGCCCGCTTCCATCAGTGCCACTTTAAACCCTTCCTGGGAGAGCACATGTGCTGCCATACCTCCCCCGGCACCGGAGCCCACGATGCATATATCGTAGGTCTTGGATTGTTCTTTGATCTGAAACGACATTTTTTAGTGTTTACGTATCCTGAATAGATTGATTTCCTGTTCTATAAATTTAATCTTTTTTACCAGATTTTCCTACATCTTACCGAGAGGGGCACTTTCTACTCCTTCGTCGGTAATCTTAACCGGCAGAATAAGACCATCATCGTCAAAATGCATTTCGTCAATGCAGGTCACCCTCGAATTCCTGTCTGTCTCGTCCAGAGGCCTTCTGTGATAGACGATATACCATTTATCCTTACCGGGAACCTTTATTACCGAATGGTGTCCGGCTCCCGTGGCAATGTCCATATCCTGCTGCAGTATCTTTCCGATGCGTTTAAAGGGCCCCAGAGGAGAATCGGCAATGGCATAGGCCACACTGTAATCCGGACCGGTCCATCCGCCTTCGGACCACATGAAATAATACTTTCCGTTCCTGACGAACATAAAAGGTCCTTCCACATAATTTTCAGGGGTGATTTCCCGGAACGTTTCCCCGTCTTCGAAAGGAACGAATCCGGTAAAATCGTCATTAAGTCTGGCTATGTTGCAATGCTGCCATCCCCCGTAAATAAGGTAATACTGATTATCTGTGTCTTTGAACACGAACTGGTCTATGGGCTGCGCACCATTGTGAAACCCGGCGATCAACGGTTTTCCGAGGTGATCCTTATACGGCCCTTCCGGCCGGGAGGCAACAGCAACGCCTATTCCGCCGTATTCTTCGTCACTTTGTATATCGTTAGCCCCAAAAAGCAGGAAATAACGATCGTCCTTTTTGATAATGGAAGGCGCCCAGACCGCTCTTTCCGCCCATTTAACAGCCGATGTATCCAGCACTTTTTCATGTTTGGTCCAGTGCACCAGGTCCGGTGAAGAAAATGCATCGAAGAAAACCTGTTCGTCATAAGGTGCCGAATAGGTAGGGAAGATCCAGTATTTTTTATCAAAAATCACACCTTCAGGATCGGCATACCAGCCTTCAAATACGGGATTATTGTTCGGGGAAGAATTCATCGTCGTCTTCTGGGCATTTCCGGCACTGCCCATAAACAGAAAAAAACAAAGCGGAACTATATACTTCAAAATGCTGGTAGTTTTAATGGTTATACTTTTAAGGTCTGCATCCTGATCATCAAATCTTCGCCGGAGTGAAAAATATTTTGCTAAAACGTTTTAGCATTTCATACAACACGCTCACTCAATAAAACGGTTTTGACAAACTTTTACAGGATCGGTTTTCCGCTTCCGAAGAAGGCTCTAAATAATTTTCGTGCTATGTTACGAAAAAAAATCTATCCGGCAAAGTAGAGGCTGTTTTTTTGCATAAATGCCAATTATAACTCTGTAAAACTAAACATTTCACAAGATAGTCGATTTCCGGAAAATCGGGGCCTGGACGTACAGGTAATCTTGTATTCCGGGAGAGGTGACCTGTTAAAGCGGGAACTGTGAAATTATCCTTTTTTCAAGGATGATTCCCGCACTACCAGTTTGGCGGGGAGTTCTATTTTGGCATTGCCGGTATCTTTCGGATTTTTTTCATATCTTAACTGGTTGAGCACACTTTCCACCAGCTTACCGGAAATTTCCTCAACGGGCTGGGCTACCGTGGTTATGGTAGGAGTGTGCATACGGAATACTTCACTGTCGTCAAAAGCAATGACCCCGATATCTCCGGGAATGGAAAGTTTTTTTTGCTTCAGTGCTTTTAAGCCGCTTACACCAAGATAGTTGGAAGAAAAGAAAAGGCTGTCAATTTCCTTATTTTCAGAAAGGAAGTCGGAAACGGCCTCCATGATAAACGCTTCCGTACTTCCATAAGGTATTCGAAGTAGAAACTCCCGCAACCCGGAAGTTTCCAGGGCTTTCACATAACCATTATACCTGCCGGCCATTTGGGTTTGTGCGGAATCGAGAGTAACAAAGCCTATTCCCGTATATCCCTGTTCCATGAAGTGTTTAATGGCAACATACGTACTTCGTTCATTATCGATAACCACATAACCGGTTGGAATATTTGCAAAATAGCGGTCAAACAACATCAGGGGAACACCGCTGGTTACCAGCGTTTCTATCTCTTTTTCGATACCTTCGGCAGGGGTTATGATATAGGCATCTACCCTTCTGTCCTTAAAAGTTTTAATCAGTTCCCTGGTCTTTTCCGGATTGTTTTCCGTGCTGCAATAAACAATCTTGTAGCCACTGTTATTGGCGCTGTCTTCTATAAGCCTGGCCACACTGGAAAAAAAGGGATTGGATATATCCTCGGCCATAAAAGCTATGATCTTCGATTTGCCGTTTCTCAGACTGCGGGCAAAATGGTTGGGGCGATAATCCACCTCCTTGACAAACCTGAGAACCCGGTCTATAACTTCCTGGCTGATCCTGTTTTCCCTTGCCTTGCCGTTAAGCACAAGAGAAACCGTGGTGATGGACAATTTTAACTCCCTGGCTATGTCCCGAATAGTACGTTTACTTTTCATTCTTTGTATTTATACCTTATCAAAAAACCTCTCGCCCCGTGTATCATTGACACCTATTTAACATTTGTGCCACAAATATATTAAAAAGGAAAAATAAGAAAGGTTTCCGGAAAATAAAGCAAATACTTACATTTTCAGGTAAAAATCACGGGTAAGATTTACATACTGTTCAGTATACTGGTGTCTCCCTCTTTCAATGGCCAGTTCATCGACATACACATCTTTTTGCACAAAGGAAAATGCAAGAAGCGATCTTTTGACTTCTGACCCTTCTCCTTCTTCGGAACCTTTTACCCTGGTTATATGGTAGGGGAAAAGTCCGTGTTTTTCGGCAAGTCCCCGAAACTCTTTTTCTTCCCGATATGGAATGATCACACAAAAACTCCCTTCTTCCGCAAGCAACAAAGACACCGACTTCACCAATTCCGAAAAAGGAAGCGAAACGGCCGATCTGGCCATATCCCTTTGCTTATCGCCCGTGGAGATATTTTCCCTATAAAAAGGGGGATTGGACACAATAAGGTCATACGTGTCTTCCATTTCCCGCGTAAATTCTTCCAACGAGGCATGATAACAAAACAGGCGGTCGTTCCAGGAAGAATTCTCAAAATTATCTACGCACTGTTCATAAGCAGCATTTTCTATTTCCACCGCATCTATAAGTTCCGCATCACAACGTTGTGCAAGCATAAGTGCTATAAGTCCGGTACCCGCCCCTATGTCGAGAACAGAAAAGGGGTTTCCGGACACATCTGTCCACGCGCCCAGCAATACACCATCTGTTCCCACCTTCATGGCACACTTATCCTGGTGTACGCTGAACTTTTTAAAATGAAACGGCTTATCTGACATCGATAAAGATTTACACTCCCGGCAAAGACCGGTTCGTTATCCCATTAAAAACCGGGAATTACCGGTTACGGTCCTTTTGCAAAATTACAAATACAGGTCGATCAGCCCTTCGGGAGTTCTTACAATAATTACCCCGGAATTGCGATCCACTGTTTTGATCAGCTCGTCATTCATGGGAATAAGAATTTCCGTGCCTTCGCGATCTATCCGGAACAGGGGTTGGGCGGTGGTATCGTTTATTCCCTTTATAACGCCTACCTCACCAAATTTTTCATCTTTAACAGTAAACCCTATGACCTCGTGAAAGTAGAATTTATTGCCCGAAAGTTCGGGCAGGGTGGCCAACGGAAGGTATAGTTCACATTTCAGCAGGGCATCCGCATCTTCCTCGGTACGAACGTCCTCCAGTTTGAGACGCAGTAAATTCGATTTATGCAGGGAAGATTCCTCAATAAAAAAAGGAACCAGGTCATGCCCAATGGCTATGAACACTGATTCCAATTCTTCGTACAATTCGGGTTCGTCGGTATCCAGCTTAACCAGTACCTCCCCCTTAAAGCTGTATTTTTTAACAATTTTTCCGAGATAGAAGCAATCTTCTTTCTTCATCCCTTCCAAATTACTACTCTGCAGCTTTTTTCTTTTCGTCAGATGCCTCTTCACCAGCTTCTTCAGCTTCAGGGGCAGCTTCTTCGGCCTTGGGCGTAGTTTCCTCTGCCGCTGCTTCGGCTCCGGGAGCAGCTTCTTCGGCAGCCTCCGCTTCCGGTGCCGCTTCTTCAGCTTCTTCTACTTCAGCCTGTGTAGCTTCCGCTTTTCGCTTTTCGCTGATTTCCCGTTCTGCCTCCAATGCCTTGGCTTTGGCTTCTTCTTTGGCTTTGTTCAGCCCTTCAGCTTTTGCCGTTACCTTACCGGTCTTTTCTTCCAGCCAGGCTTCAAATTTGGCATCTGCTTCTTCCTGGGTCAATGCACCTTTGGTTACACCGCCAAGCAAGTGCTTTTTCAGCAATACTCCTTTATAAGACAGTATCCTCCTGGCCGTATCCGAAGGCTGAGCCCCGTTTTGCAGCCATTTTACAGAACTGTCCACATTCAGGTCTATCTGAGCAGGATTAGTGGTCGGATTGTATGTTCCCAGTTTTTCCAGGAATTTACCGTCCCTTTTAGCGCGTGAATCCGCAGCTACGATCCAGTAAAAAGGTTTGCTTTTTCTACCGTGTCTTTGCAATCTTATTCTTACAGGCATAATACATTAATTAAGTGGGGTTCCCGACCCCGGTTATTAATTTTAAAAATCCCTTCTGAAAAGGAGGGTGCAAATATAAGCATTTTTTATGCGCATTACATCCTTATAACTTATTTTCTTTCCGGCCTTTACTTTTTCATTCGAAAACCTCTAATTTTGGACAATGCTTCAATAAAAAACTTTAAGTAGATCGCCTTGAAAAAAACAAAGATACTTCATCTGGACAGTAATCACCCCCTGTTATGGGAACAACTGGAACTATCCGGATTCGAAAACCACAAAGATTACACGTCTTCCAAAGCAGACATAGAAGACAAAATACATCATTATCAGGGCATTGTTATCCGCAGCCGTTTTAAAATCGACCGGGAATTCCTCGATAAGGCCGGCGCACTGCAATTCATTGCCCGGGTAGGTGCAGGTCTGGAAAACATCGACTGTGATTATGCCGAAAAAAAAGGCATTCACCTTATCGCTGCCCCCGAAGGCAACTGCAATGCGGTTGGAGAGCATGCCCTGGGCATGTTGCTTTCCCTGTTTAACAATTTCAATAAGGCACACCGGGAAATCGGCAAGGGCCAATGGCTGCGGGAAGCCAACCGCGGACATGAACTGGACGGAAAAACCGTGGGTATCATCGGTTACGGTAACATGGGAAAAGCCTTTGCCAAAAAACTGAAGGGTTTTGATGTACGGGTCATCTGCCACGATATTCTTCCCGGTTTAGGTGATGACAACGCCACGCAGGTCTCACTACGGGAATTGCAGGAACAGGCAGAAGTGGTAAGCCTGCACACCCCCCAGACCCCGCTCACCGAAAAAATGGTGAACATCGCCTTCATAAACGCCTTTGCCAAACCCTTCTGGTTTATCAATACCGCACGGGGAAAAAGTGTGGTCACACAAGATCTTGCGGAAGCGTTGAAGAATAAAAAAGTACGGGGTGCGGCACTGGACGTACTCGAATACGAGAAGACCTCGTTCGAGTCGCTCTTTTCGGGAGACCAGGCTCCCGAAGCACTGCAATACCTTTTACAGGCTGACAATGTCCTGCTCACGCCCCACGTGGCCGGCTGGACTTTCGAAAGCCATATAAAACTGGCCCGGACCATAGTAGACAAGATCAAAGCCTTTTACGGCGAATAAAGCATGTACAGGACACCAATAATTCGGTCCGGAGCAATAAAAAACCGCACATAGCTATGTATATAGCAAAAATTTTATATTTTTAACACAACTATCAACCCGAAATCATTTCAGTCATGAGTGAAGAAAACAAAAGCGAGGAAAACAAAGGCGAAAAAGACTTTGCAGACAAAGCCAAGGATACGGCGAAGGAAATAGGCGATGAAGCCAAAGGGACCGCTAAAGAGTTCGGTGATGCCGTTAAGGAAACCGTAGGCAGCCAGGATAATAAAAAGATACTTGCCGGTATTCTGGGGATTCTCTTCGGGAGCCTGGGCGTCCATAAGTTTATCTTGGGATATAACAAAGAAGGCGCCATACTTTTAGGAGCCACCATAATAGGATATGCCACCTCTTGCCTGGGAATCGGCTTCATCCTGATCACAATTCCCTGGATAATCGGGGTCATTGAAGGTATCATTTATCTCACCAAGTCGGACGAGGAGTTTTTCAACACCTATCAGGCAGGCAAAAAACCCTGGTTCTAGACCGGGAAAAATACGATCGCTTAAAAATAAATAACCGAAGAAGCTGCCGGAACCGTGTTTTGTCAGCTTCTTTTTCTTTGCCAAAGGGAGTACAACAAAAAATTCCAACCCATTTCCCTTTTAAGGCAAAGCCGCTATCTTTGTCGGAAAACCAGGTTTAATCAGAAAATGTTAAAAGTTAAAGATATCTCCTTTCGCTTTACGGAGACACCGGTACTGAACAACATAAGCTTCACCGCTGCACCCGGACAGATCCTATCCGTGATCGGGGAAAGTGGCTCCGGGAAAAGCACCCTTCTCCGGGCCATATATGGCCTTCATGACCTCGACAAAGGCGAAATAAGCTGGAAAGACAAAAAGATACTGGGCCCGGCCTATAACCTTGTTCCGGGGGAATCCTACATAAAATACCTCGCCCAGGATTTCGACCTTATGCCTTATATCACAGTAGCTGAAAACGTAGGGAAATTCCTGTCCAATTTCTACCCGGACGAAAAGAACCGGCGAATTGCGGAATTACTGGAAATGGTTGAACTCACCGCATATGCAGATGCCAAACCCGGAAATCTCAGCGGCGGACAACAACAACGGGTGGCCCTGGCCCGGGCAATGGCCCAGAAACCCGAAATACTGTTACTGGACGAACCGTTCAGCCATATCGACAGCTTCAGGAAAAGCAAATTTCGCAGAGATCTTTTTGCCTTTCTCCGGAAAAAAGCCATTACCTGTATCATAGCCACCCACGACAGTGTGGATGCTTTATCGCATGCCGATAAGACACTGGTGATCAAGGACGGAAAGATCATCCGGGAAGATCGCCCCGAACGCCTTTATCAACTGCCGGAAAGCAGCTATGTGGCCTCCCTCTTCGGAGAAGTCAACGAAATTCCCTCAAACCTGCTTGTTGCCCCCGACAAAAACGGGCTCCCCGAGCGCAACGTCCTCATTTACACCCATGAACTGCATGTAACGGAGCGGTCGCGCTTAAAAGTAAAGGTAAAGGATTCTTATTTTGAAGGCGATCATTATCTCATCAAAGCCCTCTACCACGGGCAAACGATTTTCTTTGACCATCAACACGCCATAGCTCCGGAAAAAACCATACACCTCAAAGCCGACGAAAAGATCGTTAAAGAAAGACTAAAACACAAAAATAAAACCGGCTAATACATTCAGTAAGTTATATTTGCGCCATTGTTATACGCAACAGGCCATATTGCTAAACCCTTATTATGAAAAAATTGCTTTCTTATCCCCTTTCTGCCCTGTACTATACCTGTTTCGGGCTTTCACTTGTCATATTCCACGGGATACAATGGGTCTGCCTGAACCTGTTCGGTTACAACGCCCATAAAAGGAGCGTTTCCATACTGAACCTTTTCCTGGTGCGGTGTACCAACATACTCGGCACTACCTATAAATTTGAAAACCTGCACCTCGTCCCGGAAGGCGTTCCGCTTATTATTGTTTCCAATCACCAAAGCATGTACGACATACCACCTATTATCTGGTTCATGCGTAAGTTCCATCCCAAATTCATCAGTAAAAAAGAACTGGGAAGGGGAATCCCGAGCGTTTCCTTCAACCTGAGGCACGGAGGCTCTGTACTGATTGACAGAAAAGATCCCAAACAGGCCCTGCCGACCATAAAAAAAATGGCGGAATATATAGAGAAACACAAGCGGTCTGCCGTGATCTTCCCCGAAGGGACACGAAGCAAAAACGGCATACCCAAGAAATTTTCCGAAAACGGACTAAAAATCCTCTGTAAATATGCAACATCGGCATATATTGTGCCGTTAAGCATAAATAACTCGTGGAAAATTGTTAAAAACGGTAATTTTCCCCTAACTTTGTGTAACCGAATAACCTTCACCATACAACAACCATTTGCCATCCAAAATGTTCCTTTTAGAGAAATTATGGAGAGAACGGAAAACGCAGTAAAACAAGGAATAACCATATAAAAGCATTATGTCTATAAAGAATGTTCGACTGGAAGTAATGCAGCTTCTGGAAAAAGATATTGAAACTTATGTGGATCAATTTCTGATCCCGGTTGATACGATTTGGCAACCCACAGATTTTTTGCCCGATTCCGAAAGTGAAGATTTCATGGAAGAGGTAAAAGAATTACGCGAACTTGCCAAGGAAATGCCTTATGATTTCTGGGTGGTGCTTGTAGGAGACACAATCACCGAAGAAGCACTCCCCACTTACGAATCGTGGCTGATGGACGTGGAAGGTATAGACCAGATAGAACGAAACGGCTGGTCCAAATGGGTAAGGCACTGGACAGGTGAGGAAAACCGCCACGGCGATGTACTCAACAAATACCTTTACCTCTCCGGAAGGGTAAATATGAAAGAAGTGGAACGTACCACCCACCACCTCATCAATGACGGATTTGACATCGGTACAGATACCGATCCGTATAAAAATTTCGTGTATACCAGTTTCCAGGAACTCGCTACCTATATTTCACACAATCGCGTAGCCAAACTGGCCAGGAACTACGGCAACCAGAGACTGGCCAAGATGTGCAAGATCATTTCCGGAGATGAAATGCGGCACCACCAGGCATATACCGAATTCGTAAGACGTATTTTTGAAGTGGACCCCAGCCAGATGATGCTGGCTTTCCAGTACATGATGAAACAAAAAATTACCATGCCTGCCCATTTTCTGAGAGAATCGGGCCACAAGATGGGGGCTGCCTGGGAGCACTTTTCAGATTCTGCCCAGCGTATCGGTGTATATACCTCCAACGACTATATAGGTATTATTCAAAAACTCACCGAAAAATGGCAGATAGACAAGATCACAGGACTCACCGACGAAGCGGAAAAAGCGCGGGACTACCTGATGAAACTCCCCGCACGGATGTTAAGGGTCTCCGAACGGCTGGTAATTCCGGAAGAATCGCATACCTTTAAATGGGTAGAGCCCGCACTGGCCAGGTAACCCTTTCGAAAGAAATTAAAAAACCGCAAAAAATCCTTTCATTAAACCGGAAGGATTTTTTAATTTCACCCCTATGAACAATCCGGACATCATTTCCCGCACCACAGATTTTGTAAAACAACAATTAAAAAATGCCGAGGGCGGCCACGACTGGTTCCACGTCCAGAGAGTATACAATAATGCCGTGGCGATTGCCAAAAACGAAAAAGCCGACATGCTTGTGGTAAAGCTCGGCGCACTACTTCATGATATAGCCGACAGTAAATTCCACAACGGTGACGAAAGCGTGGGACCGCAAAAAGCCAGGACATTCCTGGAAAAAGAAAATGTAACCGGGGCAACCATTGACCATGTAGTGAAGATCATCGAAAATATCTCTTTCAAGGGAAGTTATACGGAAAAGAGCTTCCGGTCGCGCGAGCTGGATATTGTACAGGATGCCGACAGACTCGACGCCATAGGAGCCACAGGCATTGCGCGCGCATTCAATTACGGCGGATTTAAAAACAGGGAACTCTACAATCCGGATATTCCTCCCAGGAAATACAGAACGAAAGAAGAATACAAAAACAACAAGGCTCCGACAATCAATCATTTTTATGAAAAACTCCTGCTCCTGAAAGACAAAATGAACACCCAGACCGGACGAAAAATAGCAGAAGACCGACACCGTTACATGGAAAATTTTCTGGAGCAGTTTTACGGCGAATGGGAAGGAACACGATAAATTTTCGTTATCTTTAATGAAACGTTTAACCAAATCCTTGACAGATGAAAAAGCTATTCATCCCTGCTTTTGTTGCCGTATGCCTGTTTTTAGCCTGTAAAAATACTGCTGAAAAAACACAGAAGGAAGAAAATGTTCAAAGTGAAAATGAAAGGCAAACATCCCAACCCCCGGCCACAACCAAGCTGTGCTTCTTAACTACCGGAAAAGATCTTCAGCGGGGAGACAGGGTTATCCGCGACTCCACTATATTGACATTAGAAGTCACCGGCAAACAAGTTACCGGAATATTCAAATGGTTCCCCGCGGAAAAAGACGGAAGAAGCGGAACTCTGAAAGGCACGCTTGCCGACAATCAGGTCAGGGGAAAATACACCTTCACCCAGGAGGGCATGACAGAAACCCAGGACATTCTGATAAAAATGACCGAAGAACAGGCCAAAATCACTACAAATCAGGGAAAACACGGCGAATTTGTCCTGACGGCCCAAAAAGTGGACTGCAAATGAGATTTAGAACAATTTTAATTGCCCGTCCTTATAACTTTCGTGCAATGAGGTGTTGAGATGCGGATAAGACTTGTCAGCAAAGTATTTTTGCCTTGCAATCCGGAACATGGTATGTATCTGTTCGGCTATTCTGCCCTCGCCGGTCATCCGCTTACCGTAACGGCTGTCGTTAAGACTGCCGCCGTGGCAATCTTCGATCTGGTGCAACACTTTTTCGGCCCGGTCCGGCATGGCCTTTCGAATCCAGTCTGAAAACAGTTGCCCGATAGCTCCGTTGAGCCTTACAATCGTATGTGCTATGGAAACTGCTCCATGGTCTGAAGCGGCCTTTGCCAGAGGAAGTATCTCATGACTGTTTATCGAAGGAATAACAGGTGCGATCATCACGTTTACGGGGATTCCGTTTTCCGATAACTTTCTTACCGTATCCAGACGCTTCTTTATGCTTGCCGTACGTGGTTCCACTATCCTCCTGGTTTCTTCAGATAGCGAGGTTACCGAAATATTGACCGCCACAAGGTTATCCTGCGCCAGTTCCGACAGGATATCAAGGTCACGGGTCACCAGGGCATTCTTGGTGATAATCCCCACCGGATGTTTGTATTTTAAAAATACTTTCAGGCACTCCCTGGTAATAAAAAAGCGCTGTTCCGCAGGCTGGTAACAGTCGGTATTGCCGGACAACACTACGGTATGTGCCTTCCAGTTCTTGTTTTTCAGTTTTTCTTCGAGCAGTTGAGGGGCATTCTTCTTCACCAGGATACGCCTTTCGAAATCGAGCCCGGCACTGTACCCCCAGTATTCGTGACTGTTACGTGCATAACAATAAATACAACCGTGCTCACAACCCTGATAGGGGTTCATGGAATATCCCATGCCCACATCCGGACTATTCACTTTATTGATTATGGTTTTGGGGAACACCTGCAGGTATTGTGTTTTGTTGTTATCGGCCTCATCACCTTCCAGCTGGCAATATTCCAGGAAGTCGTCCCGCATTTCGTGCGACATTTCCAGGAACTTGTTACGCACATTCACCTGTGCCCCCCTTCCTTTTATATAGGTCTCCTCTCCCATTCTTTAAAGTTACAAAATCGAAAAGCCTGAAAATGTTAAAACCAGAAAGGATTATCAACAGGAGCCGATTTAAAATCTATTTTTCGGAGCTGTAATAATATTTCCCGTTTCTCAAGGATTTATTCTTTAAACGTTAATTTTCCCCGAAGATTAATGATAAAATTAAAACTATTTGTAATTTAAGCCGGTAATTGAAGCCATATCAATAAAATTTGCACAAAAGAGAAGCTGTTCCCGATGCGAAGATACTGACGGGAGGCGAAACCGAAACAGAATAAGGGATCACCAGGGAGAGACGAAGGAGGCGAAAACCGATTCTATGGTTATCAAAAGAACAACTGGAAAAAGTTTAACCCAAATAATAAAACGTTTTAGTTATGGATGAAAAGAATGGCAAAAGCCAGTCCAAACCTTCAAATTCCAGGAGAAACTTTATTAAAAGTGCTTCTGTTGCCGCCGCCGGTTTTTACATCGTCCCCCGGCACGTTTTGGGTGGTACCGGCTTTACTGCCCCAAGTGATAAATTACTGATCGCCGGTGTTGGCGCCGGGGGTAAAGGTGGCGACGACATCCGGAAATTTGCGGAAGCAGGTAATGCTGAAATAGCATTCCTGTGCGATGTGGATGATCGCCAGGCCAAAAAGAACAGGAAGTTATTCCCCAAAGCCAAATACTACAAGGACTGGAGGGAGCTTTTCGACAAGGAAGGTAAACATTTCGATGCCGTTTCGGTAGGTACTCCCGACCATACACACGCCATCGTTGCATTTAACGCCATGAAAATGGGAAAACACGTTTACGTGCAAAAACCCTTGACTCACGACATTCACGAGGCTTATATGCTGGGTGAAGCCGCAAAGAAATACAAGGTTGTTACCCAAATGGGAGACCAGGGTTCCTCTAATGATGGAATCCGTATCCTGAAAGAATGGTATGAAGCAGGACTTATAGGAGAGGTACACACGATCAACTGCTGGACCGACCGTCCCGTATGGCCGCAGGGTATAAAATGGCCGAACCAGAAACCGCCCGTACCCGCCGGTTTGGATTGGGACCTGTGGTTAGGAACAGCACCTTACAGGGAATATGAAGACATGGTTGTACCGTTTAACTGGCGAGGATGGTGGGACTACGGTACCGGAGCACTCGGAGATATGGCCTGCCATATTGTAGGCCCGGTATTTAAGGTCATGGAGTTAGGCTTCCCGACAGATGTGAACTGCAGTGTCAGCACCCCTTATGTAGACAATTTCAAAGCCGGATATTTCCCCGATAGTGCCCCGCTTTCTTCTTCTGTTCACTTTACATACAAAGGAAAGAACGGAGAGGAGATCAAACTGAACTGGATGGACGGAGGTATTCAGCCCGAACGTCCGGAAGAATTGGGTCCCAACGAAATCATGGGTGGTCATAATGATCTTGGCAACGGTGTGATCTTTGAAGGAACCAAAGGAAAAATGATGTGCGGTGTTTATGGAGACGATGCACAATTGTTACCCACCAGCCGCACGGAGGAAGTCAATGTCCCTCAAAAATATAAACGTATCCCCGGACAGGCCGAAGGTCACTATAAACAATGGGTAGACGCCTGTATTGCCGGTTACGGAAAACAGGAAGTAGACTCTCCGTTCGTCGGATATGCCGTCCCGCTTACACAAAGTATTTTGATGGGTAACCTGGCCATCCGAAGTTTCAATTACAGGAAAGAGGTCAATGGAAAGATCACTTATCCCGGAAGAGGCATAACCCTGGAATGGGATGGTGTCAACAGAAGAGTAACCAACTTCGAAGCCGCAAACCAATACGTAAAACGCAATTACAGAGAAGGCTGGCCTGATCTGAAACTCTGATAAACCAAACAGACTTATTACTGCCAAAAGAGCGGAACCGGGAAACAACAGTATTAAAATTCCACGGTTCCGCTTTTTTTAGTTTGTTCTCTACGTAAGGATAATTTACGGTAAATTACACCTTGTTTACGACCTGGTTCATCCGCATCAGCCAGGTACGCATATCTATTTCTTTAAGGATAATTCCTTTAAGATCATCAATGGCCACCCGTTGCTGATCCATGGTATCCCGGTGACGGATGGTTACGGTATTGTCCTCCAAAGTCTGGTGATCTACCGTAATACAGAACGGTGTTCCTGCGGCATCCTGCCTCCTGTATCTCCGGCCCACAGCGTCTTTGTCATCATATTTCACCATAAAGTCCCACTTCAGGTCATCAATAATTTTGCGGGCTATCTCCGGAAGGCCGTCTTTTTTCACCAGGGGCAATACGGCCGCTTTATAAGGTGCCAGTACGGCAGGGATCTTTAATACGGTTCTCGTAGTTCCGTTTTCCAGTACTTCATCCTGCAGGGCATTGGAGAACACGGCAAGGAACATACGGTCCAGCCCGATGGAAGTTTCTATGACATAGGGCACATAGCTCTCGTTCAGTTCGGGATCAAAATATTGTAACTTCTTACCGGAGTATTCCTCGTGTTTGCCGAGGTCAAAATCGGTGCGGGAGTGAATGCCTTCCAGCTCCTTGAACCCGAAGGGGAACCTGAATTCAATATCTGTGGCGGCATCAGCGTAATGCGCCAGTTTTTCATGGTCGTGAAAACGGTAATTATCTTCGCCCATTCCCAGGGAAAGGTGCCATTTTAATCGCGTTTCCTTCCACTTTTCATACCATTCCTTTTGCTCTCCGGGCCGTACAAAGAACTGCATCTCCATTTGTTCGAACTCCCGCTGGCGGAAAATAAACTGGCGTGCCACGATCTCGTTCCGGAATGCTTTTCCGGTCTGTGCTATCCCGAAAGGTATTTTCATTCTTCCGGTCTTCTGTACGTTGAGGAAATTCACAAAAATCCCCTGTGCGGTTTCCGGCCGGAGATAAAGGTCCATGGCGCTGTCTGCAGAAGCTCCCAGTTTGGTGCCGAACATCAGGTTAAACTGTTTAACATCGGTCCAGTTTTTCGACCCGGTCTCGGGATCTGCAATATCCAGTTCCTCGATCAAAGCCTTTACATCGGCCAGGTCTTCGTTTTCCAGTGACCTTCCGAGACGTTTGAGGATCGCATCGGCTTTTTCCCGGTAATCCTTCACTCTTCCGTTAGTAGCCAGGAACTGCTCCTTATCAAAAGCATCTCCGAAGCGTTTTTTCGCCTTGGCCACTTCCTTCTCTATTTTGGCTTCTATCCTGGCCACATAATCTTCTACCAGTACATCTGCCCTGTATCGCTTCTTCGAATCCTTGTTATCGATAAGCGGATCGTTAAAGGCATCAACGTGACCGGAAGCTTTCCAGGTCGTGGGATGCATGAATATTGCGGCATCTATCCCCACAATATTTTCGTGCATTTGTACCATGGCCTTCCACCAGTATTCGCGAATGTTCTTCTTGAGTTCCGCACCGTTCTGTGCATAGTCATACACTGCACTTAAACCGTCGTATATTTCGCTTGAAGGGAATATATAACCGTATTCCTTTGCGTGTGATATTACTTTCTTGAAATGCTCGTCTTGATTTGCCATGTCGCAAAAATAGATTTTTAGCTGCGAAAAATAAGGTATTCTACCGGAAAAAAAGACCGTTTTTCCATTATTTTTTGTTACAACCCGTAATGATCCGGAAATATTTTATCCGATGCCCCGTACCGTGCTTTGTAACTGTGTATCTTTTCTTTATAATCCTTACATTTGAACAATAAAATCCTGAATTTTGGCACTGCCCGTTCGCATTCTCAGCGATATATACAATTTGCTGTTTCCCGAAACATGTCCGGGGTGTACCGCCTGTTTGTCTCCCAATGAAAACACCCTCTGTACTGCATGCAGGCACCAGCTTCCGGTAACGGATTATCATGTCACCCGCGGAAATCCGGTGGAAAAAATATTTTACGGAAGGGTGAAGGTTGAATTTGCCGCCGCATTTCTCATCTTCCGGAAAAAGGGGATTGTAAGGCAACTTATCCACCACCTGAAATATAAAGGGCGGCAGGAAATCGGCACGTTCCTTGGAAAGTGGTACGGTACCTGTCTCAGGGAAAGCCTCCTCGAAAAAGTTGATATGGTAGTTCCCGTTCCCCTGCACCCCAAAAAACAGCGAAAAAGAGGGTACAACCAGGTTTCCGGTTTTGCCCGGTGTATTGCCGATGCCCTGCAGGTGGCCTGCCGTGATGATATCCTTGTGAAAACAACCCATACCCCCACACAAACTTTCAAGGGGCGACCTGCCCGGTGGAAAGCGCACAGCAGCTTCGACACACAGCAAAACCTGCAACTACCTCCCTGTCATATCCTGCTGGTAGATGATATAGTGACTACAGGGGCTACACTGGAACACTGTGTCCGGGCACTTCAAAAACACGGAAATGTTAAAGTAAGTATTGCTACCATGGCCGTCACGCTGTAATTATTAAAAATAATCGTTACTTTGTCAGACCGTAAACACGTATATCTGCATGAGAGCAAAGGCTATAAATACAGGATTGTTCTTGTTACTTTTCCTGACGCTGTTGAATTGTGCCAGAAGAGGGACTCCCACGGGGGGTGAAAAGGATGTTACCCCTCCGAAAATGCTTTATGCAGAACCCGATACTTCCAGTACTAACTTTGATGCCGACAGGATCCGGATCTATTTTGACGAATTCATAAAACTCAAGGACCTTCAGAAACAACTCATCGTTTCCCCGCCCATGAAAACCACCCCCCAGATCATGCCCCAGGGGAATGCCAGCAAGTATATAGATATAAAGATCAGTGATACGCTGAAAGAGAATACCACCTATGTGTTTAACTTCGGACAGAGTATTGTGGACAACAACGAAGAAAATCCGTATTCTTTTTTCAAATATGTATTTTCTACCGGCGACTATGTAGATTCCCTGACCGTAAACGGCTATGTAACGGATGCCATCCGGAAAAAACCGGATGATTTTGTTTCCGTATTGCTCTACAGAATTGATTCTACCTATACCGATTCCATTGTTTATAAGGAACTCCCCACTTATATTACGAATACGCTGGACAGTTCCAGCACTTTTCAGGTATCCAACATCAAGGCAGGTAAGTACATGCTTATCGGGCTGAAAGACAATTCGGGAACAAATACTTATGCTCCAAAGACCGATAAAATAGCATTCATAAGTGATTTCATAGAAGTCCCCACCGATTCGGTTTACCGCCTCAACCTGTTTAAAGACAAATCGTATTACCGTACGGCGCGCCCGGTACTTGCAGCCAGGAACAGGATCATTTTCGGCTATGAAGGCAACGGGGACAGTATAAATATAGATTTGCTCCATCCCACACCTCCGCCGGATTACAAATACCGGATCATTGAAGACAAGGAAAAAGACACCCTGCATTACTGGTTTACCGGAATACAGGCAGATTCCCTGGTTTTCAAAATAACGAATCCGGTGGTCAAGGTCCGGGACACTTTTACGGTAAGGATCAAGGAACTTTACAATGATACGCTAACGCTTTCGACACCACAAAAAGGAGGCTTATCGTCCGGGGAGCCGTTCTCCATAGGCTCCAATACCCCCATAACCGGGGTAACCAAGGAAAGAATATCGGTACTGGACAAAGATTCCCTTCCTGTGGACTTTACCCCGGAAATCGACCAAAAGAAAAATCTGGTTCGTCTGAACTGGGAAGTCCTCCCCAATCAAAAATACCAGGTAACCCTGCTTCCCGATGCTATTAAAGACATGTTCGGAGAACACAACGACACCCTCAGCTATGCACTGAACACCAAAAGCCTGGCCGATTACGGCAATCTCAGGGTCACCCTCCGTAATGTGGAATCGTTCCCGATAATTATTCAACTGACTACCGAAAAAGGGGAAGTGAAGCATACGGTTTATGCTGGTGAAGCACAGGAATATTACGATTTTAACACCCTCAATCCGGGGAAATATCTCCTGCGGGTCATTTATGACGATAATGGTAACGGGAAATGGGATACCGGGAGTTACCTGGACAAGATCCAGCCGGAAAGGGTGAGCCATTTTCCGGATGTGCTTGACATCAAGGCCAATTGGGACATGGAACAGGAATTCATATTACGCGACCCCACACCTCCTGCTCCCGAAACTGCTCCGAAGGACAGTATTCCGAATGGTGAGGAATAGGCTGCTTTTTCCTTATTTCAGTATAAATTCATCCCTGTCTTCCAGGAACTGAAGTTTATTCCGGTAATGGGTGATTTTGTCCCGCTCCAGCGTAGTATAAATGATTTCTTCTTTTTCCGAAAATGCAAGCTGCTCTCCCAACACTCCGTAAACAGCGGAGTGCCCCGGATATTCATTCCCGTTGTGATCCCGGCCTATGCGGTTTACGCCTATGCAATAACACAGGTTTTCCACGGCCCTTGCCCGTAAAAGGATGTCCCAGGAGCTTATTCTCGGCAACGGCCAGTTGGCTACAAACAGTAACACATCATAGGCATCGGTATTTCTGGCCCAAACGGGAAAGCGCAGGTCATAACATATCAGGGGGCAGAGTTTCCAGCCCTTGTATTCCACCACAAGGCGTTCTTTCCCGGTATGATACACCTTGTTTTCGCCGGCCAGGGTAAACGTATGTTTTTTATCATAGTGTTCTACTTTCCCGTCGGGATGTGTAAACAGCAAACGGTTATAATATTTCCCGTCCTCTGCAATTACCACACTTCCTGTAATGGCTACATTATTTTTCACGGCTGTTTCCTTAATCCAGCTCAGGGTTTCTCCCGCCATGGTTTCGGCCACCCGTTCGGGTTTCATGGTAAACCCGGAGGTAAACATTTCGGGGAGAACAACCAGATCGGTATTTTTGTCCAGGCTGTCTATTTTTTTCCGCAATGCCTGTCGGTTTGCTCCGGGGTCTTCCCAGATAAGCGGGGTTTGTATGAGTGCTGTTTTTATATTCGGGTTCATAATGTATATTTTTTTGTTTTGGAAAGAAAACTATAGTAACCTTTCATCCCAATGATAGTTCGCTACATTTTCAAAAAATACTTCATTAAAATCCGGATGCCTTGTATTAATTATATAATTATATTCTTTTCTTACCAAAACCGAAGGAACTTTTAAAACCAGTGATTTCTGTTCTGCATACCAGTTACTTCCCATTTTTTGAAGATGTGAATAACAGGCTATGCTTTTCCATCTTCCCGGAAATTTGAGTTCATCTATCTCCCGGTAGTACTTCGCATCGTCCGGAAGTGTAATGGTCATCAGTTTATACCTCAATCCTTTCATTAAGGTATTTCTATGGGCAACCAACTCCAAAGTGGCCAAAGCCCTGCTCTCGGCCGTATAAATAACATACTCGTTCTCTTTGTTCCATCTGTTGGCCGCACCGGAAGCCTGCAGGGAAAAAGCATACTTTTCTGATGAAATTCTGAAGACTTCCATCCCGTTTTATACATTATCTCCGTATTCCAGTGCAGTGAGCCGATCTCCTATAAGCCTTATACCATTTATTGTGTTTAAAAAATCAAGGGGTTTTTTATGCGCCAAAAACACATTCGGCATTTCAAGCCAGCTGTTAAAGTCTGCGGAACTCCCGAAAACCTCAACACCATGTTTGGCCAAAGACAAAAGCATCACCACATGTTCCTTTACATCCATTCTTACATTAGATACATCTTTTCTGTAGTTCATAAAGGTTTTGGGAGCAATATTGAGTATTTTGGACAACACCTCATCACTCACATTAATTTTTGATTTCAGTATTTTAATATGCAGGGGAGAAAATTGCTGTTCAGATAAGTACATGACCATCCAGGCAGCTCCTATTTCACTCGGAATATTTTTAAACAGTTTTTCTTCAGTGACCACGCCTCTCTTCTTTTCGGTAAAAATACCATTTCATACATATAAAATTACTGATTTTTTACTCGTTTATCCAATAAACCGGTGATTTTCTCCTCCTTAGAACTCCACAAACTATTTTTCTATCTTATGCCCAACCCGCTCACATCGTCCTGCGGATATATTTCCCATTCGTTTTCATCATAAGCACTACTGGGCCTGGCGATATCAGTTTTTCTCCGCAGGGTCTTGTCTGCTCCCCAGTTCTCTCCGGGGATACCGATATGGTCAATGATGATCCCGTTTTTCATTAATACTACCTGGTCATCGCCGTTATAGCCAATAGCGTTACCATGCGTATCCCTGATCTCCCCCTGGAATATTTCTGCCCTCGGGTTGGCATACACCGCTATTTCCCCGGAAGCGATGTGCCCGGACAGTTCCATCACATACCTTTCGAAATCTCCGTCACCATTATAATCCCGTACCAGCATATAACCGGACAAATCAATATCAACATCGGCAGCATTATACACCTCCATATACTTGTTATAGCCTGACCCCTCCACATATTCAGTGATCATCAGGTTGGTTCCGCCAAGGCAGTCTTCATAGGCTTCCGTAAAACGGACATCGTTCGGATTCCTTATCCGCAACCGGTACTCATCATCATTTTTGAATACGATACCGGTTATATTTCCCTGTTTGCTGCTCACCGTTTCACCGGCAAAGACCGCTTTTTCCCGGGTGAATAATTTTAATGTTTCTCTGCAATCCGTAAGTATTCGAGTGCCCGAATAAGTCAACCCGGGGATTTCAAATTGTACTCCCTCTATCCTGACCAATTCATTTTCATAAGCGGCAAGGTCTCCGGAAAGTAATATTTTTTCCGGCTCCGGACGGGGACCTGATTCAGAGGATATCACATTTTCAGGCGAAATATTCCCTACGTACAGAAGACCGTTTTTCTCTTCAAGGACCGTATTTAAAAGGGAGAGCTCCACTTTATCTCCAATGTTCAGTTGGTGTGTCGAAGTAAACTCACAAATAATTCCCGCTGTACTGTCCTGTACCACAGCAGAAAAAGCATCGATATTTTTATAACTTCTGTCGGATATTACCGTAGCCCTGATCTTCATATTTCCGGGAACATCCAGGGTTCTTCCCTTATACATTTTTCTTATGTAGGCCACTGTTACATTTGCTCCCGTCGAATCGCACGAATAAACAAGCCCTCCACATCGCTCATCTGCCAGTTTCAAATCACTTGTATCCCGGATAGTCAGCTGGTAGTTGTCATCAGATTTACCCAGCACACCCGTGACGGTCCCGTTTCCTTCAGGCAATATTCGGGATTGAAAATCGGCATAACCGCTATTTTGCAGTATTATCTCCTGATCTTCACAATTCCTCAATATCCTGTCGGTTCCGCTTTCTTCGGCTATGGCATAGGGCTGGCAGATATGTTCCGGAGCAACTTCCATCCCGTTGAGTCGTACCAGTGTATTTACCATCGTATCATTCAGTGCTTCCGGGGTAGCTACTTCCGGGACGATCTCCTCCGGCGGATCACAGGATACAAAAATATGCTCATTTACCTGTGAAGCCGGGAGCCTTCCCACAGAAGGAGCACTCCCGCCATAGGTAAACACTCCGCCGGCCTTAATGGCTCCCCCTGATTTTCCCAGATAAAGTCCTTTCAGCCGGATCAGTATTTTCTTCCCTACAGGATAAAACAGGTGATAGTCCCTCACATCCACATCGATCTGGAATCCATCCTCGGGATGCTCCGGACGATCCTGGAGATGCAGTGTTCCGTAAAAATTACCCGCCTTGTCACTGGAGATCACATAACCTTCCACTACAAGGTCTTTTTTTATACGGATGACCTCCCCCTTATATAGCTGTTTTATTTCGGAAAAAGTGGCATTGGCCTTTAACCCGTCTTCCGTACAGGTAGTTTCCGGGGCATCATAGATACTGTTTACGCATCCCCACAGGAATACGGAAAGAACAATGGGCATTCCTTTATATTTACAACGCTTTTTCATCTTAAAAACTGACAGCAATGTTTAAAAAATAGGTCCGTCCGAAGCCATACCAGTATTTAGGCCCGAAGGAAGGTGTACCACCGATCATATCGGAAGACAGTTGTCCGAAATTACCGTTACGGCTTTGTTCATAACCTCCTGTTCTGTACACCTGGTCGAAGACATTGTTCACGCTGAGAAAGACACCGATATATGTGCCGTCTGTAAGCCATGATTTACCTCCGGTAAGGTTTAGCAAGTAAAAGTCGTCCAGTTTTTGCTGTTCCAGTAAAGTGGCTACGGCTTCTTCCGTCGCCCCGGGAAAAGTTTCTCCCGTTTCGGGGTCAATATAAAAACTGTCTGTCCGTGTAATGGTAGAGATATCCACGTAATTTTCCGCGAGGCGATTGGCCGTAACCCCTACCCACCAATAGTCGGGGTCCCTGTATTCTACTCCTACGGAATAGGCCTGTTGCGGACCGGTAGCCAGTCTGTAATCTTTTATCGAAGCTTCTCCCAGATCCAGAAAACCATCAGGGTTTATAAGGTCTTCTTCTCTTCCGGCCGTATCAAAGTTGATCGCCACATCGGCATTGTCTGCATAGGTGAACTTTCCATAGGCCGCCACGGCGGTCAGTTTTACCTGCGGGGAAGCCTGGTAAGACATTCCCAGTTCCCCGCCCATGTGTAATTTTTTAATTCCCGTCACCGTTTCCTGGACAAAATCACTTCCCATCCCGGCATCCACATAGAAAAAATTCACATCGGTAACATCCCTGAACTGTGTGTAATATCCGCTAAGTTTTACTTTCAGGTCAGGCAACCGCAAAAGATAGGAGGCTTCCCCCGTAAGGACCGTTTCCGATGTGATATCCTTAACGGTTTCGTTATTCTCCCGCGGGTTTACGAAGGAATTTTGTAATGTAGGGGGCCTTGAAATATACCCGCCGTTTACGTAAATAATATGCCTCCCTGTAAGGCGATATCTCATCCCCCCTTTTACACCGTAATCGGAAAACCTGAGCGCCGTACTCTTTCCCGTTGAATTCTCCTGAAAACGCTCATTCAGAAAATGGCCTTCCCGCTGATAAGCAGTGAACCCGAAATGCCCCGCAAGAAAGGCCTCCCATTTTTTACGTTCGGCTTTTATCTGTATAAAACCCTTTGCCTGGTCGGCATCTATGGTGTAATCGTAATTGAACTTATCCCCTTTGTGCTTTTCAGGTTCGCTGTTCCGGTCGTTCCTTGTATCGGTAAACGGGTCTGTATCTTCGTGATAATCCCCGCCCAGGAGGTCCCTGATTTTCGCATAGTTGTCCGAAACAAGTGTCCGGTAAAAACCTCCTGCATCAACGGTAACCGTATTTCCGAGGCGTATGTTGGCCGTGGCATTGAATATAAGCCGCGTATCCCGGGCGGTATCGTCATAAAGAACATAGGCACTTTTTCCTTCCCGTTCCGGATTCGTGTTGGCACGATAGAGATTATTCCAGTCTATTTGCGGATTTTTCCTGAAACCTTCCCGCGCCAGACCGGCATTCTCAAAATTGGCCCCGGAAGGACTGTTGATATAAAAACCCGGCAAATAGCGGTAATATACCGGGTTCGGGTTCGGGGCATTGTAATATCCCAGCCTGCTCCTGCTGTATTTCCCCGACTGCCAAGCCGCCCCCGCAGAAAAACGAAATTTGCTTCCTTCATAAAAATAAGACAACACGGCCATGGGCTCTTCTATACGCCGTTCCTTCGAATTCCTGAGCTTTCCGTCCTGTTCTCCCCAATAGGGATTATACGTTCGCCCCGCAAGGTCAAACACCTCTTCTGTTATTGCTGCTGAACTCCCCCGGCGGTTCGGGGTGAACATTCCCATAAGCTGTATACCGTTTTTATCGTTAAACTTATATTCCACCGCTCCGAAAACAGACCAGGCATCGTAAAGGGTTCCGTTCATATAAGCTTCCTTTGCCCATCGTCTGGAAGCGGAAACGCTGAAGGCCAGTCCGTTTTCCCTTAATCCGGAATTATATGTAGTCATCAATCTGCCGTTGTAAAACCTGTTAGAGGCAGAAGCCGATACCCGGAGTCCGGGCCTGTATTCCGAAGCCCGCATACTGATGTTCGTACTTCCCAGCACTCCGCCAAAGTGGTAGGGAGAGGCGGCCAGCCCGAAAGACAGTTCCTGGTTTCGCGTTATATCGTTCAGCCCGCCCCAGTTGTTCCACTGCGGCCTGCCGTTAAACATTTTGTTCACAGGAATACCATTGATCATCAGCACACCTTCCCTTGAATCATAGCCCCGGACCTTAAAAAAGGCCTGGCTAAAATCGAAAGCCGCTCTTCGCAGATAAACGTCTTTTGTAGCCTGTAATATTCCGGAAGCAACATCTGCTCCGCTTTCGTCATCGGCAAGATCATTCTCTGTCAGGGTCACGATATTCTCCGAAAGGTCCCGGGCAATATCCTGCTCAAGGGCAATAACGCCTACCTCCAGAGCCGTGCTGTCCTTTACGATCAATGGAAAGGTCCTGGACAGGTATCCGTCAGCATCTATATGCAAATACACATTTCCCGGGGGTAGCCCGCTGAGGGCGAATTTACCGTCGGTTCCGCTACGCTGCCTTATTGCGGTCCCTTCAATCCGGATATTGACGCCCTTCAGCGGGGCCCGGGTTCTAAAATCCACAACCTTGCCTGTCACCCGAGGGAGGGTTTGGGCAACGCCGTATTGTATATAGGGTATAAGAAAAAACAGGAGTAGTCTTTGTTTCATGTACAAAACGATTTTACGTGGAACAAATACGCTGAAACAAGGTATTTGAAAAACACCCGTTATTCATTTTTACACTCCAAAACTTAAAAGGTCCCAATTATCCCGATAAAATTTTTCTATAATCCCGGGGAGCCCCTAAAAACAGTGCTACTCACACATTTTGAGTTCCTTATGCTCTTTTTATCATCAGAGATACTTTCCTATATTTCTTCCGATTTCCAACAACAACATGAACCGATGACAAAATATTTATCTCTTCTTTTTCTCTCAACGTATCTTCTTCCCGCCCCTGTGAAGGCTCAAAAGAAATACACGGTTAAAACCGTGGCTTTCTACAATACGGAAAATCTTTTCGATACGATCAGCAATTCCCCCGCCGATGAGGAAAGAACACCCTCCGGAAATTATAAATGGACTTCCGAACGCTATATGGATAAGATAGCTAAACTGTCCCGGGTGATCTCGGAAATCGGCGCCGATGTTACAGGGACGGCTCCCGATATTGTAGGCCTGGCCGAAGTAGAGAACGGTATGGTCCTCCGGGATCTCATCCGTAATAAAGCACTGAGAAACTACGATTACGGTATTGTACATGTCAATTCTCCCGATCACAGGGGCATTGATGTTGCCATGTTGTACAGGAAAAAGACTTTTACGCCCATACACTTTAAAAATATTCCGTTGAAAATAGAGGATGAGGAGGGCAACAGGCGCTATACCAGGGACCAATTACTGGTTACGGGCATCCTGGACGGGGAACCGCTGCATATTATAGTGAACCACTGGCCTTCACGCTACGGCGGGGAGAACAAGAGCAAGCCGAACCGGATGGCCGCAGCACAGCTCAACAAAAAGATCATAGATTCCCTGTTATTGTCAGACCCGCAGGCCAAAATCATCAGTATGGGCGACCTTAATGATGATCCTTCAGACCCGAGCCTGAAAAAGATATTAAAAACAAAAAGCGGAAAGACAAAGCTGAAAACAGGCGAACTTTACAACCCCATGGAAGCGTTGTCCAGAGAAGGGTTCGGTACACTTGCACACAGGGACCGGTGGCATCTGTTCGACCAGATTTTCTTTACCGCCGAACTACTGAAAGAAAACAAGTCGTCATACCGTTACTGGAAAACCGGTATCTTTAACAAGCGTTACCTCATCACGGCTTCGGGTCCTTACAGGGGCTATCCCCTGAGAAGTTATTCCCGCGGGCAATATTCGGGGGGATACAGCGATCACTTTCCGGTTTACATATATCTCGTGAAGCCAACAGCACCGTAATACTTCAACACTTCCATCCTAATGAAGCTACTTTTCACATATATATTTCTTACTTATACACACAGAAAAACAACACTTTCTTAACATCGGGTCTTGGATAATATATGCACATTTAATATCTTGCTACCTGTTTTTATAGCTCAATATTTGATTTGGTATTTTTTATTTATTAACCTTAATTTTTTAAATTCTTAGTATTATGTCATTTAAAGCAACGTTAAGCGTAGGCGGAAAAAAAGTAAATATTCTTAACGCTAATTACGACCTGGCACAGGAAGTAGATGCCACAGGACGGCCTTCTTCAGTAACCCGCGGAGGGCGTATCAACCTTACCGTAGAATCCACCGGAGATTCTTTCTTCTTTGAGTGGATGACCAATAACTTCGAACGCAAGAACGGTGTGATCACCTACATTAAGCGTGACACCGACGCCAAACTTCGCGAAGTGAACTTTACCGAGGGTTACCTGGTGAAATACAAGGAAAACTTCGATCACAGCGGTGACAATCCCCTGACAGAGACCTTTACCATTTCCTGTAGAATAATATCCAGCGGTGGTGGCGAACATATCAACGAATGGGTATAAGGCCCTTCTCAATTCATTTTGTAATAAGCGATCAAATCAAATATTACTCAAAAAAGGGAGCCTTTCCGCTCCCTTTATTTGATGATTACAAGTTCCATTCTTTCTGATTTAACCTAACCCAATTTACACAACACACCAAACTATGTCCTTTTTAGCCAAGTTCGAAACAGATAACATGTCATACAATGTTCTGGAATATGACATACGGGTAGAAAAGGGGACCGACCATAACGGAAAACCCTCTACCAATGCCAGAGGCGGTGAAATTCGCCTGGTACTGGAAACCGATATGAAGGACAGTTTTTCCGACTGGATCGTGAACAGTTCCCATACCAAGGACGGAAAACTTACTTTTTTTAAAAGGGACGGGATGAGCCGTATGCGGTCCACTTCCTTCAAAAAAGGATATTGTATCCGTTTTCATGAAAAATTCAGGGCCGTCGGCGATGAGCCCATGACCACTGAAATCGTGATCTCCGCCAAAGAAATCAATATTGGCAACACACCGTTAAAGAAGAAATGGCCGGTGCAGATCTAATGCACCAGCCACTTTTTTTATTCAAAATCCGTATTTACCGGAACCCGACCTATTCGGGAGATCAGTGCGAATGCGTTGTTTCTCCTTTTTTCATTTCAGCCAGCAGGTAATACGCACCTTCCGTAACCACTTCGGCACTTTCCGGTAGTTTCTCCAGGAGTTTTACTTCAATCCATCCGTCGGCGGTTCCCCCGGTCATGACTTCCTTCCTGGCAAAAATCCAGTGTTCCCGTGAAGCATCCTCTTTTTCATGAGTTGTGTGGTCATTCAGGTGTGTGGCCGTATCTGCCCCGCTTTCCTGTTTAATAAAAATATAGGATTTTCCTTCGTCTTCAACAACTGCTGTTTCGGGCAAGGCGGTAGTCTTCAGGTTCTCCACGGCTATCAGGCCTTCTACAAACATCCCGGGAACAAAAGGTGCTTTGTTTCCGTCCAGACCGGCATGCATGCGCACCGCCCTGATATTGTTTTCATAACTCCTGCCGATCTCCGTAATGGTCCCTTTCACAGGTTTGTCCCGGTTATTGGCAATATACAGGGTAACCGACTGCCCTTCCCTGATTTTGTCCAGATCCTTTTCGTAGACCAGGAGGTCTGCATGGATATTTTCCTTGTTTATGATCCGGAATAACCGGCTTCCCGTGGTTATGCGCTGCCCTATGGTAATTCCTATTTCACGGATATAGCCGTTTATGGGGGCGATTACGGGGAGCACCCCGTAGGTTTTTCCGCTTATGATGGCATCGGGATTTACCCTGAGCAATCGCAGTTTGGCTTTCGTACTTTCCAGCCTGGCCCTTACCGATTTATAATCGGAAGTCACCCTTTGGTAATTTTTCCCGGAAGCCACTTTGTTCTCATACAGTTTTTTCTGGCGGTCAAATTCCTGTTCCAGGTACTCAAACTCACTGTGCAACGCTCTTAATTCAGCTTGTAAATCAATAAAGCCCGGGTCTTCGATAGCCGCCAGTAATTGGCCCTTCTTCACTTTTTGCCCCGGTTTTACAAACACCCGGCTTATATTTCCCTCCATAAAAGACCCTACGGTAGCCTCATCTTCCGGATAGAGTTCAAGTTCACCGGTCACTTTTATGGTTCCGTCCAGATTGATCCGGGAAAAACCGCCAAGTTTCAGGTTTATGCCTTCCCGCTGTTGTCTACTGAGCATTACCTCATTTTCACCGGAGTGTTTTTCTTCTGTCTTTGCTTCCGGAGTTACTTCCTCCTGTTTACCGGATACTTTTTTCGTAGCTGCACTTTTGCCGCACCCCACAACATAGATGCACATTGCGACAAAGATTAGTGTTCGGATTATTTTTTTCATCGGATTTATCTTTTATTTTCTTTTTTTCTTACTTCAAATACTTCCCCTTTCCCGCGGAGACACACGACCGCGTATTTCTGCACGGGTTTATTATTTATTGATAATCGTATCGGGTTCCAACAGGTATTTTAACCGGATTACGGTTGTATTGTATTCCTGTAACTTCTCCAGGTAGGTGTTCTGTATGTCCTTGGCATTGTTAAGGTTCTGAATAAACGATATGTAATCGATCGCTCCTTCCCGGTAACTTAAATTGGCCGCTGCAATCTGCTCCAGGGCCAGCGGTAATAATTTTTCCCTGTACAACTTTACAGTGGCACTCAACCTGTCATAATCATTCCGCAGTGTACTTACCTGTGTTTGCAGGGTTACCTGTTGTTGTGCCATTTGTTCCCGGGCCATCTCCACCTGTATCTTCGCTGCTTTGGTCTTTGCTCCGCGGTTCTGGAAAAACAGGGGGACGGATATTCCCAGGTTCCAGGAATAAAATCCGCTTTGCCCGGCAATTTCCTGCCATCCGTAAGAGGCGTTAAGCTTGGGCAGAAAGCCCGCCTTTTCCACACGCCAGGCCGATTTCCGGGTTTCCGTTTCCAGTTGGGCGAGCTGTATTGCAGGGTGCTTTTCCACCTTCTCCTCCAGTGAACTTGTTAGCTGCTCTTGTTCAACAAGCAAGGCACCGGCATTTTCCACCTCAAAAGGCGTTTCCATGAGCATCCACCGGTTAAGTCTGTTCAGGCTTTTTTTATAGTTGTTTTCTGCCTCAATCCTTCTTGCGGTAATCGCCCCGTACTGCCCTTCGGCAGCAAGGAGTTCCAGTTTTGTGGTTGCTCCCGTTTCATACCGAAGTTTTGCTGCTCTCAGAAAATCACTGTAAATACTGTCCAGCTGTACGGCGAGCCTTCGTTTTTCCCGCGCATTTACCGCACTGTAGTATGCGTCGTACACTTTGACAGCAATATTTAACCGGGTAACACCGAGACGTTCGGTCTCTTCCGCAATACGGGCCTTGTTGAGTGACGACTTTGCCATAGTGCCGAAAATATCAATATTGCTTTGCCCGATGGTCAGAGTATTTCTCACTTTATCTGTACTTCCGTACTCTTCACCGCCGGTACTGATGTTCGTCAATCCCGGATCAAACGCAGTAGCCTTAAGAACCTGCTGTTGTTTGACAGATAATTCGGCCTGTTTTACACCGGGAAACTTTTCCAGTGCCCTGGACACGGCATTTTCCAGCGAAATAACTCCTGGCGATTGCTGTGCTTTTATGGTTCCGGGAAGGAAAAGCAAAAGCAACAGCCCTATTCCGGGGAGGATGTTTCCTGTTCTCATTTTAATTTCCTGTTTTTTTGATTTTCTGTTTTCCATGATGAAGTAAAGAATGGGTATGACAATGAGGGTAAGCAGGGTAGCGGTTACCAGTCCGCCTATCACCACTGTAGCCAGGGGGCGCTGCACTTCTGCACCTGCCGATGAGGAAACAGCCATCGGAAGGAATCCCAGAACATCGGTCAACGCCGTAAGGATAATGGGGCGCAGCCGTTCTTTTGTCCCCTTGAAAATACGTTCCCTTATATCGGTAACACCTTCTTCTTTCAGGCTGTTAAACCGACTGATAAGCACCAGTCCGTTAAGCACGGCCACCCCGAAGAGCACAATAAACCCCACACCGGCAGATATACTGAAAGGCATCCCGCGTATCCAGAGCGACAAAACACCTCCGATTGCCGCAAGAGGAACGGCCATATAGATCATTACGGTCTGTGACAGTGATCTCAGGGCAAAATAAAGCAGTACAAAGATCATGGCCAGGGCAATGGGTACAACAATCCCCAGTCTGTCTTTGGCCCTTTGCAGGTTCTCAAAAGCGCCCCCGTATTTTATAAAATAGCCCGGCGGGAGGTCCAGTTGCGCATCCAGTTTTTCCCGGATTTCTTCTACCAGTGACTGCACATCCCTGCCTCTTACATTGACCCCGACGGAGATTCTCCGGGAGGTATTGTCACGGCTTATCTGCATGGGCCCGGGTTTATAATTGATATCGGCCACTTCCCGTATGGGGATCTGCTCGCCCCCGGGCAGGTCTGCAAACAGGTTTCTCAGGTTACCGATATCTTTCCTGAACTGTTCGTCAAACCGGACAACAAGGTCAAATCGTTTCTCCCCTTCAAATACCACTCCTGCCGAACGGCCGGCAAATGCAGTGCTGATATAGGTATTCAGCTTTTCGATCGTAAGTCCGTATTTGGCCATCTTCTGCCTGTTGTAAGTCACCGTCATTTGCGGCAGGCCGGACGTGGCTTCCGGGCGCACATCGCCCACACCGTCGACACCACGGATTATCTGCGCCATTTGTGCTGCTTTTTCAGCAAGTACATCGAGGTCCTCTCCATACAGTTTTACGGCGATATCTTCCCGTACACCGGTGAGAAGTTCGTTGAACCGCAGTTCCACAGGTTGTGTAAAAACGGTATTTATCCCCGGGATGACTGCTATGGCCTCCCTGATCTTCCCGATAAGTTCTTCCTTGGTCTCTGCCGATGTCCATTTGGATTTGTCCTTCTCCAGGGTAATGATACAATCGGCTATATCCATCGGCATCGGGTCTGTCGGGATATCGGCAACGCCTATACGGGAGACCATTGTCTTCACTTCGGGAAATCCGGTCACTATTTTCTCCACCCTGGTCGTGGTGGCCATGCTTTCGGAAAGCGAACTCCCCGGGCGAAGTAAGACCTGCATGGCCATATCACCTTCGTCCAGCTCGGGCAGGAACTCACCTCCCATCCGGCTGAAGACAAACAGGGAAAGGCCGAGAAGTACCACGGAGGAAATGACCACAGCATATTTCATCCGCAAGGCCCTCATCAATACCGGACGATAGCAGTTTTGGCAGTACCCTATAATCCGGTCGCCTACATTTTTGATAAACTGCTCAAACCGGGAAAAACGTGTTTTTTTACCCGAAGGTTTGAGGAGCAATGCGGACATTGCCGGCACGTAGGTAAGACACAATACAATGGCCCCGATCATGGCAAAACCAAAGGTGTATGCCATGGGCTGGAACATCTTTCCTTCCACCCCGGTAAGGAACAAAATAGGCGTAAATACGATAAGGATGATCAATTGTCCGAAGAAAGCGGAATTCATCATCTTGCTCCCGGAATCATAAGCGATATCGTCCATTTCCCGTCCGGAAAGCGACTGTGTCCTGCCTCTCAGTTTTTTTTCTGTGAAATGGACGGCACCTTCCACAATAATTACGGCTCCGTCCACAATAATCCCGAAGTCAATGGCCCCGAGTGACATCAGGTTAGCCCAGACCCCGAAGACTTTCATCAGTATAAGAGCCACAAAAAGGGATAACGGGATCACCGAAGCTACCAGCAAGCCCCCGCGGAAACTGCCCAGCAGCAGGACCAGGACAAAAATGACAATAAGCGCCCCTTCCACGAGGTTTTTGGTTACCGTGTCGGTCGTTCGCTGTATAAGGTCACTGCGGTCTATAAAAGGCGCTATGGTGAGTCCTTCGGGAAGGGATTTTTCTATTTCGGCTACCCGTTCTTTTACATTTTGAATAACTTTATTCGAGTTTTCGCCTTTAAGCAATAATACCATCCCTCCTACAGCTTCTCCCTGTCCGTCGCGGGTCACTGCTCCGTAACGCACCTGGCTGCCGAAACGGATATTTTCGGCTACCGAACCTATAAGAACAGGTTGTCCGTCTACGGTTTTTATTACAATATTCCTTATATCGTCAAGGGATTTTATAAGTCCTTCTCCTCTTATAAAATTGGCCATGCGGTTCTTTTCGATATAGGCGCCCCCGGTATTGGCATTGTTTTGTTCCAGGGCATCGTAAACTTCGTGAATGGATACTCCGGCACTGTTCAGTCTGGCCGGGTTGAGTGTCACTTCGTACTGTTTGATATTTCCGCCAAAGGAATTGACCTCTACTATTCCCGGCAAAAGGGCCATTTGCCGTTTTACAATCCAGTCCTGGACCGTACGGAGTTCGGTGGGTGAATATTGGTTTTCATACCCTTTCTCCGGTTTTATGGTATACTGGTATATTTCTCCCAGTCCGGTGGTAATAGGCCCCATGGAAGGTTCACCAAAACCCGAAGGTATATCTTCCTTTATTTCGGAAAGCTTTTCACTTACCAGCTGCCTGGGGAGGTAGGTGCCCATATCGTCTTTAAAAACGACGGTTACTACGGACAAACCGAAACGGGATACCGATCGTATTTCCTGTACTCCCGGCAGGTTGGAAACAGCGAGTTCTACCGTATAGGTTACAAATTGTTCGATGTCTTCTGTGCCCAGGTTAGGGGCTGTGGTAATGATCTGGACCTGGTTGTTGGTTATATCGGGGACGGAATCCAGGTTAATGGTCTTCACGGAATACCATCCGCCGCCCACAATGGCTATCACCATTAAAAACACAATGATCTTGTTCTTAATGGAAAAGCCGATGATTTTATTAATCATACGGATACAATTAAGTTTAACATAAAAAAGTGAACATCCCGCGCAGATCAGCAGAATGCGGTGCTCTGAAAAATGTTAAACCAATTGTGGCGGCTGTAAAACAGAATGATGGTATTCCCTCGGGAAAGAAGTATGCAGCGGGAAGTTATCGGTAAAATTTTCGACGGTGCGGAAATCAGGGTAAACCGGGAGATTCTCAACAGAGATTACAATCCCGCAACAGGCGCAGGTACAAAAAGGGGTACATTCCATGTGGCCGACAGTTGTGTTATCCAAATCGGAATGTGTTTCCACAAGAGCAAGGCCATGCGGGTCGGGTTCGGCCGTATCCGCACAGGGGGTTACCGCCAGGACCAGCACATAGGCACTCAATAATATGGTCAATACCTTTCGCAAACGTCGCCTGTTTTATTTGTAAGGCAAAGGTATGTTTTTTAATAATTCAGGGGCTAAAAGATTTCTTAAAATACTTTTTCGGGAAAATTAAGCTCGGAAAATATAAAAAAACGATAAAACATATCCCTGACACCCGGTATTATCAATATTTTGTTTGCATCAGGCATCAAAGACCGAACCTTCCCTAATCATTTACAAATTAAATACTATTCCATTCAATTTCATACTCCGCAAATATTTTCCGATATTTGTATGGTATGAACTCTATATGGCAAGGTTTATTGACATATTTACAATACCTCATTAAGCGTAGTCCGGAATGAGGCGGGTTGACTTTTGTCTTCTTCAAAAAAGTTAAACCTAAATACAACATCATGCCATTCTATCACAAACTGGGGAAAATACCCCATAAACGACATACCATCTTCCGGAAACCCGATGGCAGTTTGTACTACGAACAGCTTTTCGGCACGGTGGGATTTGACGGCATGTCGTCCAATATATACCACGAACACCGCCCTACACAGGTAAGGGAAGTCAAAGGATCAACCGATGTTGCCCCGAAAATAGCAGTAGAAAACAACATCAAGGCCTATCGCTTTCACGGGTTTAAGGTGCAGCCGGAAGACGATTACCTGCAAAGCAGGAAAACCGTGCTTACCAACAGTGATTGCAGCATTATCCTCGCCGCACCGAAACAATCCACAACAGGTTATTTTTACAAAAATGCGGATGCCGACGAGTTGATCTTTATCCACAGGGGAAGCGGAAAGTTGCGGACCCATCTGGGTAATCTCGACTTCAGTTACGGGGATTACCTGCTGGTACCCAGGGGAACCATTTATAAAATGGATTTCGATTCCGAAGATAACCGTCTCTTTATCGTGGAGTCGCACCGGCCTATTTATACACCGAAAAAATACCGGAACTGGTTCGGGCAGCTCCTGGAACATTCGCCTTATTGCGAACGGGATATCCGGCAACCACAGGAACTGGAAACCCATGACGAAAAGGGCGATTTCATGATAAAGATCAAAAAGAAGAATGAACGCTTTGATATGATCTATGCCACACACCCGTTTGATGTGGTGGGTTATGACGGATTCAATTACCCCTATGCCTTTTCCATACACGATTTCGAACCCATAACAGGACGCATACACCAGCCGCCACCTGTTCACCAGACTTTTGAGACTGATGCTTTTGTAGTATGCAGCTTTGTTCCCAGGTTGTACGATTATCATCCGGAAAGTATTCCCGCACCGTATAATCACAGCAATATTGACAGTGACGAAGTACTGTATTACGTAGACGGAGACTTTATGAGCCGGAACGATATCGCAGCCGGACATATTTCCCTCCATCCCTCCGGCATTCCTCACGGTCCGCATCCCGGAGCGGCAGAACGCAGTATCGGCAAGGAAAAAACCGACGAACTGGCCGTTATGGTAGATACGTTTAAACCGCTGATGCTTACTGAAGATGCCATGAAGATCGCAGATGACTCCTATCACAAATCGTGGTTGGAGTAACGATAATGTAATAACAGGATATCAAATAAAATCATCGTCACATCGAAAGGGGAAGGAATTATCTCTCCGAACCTACCATCAATGGGCACGCTTCAACTATATTCAGCGCAGCGCATTGACTAATTAACAAATTATCAAATTCAAAAAAAATGAAAACCGACAATACATCCTTACATCTGGAAAAAACAGTTCCCGAAGCCGAAGACTTTTTACCGATACTCGGAACAGATTATGTAGAATTATACGTAGGTAATGCCAAACAGGCCGCACACTATTATCAATCGGCGTGGGGTTTTCAACCCATAGCTTATGCCGGACTGGAGACCGGTATCAAGGACAGGGTATCTTACGTACTGCAACAGGATAAGATCCGACTGGTGCTCACTTCCCCGCTTCAGTCGGGTGGTGATATCAATCGTCATATCGACGCACATGGCGACGGGGTTAAGGTCATAGCATTATGGGTTGACGACGCCGCCAAAAGCCATGAAGAAACCACCAAACGCGGAGCGGAAAGCTATATGGAACCGAAAACCATTGATGACGAACATGGCAAAGTCGTTCTTTCAGGTATCCGTACCTACGGAGAAACCATACACGTATTTGTGGAACGCAAAAACTACGATGGTGTTTTTATGCCCGGATTCAAACCCTGGAAAACTACATACAAACCGGAGCCCGTAGGATTAAAGTTTATCGACCATATGGTAGGAAATGTAGGCTGGAACGAAATGAACAAGTGGTGTGAGTTCTACGCCAAGGTCATGGGATTTGCACAGCTGGTCTCTTTTGACGACAAGGATATTTCTACGGAATACACAGCCCTGATGAGCAAGGTGATGAGCAATGGTAACGGAAGGATCAAATTCCCCATCAACGAACCTGCGGAAGGGAAAAAGAAATCACAAATAGAGGAATACATCGATTTCTACAACGGCGCCGGAGTACAGCATATAGCCGTGGCTACCGACAATATCATTGAAACCGTAACACAGTTGAGAGACCGTGGTGTGGAATTCCTCTACGTACCGGAAACCTATTACGAGACCGTACTCGACCGGGTAGGTGAAATTGACGAGGACCTGGAACCGCTGAAAAAACTCGGTGTTTTAATAGACCGGGACGATGAGGGATACCTTCTTCAAATATTTACCAAACCCGTATTGGACAGGCCTACCATGTTTTTCGAGATCATTCAGAGAAAAGGGGCGCAATCTTTCGGGAAAGGGAATTTCAAGGCTTTGTTCGAGGCTATTGAAAGGGAGCAGGAATCGAGGGGGACTTTATAACAAAATCAAAAAGCGGGGTTTCATGATGAAATCCCGCTATACTTTGATACATTATTAAATCAGCCCCATATCCTTGGCTATAGCTACCAGGTGTGCAGGAGTATTGGCCCTGAAAATATCCTTTAGCTTATTCACCCGTTTTTCCACGGAACTCAAACTACTGGGAAAAATATTATTTTGTTCCAGATAATGGCTGATGTCCACCTGTGATAGTCCCAGGCCTAACTGTTTGATCAATTCTATATCGTAATCATTTATTTCGAGATCGGTTTTGGAACGAAGTGCCTGATTTACCTGCGGGGACAGATATTCGTTTCCTTCATAGACCATCCGGACAGCTTCTGTCAGTTCGCGAAGGCCATTTCTGCCTTTACACACGTAGGCATTGACCTTATGATTGACCATCATGTCTCTCACTTTCTGAAGACGGTCCTCAATACTGTACACAACGATCTTCAGGTCCGGGAATTCCTTTCTCAAAGCTTCTGTAAGCGCCTCTCCGGACGGGTATTTTTGTTTACGGTGATCTGCTCTGAAAAAGAGGTCAGTTATCATCAGGTCATACGGTACTCCGTCCATAACAGCTTTTTTAATCCTTAAAAAAGCATCGTCGCAATACTGTACCTGTTCTATTTCCGGGACGCCCAGTTCACAAAGGGTTGTATACACCCCTTTGTTTATATCGTCCATATCTTCAGTTATTATTACTTTGGAAAACATACGCTATACAACCATTTTTGCTTTAAACCCCTTTTTGGGGGCAGAAACAAATGTAATGGTTCCGTTTACGAGTTTTATACGGTTTTCCGCATTGGTGAGTCCGTTCCCCTTCTGAAGATCACATCCATTTCCGTTATCACTGTACTCTACGACCGTAGCACCTCCGGCCTGACCAAACTGTAACAGCACCATTGTGGCATTGCTGTGTTTTTTCATGTTGACCATCAATTCCAGCAGCACCTTGTAGATGGCATATTTTTCGTCTTCACGAACCGTTTTCCAGGATATCTCAGACAATCCCTTAATAACGATATTCGTCTTATCTGTCTGAAACTGCAATAACAGATCCTTCAGTGTTTCCCCGTAATCAGCATTAAGGTCCGGAGTATTTATTTCCCGCGATATATCGCGGGTATGAGTGTAAATATCTTCGAGATCGTCAAGAATTTTCCCGGGAATACCGGGATAGGTCTGGATATTGGTCATCAGCCTGTACATATCGTTAGCCACCTCGTCATGCATTTTTTGGGATATCCGCATTTCGGTGGCATTCACTTTCTGCTGTATTTCTTTCCTGTGTTTCATTCTGAGGTAGAGAACAACCAGTATAACAATGATCAACAGGAACAATCCCACAAACTGGTATACAATACGCCTGGATTTTTCCCTAACCCGTTGCAGTTCGCTTTCACGTGCTTTTTGTTCCTGTGCTATAAAGTTATATTTTGCCGATACATATTTGTTGCGCTGAAGCTGGTCTGCAGCGACAACACTATCCGTATATCGTTTAAATTCCAGGATATCCGGATCGTTTTTCAGGTCAATGATCGCAGAAAGGATGTGCGAACGCCATTTGGGGTTGTTTCCGGAAGAATCGGTAATTTTCCTGGCTTCTTCAGCTATGGCAACGGCTTGCTCTGTTTCTCCCCGGTCCCGGTAATATTCTATGAGGTGGAGATAGCTTGTTATAATACCCGAAACATGATGCTTCGATCTCCGAATATCCAGGGCTTTCTTCATATTAAGCAGCCCCTCCGACATGTTTACTCTGGACTGCACCAACCCCAGATTGTCCAAAGCCCTGGCCATTCTCAAGGTATCTTTTTCTTTCAGGGCATGTTCGTATAATTTGGTAAATCCCGTGATGGCCGCTGTATAGTTTTGTTGGTCTTTATATACGTTAGACTTATTGTTCCATGTAGTATACTTATGATTTTCATTGGTTGCAATATTCAGCACACGATCATAATAATATAAAGCTTTCTCATAATCGTCGCGCTGGCGACAAATCATTCCGAGATGATTGTATATACCTATACGGGGCTCTACAAGCGTGTCCTTCCCTTTCAGGTGATCCAACAAATTGAGTGCTTCAACAGCAGAAGCCTCGCTTTCATATAAAAATCCTATTTTGTTTTGGATATCGGCAATAAGTCTCAAACAAAATATAACATTCAAGGTATCTTTTTCACTCGAATGCTCTTTCCGCCTGTTTTCAAAATAGACATAAGCTTTATGAAGATCAGTACGAGTCCCCGGTTGTTTTACCAACAAATAATAATAGTGCAAGCTATCGTTTTGTTGCGGGACGTGACAATCCACCTCTGCAGTATACAGTAAAGCGCACAAAAAAAAGAGGAATGAATCTCTTATGGGTTTCATTCCTCTAAAATAACAACTAATTATTTATTAATCACCACCATCAGGCGGAGGCGGGGGTAAAATAGGTTCATCTTCATCACAACAACCCTGTATATCCACATTGTTAATCAGATCGTCTGTTTCGTCAGGCGGTGTACAGGAATAATATCCCAGATTGAGGATTCCCGTAAGCAGAATTATATAAATTTTTTTCATTTTGTCTTGATTTAATATTTATGCAATACTTGTCCTATCCGGGGTTTTCCCGGATCACGAGGTCATGCAGTGCAGCACTGAATAGAAATGAGAGAGACGTCTTCTCTTTGTGGGAAGTATTCGGAACAAGCGGCAGGGAAGTCTGGCTACTTCCCGGAAGTCATTCTTCCCTGCCACAGGTTCTTTTTATCAGAATCAGGTAGATTTTGTCGACTGTTACCTGACTGATTATGAATCAAATGAATGAATATCTTTTTGGAAAGATTGGAAAAGAAACAGAAACAATCCGGAAACTTTCCGGAAAAAAATTTCCGGGAATTTTCCAGGTTCTTTCCGGGATATTTTTAGTATTTTAAAGCATAAAAACCAACCCGAAATGCACCGAAAACTTGTAGAACTCGCTTTTGAAAAAGTAGTAGAGGACTTGGCTAAAGACGGGGTAAGCAGCAAACCCTCCCTTAACAAACAGACTGAATACCTTGCGGAACAAATAGATTTTTTGTACAGTGCAAAAAAACTTAAAACTTTATATGACGATGTCTCCAAAGACAACCATAATGAAGTGAATATAAAACGTCAGGCGGTCGTGAAAGCCCTGTGTAAGTACCTCGGATATCCCGACTTCCCAGGTTTTGCGAAAGATTATCCTCCTCCCATGATCAAAGAAACAGGAAAAGGGAATAAAAGAAGGAAAAAGCTGATATTACAGATCACCATATCGGTTGCCATTATTTTAGTAGCATTTTTTTCAATAATGGCCATAATACCTCAAAAACGATGGATGGAATGGCAGAACACCAAATATGTAGAAGCCCCTTTCGATGCAACAAAGCTGAAAAACGGTCAGCTAAAACTGTACAGGGAAGAACGCATACTTCATTTTAAAAAGATAAAACCGGATTGCGGTACCGACTTTTTTAAGGCAGATGGTAAGGAAAATCTTTGGTATGGTAAAAATGAACAGGGTGAACTGGAATACTTCACCGATTACGGGCTGCACCCTGAAACAGGAAGTACCCTGAAAGCGATAACACCATATATGATAAGGAAATATATTTGCCCGGAATACTGACAAAACAGGGAACGGATAACCAAAAGGCATAAAAAAAGTCCCTGAATTCAAAATCCAGAGACTTTATTTTATACTGTAATAAGGAAATTTAATCCGCCAGAACGATCACCTTGTTACCTTTCATTTCGATAGTACCGGAATTGATTGGCAACAGGGTTTCGTTTTTTTCTCCCTTGGAAAATTTATCCTGAAATTCTTCTGCGATGTTCACATCACCATATATTTTTACGTTTCCCTTTCCCAAAAGGGATACTATAGGTGCGTGATCATTTAACATTTGGAACTCCCCGTTCACTCCCGGAACCGTTACCGAAGTTATTTCTCCGCTAAACAGGGTAGCTTCGGGGGATACTATTTCTAAATACATTGCTTAGGTTTATAGTTTCTACAGCTTCTGAACAGAGCCGAAGGACTGGGTTTATAGTTTATATAACCACAAACACCTCTTAAGCTTCCGCCAGCATTTTTTCTCCGGCTTCAATGGCATCCTCTATGGTACCTTTCAGGTTAAAGGCCGCTTCGGGGAGGTGATCCAGTTCACCATCCATGATCATGTTAAAGCCTTTAATGGTATCTTTTATGTCTACCAGTACGCCCTGCAATCCTGTAAATTGTTCTGCAACATGGAACGGTTGAGACAAGAAGCGTTGTACACGCCTTGCCCTGGAAACCACCAGCTTATCTTCTTCAGACAATTCTTCCATACCAAGGATCGCAATAATGTCCTGTAGCTCTTTATATTTCTGGAGAATCTGCTTTACTCTTTGTGCACATTCGTAATGATCTTTTCCCAAAATTTCAGAAGACATTATCCTGGAAGTAGATTCCAATGGATCCACTGCGGGATAGATACCCAGTTCAGCAATTTTACGGGATAATGAAGTCGTAGCATCCAGGTGGGCAAAAGTCGTTGCCGGTGCCGGGTCGGTCAAGTCATCCGCAGGTACGTAAACCGCCTGTACGGAGGTAATGGAACCTTTCTTCGTGGAAGTAATACGCTCCTGCATGGCTCCCATTTCCGTGGCCAGTGTTGGCTGGTAACCCACTGCCGAAGGCATCCGTCCGAGAAGTGCGGACACCTCTGAACCTGCCTGGGTAAAACGGAAGATGTTATCCACAAAGAAAAGTACGTCTTTCCCCTGGGCATCCCCGGCACCGTCACGGAAGTATTCTGCAATGGTCAAACCGGACAGCGCCACCCTTGCACGTGCTCCCGGAGGTTCGTTCATCTGACCGAACACGAAAGTAGCTTTGGACTCTTTCATGGTCGCTTTATCTACTTTCTTGAGGTCCCAGCCACCTTCTTCCATAGAGTGAAGGAAGTCATCTCCGTATTTGATAATCCCGGACTCCAGCATCTCTCTCAAAAGGTCGTTCCCTTCACGGGTCCTTTCTCCAACTCCGGCAAATACAGACAGTCCTCCGTGCCCCTTGGCAATATTGTTTATCAGTTCCTGGATCAATACCGTTTTGCCTACACCTGCACCACCGAACAAACCGATCTTTCCTCCTTTGGCATAGGGCTCGATAAGGTCAATGACCTTGATCCCGGTAAATAAAACTTCGGTAGAAGTCGACAATTCATCAAATTTGGGAGCTTCCCTGTGAATAGGCAGACCTTTGTCTCCTTCTTTCGGCAGATCTCCCAAACCGTCGATAGCGTCACCGATTACATTAAAAAGGCGTCCGTAAATCTCCTCGCCAATCGGCATCTGTATCGGATTTCCCGTAGCAACTGCTTCGGTGCCCCTGCTCAGACCCTCGGTAGAATCCATAGAGATCGTCCTTACGGTATCTTCACCGATATGCGACTGAACCTCCAACACGAGTTTGGAACCATCTTCCCTCGCAATTTCAAGGGAATCGTAAATTTTCGGGAGCTCGGCATCCGCAGCAAACGCTACATCCACTACCGGACCAATGATTTGTGCAACTTTACCTGTAACTTTCGACATTACTTAAATCTTTATTGTATAGCTTTTTATAGACTAAAAACAACCTTGCCCGCTTTCGGGCCGTAACGGGCCGCTTCACAGCGTTAACAAGATATTTTTTTCGCGGTGCAAAGATATATTTTTTGTATAGATATGGAAACAGTTTTCAGATGTTTTTTTGTGAAAAAGTTTTGATCTATTGCACATTGGCCTCCCGGAACAATAAAAATTGTCCTTCTTGGTGAACAACCTCTACCGGATACTCCGGATAACCTAAGTTTACTTTTCGTGATTTTAGTTGTACTTTTGAGATTCGTAAACCCTTAAAAAAACAGAATTATGACAAACCATGTCACTACAAAATGGCTGGGCAATATGGCTTTCGAATCTAACAATCCTTCGGGCACTACACTACGGATAGATGCAAGCCCGGATGATGGCGGAGAAGGCGATGGACTCCGCCCCAAGGCACTCATGCTCTCATCTGTGGCGGGGTGCTCCGGACTGGACATTGCCTCCCTGATCAGAAAGATGAAACTGGAAGTGGATGATTTTGTTATAGAGATCGATGCCGAACTGACAGAAGAACATCCGAAATATTACCACGCCGTTACCGTCGAATATCACTTTCACGGCAATAACCTGGATGAAAAAAAACTGCAAAGGGCAGTAGACCTTTCCGTGGAAAAATACTGCGGGGTCATGGAAATGTTCCGTCACTTTGCCAAAATGGATATCAAAACGTTCTTTCACAGCAATTAAACTATTCCCCTGAATGCGCTGGACCATAAAACCACAACCGGACCCGGAAAAAGTAAAACAGTTGGCCTCGGCACTGGGCACAGACGAAGTTATTGCCACATTGCTCATACAGCGTAACATAACGACTTTTGACGAGGCAAAACGGTTTTTCCGGCCGTCCCTGGATCACCTTCACGATCCTTTTCTGATGAGAGATATGGACAAAGCGGTAAACCGGATCGGGGAAGCTGTTTCCCGGAACGAAAACATCCTGGTTTACGGCGACTATGATGTGGACGGCACCACGGCAGTGGCTCTTTTATCTTCCTACCTTCACGGTTTTTATCCGAATGTAGCCACCTATATTCCCGACCGGTATGAAGAAGGATATGGCGTTTCTTTCCGGAGCATCGACTATGCTTCGGATAATGATATCAGCCTCATTATTGCGCTGGATTGTGGTATCAAGGCTATAGACAAAGTAAAATATGCCCGTGAAAAAGGAATCGACTTTATTGTCTGTGATCACCACCGCCCGGGAGATACGCTTCCGGATGCCGTGGCGGTACTGGACCCGAAAAGGGAAGATTGCCACTATCCGTATGATGAACTTTGCGGATGTGGCGTAGGGTTCAAGCTTATCCAGGCACTGGCTTCCCGCCGCGGACAAACAATAAAGGACCTGCTTCCTTACCTCGACCTTGTAGCCACGGCCATCGGCGCCGATATTGTTCCCATTACGGGGGAAAACCGGGTACTTGCCCATTACGGGCTCAAACAGATCAATACCTCACCGAGGGCAGGTATCCGGGCCATAACGCATACGCTCAAAAAACAACAACTGAATATTTCCGATGTGGTATTTATCATTGCCCCGCGTATCAATGCCGCCGGACGTATGAAGCACGGACTGCATGCCGTAAACCTGCTTACCGAAACGGATTTTGATACTGCTGTCGGGTTTGCCGGAGAGATCGAGGCATTTAACACAGACAGGAAAGTACTGGACCAACAGATCACCGAAGAGGCCCTGAAACAGATCACCGACCGGGAAGAACAGGAAAAATTCACCACCGTAGTGTACGACGAGACCTGGCACAAGGGCGTTATAGGCATCGTGGCCTCCAGGCTTACGGAAACTTATTACCGCCCCACGCTGGTTTTTACCCGTACCGGAAATAAGCTGGCAGCTTCCGCACGCTCTGTCAGTGGTTTCGACGTTTACAATGCCCTGGAAAGCTGTACAGATTGTATTGAACAGTTCGGCGGACACAAATATGCAGCCGGGTTGACCTTACTACCGGAACAATATGCAGGGTTCAAACAAAAATTCGAAGATGTCGTGGCGGCCACCATAGACAAAAAAATGCTCATCCCGGAGATCACTGTAGATACAGAGATAACCCTTGACCAGATCACACCGAAATTCCATCGCATATTAAAGCAATTCGCCCCTTTCGGTCCCGGAAACATGGCCCCTGTTTTTCTTTCCAAAAACCTCAGGGACACAGGTTACGGTAAAGGAGTCGGGGAAGGAGAAAAACACCTGAAAGTCACGGTTACACAAAATGACGCTCCGGCTTTCGGGGGGATAGGGTTTAACCTCGGGGACAAAAAAGATATCATTGCCAACAAAAAAATGTTCAGCGCTGTATACTCCATTGAAGAAAATCACTGGAATGGCGATGTCAGCCTGCAACTGCGTCTTCGTGATATCAAGGAATAATCGTTCTCGAAATAAATTTTGCGTTCCGGCACCCCAAGGGCTTCCCTCCGGAAACCTTGCTCCTTTTCCAAAAGAAATATATTTTATTTAGATTGAATAAAAATAATTGTATATTTGTGTGCACATAGATTCGGGAAGTGCTGTGACCGGAAGTAACGTAAAACAAAAACCTACGGTTATGAAAGAGATATATTGCATATACAGAAATGAGATAGGCATTGCCTTTCAATGGAAAAGGGATATTGCAAAAAACAACTCCGGAAAATTACAGATCGTATTCCGGGATATGGGCTTCTACCTGTCTCCCGATGACGTGACGGATTTTTATAAATGTGTATGTCACGCCAGGGAGTTCGAACGCTGTGCTGATTGCAGACAGGACAAGGAATACCGTTCCATCCTGTTGCGCACCCCGGCAGATAAAGTAGACCTTGCCGTAAATGTTTATGAACTTCAGCAAATCGAAGATCTCATCGAGGGAACACTTTTTCAACTGCGGCTGGATAAGTACCTCAACCAGTTGTGCAGGGAATAAACCACCCTGTTAAACCCTGCCATTTTCCGGTCTGTCTATTTATATTCTTTGAGGTGTAGCGTTTTCCCGTCAAAGGCACCATAGGTAAAATAGCCTATCCAATCGCCCAGGTTAACGTAAGTGGAGTTATCGTTCAGTTGAACTTCAAGGGGCAGGTGGCGGTGTCCGAAAACAAAATAATCGTAGTGTTTTGTTTCCAGTTTGCGTTTGGCATATTGCACCAGCCATTCATTGTCTTCACCCAAAAACTTAACATCTTCATCCCCCGAAATAACCTTGTTCTTGACAGACAGGTACTGTGCCAGCTTTACCCCGATATCCGGATGCAGCCACCGGAAAAACCATTTGGCCACAGGGTTGGTAAACACCTTCTTCATGCGTTTATACCCTTTGTCCCCCGGCCCCAGGCCATCGCCATGCCCGATAAAAAAGCACTTCTCATTAAATTTGAATTCCCCGGGTTCGTGAAAGACGGGAATATTCAGTTCTTCTTCGAAATAGCCGTTCATCCACAGGTCGTGATTACCTACAAAATAGTAAACGGGAATACCGCTGTCCGTAATCTCCGCCAACTTCCCCAAAGTACGTGTAAACCCTTTTGGCACCACCGTTCCGTATTCAAACCAGAAATCAAACAGGTCGCCCAGCAAAAATATCGCCGCCGCATCCTGTTTTACCTCATCCAGCCATTTTACGAATTTCTTTTCCCGGGGCAGGCTTTCCTGCCTCGTAGGCGCCCCGAGATGATTATCAGATGCGAAATATATTTTTTTACCTTCAGGTACGCGGATGTTTACGGATTCAAAATTCAAGGTTCAAAAATTCTGGGTTTAACCCTTCGAGTTATGTTCAGGGCAACAGGTTTAGTTTTTATTTCAAGTCGGTTCCGGCTACAGTATTAATTATTGGTATTCCTTGACCATTTACCCGGTAATCTCCCGAAATCCAAACAATCTCTATTTCTCATTATCTCCGGCGTACCACTCTGCAAAGGAAGTTTCGGTTTCCTGGAGTTTCAGGGAATGTAACTGTATTTCTTCGGGCAATCGCGCCTTTATCTTCTCGGAAAAATCGAGCACCATATTTTCACTGGTAGGCTGATAGTCTACCAACAGGACATTGTGTCCCCGCTTTTTCAACTCCTCCGCAAGTTCCACGTGGGGAGTGTTTTTATTGAACACGGTTGCGTGGTCAAACTTATCCACGATCTCTTCCTTCACAATTTTTTTCAGGTCACCAAAATCGATGACCATACCCAATTTTACATGAGACCGGTCGGTAATGGGCCTTCCTATTACCGTAACCGCCAGCTTGTAACTATGCCCGTGTACATTTCTGCATTTGCCGTCATAACCGTAAAGGGCATGCCCGGTTTCAAAATTAAACAGCTTGGTAAGGCGAATGTTGCTCATAGCTATTCCGGATAATTTTGTTCATTTTCCATGCAAAGATAACCAATTCGGAAGTGGTGCTTTTACGAAAAGGGGAATAATTGTACCCCTTCAAAATATTTTCAGTTGCTGTAACGCGATTTTGCGTACATTTGCCCGATTTTATCCACACACATAAATGGCAGTGAACGAACTGTTTGAGCAGCTGGATTTTACGGAAAATCCGCGCTACGAAAAGATAATTGCCGATCTGCTGGAACGGCAATACAGTATTACAACGAACTTTTTTCCGGAAGAAGACGTCATTGCATTGCGCCAGTCCCTTTTTACCAAATACAATGAAGACCGGTTTAAAAAAGCGGCCATAGGAAACCACTTTAACGAAACGATAGCAAAAACAGTGCGGGGCGATTTTATCCATTGGCTGAAAGAAAATGACACCAATCCGGCTGAAACAAATTTCTTTGTCGGGATCAACGACTTTGTGGATTATCTCAACAAGACCTGTTTCACGGGGATATTGCACAAAGAGTTTCACTATGCCATATACCCGAAGGGTACCTGTTACAAAAGGCATCTCGACACTTTTCAAAACGACGACCGCCGTAAACTCTCCGTAGTTTATTACCTGAACGAGGAGGACTGGAAACCGGAATATGGCGGTGAACTGGTGTTATATACCAAAAAAGAAGACAAAGAATATCCGGTAATCATTTATCCCTACCCCGGAAGGATGGTCATCTTTGAAAGCCAGGTGCTGGAACACGAGGTAAAGCCCGTAGAAAAAGAGCGACTGAGCATTACGGGATGGCTAAGGACCCGATAACTTACCATACCTGCCCTTTCGGCGTATCGGTTTTTGCCAGATAATCCAGGTATCGCTGAAAATGACCGGCTGCTGCCCTGCTACCCGAAATGTAGTATTGTATTTCTTTTTTTTCCGGGGAGTTCCGGATATCGATCTTGGTCATCAGGTTGTTTACGGTACCTTCATTTCCGTCGAGGATACGTATCCGTGCAGGAATGAACCTTCGTATCTGCTCGCGGAAAAAGATAAAATGGGTACATCCCAATACTATGGAATCGTATTTACTCCAGTCGGCCTGCGCGAGTTTTTCTTTTAAATAAGCAGTAACCTGCTGCCCGTCAAATTCAAAATTCTCTGCAAACATTACAAGTTTCTGGAGCGACAGGTAATCTACCTTATCACCAGCATTGAGGTTTCGTACGAGGTTGTTCAGCTTTTCTTCCTTCAGGGTAAGGTCTGTGGCACATACAAGCACTTTGTGTTCCCTGCTGTTTTCGATAGCGGGTTTTACAGCCGGCTCCATTCCGATAATGGGGAAATCGTATTTTTCCCTGAGTTCGGCAACAGCAGCACTGGTTGCCGTATTACAGGCCAGCACAAGGGCTTTTAATCCTTTAGCTGTAAGGAAATCCACTGCCTTGAAAACCAGTTCCCTTATTTCTTCCCTGCTCTTTGTCCCGTACGGGGCATTATGGGAATCACCAAAATAAATATAATGCTCACCGGGCATTTTTTTTATGGCCTCGTGCAGTACGGTCAATCCCCCCGCCCCGGAGTCAAAAAAAGCTATGTGCATATCCTAAATTTGTATGTCGTAGTTACTGTTCAATAGTAATTAATTCGTTTTCGGCCAAGATAAAAGCAAGTGATTTTACAGAATAAGGTTGACAACATCCTTACAAAGGTAACAAAATGCACTTTTAATTTTTATAGTAGCCTAAACCATTCGTGCTCCTGGTTTACTTTACTGTGAATTGCAATTGGTCAGTTCATTATGCAGTTTGTCAGAAATTCCGATTTTCACAAAGAAATAAAAGGTTTATTTGTTCCTGAAAGCCAACTTTTTAATTTTACTGTAATGAAGAAGCTACTTTTTCTCATACTTTTATTTTCAGGATTGTCGAATGGGCATGGGCAAAAAGCTTCCGTCCCGGAATACAAAGCGGGAGAAGAAACCACCTATTGGAATTTTCTGAAAGAACGAATATTTAATGGCAAAAACTCCAATTTTTATCGGTATTACGATACTATAAACATACAGCTAATTAACTCCCGTAATCCGGAAGACAGCGCAATAATTACCAGGTTTATCCCGGAACTTGAACAATTGATACCTAATAAAATATACTTTTCCGGAAAGACAGCGGGCAATCTCATTATCGAAATAGTTCCTCCGAAAAGCGGAATTAAATATGCCTCACACCCTACATTGAGGATGATTCCTAATAGATTTCATTATATTTCAAAACAACATCACAAGTTAAATCTCCCAGATTCCCTGTCATACAAAGCACGAAAAAAAATCATAGAATATTATCTTGTCAGATCCCTATGTTTTTTACAGGATCAAAGCTACCATACATTTATAGGGAACGCCATTTTTGATGATAAAAATAATACAGCCCCCTTATCAACTCGGTTTACAAAAGCGGACAAGTTCCTCCTTCTCAAATTGTATTCCCCTAATTTTATCACGCAATTTAAGCGGTATATAACCCACCGATATTCATGGTGGTACTACATAAATTTCGTGTACAGGGATCAAGTTCAATTAATGCGCTTATTTATCTACGTCATTTACTATTTGTTCATCATCCTAATCTCTTACAAGACAATCATAACAAGAAAGTTCAGGTATAAATATCTGAACTATCTATATAATGCACTTTTAATCGCCCTTGTTTTTACAGGACATTCCTTTTTGGAGCAATTGCTGTATATACCCACTGACTCATCAATTAAAACTCCACCCCGTCTTTATGGCAGTATTTCTTTTATATTTGGCCTTATTGCTGTTTTCATAGCCACATTTTTATATTTCCTAGAAAAATATCTGATTCCTCCGTCATACACTCCTCTCCATAAAATTCTATTAAAGACTTTTTATTTTTTATTAATCCTGATAATATTTGCAACATTGGTGATATATGCTTCGTATGATTTTAACACCCGGGAAGTACTGGAAGGAGATAAGCTGATTATACTGTTCGCACTCATACTAGTCATAGTATTATCCAGAGGAGTTTTTCTTTATTTTAAAGAACATTCGGATGCTTTACTGCGCGAAAAAGACATGGAACTAAGCAAATTAAGAGAATTAAAAGCGGAAGCGGAAGTAGCTTCCCTTCATGCCCGTATACATCCCCATTTCCTTTACAATTCGTTAAATTCCATTGCGGGATTGGCTCACAGCGATCCGGAAAAAACGGAAAAAATGGCACTGTCCCTTTCTGACCTTTTCCGGTATAATATTAACCGGAAAAATGAAGCCACCACTACTATTGATGACGAAATCAAAACTGTCAGAGCATATCTCGAAATCGAACAGATACGTTTCGGGAAACGAATGGAGTTTTCAATAGAAGTTAATCGAGAGCTACACTCCGTAAGGATTCCCCGGAATATTATTCAACCATTGGTAGAAAATGCCATTAAGCACGGTATTTCCAATATTCAGGGTAAAGGAGTCATTCAACTCTTTATCTTAAAGCAATCCCATGGAGGTATTACAATATCTGTTAAGGATAATGGTCCGGGGTTTCCCGAAGGAACTGTCAGTGGTTATGGCCTGCAAAGTATTTATGATATCCTTGAGTTAACCTACGGTAAGGAAGCACAACTAGACTACAGGAATACCCCTGATAAATGCATCTGGATACATATTTCCAAACGAGGAGTACAACATAAATTAAAAAAATGAGCACCCTCCCTTATAAAGTAATAATTGTTGATGATGAGCCTCCGGCAAGGCAACGCTTAAAACAGCTTTTATCTGAATTTGAACAGACTTTTAAAATTGTTGAAGAAGCTGAAAACGGAAATGATGGGATCGAAAAAATCACCCGGTTACAACCAGACATTATCTTTCTCGACATTCAAATGCCCGGGATGACTGGTTTTGAAATGCTACAGCAATTGCCCGAAATACCTTTGATTATTTTCTGTACGGCATATGATGAATATTCCCTGCAGGCTTTTGAAACCAACAGCATAGATTACCTGCTTAAACCTATACGAAAAGAACGATTGGCCAAAACCATTCAAAAACTGGAATTCTTAAACAAAGATAACCGGACGAAACAGATTGAAAACCTTCTCAAAGAAATCACTTCCGGGGAAGAAATAAAAAAAGAAATTACTTCACTTACCATACGCAAGAATAAACGGCTTCTCTTTTTAAAACTACTGGATATTATCTATTTTAAGTCTGGTGATAAATATGTGACCGTTTTCCTGAAAAATGGAGAGCAATACCTCACAGAGCAATCATTAATTCGCCTGGAAAACAAACTCCCGGATTACTTTCTAAGAATACACCGTTCAATAATTGTCAATACCAATCTGGTACATGAAATTCAGCTATATTTTAACGGCAGATATGCTTTTATGCTAAATGACGACTACAAAACCAGATTGATAAGTGGCAGAAGTTATCTGCCACTTATCAAAAAATGGATCGATTTATAGTCAATCTCTTAATTTTAATACCTTAGCAAAGCAAGTTTAACGCCTAAACCCGAATTTCACCTTATATGAATAATCACGACCCCAGAATGATCAAGGCTTTGGCCAAGGAGTTCGGCACAACCCCGCAAAGTGTCCTGTATTGCCTGAACCACCAGGATGTTTTCCCGTTTTTCGCAAGCGAACTAAAACTGGAATACAGTTACTTACAGCGGAAATGGAAAATTTAGACTAAAAACCGAGGATAAACTTGGCGATCAGGAAGTAGATCAATATCCCCAACACATCGTTACTCGTAGTGATAAAGGGTCCTGTTGCCACGGCGGGATCAATACCCCGCTTCTCCAGGAAAATGGGAATAAAGGTGCCTATAAGCGCTGCATTTACAATAACCGTAATGAGCCCTATACCTATGGTGGCAGAAATTTCATATTCCGTACCAAAGGCAAAATGACTGATCAGCAATACCACTATGGCAATGGCCAATCCGTTTATCAGGCCCAGCAAACACTCCTTGATCAACCGGCTGAATATCTCCCCTTTAATGGTATTGTTGGCCAGCCCCTGTACTATAATGGCCGATGACTGTACGCCCACATTCCCTGCCGTAGCCTGGATAAGGGGAATAAACATCAATATTGTGGGGAACCGTTCCAACGCCTCCTGAAAACCGCCTATTATACTGGCTGCCCCGAGCCCCCCGAAAGTACCGATCAACAGCCATGGCAAGCGTGCCCTGGTAAGTTTCCACACGCTGTCATCGGCTTCTACATCCTGGGTAATACCGGCGGCCAGCTGATAGTCCTTTTCTGCTTCTTCCCGGATCACATCAACAATATCATCTATGGTGATACGCCCCACCAGCCTTCCGGATTCATCGATAACGGGAATGGCCTCCAGGTCGTATTTGGACATTACCCTGGCCACGTCTTCTGCTTTATCATTTACCGTTACATAATCCACCTTCGGGATATACACATCCCGGATATGGGTTTTTGTCGATGTGGTCAGCAGATCTTTCAGGGAGAGCCTTCCTTTTAATTTTTCATCGTCGTCCACCACATAGATGGAGTGGACCCTGGTTACGTGTTCCGCCTGCAGGCGCATTTCTTTCACACAGGTGAGGACGTTCCAGTTTTCATTGACTTTCACCAACTCTTTCGCCATAAGCCCCCCGGCGGAATTTTCATCATACCGGAGCAGCTCCACGATATCTTTGGCGTGTTCCTTGTCCTCGATATGGGAAATAACCTCTTTCTTCCGCTCTTCGGATAGTTCGGCGATAATATCGGCGGCGTCGTCGGTGTCCAGTTCCAGGAGTTCATCGGCGATCTCCTGCGCCGAAAGGTTTTTCAGAATACGTTCCCGGACATCATCGTCCAGTTCGGTAAGGGTGTCGGACGTCTTTTCACTGTCCAGCAGTTTTATGAGGTAAGTGGCCTCTTCGAGATTGAGTTCGTTAATGATCTCAGCAATATCGGCATAGTGCAGTTCATTGAGGATCTGCAACAGCGCACTGTTGTTCCTTTCCTCGATGAGCTGTTCTATCTGCTCTAAAAGTTCATCACTGAGTTTAAACGGTATCATGCTCTATCTTTTGCGTTAACCGGACAAAGTCCTGAACACTTAGCTGTTCCGGACGCTGGCCAAAGATAGTATCTTCTTTTAGAATATCGGATAATCCCAATATTTTTAAACTGTTACGAAGGGTTTTCCGCCTTTGGCCAAATGCTGTTTTTACCACCCTGAAAAACAGTTTTTCATTGCAGGGTAATTTGAAATCCTCTTTCCTGTGCAACCGCAATACCCCGGATTTCACTTTCGGAGGCGGGGTAAACACCTGTTCCGAAACCGTAAAGAGGTATTCGGCATGGTAAAATGCCTGGACGAGCACCGAAAGTATCCCGTAGGCCTTACTCCCTTCTTTTTCACATACCCGTTCGGCTACCTCTTTCTGGAACATTCCTGAAAATTCGGGCACCTGCTCCCGTATGTCGAGCATTTTAAAAAGTATCTGCGACGAAATATTATACGGGAAATTGCCTGTTATGGCGAAAGGGCCGTCTCCGAGTACCTCACGGACATCGTACTTCAAAAAATCCTTTTCGATAATACGGTCCGACAACTCCGGATAATGGGTTTCCAGGTAGGCTACGGATTCCCGGTCAATCTCCACCGCGTAAACACTTATATCCTTTTTCAACAGGTACTTGGTCAACACTCCCATTCCGGGGCCTATTTCAAGCAGCCTGTCATAGCCTTTCAGCGTAAGGGTATCAGCTATTTTTTCAGCAATATTCTCATCGTTCAGAAAGTGTTGTCCCAGGTGTTTTTTGGGCCGTACCTTTCCGTCTCCGGCAAAGGGAAAACGCGCTGTTGTCCTGTTCCTTTTTTTAGTCATCCATCCCCTTTATTCCCGGAATATACCAGGAGTTTAATGCTCGCTCACTATTTCGAGTTCCGTACGGAAAGCTACAAATTTATCGGCAAACCGCTTCTGGCTTTTCGCCCTGAGCTGCGAGGCATCTTCGTCATAATATTGTTGCAAAGTGGCCTTACTGTCGGTGATATACTGCACCGAGTAAGTTATCCCTCCCATTTCTTCATTCACCAATACTTTCAGCATTCGTGCATTGCTGAATTTTCCCGTTGCCAGCATGTCCGGGATATGGGTTTCGCGCATCCATTGCAACCATTCGTCGTGAACAGTTTCATCAATGTTTATGGTAACGTTATAAATATACATTATCGCAGTTTAACTATGGTTTATTAAAAAATACCCGCTAAGCACCATCTCCGCGCAACCTGCGGTAGGCTTTCCTTGCTTCTACAAAATAGATACTGTCTTCGCGCTCGAAAATGATCTTTTCGTAATACGGTATCGCTTTGTCCGGTGTTTTCAGACGGTACTCGTATAATTGCCCCAGGGCATAAAGGGCATCGTCCACCCAGATATCGTAGGGATAAAACTCGACGATTTTCAAATAATTATACTCGGCCTGTTCAAAGCGGCGCTGTTTCTCAAACAGTGTTGCCTGCCTGAACAGTGTTTCATCTTCGATACTTTCACCTCGGTGGTTGGCAAGCACCGTATCCAGAAGCGCTATGGCTTTTTCATTTTTGTTCTGATAGGCATAAAGATCGGCCCTGGCATAGATTTTCAGGGCGGTATGCGTAGAATCCTCCAGTATATTATCGGAAATAAGCAGACTCAATTGCATGGCGTCATTGGCTATAAGTTGTGAAGCCGATTCCCGTAATACTTTTAACTGGGTGAGGGCCCAGTCAAAATCACCTTTGTAAAAACTGGTCTGTGCCACTTTGAACCTGGCTTCCTGGGCGATCACATCGTTCTTCATCATTTTTTGTACCTGGGAATAATAGATAAGCGCCCGGTTGAACTTTTCAGAATATACCAGTACATCGGCATAGGCCATTTTCACCTGTGCTTCCTGGCGAACATTGAGCGGAAGTTCCAGGCTTTGTTTCAGAAATGTTTCTGCCCTGCCTGTATCTTCCATCTGAAAAGCCACAAACCTCGCATAAGCGATCTGTACGTCCAGGGTACTGTTGTTCATGCCGTATTCTTCAAGCAGCACCCTGAACTGTCCTTCGATGGCTTTGTAAGTATCTGCATCCCCTTGTGCTATCTGCATCTGCAAAATATTGAGATGTGCACGGACCAGTACGGAAACCACCCCGGTATTTTCTATGATAAACTCGAAAACTGCAGTTGCCGTTTCATTATCACCGTCGTCCATGGCCAGGGTACCCAGATCGATTACAGATTGCAGGTTAACGGCTTCGGACCTCCTGAAAATGGCCTTCTCCTGGGTAAATGCCGAAGCGTATTGCTTTTGCCGGATAAACAGCCAGCTCAGCAGTTCGTTCCAAAGAATATCGGGGGAAGACTGCGCCCTCTTCAGGACCAGTTTCCGCAGCAATACATTATTGGGATGCGATGCATCGTCCGTAATAAACCGGGAAATGATCCGCTGTATGTTGGTAAGGTTAAAATTCTGTCTGGAAACAATGAGGTTGAGGAGGCTGTTGTACATTTTTTCAACATCCCCCTTTTCACCGTAAAGCTGGGCGATCTGGTAGTCCACACTCATCCTGGGGTCCAGTTCCTTGCCCTTTTCATATACCGCAATGGCCTCGTCCAGCAGGTTTTTCTCCTTAAAACCCCGTCCCACCGAATACGTATAAGCAGGGCGATCTTCCACCGCTTTCATGGCTTTCTCATAATACCCCCGTGCCTTTTCCTTTTCTCCCTGCAAAGCATGGTTGTATCCCAGTTCCACAAAATACATCGGTGAAAACGCTGTCCCGTTCACCCTCTCGAGTAAAACAGATTCGGCTTCTTCATACCTTTCCAGTTGCTGATAACACTTTATCAACGACTCCAGGTAATTGGTCCTGGGCGTACCGGCATACAGTTTTTCATACAATACCAGTGCTTTTTCAAATTCCCCCCCGTCAAAATACTGTTTGGCCAATATTTCTTCCTGGGCGAAAACCTGAAAGGCAAACAGGGTACATATGAGAAAACTGATTGCTTTCATGTGTTTGGTTTTAGACGGAGGACCGGTGACGGATAACGGGTGTAAGTATTTCAGTCAACGATCATCCGTTATTGGTCTGCCGTCACTTCATATTCCCAATTTACGAAATTCTGTCAAACCCGGTATAGGGTATCAGTACTTCGGGAATTTTTATTCCGTCGCTGTCCTGATAATTTTCCAGGATCCCGGCAAGCACTCTCGGTATGGCCAGGGAACTTCCGTTGAGGGCATGGCAAAGGGTCATTTTACCTTCCTTGTTCTTATAGCGTAATTTCAGCCTGTTGCTCTGGTAGTCTTCACAGTTAGACACGGAACTGATCTCCAGCCAGCGGTCCTGGGCAGTGGAAAACACCTCAAAATCGTAGGTGAGAGCCGAGGTAAACCCTAAGTCGCCTCCGCAAAGCTGTAAAATGCGGTACGGAAGTTTCAGTTCCTTTAAAATACCTTTTACGTGTGCCACCATTTCATCCAGGGCCTTGTAGGAATTTTCGGGCTTTGTAACCTGTATGACTTCCACTTTTTCGAACTGGTGCAAGCGATTCAATCCTCTTACATGTGCACCGTACGAACCTGCTTCCCTCCGGAAACACGGGGTATGTGTAGTTGCTTTTACCGGCAGTTCCTCTTCCTGTAAAATAGTGTCCCTGAAGCAGTTCATCATGGGCACTTCCCCCGTAGGAATCACGTACAGGTCGTCCTTTTCTATGTGATACATCTGTCCTTCCTTGTCCGGAAGCTGCCCCGTGCCGTAACCGGAAGCCTCATTGACAAAATAAGGCAGGAAATACTCGAAATACCCGGCTTCCCTGTTTCTGTCCAGGAAATAACTTATAAGTGCCCGCTGCAACCTGGCACCCCTACCCTTATACACCGGGAATCCCGCACCGGTGATCTTGCTCCCGAGGTCAAAATCGATAAGATCGTATTTTTTGGCAAGCTCCCAGTGTGGCAGTGCCCCTTCTTCCAGTTGTGGTATTTCTCCGTGGCGGAAGATCTCAACATTATCTTCGTCCGAATTCCCGGGAGGAACGGAATCGTGGGGAATATTGGGTATTTTGTACAGGACCTCGGTAAGTGCGGCAGCCTTTTCATTCAGCTTTTCACCCAGTTCTTTGGATTCTGCCTTGAGTTCCGCGGTCTTTTCTTTCAGTTCACCGGCTTTCTCACGTTCCCCGTTTTTGAACAGGTTTCCTATTTCTTTGGACAATTTATTAGACGCTGCCAGGGTATTGTCCAGTGTAGCCTGAACGCCCCTTCGTTCTTCATCCAGCCGAAGCGCTTCGTTGATCAGTCCGGCAGCCTCCGCACCCAGGTTCCGCTTTTCCAGTCCGCGGATTACCCGGTCTTTATTCGCTCTAATAAATTGTAGTTGCAACATCGTTAAATGGGTAATTTATGTTAAAAAAATTCCTCTTTCCGGTCATTTTTCCGGATCGAGCGACAAATTTAAGAAGATTTCATCTGTTTGAAATTTTGCTTGCGGAAAAATCTGCAAAAAATTTACAATACATTCGGGAACTCACACGGATTTATTTTAATCGTACCCTGCAGGCCGTTTTGATTAAAATGAATTCAGGTTCGTTTCATTCAATTTCGGGACATCTCTTCTTCGAAATCCCGATGAAAAAAGTTCCCGGCCAAAACCACTTTCAATCTTCATAAGGATAGGGCAATATCCAGTGACTGTGGCAAAACGGGTCCCATTTTTCAGAAGCGAGGTCTGTTTCCCGGTCTATAAAGGTACGAGAAGCTTTGCGGTTTACACTTACTTTTCCGCGGGCGTAAATGGCGACGTCCTGTCCACGGGCGGCATATTCTTTCTTTAACCGTTGCGCAAACTGCCAGATGACATCGGGTTTGGTGGCAATCATCCTCTGTTGCTTCGGGGAAAGCCGGTCCCGGGGGTTTACGGTTTCTTCCTTTCCACTGTTTTTATCTACCACCCTGAATCGTATATACCCTCCTTTACTCCGCAGCATCATACGCCAGCTCATACGGTGCGCTTCTTCGGTCCACAAAACATCCCCGGTAATAAACCGGTGTCTGAGCGGAAGGGCCAGTTGAATGATGAAATAGGCCATTCCTGCAACAAGCAGAATATTCCTGTTTCCGGGGACGATCACTTCACCGGCCGTATACAAAGGTTTCCTTCTGAGAAAAATATTCCGGATCACACGGGGTTCGAAAAAGAACAGGGTAAAGGCAAGGGACATATAGGGAAATATCCCGATCTGGAAAACAAAGGAATTGAAAAGGTGAAAGACAATAGAGGCAGTAAAAGCGATCTTCCTCGTGGGTTTCCACAATAAGAGCGGGACCACAAGACCGTCGAAAAGTATACCCGACCATGTAATGAACACGTGCAACCAGTGTTTTTGAAGTATTCCGCCAACTACGGGATAGTTTTTCTTTCCGAGCATCAGGTTCTCCACTACGGTATAGTTCAGCCAGTCGGGGTAGAGTTTGGCTATGGCTGCGTAAGTATAGACGATGCCTACCTGCAGAATAATAATGACGGAACACCATCGCGGCATGGAAATATCCCTCATATCCCTGTTTCTCCCGGCATCGACAGACAAATAGCGATTCGCCGGCTGCACCAGCATAAGCAGGCAAATAAGGATGAGCAGGTAATAATGATTGTTGTACGAGGCTTTCTGCATCAGGTAGGTTGCCGTCCACATCAGGGTAAAAGCCGCCATACTCCACCGGTATTTATAACCCACCATCACAAACAGTCCGAAAACTCCCATCAGGGCATAATAGACATACATCCAATGACCGGGAAGCGGCTGCAGCCAGTCAAACCCGATAAAATTAAAGGTAAATTCCGGTTGAATAAGGGTACGTTTTATCCACCCGGTAAATATGGCCCCTACGGATTCGAGGAAAATAAGCAACCCGAATATGATTCGAAAGACAATGAGCGGGGCATTGTCAATTCTTTTAAAAAGGAATGCGGTCATGGATTTAAGGTTTCACCCCCCTTGGTCCCTCCTGAAGGGGAGATATAAATCTCTTTAAAAGAAATAAGATTCCCCCCTTCAGGAGGGACCAAGGGGGGGCATAACTGGTTTTTCGAGTTAAAAGCTGAGTGTTCACAAGATTTTTATAATTCACCAATATAGCTAAGGGCATTCTTCCTGTCTTTCTCCAACTGTACCGTAAGGGCCTCTACAGATTCGAAACGCACTTCATCACGCAGTCTTTTCAGCATGTCCACCTGTATTTTCTGTCCGTAAAGATCCCGGTCAAAATCAAAAAAATGGATCTCTATGGATTGTGTCGTCCCGTTCACGGTAGGGTTTAACCCGATGTTCATCATTCCGTAAACCGTTTGCCCCCTGAAATCACTTTTCACCACATACACCCCGTTTTTGGGGATCAGTTTGTATTTTTCGGCAATTTGCAGATTGGCTGTAGGAAAATTGAGCTGCCGCCCCAGTCCCTTGCCTCTTACGATTTCCCCGGTAAGCATAAATTCATACCCCAGGTAGAGGTTGGCCGTTTCCATATCTCCTTCATTCAGGGCCTTCCGTATCTTGGTGGAACTTACGGAAACTTCGTTGACTTCTTCCACACCGATCTCTTCCACTTCAAAATCATAAGTTTCCCCGAACCTTGCCAGGTCTTCGATCGTGGCTGTGCGATTCCGTCCAAAACGATGGTCATAACCGATAATCACTTTTTTCGCCTTCAGTTTCCGTACGATAATGTCCTTTACGAACTCCAGGGCCGTCAATCTGGAAAATTCCTTTGTAAAAGGATATATGATAAGCTGATCCAGCCCGCTTTTTTCCAGTATGGCGATCTTTTCGTCCAGTGTATTGATCAGTTTTATATCCGCGTCCTGCTGCAATACCATCCGCGGGTGCGGATAGAACGTAAAAATTGTGGATTTCAGATTATTGGCACGGGCGCTTGAAATAAGCTTGTTCAGTATCTTTCTGTGTCCTACATGTACCCCGTCAAAAGTTCCTATCGTTACAACGGAAAAGCCGGTTTCACTATCGCCCGAAAGTGTTTTCTTAATGATCACTGATAAAGATTTTGTCCAACAGTACAAAGTAACAAATTTTAATTTTCTAAATCCCACATTCGGGTGCAGAAAAAGACGGGCGGCACATGCCGGACAGGGCACATACCGATGTACAAAAAGCAAGAAAGAAAATACGGGACAAAACGGCAGAAAACCCGAACAGGGTGTCGTTTCCCCTACTCGCATTCCAAAATTATTATTTACTTTTACAGGTATATACGCCATGATATGAAAAAAACTTTACTTCCTTTTATTTTTCTCTTCTTTCTGGCAATTTCTGCTTATGCACAAAAAGCGCCCTGGAAAAAAGTATCCCTCACGCACCGGCCTGCCTCATACATCCGGGCAGGAGCGGAGGCAGAAGGTTTTCAGCTCGACCTGAAAACATTACAAACAGAACTGGGCGGCACTTCTCCTTCCGGAGCAGCTATGCGCAGCAGTAAAAAAAACGTTTCCTTTCCGGTAAAAGAGGACCGGATGGAAGATTTTGAGATCCGGGAAATCCCTGTGCTTTCAGCAGGGCTCGCCCGGAAATATCCCGGCATACGATCCTTTTCCGGAACCTCCGTAAACAACCCGGACATACAGATCAGGTTCAGTCTGGACCGTTTCGGTCTTCATGCAGCTGTTTACGATAAAGCGGACACCTACTACATAAATCCCGACAAAAAAAACAAAGGCACCTATTTCCTCGCCTCCCGGCAATCCTTCTCTCCCTATGATAAAGTTTTCGAATGCCTGGCCAGGGATAAGGCCGGAGCAAGCGTAATGGGAATGAAAAACAGTACCACACAAAAGGGACCCGACGACGGCATGAAACGGGTTTTTCGCCTTGCCCTGGCCTGTACCGGCGAATTTGCGCAATATCATATTGACGAAGCCGGAGTAAGTAACGGTACGGAAACCGAGAAAAAGGCCGCTGTGCTTTCCGCCATGAACACCATTATGACCCGTGTTAACGGTATTTATGAGCGCGACCTGTCAATTACCATGCAACTCATAGCCAACAATGACGAACTTATTTTCCTGGATGCAGATACTGACGGGATGACCAATGATGACGGGGATGCTTTAATTGATGAGATACAACCCATTATTGACAACATCATCGGGACTGACAATTACGACATAGGCCATGTTTTCAGTACGGGCGGTGGCGGTATTGCCGAGTTAAATTCCCCTTGTACTTCATCCAAAGCCAGGGGAGTTACCGGAACGTCCACTCCCGCAGGCGACCCTTTTGCCGTAGATTATGTTGCACACGAAATGGGACACCAGTTCGGCGCTACCCATACGTTTAACAATTCCTGTAACACAAACAGGACAAACACCACCGCCGTTGAGCCGGGCAGCGGTTCTACCATTATGGCCTATGCCGGGATATGTCCGCCCAACGTACAAAACAGCAGCGATGCCTATTTCCATGCCGTGAGTATAGCACAGATGTGGGAAAACATCACTGCGGGCAACAGTACATGTGCTACCCTGGAAAATACAGGTAACAATGCACCTTCGGCCAATGCGGGAGCAGATTACACCATCCCCTCCGGAACTCCCTTTATCCTGACCGGAACCGCCTCAGACCCCGATGGTGATGTATTGTCCTATACCTGGGAGCAGATTGACAACCAGATCAACGAAGATTACCCGGAGCCTGCTTCTGCGGGAGGCCCCGTATTCCGTTCTTACCCTCCCAAAGACGAACCGAAAAGGTATTTCCCCCGGTTCAGCGATATCCTGGCAGGTAATCTCTCCACTACCTGGGAAGTGCTCCCCGAAGCGGACAGGAAACTGAATTTCTCTTTCCTGGTCCGCGACAACCACACCGGAGGGGGACAGACCGCCAGGGATGACATGCAAATTGCCGTAAGCAGCGATGCAGGCCCGTTTACCATCACTTCACAAAACAGTGAAATGACACTGACCGCCGGGGAAACAACGACCGTAACCTGGGATGTGGCCGCCACAAACACGGGAAGCATTTCGGCCGAGTTTGTGGATATCCTGCTTTCACCGGACGGGAGCTTTTCCGATCCGGTGACACTGGCAACCGATATTCCGAACAATGGTACCGCAGAAATAATCGTTCCGGGAGGAATTGCCACCGATAAGGCACGAATTATGGTAAAACCCGCAGACAATATTTTTTTCGCCATAAATACGGCAGACCTCACCATAGCAGAAAGTGATTTTGTACTGGACTTCGAGACCCTTTCCGAAGCAGCCTGTTCCCCGGATGATGCGGTTTATTCTTTTGTTTACCAGGCTTTTTCAGGATTCAATGAAGAAACCGTATTCTCGGCAACCGGTGTTCCGTCCGGACTGAATGTCACGTTCACTCCCGCATCAGCTACGACGGACGGTACGGAAGTCGAAGTCAGCATTACGGGCACGTCCGGTATTTCCGCAGGAGCATATGACCTTACCGTAGTAGGCACGGCAGCAGGACAAAACCGGGAAGTGCCGTTACATTTACAGGTCTATGACACCAACTTTGACCCGGTGACGCTTTCCTCCCCGGCAAACGGAGCGGAAGAATTACGGCCTGCCCTCGGCATCGCATTACACTGGGAAGCAACCTCCAATGCCGATTCCTACGATATACAGCTATCTACGGAAAGCGATTTTTCATCCGTGACCGAAACCGCCTCGGTGAAATTCCCGACCTATCAACCTGAAAACCTGAATAACGATCAAACCTATTACTGGAGGGTAAAACCCCAAAACCCCTGTGGCGAGGGCGAATATGGCAATGCCCGTTCCTTTAACACGCTTGTTACGGGATGCCGCACCTATACCGACAACACAACCGTTAATATCCCGGAAACGGGAGCAACCACGGTCACTTCCTCACTCTCCATCACCGACGACGATATTATAACAGGTGGTATTTCCCTGTTACTGGATATCACGCATACCTGGGTATCCGACCTTACCGTAGATCTTACTTCCCCGGAAGGGACCACGGTTCGTATCCTGTCCGGCATATGTGATGAAGCGGAAAACATATCAGCCGTATTCAGTGATACGGGCAAAAGCCTCAGTTGTAACAACAATCCGGCAATAGGAGGGACGGTAAAGCCGGCAGAAACCTTGACCGGCTTTCGGGGAGAATCCCTGCAGGGTACCTGGACCCTTACCGTTACCGACGGATATGCACAGGACGGCGGGACCATTAATTCCTTCGGTATAACCCGGTGCCCTTCCCCTGTCGCTGACAACTTCCGGATAAAGGTCACGGATGAGTCCTGCAAAGGCACCAATGACGGAAAAATAGTCCTGGAAGCCGAAGCATCCCTGGACTATCAACTGGCTTTTAGCGGAAACGGTACCGATATCACCGAAGATTTTACCGATACCTGGCAGGCCGATAATCTGCAACCGGGCACTTATGAAATGTGCATTACCATAGCAGATAACCTGACCTACCGGCAATGTTTTGATATATCTGTTGCCAAATCGGGCGACCTGTCTGTAGATTCACAGGTGAACAATGCAAGCAATACCGTAGAACTGCAACTCGGGGGAAACTCCACCTACATCATCGACTTCAACGGAAACACAATACAAACCGATAAAAACACCATATCCCTGGACCTCAGTTCGGGAAAGAACAGACTTGTGGTCAAAACCGACAAACCTTGCCAGGGCATTTACGAAGAAGATATTTACATTGCCCCTGATGACGTAGTCATTTACCCGAACCCGTTCACAGATAGTGCCAGGTTGTTTGCAGGCAGCAATATCACGGGGCACCTTCATATATCAATATATACACTTTCCGGCCGGTTGATGTCCACCGGAGAATACCCGGATACCTCCGTTGACAGGGATCTGGGACTTTCATCTTTTCCATCAGGGGTATATCTGGTGAAAATTGAAGGCGACAATTTCCGGAAGACCTCCAAAATCATAAAGAGGTAAAGAAAACTCTCCTTTTTTAGAAATTTCTCATTTGGAAACCTTAAATACCATTTTAACGCTCCAAATGAGATTTTTCTGTTAAATAATGTTTATATTAGTCTTCCCTAATCTTGTTTTTTAACATTAATCTACGCCTATGAGAATTTTTTACTTTTTTATTCTTTTATTCGGAATCGTATGCTTCAGTTCATGTGTCAGTGATGACGATACTGCCGACGGGACGGCTTCCATAACCGTAAGTGCCGATACCGCGATGGCGGAAGTAGGCGATACATTTACTTTTACAGTCCGGACAGACAGTGATGAAGACGTTACTTCGGCTTCCACCATCACCTTAAACAATACTATTATTGATGGCCACACGTTCACACCTGCAGAAAAGGGGGCTTACAAGGTAAAAGCCAGCTACAACAACCTGGTTACCACTACCGACTATGAAGTAGTAGCTATTGACCGAAAGCCTTCTTCCATCGAGGTTGCTACAGATAGCACAACCCTTAACCTGGGAGAAGTGTTCAGCTTTACCGTCATGACAGATGTAGGTGTTGATGTAACTTACGAATCCACAATTGAGGTGGACGGAGAACCTTTGGAACGCGAAAGGTTCAAACCGGAAACACCAGGAATTTATACGGTTACAGCAATATACAACGGATTGGAAAGCCCTCCGCTGGAAGTTGAAGCGGCACCTAATACCATATCCGTCATACCGGACCAGAATGAAATTCTCCTGGGAGAGACATTTACTTTTACGGTATTGGCTGATTCCGAAATAGATATCACATCAGAATCCACCATAAAAGTAAACGGCAACCCAATAGAAGGCAACGGATTTACCCCGGAAGAAGGCGGAACCTACACCATAACAGCCACATACGGAGAATTAACCGGTGACCCTGTTGAAGTAACAGTATCCACAAACTTTTTTGTGCTGGACAATACTCTTTATGAAACTCCGACAGCTATTTTTGCCTATCTGGGTACTTTTCAGGGAGAAGAAAGCCTGCAAAGTGTATGGGTGTTTAATCCTTACCTGCAAGTAGACAACGGTTATCCCAACGACGTATACATTTACCTCGTTTTTGAACAACCCGAAGACGGGGATCTGGTGTTCCCTTCGGAAGGATCATACTCCTATAGTTCCAATACACTCCCAAACATTATTGATGCAGAAGTATATTATAATGATGTTCCTTGGATAGACGGAGCTCCTATTGAAGACATTACACTGGACATTGTGGATATGAACGATTGGATTCTGGGAACAACCGAAGTGGGAGAAATATCCTACACCATTACAAAAACCGATGGAACCACTGTCACCGGCCAGTACAGTGGCTCCCTGTCTGCATCAGATTCCTCGGGAAAAGGTACGGGAAAAGATAAAAAGCCTGTAAAAGGTATTCAACTTAATAAATCCGGTAACTTTTCCAAAATAAGATAAATAATCTACTTATAAACAGCAAATTGATTAAAAAACATAACAGAAGTGCTGTATTTATTTTCAATGCTGTAAAGCTAAATCCAGATACCCATGATAAAAAAACTACTACTCCTTGCTTTCTCTCTCAGCTTGCTCATGAGCTACGGACAAACCCCGCTATGGACCCCGGCAAACGGAACGGACAGATCATCTGTATTACCTGCAAAAAGACAACTTCCTGCCGATAAATTATATAACCTTGATATAAAAGCGCTGAAAAAGGCCCTGAGCGATGCCCCGTTAAGGAGGGAGATTTCGGGAAAATCAAAAACCGTCGTAGCATTTCCAAACGCCGAAGGAAAACTGGAACGATTTGCCGTTGTTGAAGCCCCCGTCCTGCACCCTGAACTCGGAGCCAGATATCCCGGAATAAAGTCTTATGCAGGGCAGGGAATTGACGACCCGTCAGCTATTGTACGCTTCAGTATTTCGCACCTGGGGCTTAGCAGTATGAAACTTTCTTCGCACCAGGGTTCCATATTTATCGAACCTTACTCTAAAGACAGGTCTGTTTATACTGTATATGACAGAAAGGAAGCAAGACACATGTCGGCGTTTGAGTGTACCCTAAAAGAAGATGTACTTAAAGCAACAACAGGAAAAAGCAGCGCCAGAAATGCAGATGATGGTATATTGAGGACTTACCGCCTGGCTATATCGGCTACCGGGGAATACACACAATACTTTGGCGGCACCAAAATAGATGCCCTGGCCGCCATGAATACCACCATGACCCGGGTAAACAGTATTTTTGAAAATGACTTTGCCATTACTATGGTCTTAATAGCCAATACCGATGATGTTATCTATACCGATCCTGCTTCCGATCCTTATTCTTCCGGAGGTTATAACAGCCAGTTGCAAAATACATTAACCACAGTAATCGGTGAGGAAAACTACGACATAGGCCATCTCTTTATACAAGGGAGCAACAATGGAAACGCAGGCTGTATAGGCTGTGTTTGTGTTGACAATCAAAAAGGAAGCGGATTTACCTCTCATTCGATACCTGAAGGTGATAATTTTGACGTAGATTTTGTCGCCCATGAAATGGGGCATCAATTCGGGGCCAATCACACTTTTACCATCCGGAACGAAGGAACCGATGCACATTTCGAACCCGGAAGCGGCTCTACCATTATGGGCTATGCCGGAATTACGGGAAGTACGGATGTACAGGAACACAGCGACCCCTATTTCCACGCTTTCAGTATAGAACAGGTCACCAATTATATAAAAACCACTGCCTGTCAGACAGACACTCCTACAGGAAATAATATCCCGACAGCAAATGCCGGTCCGGATTATACCATCCCAAAAGGCACCCCTTTCGCTCTTTCCGGGGAAGGTACCGATGCAGACAGTGAAGATGTGCTTACCTATTGCTGGGAGCAAATGGATGAAGACGACGCGCTGGATCCGTTCCCCAGTCCCACGGCCACATCGGGCCCGGTATTCCGGTCCGTAATGCCGTCTGTTTCTGAAATACGGTATTTCCCGGCCGCCTCCACTGTTCTGGAAGGCAGTACCGCCTCTCAATGGGAAGTAGTCCCCGAAGTGGCCAGGGAGCTCAATTTCCGGCTTACAGTAAGAGATAACCGTGCAGGCGGAGCAGCAAATAACAGCGATGATATGCTCATAACAGTAGCCGATGAAGCCGGCCCCTTTACCATAACCTCACACCAGGATCCAAGCAATGTTGCAACCGGAAGTACCCAAACGGTAACCTGGGACGTTGCAGGAACAAACTCCGGAGATATCAATGTACAAAAAGTGGATATCCTGCTGGCTACTTCAGATGATTTTTCCCAGCTTATTCCTCTTGCCTCCAATACGGACAATGACGGTAGTGAGGATGTTACTTTCCCGGAAGATATTGATACGGATCACGGAAGGATTGTAATAAAAGCTGTAGATAATATCTTTTTTGCCGTAAGCAAGAGCGACCTTTCCTTCCGGGAGTTTGGCATATATTTCGAAACTAAGGATTTCATAGCCTGTAAACCTGACGATCTTGAATTTACGTTTACCTACCAGGCGGCTTCGGAATTCGCACAGGAGGTTTCTTTTTCGGCTACAGATGTACCTGAAGATGCTGAAATTAAATTCGATCCCGCTACGGCCAATGCGAATAATACCGAGATACACGTTACGCTTTCCGGGATAGATAGTTTAGATACAGGATCATATACCTTTAATATCATTGCGGAAGGAAACGAGCTTACCGCTGAAGTCCCTCTCAATATGAGTGTACATAATTTTACGGATTTTAGTAGTATTGCATTGGTTTCACCGCTCAACGCCAGTAATAAGAACGACCTGAACACTAAACTTGAATGGGAACCTCAGGACGATGTACAAACATATGTAATAGAAATTGCAACTGATGAAGAGTTCACATCCATTATAGAAGAAGGTACTCCGGCATCTGCAGGTTATGTTCCCCAAAACCTGGAATACGGGGCCGCTTATTACTGGAGGGTAAAACCCGTAAGCTATTGTAATGAGGGTGAATACAGTGACACTTTCTTCTTTTATACCCTGTCGCAGGCCCCGGTATGTGACGAATATGAAAACAATACCCCGGTAATTATTGACGGCAGCCAGGCCAGTACCGTAACTTCAACCATTAACATCACAGACAGGGGGCTCATTAATGATATTTCCTTAGGACTCGACATTACCCATACCTGGGTGTCCGATCTTACGATTGACCTTACTTCCCCTTCCGGTACCACCGTACGGATCATTAATGGTATTTGCGGCAGTAATCAAAACATCAATGCCGTATTCAGTGACGAAGGAAATCCTATAACATGCGGAAATGATCCTGCCATTAGTGGTACTGTATTGCCCGCAGAATCCTTAAAATCCTTATTGGATGAGCCCGTAACAGGCAAGTGGACACTGACCGTTCAGGATGGTTATGACGCAGATGGCGGAAGCATCAACGCCTTTTCGCTCAACTTGTGCATTAAACCTGACCCCTTACTTTCCCCGGATAATTTTACCCTGAAGACCACCAGTGAAACCTGCAGGGACAACCAGGACGGCATGATAAGCGTGGAAGCGAAAGAAATCCTGGACTACCGGGCTGTCCTTACCGGGGACAACGGTACGGAAGTCACGGAAACGTTCCGGTATTTCTGGGAAGCAACAGGCCTCGACGCAGGAAATTACAACATGTGTATTACCGTAGAAGGTTATCCGGATTTTGAACAGTGTTTTGATGTGACCATTAATCAACCGGAGGAATTAGCCGTATCCTCAACAGTAAACAAGGCCGGGAACAGTATCGACCTCGAACTCCGCGGAGGTGACCTCTATACCATAGCGCTCAATGGAAAAACCGTACAAACCTCCGAACGGCATATATCCCTTGATCTTGAATCCGGAGACAACGCCCTGACCGTAAAAACCAATAAAGATTGCCAGGGCACCTACAAGGAAAGTATATATGTTGCCCCTGACGATGTTGTCATTTACCCCAATCCTTTTTACGATACTACCAGGGCTTTTATAGGGAATGCCGTTAAAGGCGATGTTCAAATCTCGGTTTTCAATATCACCGGAAAATTAGTGAGTTCACTGCACCTTGACCGGAATGGAAAGAGAAATGAAGTGGAATTAAAAATGTCCGGACTGCCCCCAGGAATATACCTTGTAAAAATACAGGGTGAAAATTTCCGGAAAACCTTTAAGCTGGTAAAATTATAACCCGCTTTTAAACAGACAACAAACAAAATTTCTTAGTTTTAACCCAATACTACGAACAATGAAAAAATTAGCATTTGGCCTGAGTTTTTTAACCCTGTTGATTACCGTAAGCTGTAGTGACGATGACGGCCCTACGGAACCCGGTATGGCCACACTCATATTCCCTGAAAACAATTCGGAATGTACCACCGGTGACGATATAGATGACTACACCAGCAGGGTGACCTTTGAATGGGAACCCTCGGACCGGACCGACACCTACCGGTTACAGGTAGAGAACCTCAACGACGGTACTGCACAGGAATTCAACACCGAGGCCACATCCCTGGGCGTGGTTCTGCAAAAAGGAGAGCCCTATTCCTGGACGGTGACTTCCACCAACCAGGATGTTCCAGAAACCTCCCAAAGCGAAACCTGGAAGTTCTACAATGCCGGCGACGGTACAGAATCATATGCACCGTTCCCCGCAACCGCAGTTTCCCCCGAACCGGACGAAACCGTAGCTGCCGGAGAAGGCACCCTTACGCTGGAATGGAAAGGAAACGACATTGACGGCGACATTGTGGGATATGATGTCTATTTCGGAAATGCCAATCCTCCGGAAACCGTGGAAGCCTCAGACCTGGAAGACACCGTACTGGATGTGAACGTAAGTCCGAAAACCGTATATTACTGGAAAGTGGTCACCAGGGACTCCCAGGGCAACGAATCGAACTCCGGGGTTTTTGTGTTTAAGGTAAATTAAAGGGGTCCAGACACTTCGGCAACCGTATGCTTATTTCACCTGTATAAAGGGCATTAAGGTAAGTTACCTCAATACAGTGCTTGTGAAATATGCTCAAAGGGTAGTTGACAGTCCATAAAACCATGGTTGGCTTCATCTTATCCATCCGATTATTTCAGTCTGACCTGTTACTTCCCGTTAAAGGCGTTCATTGTATGCTGCACTCCTGCCGTAGCGAACGAACGTATAAGTTCACAGGCCTTTTCCAAACGTTCGGGGAGGGCCTTGTTTTCTTCTTCATCCCATTCACCCAATACATAGTCGATCTGTTTTCCCCGGGAAAATTCCGAACCGATACCTAAACGGACCCGGTTGTATTGCACAGTATTGAGACGCGCCTGTATATCCTTTAATCCGTTGTGCCCGCCATCGCTACCTCTGGTCTTTAAGCGAATGGTCCCGAAAGGAAGGTTGATATCATCCGTGATGATCAGCACGTTTTCCAGGGGGATCTTTTCCTTGTCCATCCAGTATTTTACCGATTTACCACTGAGGTTCATATAAGTACTCGGCTTGAGCAGTATAAGTTTTCTTCCCTTTACACTGCATATGCATTTGTCGCCGAGTTTTACGGTTTCAAAATTCACGGACTCTTCTTCTGCCAGACGATCCAGCACCCTGAAACCGATATTATGCCGGGTATTTTGATATTCACTCCCGATATTCCCCAAACCTACTATTAAAAATTTTTTCATAGTATCCTGCTCATCCGATGCCGATGAGTTGCGTTTAAAAAAGGTTCTGATTAAAGCGCGCATTTTTACCGTAATTGCTACCCGTAAAAATAAAAAACATCCCGACAAGGGCCGGGATGTTTTCTATTAAAAATACGGAATATCTCTATTTGTCCTCTGCAGGAGTTTCGCCCTTTTCGACTTTTGCCGCATCCTGGGCTGCTTTCATAGCCGCACGTGAAACCCTTACCTGGCAAACCACGGTATTATCCGGGTTCAATATTTTGTAATCATCATTGCCAAGAGCTGTCACATACAGTTTGTTTCCTATCTCCAAACCGGAAATGTCCGCAACAATATAATCCGGAAGTTTTGCAGGAAGCGCCCTTACCTTCAGCTTACGCTTGGTAAGACGAAGCACTCCACCTTTGATAACACCGGGAGCATCTCCTTCTATTTTCACAGGGATTTCCAGTGTTACTTCCTTATCGTCGTGCAACTGATAAAAATCTATGTGAAGAATTTCATCTGTTACCGGGTGAAACTGGATATCCTGCATAATAGCATTGAATTTCTCCCCGTTTTCCAGGTCAATCACTACAGTGTGTACATCCGGAGTGTAAACCAGTTTGGAAAATGCGAGTTCATCGGCTGAAAAGTGTAGTGGTTTGTCTCCTCCGTAAAGTACGCAAGGAACCTTTCCAGCATTACGTAAGGCTCTGGTCGCAACTTTGCCCACGCTTTCTCTTTGAGATCCTTTGATTGTAATTGACTTCATTATATAAAATATTAATACATTTTAAAATTAATAGCTTCCTCCTCCCGTTTTCCGTTCTTACATCAGGAACTTGGAACTAATAGAGGTGTTGTGGTGTACCCTGTGCATGACATCGGCAAACAGATTCGCACAGGTTAACACTTTTATTTTATTGCTCTCTTTCCTCAGCGGAATGGAATCGGTAACGATTAATTCTTCCAGCCTGGAATTCTCTATCCTTTCATAGGCATTGCCCGACAACAGGGCGTGAGTGGTAATGGCCCGCACACTCAGGGCTCCTCTTTCTATCATAAGGTCTGCCGCCTTGGTCAGTGTGCCTGCCGTATCAACCATATCGTCAACGAGTACCACGTTCTTTCCTCTCACATCACCTATGAGTTCCATGTGATCAATAACATTGGCTTTTTTACGCTGTTTATAACAGATCACCACATCACTCTCAAGGAACTTGGAATAGGCATAAGCTCTTTTGGAACCTCCCATATCCGGAGAGGCTATGGTCAGATTATCCAGTTTAAGCGATTCCAGGTACGGCAAAAATATGGTGGACGCAAACAGATGATCCACCGGTTTTTCAAAAAAGCCCTGTATCTGGTCGGCATGGAGGTCCATTGTAATGATCCTTGTTGCCCCTGCGGTTTCCAGCAGTTTGGCCACGAGTTTTGCCCCTATGGGCACCCTGGGCTTGTCTTTCCGGTCCTGTCTGGCCCATCCGAAGTACGGCAACACAGCGGTAATGTGCCTTGCCGAAGCCCTTTTTGCGGCATCGAGCATAAGCAACATTTCCATAAGGTTTTCCGTGCCGGGGTGGGTAGACCCGATAATGAATATCCTCGCCCCTCTTATGGACTCTTCAAAAGACGGCTGAAATTCACCGTCACTATATTTAGAGAACGTTACACTTCCTAATTTTGTCCCGAAAGATTCTGCAATTTTTTCCGCAAGTCCCATGCTTTGCTCACATGCGAAAATCTTGGGTTCAGGCACTGTATAAGACATTATTATGGTGTTGTTTAGTGGTTATGTCCTGTTTTCCAAACGAGGTGCAAATTTAGAAATTATTTTGATACGGACACTTTTTATTTGCCTTTTTATTGATTTCCATTTATTTACCCGGGAAGTCCGGGCATTGGCTTTTCGGGAAGTATACAATATTGTTAACGTCCGCTTAAAATGAATTGATTTTCATATATTTACATTCAGGTTCTTTGAAATCCCGATAGCTAGGGATTGCAGTCCGTATCCGTAAACCGTTTTTTACAGGTCCTTGGGATTATAGCATGGTTACAGGTTTTTAGACGATCACTTTCTCACTTAGATCATAGGTCTTATATACGTCTAACATCTCATATCTGAAATCTACTTCTGATCCTGATCCGTCTTTTGCCCGGCAGGGAACGGTCTGATATCTGTAATATTCCGCAGGTTGAACAGCCCGGTTTCACCCTGTGTCCTGTGAGTTAATAACGGCCGTGTAAATACGGGTATGAAATGTGCTCCTAACAGCATCGCGAATACCCCGGGCCCGGCAGCCCGCATTCAGGAACACTCCCGGACCGGTACCGGAAACATCCCGGTAAACCCGGTACAGGCAGCGATAGTTCTGCCCGGCGGATGACACTACTGCCGATATGCCGGAAAGTTCGGGAAAGGCACTCTTCCCGTAAAGGTTTACCCGCCTTTGCCAAAGGCCCGGAATATCCTGTTCACAGCCGGATCATCCGGGGCGGATTTCCGCCATTTAAGGGATTGTGTTTATGCCGGACCGGGTTTTGTTTACTGCATGGACAAAACACTAAACGGCAGACCGGTTTAAGTCCGCTGCTTAACCGGTCCCTTAGGTATTCATCTCCTTTTCCCTTTACCGCCAAAGGCATCACTTACACCGCATACACAGCTCCCGGGGCCGTAAACACACCCGGTTGTGAAATCATAAGCAACCCGGTACGCAGTAAACCCGATCAGGTATACGGTAAATATAACCCGGTTGGGCGTAAACCCATCCGGGTACGAAATCAACAGTAACCCGGTACGCAGTAAACACAATCAGGTATACGGTAAATATAACCCGGTTAGGCGTAAACCCATCCGGATATGATATCAACCGTAACCCGGTACGCAGTACACACAACACGGCAGACCGTAAAAGCATCCAGTATGAGATTAAAAGTAACCCGGTAGACGGTGAACACAACACGGTTTGCCGCAAACATACCCGGGTACGAAATTAAAAGTATCCCTGTTTACCGCTAAAGCAGTTGGGTATGACATCATAAGCAACACGGTAAGCGGCTGACAGGATCGGGTAAGCTGCGTAACGGGTTCCCCCCCGTGTAAACACACCCCCTTAAATGGCCGTTTTCCGGGCTTTAAGACGGAAAGGAACGGGGCGTTTTCCGGGGGTCCCGGTACAGGCATATCCGGGAAAGAAATGCGCTTATAAGGAGTCCCCCGGCCTTTCGAAGATATGCGGAGGTTGAAGACCTGTCCGCACCCGGCGGGGCAACAGGGAAAGTGCCGTGAATACCCGATCGGATCGTTACGCTATAAAAAAGTGTTGAAAGCTATGTATGGGGGCTCAAAGAATGTATTTAGCGGACACCGGCGATATACTATGGGTCTCAGCCAAGCATTTCTTTGGCTTTTTTTACTGCGGCAACCAGGGCATCGATTTCCTCACGGGTATTGTAAAATGCAAAACTGGCCCTTACCGTCCCCGGAATCTTATAATAATCCATAATGGGCTGGGCACAGTGATGGCCGGTACGTACGGCAATACCCAGTTTATCTACAATGGTCCCTATATCATAGGGATGTATCCCTTCCAGATTAAAGGAAATCACCGAGGTTTTGTGTTCAGAGGTCCCGTATATCTTCAGCCCTTCGATTTTAAGCAGTTCTTCGGTGGCGTATTTCAGCAACCCCTTTTCGTATTCCTCTATGTTTTCGAGACCAATGCCGTTAAGATAATCTACGGCCACACCAAAGACAATCCCTCCGCAAATGTTCGGGGTACCGGCCTCAAATTTGTGAGGAAGATCGGCATACGTGGTTTTTTCGAAAGTGACCTCGGCAATCATTTCGCCACCTCCCTGATAAGGCGGGAGTTCATTCAGCCACTTTTCCTTGCCATAGAGTATGCCCACACCTGTAGGCCCACACATTTTATGTGCAGAAACCACGTAAAAATCCACATCCAGCGCCTGTACATCAGGTTTTATATGCGGGCATGCCTGCGCCCCGTCTACCAGAACGGCAGCTCCCACGCGATGTGCTTTTTCTATGATCTCTTTTATAGGGTTTATGGTACCGAGGGCATTGGAAATATGATTGCAGAATACCAGTCTGCTCTTTTCGGAAAGCAGTTCCTCATAGGCATCCATCATCAATTCCCCTTCCGCATTCATCGGGATCACTTTCAGTACGGCCCCGGTTTTTTCACACAGCATCTGCCACGGAACAATATTGGAGTGGTGTTCCATTGCAGATACGAGAACTTCATCCCCGGGTTTCAGAAAAGATGCAAAACCGTGCGCCACCAGGTTAATGCCATGAGTGGTACCGGATGTAAAAATAATTTCGTAAGGTTTTGCTGCGTTAAAGTGTTTCTGCAGTTTTATCCGTGATTTTTCATAGGCATCGGTCGCTTCCTGCGACAGGGTATGTACCCCGCGGTGTATATTGGCATTGTACCGGGAATAGTAATCCACAATGGCATCAATGACCGCCTTCGGGGTCTGGGATGTTGCCGCATTATCAAAATACACCAGGGGTTTTCCGTTGACCTGACGTTGCAGAATGGGAAAATCCTTTCGTATCTTTTCTACATCAAAAGTGGCGGTATTCGGGATTGTAGTAGCCATTTTTTCTGGTTTTGAGCGGTACGGTTCCAATTATTGATACGGGGAAATACCCGTAACCCTGATTATCCGAAAACCGCAACAATTTATAGTTCAAAACCGAGATTAACTCCCAGTTTTTTTGCTATGAGTTTATTGATACGTGCCTTTACTTCGGGTATCTTTACACTTTCCAGCACATTGTTGGCAAAAGCGTACATCATCAGGGCCTTGGCTTCCCTGGCAGGAATCCCCCTGGAACGCAGGTAAAACAGGGCCTCTTCATTCAGTTGCCCTACGGTACAACCGTGTGAACACTTCACATCATCGGCAAAAATTTCGAGTTGAGGCTTGGTATTTATCGTTGCTTTATCATCCAGCAGGATATTGTTATTCTGCTGAAAAGCATTGGTTTTCTGCGCCTCTTTCTCCACAATAACCTTACCGTTAAACACCCCTGTGCTCCGGTCTCCGAAAATACCTTTGTAATCCTGATGGCTTTCACAATTAGGGTAAACATGATTGACCAGCGTATGATGGTCCACATGCTGTTTGTTTCCTATGATGGTGATCCCTTTCAGTGTAGAGGTCAAATATTCGTCTTTGTGATAAAAATTGAGGTTATTGCGCGTCAGGTTCCCTCCCAGGGAAAAGGTATGCACGGAAGCGTGGCTGTTTTTTTCCTGGGAGATATAGGTATTGTCTATAAGTGATGCAGACTGTTTGTCGTTCTGTATTTTGTAATAATCCACCATGGCCCGTTTATCGGCAAATATCTCGGTCACGGAATTGGTCAGCACGGGATTTTCCGTAAGGCTTTGGTGACGTTCAATAATTTGTACATGTGCATTTTCACCCACCACGATCAGGTTCCTTGGCTGAAGCATCAGCGCCGGTTCTTTCCCCGTGGAAAAATGAAGGATCTGTATGGGTTTGTCCACCACCTTTCCTTTGGGGATATGAATAAACGCCCCTTCTTTCAGAAATGCAGTGTTCAGTGCAGTGAGGCTGTCTTCGGTATTGGCCGCCTTATTGAAATAATTTTCTATAACGGCCCTGTATTTGGGTTTCCCCAGGGCAGAACTCATCAGGCATATATCCAGTCCGTCATGTGAAGTAGCAGACAGGTTAGAGCTGTATCTTCCGTCAACAAACGCTATCTTGTAGGAGTCTATTTCATGGATAAAATACCGCATCACATCCTTAAACTCCAGCCCGGTGTCTTCTTTCGGATACAGGCTGTAGTTCTGCTTTAATACCGCATTTAGTGAAGTATATTTCCAGGCTTCTTCTCTTTTGGTAGGGAATCCTTTCTCGTCAAATTTCTTAATGGCATCCGAACAAATATCATGTATGGGCGAATGCTCGTCCAGTCCGTTACCTTCATACGCGAAGAAAGAAGAAACCAATTTATCTTTTAATTCCATTTTCCGTCTCTGATTTTTCAATTGTTGGATAGAACTACTGTATTACCTCTATCCTGTTTGAGACACACACCCGTGCGTCTCTATCCGATGGCTGGTTTTTCCTGTTTTATCCAGTCATATCCTTTTTCCTCCAGTTCATGTGCCAGTTCCGCACCGCCGGACTTCACGATCTTTCCGTCCAGTAACACATGTACGAAATCGGGAATAATGTAATCCAGTAATCGCTGGTAGTGCGTAATCACCACTACGGCATTGTCTTTGGAACGCAACCTGTTCACTCCGTTGGCTACAATGCGAAGGGCATCGATATCCAGCCCGGAGTCGGTTTCGTCCAAAATTGCCAGTCTGGGTTCCAGCATGGCCATCTGGAAGATCTCGTTACGTTTCTTTTCTCCTCCGGAGAAGCCTTCGTTAAGGGAGCGGGACAGAAACTTCCTGTCTATTTCGAGGAGTTCCGACTTTTCCCTGATCTTCTTCAGCATTTCACTGGCCGGCATTTCTTCCAGTCCCTGTGCCTTGCGTGTTTCATTTATGGCGGTTTTCATAAAATTGGTTACCGACACCCCGGGAATCTCCACGGGATACTGGAACGACATGAAAATACCTTTATGTGCCCGTTCCTCGGCAGCGAGTTCGCCCAGGTCTTCCCCTTCGAAAAGGATGTTACCCTCGGTGACCTCGAATTCTTCCTTGCCGGCGATAACGGAAGACAACGTACTCTTACCTGATCCGTTAGGTCCCATAATGGCGTGTATCTCTCCGGCATTGACCTCTATGTCTATTCCTTTCAATATCTCCTTGCCTTCTACACTGGCATGTAAATTGTTTACCTTTAACATTTCCTATTTAAATTTAATCGGATACCCGTACCCGTAACTCATCCAAGCCGGGGTCCGGTTATCAAACTTTTGCATTACTACTCATCGACTGTATTCCAAAAAATATATGGTGATCTCTTCAGGGCTGTTTATCCTACGGAACCTTCCAGGGATATTTCCAGCAGCTTCTGCGCTTCCACTGCAAATTCCATCGGCAGCTTATTGAGCACTTCCTTACTGAAACCGTTAACGATCAGCGCAATCGCCCTTTCGGTATCTATTCCCCGCTGATTACAGTAAAATATCTGGTCTTCCCCGATTTTCGAAGTGGTGGCTTCGTGTTCCACCTGGGCCGTCTTATTTTTGGCCTCTATGTAGGGGAAGGTATGTGCACCGCATTTATTACCCATCAACAGGGAATCGCACTGCGAAAAGTTCCTCGCATTTTCCGCCCTGCTGTTTATCTGTACCAGCCCGCGATAACTGTTCTGTGATTTACCGGCAGAAACCCCCTTGGAAATAATGGTACTCCTGGTATTTTTGCCCAAATGGATCATTTTGGTCCCGGTATCGGCCTGTTGAAAGTTGTTGGTAACGGCAATGGAATAGAATTCCCCTACCGAATTGTCTCCCTTAAGCACACAACTGGGATATTTCCAGGTTATGGCACTACCGGTCTCCACCTGGGTCCAGGATATTTTCGCATTGGTTTCGCAAAGCCCTCTCTTGGTTACGAAGTTAAACACCCCGCCTTTGCCGTCCTTTCCTCCGGGAAACCAGTTCTGTACCGTAGAATATTTGATCTCGGCATCGTCCAAAGCAATCAGTTCCACCACGGCGGCATGCAGCTGGTTTTCATCACGCATCGGTGCGGTACATCCTTCCAGGTAACTCACATAGCTACCTTCATCTGCCACCACCAGTGTACGTTCAAACTGTCCTGTTCCCGCCTGGTTAATACGGAAATAAGTGGACAACTCCATAGGGCATCTCACTCCCTTGGGAATATAGCAAAACGAACCGTCGGAGAACACTGCGGAATTCAATGCCGCATAAAAGTTATCTTTCTTAGGCACTACGGTACCGATGTATTTTTTCACCAGCTCCGGGTGATTTTTAATCGCCTCGCTGATGGAGCAGAAAATAATTCCTTTCTCGGCCAGGGTTTCCTTAAATGTAGTTGCCACGGAAACAGAATCCATAACCACATCAATGGCCACTCCGGCAAGCTTTTTCTGTTCTTCGATCGATATCCCCAGCTTGTCGAACGTTTCCAGCAGTTCCGGATCCACTTCGTCCAGACTGTTGTACTTGTCTTTTTTCTTGGGGGCCGAATAATAGCTTATATTCTGGAAATCGGGCTTCTTGTATTTTACATTCGCCCATTCCGGCTCAATCATCTTCTCCCATGCCCGGAAAGCTTCCACACGCCATTCGGTCATCCATTCGGGCTCTTCCTTCTTTTTGGAAATAGCCCGGACGATCTCCTCATTGAGCCCCACGGGAAACGTATCCGACTCTATATCGGTATAGAATCCGTATTCGTATTCCTTGGTTTCGAGTTCTTTTTTTAATTCTTCTTCAGTATATGCCATTGCTTAATTTTCATACGGTTAACATTCGTCCTGCCCCTAAATCTTCGATGACAAAAGAGCCCGCTATAGCGAAAAACTCTCCCCGCATCCGCAGGTACGCTGTGCATTCGGGTTGTTAAACACAAAACCTTTTCCGTTCAGTCCTCCCGAATATTCCAGTGTAGTTCCTACCAGGTACAAAAAACTCTTTTTATCCACCAGAATACGCACAGCATTATCTTCAAACACTTTATCCTCTTCGCTCTGCAGTTTATCGAACTTCAATTCATAAGATAAACCGCTGCATCCGCCGCTTTTTACGCCAACGCGCACGAAGTCACTGGAAGCATCATAACCTTCTTCGGTCATAAGCTCCACAACCTTCCGTCTCGCTGTATCTGAAACTTTTATCATGGTTTGTTATGGTTTGATCCTTAATTGCAATGCAAAGATAGTAACTATAATAGACTTAATAAACTATTTACACAGCAATTACGTTGATGACAGTATAAGGGAAATTTATTACATAACATCATAAAAAACAACATATCTGCACGATCGGGGTTATTGTTCGCCTGTAGTTTTCATTATAACCTTACGCCTCACATTAATATCTTTCAAAAACTCCTACCTTTGCAGCATGATAGAAGATAAAAATCCGCAACGAACTTCCCTGTCCGAACTCGGTGAATTCGGACTTATAGAACACCTTACCAAAGATTTTGAGATCACCCGGAAATCTACCGTAAAAGGCGTAGGGGACGACGCAGCCATTCTGGATTTTAAAAACAAAAAAGTAGTGGTGTCCAACGACCTGCTGGTTGAAGGCGTCCATTTTGACCTTGCTTATATGCCTTTAAAGCATCTGGGGTACAAAGCCGTTATGGTCAATTTATCGGACATCTACGCCATGAATGCCACGGCCACACAGATTACCGTATCCATAGCAGTTTCCAATCGCTTTCCCCTGGAGGCTCTTGAGGAACTGTATGCCGGTATAGCCTTGGCGTGTAAGCTATACAATGTAGACATGGTAGGCGGCGACACTACTTCTTCCGGCAAAGGATTGCTCATTTCGATAACTGCCTTAGGTGAGGCCGATGAAGAGGACCTTGTGTACCGCAACGGAGCCAAACCCAACGACCTGCTTGTGGTAACGGGCGATATCGGCGGGGCCTATATGGGGTTACAGGTATTGGAACGGGAAAAAGAAGTGTTCAAGGTAAACCCGAATAACCAGCCGGACCTATCGATGTACACCTATATTGTAGAGCGCCAACTAAAACCGGAGGCCCGGAAAGATATCCCCGGACTTCTGAAAAAACTCGGGGTAAAACCCACCTCCATGATCGACATTTCGGATGGCCTTTCTTCGGAAATCATCCACCTGAGCACACAATCCGGAACAGGGTGCAATTTGTATGAAGACAAAATCCCCCTGGACCCCCAGGTAATCACTACCTGTGAGGAATTCGAAATTAACAGTACCATGGTTGCCCTTAGTGGAGGAGAAGATTATGAACTGCTTTTTACAATTTCGCAGGACGACTATCCGAAGGTCAAGGGAAATCCTCATCTCACCGTTATAGGCCATATGACCGGGAAGGACGAAGGCATGCACCTCATTACCAGGGCAAATACGAAAATCCCGCTCAAAGCGCGTGGATGGAACGCCCTGAAAGAAGAGTAATAACTTCAGTTCAGGCAGCAGAGTTGGAGTGCTGCTTTTTCTGATGCAATTCGGCCAGGGTTTCGTTGATTTCTTTTAACTGACTGGTCAGCGAGGTAAGGTGACCTTCGTCATTCACGGTTACTTCGGCTCGGCAGCAAGTGCATTGATATTCTTTAATATGAGAGGTTACTTCTCTGGTTACTCGAAATCGATGTCCGAAGATAAAACAGAGCATTCGGGCCATGGAAAAAACTGATTTATTAGACTTTATACGCATAGGTTTGGGTAGTTTTGGTTTAACGACCCCGAATATACTATTTTCTGAATCAAATATCAAAAAAATCGGCCCTATTTCTTTAAAAACCAACATATTGCATGTAAAACCTCTTTTTTATTCTCAATATGGCTCATATGACCTCCGGAAACTTCAAATATTGCAATTTCCGCAGCGCGTGCCTGGTCCATAAGGTCATTAAAACCGAGCACAGGGTCCTTTCGCCCGAGAATCATCATTTTCCTGTAGGGTGTAAAATGCAACAACACTTCCCTGTCCTCCCGGATTTTCATTCCTTCAAGGGCTGCCACAATACCCTGCACGGGGGTTTTGAGCGCCTCTGCCTTGACCTCTCGTATTTCTTCACGGAATATCTTACGGTTTTTCGGCCTGAAGAGATTTGTAACGGCCATCCGTATAAAGGTTTTGTGATCTTTTTTAACCGCAGCAATGGCACGGTCCCGGTTTTGTTTCCTTACAGTATCGTCTGCGCGGGCCGTGGAATTAAGCAGCGCCAGTCCCTTTACAGCATCCGGATGTTTTTCAGCAAAGGCAAGTGCCACATAGCCTCCCATGGAATGCCCGATAAGAACAGACTTTCGCACCCTCAGCCGCCTTAATACTTCTTCCACCACCCCGGCCATCATTTCCATAGTATGTACATAGCCCAGGCATCCGGTTTTCCCGTGGCCGGGAAGGTCTATGGCGATGACCCTGTTTTTCCGGGACAGTTCCGGAACAAGACCGCTCCACATGGCAGAACTTTCCAGGAAGCCATGCAGAAGCACTACAACAGGACCTTTGCCCTTTTCTTCATAAAAAACAGGAATACCTTTATAATCTATTGTCATTTGCCGTCCCTTGAAACATACATCTACCTTGACACACGGCAAAATAACAAATTAGATCCCAACTACGCAAAGTTGTCTTTTCACCTCATAAACAGAAGTTTATTTTTTTATTTTTGGAATTGGAAGAAAACGTCCATTGAGGTAAATTTCATCCGGAAAAACCAATCGGTAAATGTTCCGCAAGCTAAAACAAAAACTATTGAAAAAGAATAAGATCAAAAGCTATCTGAGCTATGCTATAGGAGAAATCGTATTGATAGTGATTGGTATACTGGTAGCTGTTTCCATAAATAACCGAAATACAAAAAAGCAACAGGAAAAAGTAATAAACGGAATTTTCGCCATTATTATCGCCGACCTCAAACAAGATACTACGGCAACCAATAAGATACTGAATTTTTACACCGAAAGGGAACCGGTATTTCTCAAGATAGCGGAGAACATCTTTACAAAAGATGAAATTTCAGCCTGTGAACTCTGTCCTTACCTAATCACCGAACGACGATTACTCCGCATCAACAAAAGGGGATTTCATCAATTAAATGAATATAAGGACCTTACCCTTAACCACAAGGACTCCCTGATCTTTGACATTGTGGCTTTCTACAACAGTTTAATTAACCGGATTGAACCCATTAACGACGAAATATCCAAAGATATTTTTGAAAATCTCGTTTTTTGGCGGGATACTTACCCCTGGTTCGCTTCCTTAACGCAGGGGAAATTAAAAAAAGAGGACATGGGGTATTTTGCAAGCCAGGAATACAGGAATAAAGTAGCCTATCATTACACCCTGATATATAAAAACCACCTGCCCGCCATAAGAACATTCCGGAGGGAATCTGAAATCCTTCTGAAAAAATTAAATGACCGGCTTGACAAGAACACCGAATAGGAGGGCACCCTTTATAAAAAATTCCCGCCGGGACACCGAAAAATATTTCAGAAACCTTAACGGGAATTTTTATTTCCTTATACTTATACGATTTTATATTTACTCCACCGTGACCGATTTGGCCAGGTTCCGCGGCTGGTCTACATTACAGCCACGCATCACCGCAATATGGTAACTCAGTAACTGTAACGGTATGGTCGTTATAAGCGGGCTCAGGGCGTCCGTAGTTTCCGGGATCTCTATCACATGGTCGGCCAGCTCCCTCACCGTCGTATCCCCTTCCATAACCACCGCAATGATCTTCCCTTTCCTGGACTTGATCTCCTGGATGTTGCTCACCACCTTTTCATAATGCCCGTTCTTCGTGGCTATGATCACCACGGGCATTTGTTCGTCGATCAGGGCGATGGGACCGTGTTTCATTTCCGCAGCAGGATACCCCTCTGCATGGATATACGATATCTCCTTTAATTTCAGCGCCCCCTCCAAAGCTACCGGGAAATTATACCCCCTGCCCAGGTAAAGGCAGTTAGGGGCTTCCTTATACAACGAGGAAATATATTTTACATGATCGTCATTCTTTAAACACTCCGCTACCTTTACAGGGATCGCTTCCATTTCGGTCAGGTAACGCTGCAATGCCGTCCTGGAGATCGTCCCTTTAGCCGAGGCCAGCTTCAGGGCCATCAATGTCAGTACCGTGATCTGGGTGGTAAAGGCCTTGGTCGAGCCACTCCGATCTCGGGTCCGGCATGCGTATAAGCTCCCGCATGGGCTTCCCGCGCGATCGACGAGCCCACTACATTACATACCCCGAACACAAAAGCGCCTTTCTCCCTGGCCAGCTTTATTGCCGCCAGCGTATCGGCCGTTTCTCCCGACTGTGAGATCACGATCAGCACATCCCGTTCGGTAATGACAGGGTTGCGATACCGGAATTCTGAGGCATACTCTACCTCTACGGGTATCCGGGCCAGGTCTTCGAAGATATACTCCGCCACCAGCCCTGCATGCCACGAGGTCCCGCAGGCCGCTATCAGTATCCGGTCGGCACGGAGGAACTTCTCCAGGTTGTCCTCCATCCCTGCCATCTTTATAAGGCCTTCGTCCACACGTAACCGCCCGCGGTAGGTATCCCGTATCGCCTGGGGCTGTTCGTAGATCTCCTTCAGCATAAAATGGGCATAGCCGCCCTTTTCGATCTGTTCCAGGTTGAGTTGTAGTTCCTGCACATAGGGGTCTACCAGCGAGTCGTCTTTTATCTTTCTGACCTTGACCGTCTTGCCTCTTCTTAAAATGGCCATTTCCTCATCTTCCAGGTATATGGCATTGTTGGTATATTCGATAAAGGGGGAGGCATCCGAAGCCACGAAAAATTCATCTTCACCGATACCGATGGCCAGCGGACTGCCCAGCTTGGCCGCCACAAGTTTGGGCTTGGTCCGGTCAAAAACCACAATGGCATACGCTCCGTGCACCTGGTTCAGGGCGATCTGAACGGCTTTGCCCAGCTTCAGGTCGTGGTTCTTCTTTACATCTTCGATCAGGTTCACCAATACTTCGGTATCCGTATCGGAGGTAAAGGTGTATCCTCTTTTGGTCAGCTCTCGGCGAAGCGGTTCATAGTTTTCAATGATCCCGTTATGGATGATCACAAGGTCTCCGGAATTGGAATAGTGCGGGTGGGAATTCACATCGTTGGGCTCCCCGTGGGTGGCCCATCGGGTATGGCCTATGCCAAGGGTACCTTCCAGGGCAATTCCGCTTTTGGCTTTGGCTTCCAGGTCGGCCACTTTTCCCTTGGTCTTGGATAACCGGATATCCGATCCGTCATAAAGTGCTACACCTGCACTGTCATAACCTCTGTACTCCAGGCGTTTAAGCCCCTTGATCACCACGGGATAGGCCTCCCGGTGGCCAATATAACCTACGATTCCACACATTTTTTCCTGCTTTTTTTATTAAGATTCGGGGTTTACTCTACCATAGTATAGAATATTTCCAGCTTCAGGCGTTTGTCTTCATTTTCCTCTCCCAGGTCTCCGCTTCCATAGAGTATTGTTCCCAGGGGATTTATTACAGACGCTTCAGGAACATACAACTCCGTATCCCCGTTTTCACCTCCTCCTGCAGATACATTATTTACGTTGTTGATATTGGACGTCACAGAAAGGCCAAGCGTTACATTATCAGCTCCTTCATTTAATATCTGGTTAATGTGCTCTGTTATCCTAATTTTATAACGTACCCCCTTATCATCTTCTTTTTCAAGGATACCTCCGTAGATCTGTTTGGACAGATTACTGTCCTGATTACTGGTGTAATCCAGTTCCACATCCAATAGCACTTCGTTATTTTCAAGGTTATAGACATAGATCCTGGACGGTTCGGTCACATTCTGCAGAGCATCCAGCTTTTCCCGGTCAACGTAGAACGTAAGGTTGGCTTCGTTAATAATCCATCCTTTGTCTTGGTTGGCCTCCAATACCGTCTTGTCTCCGACAGGATCGAACAGGTGCAATTCCGTCATGATCCCCGCACCGCCTTTCAAATAAATCCGGGAAGCATTGGTATCCGTATCCAGTTCTCCCTCAATCTCTGACGGATAAGGGTCGTTAACCAGGGTGTTCACTACGTTATTTCTCCTGACACGCCCGCCCGTATTCGAATTTATGGTATACGCCGCAAGGCTCATCGTAAATGAAGAACTGTTTTTGACTATTTCGTTGTCATTGGAGGTATCTACCCGGTCATATTCGTATTCCACCTCTATACTTGCATTGTTCCAGTCCAGGAGCATCATGGCGTCCGCGGAGAAATCGGAAGCTGAAAAACGGAGCCCCCTGATAAACTCCCTGAAGTTGTTGTTGCTTATCAGCTCGCTTTCCCCTTCCTTATCGAGTATTTGCTGAAAAAATTCCATATTTCTGTCCATCGCCACCCGTATCCTGGGAGTCAGTCTCGTTTCTACCTGTTCCTCTTCGTTTTCCTCGGTATCGGGGTCGTCTTCTTCACCGTAGATCAAAATTTCCCGGTTATCGATCTTTATTACACTATCACACAGTATTGCCCCGGCATATGCAGAAAAATCCTTATCGGAAAAATACTCCTGCCGTTCGCGGAAACCACTTGAAGGATCGAGATCCCTGAGGTAATATGTAAGTTCTTCAACCCGCAATCTGAATTCGGCATCCTGGCTGCCATAAATGGAGTCCAGGTCGTATTCCCTGGCCACGGGAACTCCTTCGTCATTATTTTCGGTTTCACCATCGGCCACACTACCGAAAAAAGGAATGTTGAGATATACTCTTGTTACGGTTTCGTTTTCGGGAGTGGTACTGTTATCATTATCGTTTGCGTACTCTTCCTCCCGTCCCTGTGAGGCCAATCCGAAAGTGGGATTTGTATTGTTCAAATACAATTGCGACACTATGCCCGCTTCTGTTTTTCCATAGATAGGATCGTTAAAAACACCCAGCTGATATAATGACAAACCATTGGTCTGCGCAGCATTCAGTTTCCGGTTATAGGCATACACATCAAACTCCGCCCTATCGGTTTCGAAATTTCCGTCGCCTATAATATCAGTACCAATGGTATTGACATCCTTATCACAGGAAGCAAAAAAAGCAATGCCGCTTGTCAACAGTATTGCTTTGTATAATCGAAAATACGCTTTCTTCATTCTGTCTTTATTTTTTTGGACTGATGCCTCGACTTCGCTCGGCAACCGCAGACATTTCCTCTTTGTCCCGATCTGTACTTTAAACCCGCCCCAGAAGGCGGTGGAGCTTCGTCACATCACTTTATCAACCCTGATTTAACCTAAAACCTTTGTTTCGTAAAATTTTTCGTAAGCATCTTCAAACTCATAGATAGAGACATAGGGCAATACCGGTTTATCTACATTTTTCAAATATTCTTCCAGGTCTGAAGGTATGTTTTCCGAAGCCACCACCACGGCGTCTGAATTGTCTATGGCCACCCTGAGGATACTGGAATAATCCGGAGATTCCAGCGCATGAACATCTCCTTCGGAAATACCGTCGAATTTCACCTTCTCTATCATTTGTTTATCTAACGTCCCGTCAAAATCTTTGTTGTACACCGAAGTCACTATTTTACTTTCGGCAAACAACGGTTCGTCTGCATAGTATTTCTTCAGGTAAAGCGGGAGCATACCGGCCATCCAGCCATGAACATGAATGATATCGGGAGACCAGTTCAGTTTCTTGACGGTTTCAACAACTCCTTTGGCAAAAAAAATGGCCCTTTCGTCATTGTCCGGAAAAAGGTTTCCGTCTTCATCAGAGAAAGTAGCCTTGCGTTTAAAATACTCCTCGTTATCTATAAAATATACCTGTATCCGCTCTTTGGGGATCGATGCCACCTTAATGATGAGCGGCATATCCATATCGTTAATCACCAGATTCATTCCGGAGAGGCGTATCACTTCGTGCAGTTGGTGCCTTCTCTCGTTAATATTTCCAAACCGAGGCATAAAAATTCGTATTTGCCCGCCCCTGTCGTTTACCATTCTGGGATTTTCATATGCCAGTGAAGACACTTCGTTCTCCGGCAAATAGGGTATCATTTCGGAGGCAACAAATAACACTTTTTTATCAGTCATAAATTTGTTTTGTTTACAATAAAACTTTTGTCCAAGAAGCTGTTTATTTTTTCCAAAAAACTCCCAAAGCATGCAAAAATACAAAAAATATGCCTAACGCACTTATTTCTCGCACCTGTATTCCCTGCAAAATCATCATTTTGCCCTGATTTTTAGTTATATCGCATAAGACCCTTCCGGTTTTTGGAAGAAATACCCTCCAAAAGTTAAATAAGCGCCGGGAAAAGGCTTTTCTCCCTGAAAATTTATCGAATACCTGACCCCGTGCATGTTCAATTCCATTAAAATACATAGATTTGCAGGCTGTTAATTATTTAACCATGGCTGTTTTCCACACAAAGGAGTCGCTTAGGGCAGAACTGCTGCAACTGAGAAATAAAGGCAGGACCATAGGGCTCGTGCCAACTATGGGAGCCCTGCACAAAGGCCATCTTTCCCTGGTGAAAGAAGCTGCCGCACAAAATAACGTGGTAGTGGTAAGCATCTTTGTAAACCCTACACAGTTTGACAACAAAGAGGACCTGAACAAATACCCGCGAGACCTGGAGGCCGACACTAAACTGCTTACCTCCGTAGTCCCGGACATTATCATCTTTGCCCCGGAAGTCGAAGAGATCTATACCGGCGATGTCTCTTCCGCCTCTTTTGATTTTGACGGACTCGAATTCCGGATGGAAGGCAGGTACAGGAAAGGCCATTTTGACGGTGTAGGCACCATTGTAAAACGCCTTTTTGAAATTGTAGCACCGCACAATGCCTACTTCGGTGAAAAAGATTACCAACAGCTCCAGGTTATAAAAACACTGGTAAAAAAACACCAGCTGCCCGTTCAGGTACACGGATGCCCCATTGAAAGGGAAGAAAACGGCCTGGCCATGAGTTCCCGCAACGAACGCCTGACAAAAGAGCAGCGAAAAGAAGGTGGTTTTATATACCGTACCCTGCAAACCGCCAAAGAAAAATTTGGCACGGAAAGTGCAACAGAAGTAAGGGAATGGGTTACAGAACAATTTAAAAGACACCCGTTATTTGAACTGGAATATATGGAAATAGCCGATGCAGATACCCTGCAGACGGCAGATGTAAAAACCAACAACAGGAAATACAGGGCGTTTATTGCGGTTTATGCTGGTGATGTCCGGTTAATAGACAACATTGCCCTGAATTAGTTAACAAACTCATATGCACACAACACGACAAACGAAATATACTCCTGAAATCCGGCAGGTTAACAATTCTTAACATATAACTCCCAATTAATAATTACCTTTGCACCATGCAGATACAAGTAGTTAAATCCAAGATACACAGGGTTACGGTCACCGGGGCCGAACTCAACTATATCGGCAGCATCACTATAGACGAAGCATTGATGGAAGCCGCCAATATTATTGAAGGAGAAAAAGTACAGATCGTAAACATCAACAACGGGGAACGCCTGGAGACCTATGTCATTAAAGGAAACCGCGGCAGCGGCGAAATTACGCTGAACGGTCCTTCGGCCAGGAGAGTCCAGAAGGGCGATGTTGTTATTATCATTTCGTACGGTACCATGGATTTCGAAGAAGCCAAATCCTTTAAACCCTCATTGGTTTTTCCCAACGAAAAGGACAACTCTCTCAAATAAGGGCGACCAGGCGGCTTCTACACCCGGTCTCACCCAAAAAACAATATGGCTCCGGCCTCCGGATACGGAAACGGGGATCGCGAAACGGCATACCGAGTAGTGAAAAAGCAATTATCCAACATCATTCAGATAGCACTCCCGCTTGCCCTGGGTATCTTTTTGATCTGGTATACCTATACCAAGTTCAGCCCGGAGCAGCTCAGGCAACTGAAGCAGAATTTCCTCAAAGCCGACTACTTCTACATCTGGATTTCCATGTTTTTTGGTATCCTGAGCCATTTTTCCAGGGCGTATCGCTGGAATTACCTGCTGGAGCCCCTGGGATACAGGGCAAGGATTCCCAACAGTTTTATGGCGGTCAGTATCGGTTACCTGCTGAATTTTGCCATCCCGCGTTCGGGAGAAGTATCACGGGCCGTCGTTATTAACAAATACGACAAAGTACCTTTTGAAAAGGCCTTCGGCACCATTGTGGCAGAACGCATTGCCGACCTCTTTATTTCCGTATGCATTCTTTTCATTGCTTTTTTCCTGCAATTCGATACCTTGTGGAGCCTGCTCAATACCCACAACATCAATCCCGAAAAACTGGTCATCTTAGGAATTGCCGGAATCCTGCTCGCTGCCCTTTTCTGGATTTATCTCCGGCGGACCCGTTCCGCCATAGGTGAAAAAATAAAGAATTTTATCAAAGGGCTCAAAGAGGGCGTGTTCAGCATACTTTCCATGAAAAAGAAATGGGCGTTCATTGCACATACCCTGTTTATCTGGCTCATGTATGTGCTTATGTTCCATATCTGCATCTACGCTTTTCCAGAAACACAGTCCATCACTTTCTCACAATCGCTTTCTCTTTTTGTGGTAGGGTCGTTTACCATTGCCTTTACAAACGGGGGCTTCGGCACTTATCCCTTTCTCATCGCAGAAGCCATCCTGTTATATGGGGTAGCCTATACCGTAGGGACCTCCTTCGGGTGGATCGTATGGTTATCCCAGACCGCGGTTATTGTATTTCTGGGTATTATGTCATTTCTACTTCTCCCCCTCTATAATAAAAATAACTGATTTCCTCATATTGTCTTTTCGTTAAAAATTCATTCGCAATTTGAGATAATGGTAATATTTAGTATATTGCCATCAATCCAAACTACCTACATACAAGACATTTAACACTATAGCAAAAATGTCAGAATGACGTTTTTCAGTGGTGAATAAGTCCGTGGTGCCCCCAACATCCCCGGAATTTTTCATTTGTAATTCAATGAAAAAAACAGGATGAACCATAATACACCAAACCATTTTATACCTTCCAACATATGAAACTCTTATGCTATATACTGCTGGGATGCCTTATCACAACAAACACCTACGCCCAGACCCGCTCGATCCCTTTTGAATCGGAATTGCTGGAGGAAACGAGAAACATACGGTTACACATACCGGAAAATTATTCGGAAGACCGGCCTTATCCGCTGATCCTGGTACTCAATGCAGACTATCTTTTTGACCTGGTGGTGACCAATTCAAAATTTTATGCCGCCAACGGACAAATGCCCGAAAGCATCATTGCAGGGATTGACCAGGGAGTTAATGCCACACAGGATTGCACCTATGACAGCAAAAGGGGATTTCCCGCAGGAAAGGGGGCCGATTTCTTCGAATTTATCGGTATGGAACTCCTGCCTTCCATAGCAAACGAATACAATCTGGCCAACTTTAAAATGATTGTGGGCCACCGCTTTACCGGTAATTTTATAAATTATTACCTCTTCAAGGAAAAGCCTTTGTTCGATGCCTATATTGACATTCACCCGGAATTTGCGCCGAACCTGGACAAGCACCTTTCAGAGCGGCTGGCTGCAATAAATACGGTGAAGTTTTATTATATGGCCGTCGGGGAGGACGGTGACAAAGACCAGGTAAAGCGTATCAACAACCTCAACACATCACTGCAGGCCATAAAGAACGATCAACTGTTCTATTTCTACGACAGCTTTGAGAATACCGACAGTCATGCGGCCGCATCCTGTGCTATTCCGAGGGCACTGAACGATATATTCACCATTTTCCGTCCCATTACCCCTTATGAATACAAAAACAATATACTTACTTCGGACGAACCGGTCATCGAATACCTGAATAAAAAATACGAAAGGGCAGAAAACCTTTTCGGCTTCCGGAAACAGGTAAGCCTCAACGATATTATGGCCATTTATGCCGCAAGTCTTAAAAAAGAGGATTATGCCTCACTGGAACAACTCAGCGACCTTGCCAAAAAGGAATTTCCCGATACCATGCTGGGCTATTTCTTCGAAGCGGAACACCTGGAAAAGACCGGCGACCTGAAAAAGGCGACCCGGACCTATAAAAAAGCTTTCGGGATGAAGGAAATCGACTTTATTCACAAGGACCTTATCATGGAACGGATCGAGGCCATCAATTATTAGGATTCAGAGACGCGATCCAAAAATAATGCCTATTTTAGACCGGGAAAATACCATATCCGAACCCGATTAACATGGCTAAAGTAAAGACCTCCTATTTTTGTCAGAATTGCGGAGCCCAATATGCCAAATGGCAGGGGCAATGCACCTCGTGCAGGGAATGGAATACCATTGTAGAGGAAGTCATCCAGAAGGAAGAAAAAAACACCTGGAAACAGGGCGCGGCGAAAAGCAAAAGGGCGGTAAAACCTCTTAAAATAAACGAAATTTCCAGGACCGAAGAGCACCGGATGCCTTCCGGGGACGATGAATTCAACCGTGTATTGGGTGGCGGCATTGTGCCGGGCTCCGTTATTTTGCTCGGGGGTGAACCGGGGATAGGAAAAAGCACCCTGCTCCTCCAGATTGCGCTGCAACTCCGCTACAAAACCCTTTACGTTTCCGGGGAGGAGAGCCAGGCCCAGATAAAAATGCGAGCGGAACGCATAAACCCGGACAGCGAAAACTGTTATATCCTTACGGAGACCAAAACCCAGAATATCTTTAAGCAAATTGAAAGCGTAACCCCCGACATCCTTATTATTGACTCCATACAGACCCTTCATTCCGACTACATCGAGTCTTCTGCCGGAAGTATTTCACAAATCAAGGAATGTACGGCAGAGCTCATCAAGTTTGCCAAGGAAACCAACATCCCGGTGATCCTCATAGGACACATTACCAAGGAAGGCAACATTGCCGGCCCCAAGATACTGGAACATATGGTAGACACTGTACTTCAGTTTGAAGGCGACCGCAATTACGTATACCGTATATTAAGGGCTTTAAAGAACCGTTTCGGGTCTACCGCAGAACTGGGCATCTACGAAATGCTGGGCAGCGGTCTGCGCGAGGTGGCCAATCCTTCGGAAATACTCATTTCACGGAATGAAGACTCCCTGAGCGGAACGGCCATTGCCGCCACCCTGGAAGGGATACGGCCACTCATGATAGAAATCCAGGCACTGGTAAGCACTGCGGTTTACGGCACACCACAGCGCAGCACCACAGGATATAACGTTAAACGGCTGAATATGCTCCTTGCAGTATTGGAAAAAAGGGCCGGTTTCCGGCTGGGGGCCAAAGATGTCTTTTTGAATATCACCGGGGGAATTTCGGTGGACGATCCTGCGATAGACCTCGCTGTTGTAGCTGCCGTACTATCCAGCAACGAAGATATTGCCATAGAAAAAAACATCTGTTTTGCCGCCGAGGTAGGCCTTGCCGGGGAAATTCGCCCCGTACAACGGGTGGACCAACGTATTATGGAAGCCGAAAAACTGGGCTTTTCTACCATTTTTGTATCAAAACAGAATAAGATCACCATCAAAAAACCGGAAATACGGGTGGCCGTGGTATCCAAAATAGAAGATGTGATCAGCGATCTGTTCGGATAAGATCATTAATGGATCCATCGTTTGAGACGCACGGCCGTGCGTCTCAACCAGCAATTATTTATAATTGCATTTCGGGGATATCCCCTTCCACGATTAGACGGCCTTCGGTAGCCTGTTTTATTTCATCAACAGACACCCCCGGAGCACGTTCGAGCAGTTTGAATCCCTGATCGGTAACTTCCAGCACGGCGAGATTGGTCACTATTTTCCTTACACAATTCACCCCTGTTAACGGCAGGGTACAACTTTTAAGCAACTTGGATTTCCCCGCCTTGTTGGTATGCATCATGGCTACGATAATATTATCGGCCGAAGCTACCAGGTCCATTGCTCCCCCCATACCTTTCACCATTTTTCCGGGTATCTTCCAGTTGGCAATATCCCCGTTGTCGGCAACTTCCATGGCACCAAGTATCGTAAGGTGGACGTGCTGTCCGCGTATCATCCCGAAACTCATTGCAGAATCGAAAAAGGAGGCTCCGGGAAGTGTGGTTATCGTTTGTTTTCCGGCATTGATCAGATCGGCATCCTCTTCGCCTTCATTCGGAAACGGCCCCATGCCCAGCACCCCGTTTTCGCTTTGAAATTCAACATCTATCCCCTCCGGGACATAATTGGCCACCAGGGTGGGTATACCTATTCCGAGATTTACATAATACCCGTCCCTGACCTCCCTGGCTATTCGTTTTGCTATACCGTTTTTGTCTAACATAATGCGTGGATCGTTGAAAATTTAAGACTGTTTTTCTCTCACGGTTCGCTGCTCTATTCGCTTCTCGTAGTTTTTCCCTTCAAATATCCGCTGCACGAAGATTCCCGGAATATGAATCCGGTTAGGGTCGAGTTCACCGGCCGGGACCAGGTCTTCAACTTCAGCCACCGTAACTTTCGCTGCCCCGCACATACAGGGGTTAAAATTCCTCGCTGTTCCCTTGAAAATCAGGTTTCCGGCTTCGTCTCCTTTCCAGGCCTTTACAATGGCAAAATCAGCCTGAAAGGCTTCTTCCATAACATACATTTTACCGTTGAATTCCCTGGTTTCCTTTCCTTCAGCTACTTCGGTACCATAGCCTGCGGGAGTAAAAAAAGCGGGGATTCCGGCCTGTGCAGCCCGGCATTTCTCCGCCAGGGTCCCCTGAGGGGTAAGTTCCACCTCGAGCTCCCCGCTGAGCATTTGCCGCTCAAATTCGTCGTTTTCGCCCACATAGGAAGATATCATCTTTTTTATCTGGTGCTTTTGAAGCAAAAGACCGAGACCGAAATCGTCAACTCCGGCATTGTTGGATATACAGGTGATCCCCTTAACACCGAGACGCACCAGTTCTGCTATACTGTTCTCGGGAATCCCGCACAAACCGAAACCTCCGAGCATAAAGGTCATCCCGTCACGGACACCATGCAGGGCTTCGGCAACTGAAGCTACCCTTTTATTTATCATTTCATCTGTGATTTTTATTTGTTTCCAATAGGTCAGATGGAATGCCCTAAGCACATATTGGCCGGTTTACCGTCTGTCCAATGAGCATTTCGTAATTTTTCAGGGAAAAATACGAATAATTTAACAAAAAAGACAGTTTTGACGGCTTGTATTTCGAATATTTAAAAACACCTAGAAATCGATCTCTTCCAGGTTGGTTTCTTCCGGTGTAACGGAGTCTTCAACTTTCGAACAGTCTATTTCGATAGAGAGGTTTTCCGGTTTCCTGAACTCCCCTTTGGAAACACCCAGTTCTTCATCGGTGTAACACTTTTTCATGTACAGCCCCCATATGGGAAGCGCCATACTCGCTCCCTGCCCGTATGAAATACTCCTGAAATGGATGGCGCGGTCTTCTCCTCCTACCCAGACTCCTGTTACGAGATTGGGCACCATACCCATAAACCAACCGTCGCTCTGGTTTTGTGTAGTCCCTGTCTTCCCGGCGATCGGGTTAGTAAATTCATACGGATAACCTGTAATGATTTCTTTATACAGCGTATTATTGACCGCCCATTTATTGCGTAACCGCACTCCGGAACCGGACTGGGTTACCCCTTCCATGAGCTTAACGGTAGTATAGGCAACCTCTTCACTCATAACGTCCTTTGTCTCCGGAACATATTCGAACAGTACCGTACCGTTCTTATCTTCGATACGGGTAATCATCACCGGCTTCACGTATACGCCCTGATTGGCAAAGGTACTGTAGGCGCCCACCATTTCATAAACAGTAAAATCGGGAGTTCCGAGAGCTATAGACGGCACCGGGGGGATATCGGATTCTATCCCCAGGTTTCGCACTAGCTGGGCTACCGGCACGGGACCTACCTTGTCGATCAGGGTGGCAGTGATCGTGTTTACGGAATTTGCCAGTGCTTCCTTGAGGGTGAGCATTTTACCGGTGTATTTGCCACTGGAGTTCTTGGGGCACCACGGCTTTAGGTTCCCATATTTATTGGCCTCTATACAGTGTTGCACATCGGGAAGCCTGTCGCACGGCGACATGTGCAACTGGTCGATGGCAGTGGCATACACGAACGGTTTAAATGTCGACCCCGATTGCCGGGCTCCCTGTTTTACCTGGTCATATTGAAAGTGTTTGTAATTTATCCCCCCTACCCAGGCCCTCACATGACCGGTTTGGGGTTCCATGGACATCATTCCCGTACGGAGGAAAGACTTGTAATAGCGGATAGAGTCCATCGGGGTCATGACCGTATCCTTTTCACCCTCCCAGGAAAAAACGGTCATTTCGGTCTTTTTCTCAAAGGACTCCCGGATTTCCTTTTCAGATTTGTCCAGGTCGTATTTCATTTTCCGCCAGCGTTCCGATTGCTTCATGGCGCGTTCCATCGTAGCATCTATTTCTTCCTCGGTAAGTCCTAAAAACGGAGCCGTTTTATTCCGATCGGGCGTATTCTGGTGAAAAAATTCTGCCTGGAGCTTTTTCATGTGTTCCGTTACCGCTTCTTCAGCGTATTGTTGCATACGGGAATCTATCGTCGTATAAACTTTGAGTCCGTCCAGGTAAATATTGTATTTATCACCATTGGGCTTCCGGTTTTCGGGATCGTTGGCCCAGTCTTTCAAAAAGCCCTGGAGGTACATCCTGAAATACGTGGCCAGTCCTTCTCTGTGGGACTCTATATTAAAATTAAGCTTTATGGGCAGCTTTTGCAATGAATCCTTTTCCTCTTCTGTAATGAAGTCGTTCTTTTCCATCTGGCTGAATACCAGATTCCTTCTTCGTGTTGTTAATTCGGGGCGCTTTATGGGATCGTACAGGGATGAATTTTTAAACATTCCCGCCAGCATGGCCGATTCCTGGATATTAAGGTCCTGAGGTTCCTTTCCGAAATAGGTTCTGGATGCAGAGTTTATTCCACTGGCCATATAACCAAAACCATAGATATTGAAATACATTGAAATGATTTCCTCCTTTGTATATTGTCTTTCTAACCGGACCGCAATTATCCACTCTTTTACTTTTTGCATAACCCGAGCAAAAATGTTGCGTGAAGGTCTCTCGGTGAACAGTTGTTTTGCCAATTGCTGGGTAATCGTACTGGCTCCTCCCTTTCTACCGAGGAAAACAATCGCCCTCAACGTTCCCCGGGCATCTATACCGGAATGACTGTAAAAACGTTCGTCCTCGGTCGCTACCAACGCCTTTATCAAATGGTCCGGCAATTCATCATACGAAACGGGCGTCCTGTTATCATTCAGATAATATTTACCGAGTGTTTTTCCATCGACCGAAATGATCTCCGTAGCGAGGTTGGTCTGCGGATTTTCGAGCACTTCAAACGTTGGCATGGTACCGAAAGCTCCCCAGGAAGCCAACAGAAACAACAGTACTACCAGGGCAACGGCTCCGAAAAACAGTCCCCAAAACCACTTGATATATGTTCCAAAACCTCGTTTTTTATTTTTCTTGGCAGGTGCTTTTCCCATCTTGTTCAGTTATCGGGTTATTCGGTTGTGGAGTTATCGGGTTATATCACAGCCCTATAACTTCACAACTTTGCTACTATTCTATTTTTTTTCCGGTTTTGTTATTTCAATCCCTACATCAGTGATGCCTTCCAGTTCTCCTATCCCTTCTACTTCCCCGACTTCCCTCATGGCGTGTTTCACACTTACGGTATAATCTCCGGACACCGGAAAAACAACGTTTTCCCTGTACCATAATTTACTCTCCTTCAGGTCGGTAATTCCTTGCCCCAGCCATTCCCCGTCAGGCCTGGCCATTTCGTATTCCAGGGTATCTGCAATTACCCTGCCATCGGGAAAATTGAGGTTGACGATGAGAAACAGGTTGCTGAATTTATAGCTTTCATCGTTTCGCAAATGAATAAACATGTTGTAGGGTTGTACGGTATCGGGAGGTTGGAAAGTAAAATCCACGCTTTTTTCTTTGTTCCAGGAATTGCTGAGTGCCTGGTAATCGGAATACACACTGTTGGAATTACAAGACAGTAGCAGTACACTTCCCATCCAAAAAAACGATCTGATGATCTTACCCATTGTTATAATTAACGGTTTTGCTTGCAACAATGCCTCGTCCGGAAATTCATTTTTCCCTTCACATCATCTTAATTTCCGGTATGAGGATTAAATCGTCGGTCTTTGTTTATTTATCCTCTTTTTCTTGCGGTCCTTTTGGGGTTCCTCTTCTTTCGGTTTTTGTTCTTTCGTTTCTTCTTTGGCTGATCGAACCTGGTAAGACTGTCTTGTCCTACAACGTTTTCAAACTCCCGTTTAGTATTTTCATCGGTGATTTCCGAGGCATATTCCTCCAGACTCTCCACCTTGACATTCTCCTGGTTCTTATCGATAATTTCATGAACCTGGTCCAGCATCAGTTTATGCCAGTTGGCACTGTTTTCTTCATAGGCATACCAGAGAAAGCCCTTAAAAATATCTATTTTCTGGCAAACGGCCTTTCCCTTCCTGGTGTATAGTTTTACATCTGTCTTTGGAAATTCCTGAAGGGCATCGAGATAAGCATCGAGCTCGTAGTTAAGGCAACACTTGAGTTTTCCGCATTGCCCGGCAAGTTTTTGCGGATTGAGGGACAGTTGCTGATACCTGGCCGAAGAGGTATTGACCGACCGGAAATCGGTAAGCCAGGTGGAACAACACAATTCCCTGCCACAGGACCCCACACCACCGAGACGTGATGCTTCCTGCCGGAAACCGATCTGCCGCATTTCTATACGCACGCTAAAGGCCCGCGCCATATCCTTAATAAGCTGCCTGAAGTCTACACGCTCGTCTGCGGTGTAGTAGAAAGTGGCCTTGGAGCCGTCTCCCTGGTATTCGATATCGGAGATTTTCATCTGAAGGCCCAGGGCTATTGCCAGTTCACGGGACCTTTTCTTTACTTCCTCCTCCTTGTTCCTTACACTGGTCCACACATCAATGTCCCGCTGGGAGGCCTTGCGGTATATCCTGGGCAGGGACGGGTCTTCCCAGTCTGCCTTCTTTTTTTTCATCTGCACCTTTACCAACTCGCCGGTAAGGGTAACAATCCCCACGTCGTGCCCGGAAGCTGCTTCGGTAGCAACGATATCTCCAATGGAGAGTGAAAGTTTCTCGCTATTCCTGAAAAATTCCTTTCTGCTATTTTTAAAGCGGACTTCCACACAGTCAAAAGATTGCTGACCTGAGGGAAGTGCCATATTGGAAAGCCAATCAAAAACAGTAAGCTTATTGCAACCATCGGTCCCGCATGTACCATTGTTCTTACATCCCCGTGGTTGTCCTCCCTTACCGGTTGAACAACTGCTACATCCCATATTTCATATATATTGTACCTGCATTTTTCACGTGTTTTCCCGGAAACATGCAGTAAAGGGTTCATAATTAATTATCTCACGGCAAAGTGTATCTACACCTTACAAAATGTAAAGATACGTTTTTTTACTTTACCGGACTTGTAAATACCCCGGTTTACCATTCCCTGAAAACCGGTATTTTTAAACACAACCGGACACCTTAACTCTTGTATCTGAGCACTTCAGACCGTCCTTTTTTAAAAATATTATTGCTCTTGTATTTTCCCTTGCGCAAGGCTTTTTGTTCTTCATAGGGCAATGCCACAATTTCCATACATGCTTCTGAACAGCACCCGTTCATTTTCTCCGCGCACTCCTCACATTGTATAAAGAGCAGATGGCAACCTTCATTGGCGCAATTCACATGAGTATCGCAGGGCTTACCGCATTGATGGCAATGTGCTATGACATCATCGGATATGCGTTCGGCACGCCGCTCGTCAAAGACAAAATTCTTACCTACAAACTTATTTTCCAGTTCTTTGTCCTTGACCTGCCGGGTATATTCTATAATACCGCCTTCCAGCTGATACACATCCTTAAACCCTTTGTGCTTGAAGTACGCACTGGCTTTCTCGCACCGAATTCCCCCGGTACAGTACATCACCAGCTTTTTATCTTCCTTGTGTGCTTTCAGGTCATCCTCTATGATAGGCAGGGAATCCCGGAAAGTGTCTACATCCGGTGTAACGGCATTTTTAAAATGGCCTATTTCACTTTCGTAGTGGTTGCGCATATCTACCAGGATGGTATCGGGGTCATCGATGAGTTCGTTAAATTTAGCGGCGTCTACATGCGTGCCTTTGTCGGTAACATCAAAAGTATCGTCGTCCAGGCCGTCCGCCACGATCTTGTTCCTTACTTTTACCTTGAGTTTCAGAAAGGATTTGTTATCCTGCTCTATGGCAATGTTGAGCCTTACGTTCTCCAGGAATGTAATACTGTCCAGGTGGTTTTTAAAAGCCTTGAAGTGATCTGCCGGAACGGACAGTTGTGCATTTATGCCTTCCCGCGCAATATAGATCCTCCCCAGAACGTCCAGTTCGTCCCAGGTAACGAACATATGGTTCCGGAAAATCTGCGGATTTTTAATGTGATGGTACTTGTAGAAAGAGAGTGTAAAGCGGTCTTTACCAGCCTTTTCAATGAGTGCTGCCCTTTCCTTAGCGCTTAAAGTATTGTACAGTTGCATGCTATACGAATTTTAAGGTTAAAGAATCAAAAAATTTTTGCAAAAATAGTTTTTTTTCACAGCACTGCAAAGCACATGTATATGGTAAAAACAACAGGTTCCCCGTCAATCGTATAAATATGCCCGCCAACAACACCCCCATACCCGTTGCCACTCTGAAAAAGAAATGGTATTTTAGCACGAATTATTTTTTTAGAAAACACGCAGCAATGAGTTCAGAGAAAGACGCAAAACTAAAGGCCCTGAAGCTTACCCTTGATAAGCTGGACAAAACCTACGGAAAAGGGGCGGTGATGAAGATGGGAGACCATGTAGTGGAAGATGTGGAAATCATTCCCACGGGATCTATCGGCCTTGATATTGCCCTCGGTGTAGGCGGTTACCCCAAAGGCAGGGTCATAGAGATATACGGTCCGGAATCGTCGGGTAAGACCACCCTCACCCTTCATGCCATGGCAGAAGCACAGAAAGCCGGGGGAATTGCAGCTTTTGTTGATGCAGAACATGCTTTCGACCGGTTTTATGCCAAGAAACTCGGTGTGGATGTGGACAACCTTATCATTTCCCAGCCCGACCACGGGGAACAGGCCCTTGAAATAGCCGACAACCTTATCCGCTCGGGGGCCATAGATATCGTTGTTGTCGATTCTGTCGCCGCACTGACCCCGAAAAGCGAAATTGAAGGAGAAATGGGCGATTCCAAAATGGGACTGCACGCCCGGTTGATGTCCCAGGCCCTCCGGAAGCTTACGGCGAGCATAAGCAAGACCAAATGTACGGTGATCTTTATCAACCAGCTCCGGGAAAAGATCGGGGTAATGTTCGGTAATCCCGAAACCACGACCGGCGGAAATGCGTTGAAGTTCTACGCTTCCGTGCGCCTCGACATCCGGAGATCTACCCAGATCAAGGACAGCAACGGCGATGTGGCGGGAAACAAGACCAAGGTAAAAGTGGTAAAAAACAAAGTGGCACCGCCGTTTAAAGCCGCAGAATTTGACATTATGTACGGAGAAGGTATTTCTCGCGTAGGTGAAATCCTGGATCTGGGTGTACAATACGAGATCGTTAAAAAGAGTGGTTCCTGGTTCAGTTACGGAGACACCAAACTCGGACAAGGGCGGGATGCCGTTAAACTCCTCCTCGAAGACAACCCGGAACTCCTGGAAGAACTGGAAGGCAAGATCAAGGAAGCCCTGAAAGCCATTAAAGCGTAAGGCATCACAAATATTAATCGTATTGAAATCCTGTCCTCCACACCGAAGGGCGGGATTTTTTTATACTTCACGCAACCATATTGCACTCTCTACATCTTTCTATCAGTAAAAGAAAGTAAAAACATTAAAACGAGAGCAATAAACACGTCTATAAATACATTAATAATAACATCAAAACCTCCTAAAATTAAACAAAAGCAACATGAAAAAAGTAAGCATTGCAGTCGTGTTTTTAACTGTGGTATTAGCATTTTCCGGATGTCTGAATGACGACGGGGCTAATTTTTATTACACCACTTTACCTATTGAAAGTGTGGATGTTCCGGATACATTGATTTACGGGGAAACTGACACTATAGCTTTCACCTATTCCATACCGAATAAGTGCCATCAGTTTGTAGGCATTGACTTTAGTAATGAAACCCAGGCCAGCGATACCATCCAGAAAAGGACATTCTGGGCCGTTGCCCAGGCACAGGACGGGGTGGAATGCGACAGTGCACAGACTGTGGTAAAGGAAGCCGATTTCGCTTTTGATGTTCAGTACAATGAAACATACGAATTCCGTTTTATTACAGGAGTGGACAGCGAAGGTGAATATACATTCCTGACGTATACCATCCCCGTTAAAGAGGAAGAAGAATAAAACCAAACAAATTAACCGGAACCCCCTGTACTGTTAAATCAGGATAAAGGGTTTTTACAGGGGGTAAACCAAAACTAACGTGAAACTATAGGTGAGTTTAGAAGAACTCATAAGCCGGTGCAAGGACCGGGACAGAAAGGCTCAAGAACAGCTGTACCGTCTTTTCAACGGTAAGTTATACAGTATTTGCCTGAAATACTCCCGGAACCAGACAGAGGCAGAAGACAATCTGCAGGATAGCTTCATGGCTATATTTAACAAAATTGACCAGTACCGGTTTAAAGGTTCTTTTGAAGGATGGATACGGCGGATAGCCGTAAATACCGTACTCCAGAAATACCGAAAGGAAAAGGTCTTTAACATTGTTTCGGAAGAAATAGAAGATGAAGTGGAAGCGGAAATAGAGGATGAGGATATCAGCCTGGATTACCTGCTCGGGATCATACAAAGACTCCCGGACAAATACAGGCTCACGTTCAACCTCTATGTAATGGACGGATATTCACATAAGGAAATTTCCGAAATGCTGGGGATTTCCGAAGGTACATCAAAGTCCAACCTGTCCAGGGCGAGGGTGATCCTGAAATCACATATCGAAGAAGACCATCGTAAAAAAAAAGTGAAGTCACTATAACATAATGGGCAACAAAAAAAACATAGACAGACTGTTCCAGGAAAAATTCAAGGACTTTGAAGTTTTCCCTGAACGGGATTTGTGGTCCGGTATTGAGGCTAAACTGGATAACGCTTCAGATGAAGCGGCCGGCATTGCAGACAGGCGGAAAAAAACCGTTCCCGTACTCTGGTGGCGCCTGGGCGGAATTGCCGCCGTCATTGCCCTGCTGCTTACCGCAGGGCTGAATTTCCTGCCTACAGATTCTGCAGACACACCCGGTGACCCTATCGAGAAGGTCGTAAAAGACCATAACGTACCTGCCGGGGAAAAAGAAACTTCCCGGGAAAAAGACCAGGTTACGGAAGATAGCGACCCATTGGTATCTACAGAACCTGCGGACTCCGGAAGGGAAGAGGACAAAGCCACTACTCCTTCACAACCCGTAAAGACGCACGGCCCTGCGTCTCAACAGGATCGCAGTACGACTACCAATAATAGCCTCGCGGTTCAGCAGGATGACAATAATGATCCTGGAGACGTAAAGTCCCGCGGCCGTGGGACTCAACAAGACGGTAATACGATTACCGATACTAATCCAGTGGTCCGGCAGGATAGCAATAACAATACGACAAACGTAAAGCCACACAGTCGTGTGGCTCAACAGGACCACAATACGGTTACGAACAATAGCTTAGAAACCCGACAGGATAATACAACGGAGAACAGCAAGAAAGAAGAAAACAAAAAATCCTTGCTGGAAGCCATTGCAGAAATGGAAAATGAAACTGATAAGGAAAAGGAACTGGCCTTAAAACAGGGGAAAGGCACTAAAAAATGGAGCATAAACCCCAACGTTGCCCCGGTATATTACAATTCGCTCAGCGGCGGGTCGCCAATTGATCCTGAGTTTAAAAGCAATTCCAAGTCAGGTGAGGTTAACCTCAGCTATGGTGTCAATGTCGCTTACCAGGTAAGTAACAGGGTAAGCCTGCGCTCCGGAATAAACAGGGTAAACTACGGATACAATACGAACGACATCTCTTTTGCCCCCGATTTCGAGGCCCGGGCACTGAACAATATCAATTATTCACCGAAATCGGACAAGGCAGGCGGGTTGTATGTGGCCAACGCCAATGACGCCCCTCCGACTCCTGCCCGGGAAGAGGTAGCCTCCAGTTTTGCTCCGCAGGAAGGCCTTATGTTACAGGAATTCGGGTATATCGAAGTTCCCATGGAAGTAAAATACAGGATCGTGGACCAGAGGCTGGGTCTTAACCTCATTGGCGGGCTCAGTTCGCTATTCCTTACGGATAACTCGGTGTTGCTGAAGTCAGAATCCCTCGCTACCGAACTCGGGGAAGCCAATAATATAAACAGCGTAAATTTCAGTACAAACGTGGGGGTGGGCGTAGACTATCTTTTACTGGACAAGCTCCTCCTCCAGGTAGAGCCCATGTTTAAATATCAATTGAATACATTCTCCGATGACAACGGCGGTTTCAGGCCGTACTCATTCGGCGTATATACAGGCTTTAGTTTTAGGTTTTAGTTAGTTAGGTTAGTTTTTATTTACTCAAAAAGCGCGTTAAAGCTGTAAAAAGGTTGTCTCTGTTTATGACAACCTTTTTTCATTTTAAACAATATCGGATTACCGCGGTTCCAGAAGGTCCCACAAATTACCGTAAAGGTCCTCAAAAACAGCAACAGTCCCGTACGCTTCTTCCTTGGGAGGACGCACAAAACTCACCCCCCTTTCTTTCATTTTCCGATAATCCCTTTGAAAATCGTCCGTATACAAAAACAGGAAAACGCGCCCCCCGGTCTGGTTCCCTACACATTGCTCCTGTTTCGCTCCGTCTGCCTTTGCCAGTAGCAAACAACATCCTTTTTCCCCGGGCGGGCGGACCAGCACCCATCGTTTCGCATCGCTCAGCCGGGTATCTTCCACCAGTGTAAAATCCAGTTTTTCCGTGTAGAACCGAATGGCTTCGTCATAATCCGAAACCAACAGGGCCATATGTGCTATATATTGTTTCACAGCAGCTTTTTTAGGGTATCGAGATATACTGTTATTTTCCGAACCTCTCCAATGCTCTCCGCGTAAATTCCGAAAGGACCAGCTTGCCAGACACTTCCGCCCTGGTACGCAACAGTTCGTCCCAGTGCGAAGTCCCTTCCCACAAAATTCTTTTCATTTCCGCAAGGGCTTCGGGATTGTAGGAAGCCAGTTTTTCAGTAAATACAGCCACTTCCTTATCCAACTCACTTATACGATCAAAAACCCGTGCATACAGGCCTTTTTCCTTGGCCCAGTAGGCACTTTTCCATTGCTCGGGCGCCAGGGTGAGTTCTGCCAGTGCCGCCTTTCCCATTTTCCGTTCTACGGCAGGCGCAATGACAAAGGGGCCTATACCCACCGTAAGCTCAGACAGCTTGACCGAGGCTGCCTCGGTTGCCAGCACATAATCACAAGCTGCCGACAGTCCTACACCACCGCCAACTGTTTTTCCCTGCACCCTTCCCACAATAAGTTTATGGCATTTCCGCATGGCATTGATCACTCCTGCAAAACCACTGAAAAAAGCTTTACCCTCTTCCGGTGAAGCAACTGCCACAAGTTCATTAAAGGATGCTCCGGCACAAAATGCTTTCTCTCCCTCGCTTTTCAATACAATAATATGTACATCCTCCCTTCCGGAAAGTGCATCGAATTCATTTTTTAAACGCTCCAGCAATTCAAGCGGAAGCGAATTCCCGGCAGGATGTCCGAATTCCACTATGGCCACATTGCCTTCGGTCTTGGTATATAAACTACCATTGGGACGTGTAGTAGGCATACTGTTTAAAGATTTTAAAAGATGAAGTTATACGAACGAAAATACGAATATTAATCGACAGCCCCGAGGTATTTCTTCCGGAATTTAAAGACAAGTGCTCCCGAACGGATAAGCATCCAGACCATAAAGGCCATCCATATACCGTACAGTTTAAGATCAAAATAATCGGCAATAAGCAGGGTGGGCGTGAACCCCAGAAAAGTAGCCATGAGCAACACATTCCGGAGATATGCAGCTTCTCCCAGACCTTTAAAAATACCGTCAAACATAAAAGCTACGGCATTGACAGGCTGCATGAGCAGTACCATCCAGAACACCGAAGCAAAAGCCGCAAGCACCATGGGATCTTTATTAAAAACCAGTCCGATGGAATTGTAAAACACCCCGCAAACCGCCATCAAGATTACAGCGATGGTTATGGCATATTTGCTGATATCAATGCTCAACAGCCACAGCCTTTTATAATCGCCGGCGCCGAGCAACCTCCCCGAAATGGCATTTCCGGCATTGGCATAACCATCAATAAAAAAGGAAAAAAACAACCATATATTCATCAGCATACTCTGGGCGGCAATGTAATTTTTACCATAACCCGTAGCATACGCATTGGCCAGGTATATGGCAAAATTGAGCGCTGCGGTACGAATAAAAAGGTTGAAACTCATAAAGAGCAAATCTTTTATCCTGGGATTTATCTTAAATCGCAGTTTCAGGGAAAAGGGGGTTCTGACAAAGAAAAAGTACAAAGCGATCAGCAGCATTATCAGTTGAGCGGCCAGGCTTGCCAGGGCAGCGCCTTTGAGGTGAAGCGGCGGAATGAAGCCTTCTATACCGTAAACCAGAAGATAGTCCAGCGCTACATTGACCACTGCCCCCGCGAGACTCGCTTTCATAGCCCACAAGGTGTTCTGCAATCCCCGGAAGACCCCGAAAAGCGCAAAGGTTACCAGAGTGAGGGGATAGCCAATGGCCCTTATCTGGTAGTATTCCACACTGTATTTTAAAATAAGACCTTCCGCATTGTAGGCTCCGAAGATATACTTTGCAAAAAATGCAGTAAGCCCGTAAATGACCAGGCTCAACAGGAAATTAAAAGCAATGGCCTGGGGCACCAGGGTCTTCACGGCATGTAATCTTCCGGCGCCGAGATGCCGGGATACAATAGCAGATATAGCTGTCTTGGTCTGGGCCACGATCCAGATGATCGCCGAAAGAAAAGATCCCACAATACCTGCCGCTGCAAGCGCTTCCACGGGGTTTTTCTCTACATTGCCGATAACCGCTATATCCGTCAGGGAGATCAGGGGTTCTGCAATACCCGCAATAATAGCCGGAATGGCCAGCTTATTGATCGCCCCGAAGGAAACCTTCCCTCGGCTTCGCCCGGGAACCTGGTGTGGAGTTTTTTTGGACAAAACACTGTCTTTTGGTGTGCAAAAATAGTACGAATAAAGTTTTATACTTTCCATACCGGATTTCTTTTTTTATAATCTATGTAGTCGACTACATTTTTTATATATTTGCGTAGTCAACTACGTAATTATGGAAAACGATTTTGTAAAAGAGCTCGGATATCTCGGTTTCACCATGCGCCTTAAACGCATAAACGACATGCTGATCCGGGAGGGCAGGAAGCTCTACAAAGAATTGGGAGTGGACATAGAGCCCAACTGGTATGTTATATTCGAATTGCTTAAAGTGCATCAAAAGCTTTCCATTACGGAAATCGCCGGCAGGATACACCTGGCCCATCCGTCGGTAATTACCATTACCAATAAAATGATAAAAGCGGGCTATCTGGAATCCAAAACAGGCACAAACGACAACCGCGTACGGGTACTGGCACTCACGGAAAAGGCCCGTAAAAAGCTCCCGGCCTACGAAAAAATATGGAAATCGGGAGAAAAAGGTATTGCCCGGGCCCTTGAACATAAGGACGGGCTCGGGTTTCTCGACCTCATGGAACAAACCTTTGACCAAAACGGTTTTGTGCAACTCACCCTGGACGAATATCACAAACACCAAAAATAACTGCCTTAAGATGAACACGCATACCAACTCCCGGAAATTGATAGAGATCATAGAATTTCAGCCCGAGTACACTGCAGATTTTGCCCGACTCAATCACGAGTGGCTGCACAAGTATTTCTCCGTAGAACCACACGACAGTGAAATGCTCGAAAATCCTTACCCAACCATTATCCGGCCGGGCGGCCAAATACTTATTGCCCTGGCCGGTGAAAAGGCAGTAGGCACGGCAGCACTCATTGCCGATAGCCCGGACACCTATGAACTGGCCAAAATGGCGGTTTCCGAAGACTATCAGGGGCAAAAGATCGGTAAAAGGCTTATGCTCCGTGCTATAGACTACGCCATAAAAAGAGGAAAAAAGCGCATTTTCCTGGAATCCAACACCAAGCTGGCCCCCGCTATAAACCTGTACATCCGGTCCGGGTTCAGGGTGGTCCCCCTTAACCCTGATTCTCCCTATGAAAGAGCAAATATCAAAATGGAACTCATGCTTTGAGAAATACCGTTTTCCGGTTTTTACTTTTCCGTACCGCAAGTACTTCGGTTATCCCCGGAAAATAATTGTCCGGCCAGGAAATATTTACACTCCTGCATGCGTTGATAGAAATAAGAAACGATAGCAGCAATGAAGCGGACAAAGATAGTTGCAGGGCACCAACAGGTTATGCCATACCTGCTGGTGGAAAAGGCAGATGCCCTGATAGATTTCATCAGGAGAATTTTCCGGGGACAGGAAATGATACGCATACTGAATACCCATAAGAAAATACAGCATTCGGAAATAAAAATAGGGGACAGCACCCTTTTTCTGGCGGAGGCTTCCGGTAAAAAACAGGTTATTCCGGGAAGCATGTATGTCTATGTAAAAGATACGGACCTTACTTATTACGAAGCGCTTGATGCCGGGGCGGTTTCTCTCATGGCACCCCTGGATGAAGACGACAATACGAGAAGTGCAGGTTTCAGAGACCCTTTCGGTAACATATGGTGGATAGCCACACTCACTTAATACATTACAAGATATCGGGGATCGGGTAAGTTCGATTCCGGAGCGGAATAGTTGTTACCTGCCCCCGGCTCCACCCACCACGATAACGATCTCTCCTTTCGGAGGTTTTTCTTCAAAATGGGCAAGTATTTCTATGGCGGTACCGCGAAGGGTTTCCTCGTATAGTTTTGTAAGCTCCCTGGAAACAGAAACCGGCCGGTCTTCCCCGAAAAAGGTTACAAAATCACCCAGGGTCCTGATCAATTTATACGGGGATTCATAAAATATCATGGTGCGGGTTTCTTCCGCAAGTGCTTTAAGCCGGGTTTGCCTTCCTTTTTTTGCGGGCAGGAAACCTTCAAATACAAACCTGTCATTAGGTAAACCACTGTTTACAAGCGCGGGGACAAATGCCGTTGCCCCGGGCAGGCATTCCACATCCAGGCCTTGTTTCAGGCAGGCTCTGGTAAGCAGAAATCCGGGATCGGAAATTGCGGGCGTTCCCGCATCGGAAATAAGGGCAATGGTCTCACCGCCCGCTATCCGGCTTACAATGGCGTCTACCGTCTTGTGCTCATTATGCATATGATGGCTCTGTAACGAGGTAGTTATTCCGAAGTGTTTGAATAATTTCCCGCTGGTACGCGTATCTTCCGCAAGTACAGTATCTGCGTTTTTCAGGATTTCGACCGCCCTGAAGGTCATATCGCCCAGGTTACCTATGGGTGTGGGCACTATATAAAGTCTGGCCATGTTATTACACTACTTACCTTGCACTACAAACGTCTTTCCCTACATATACTTATTTCCGGAAAGCAAAAGCAGATGACATTATTCATTTCCGGTTTATCAGGCAAATTTCTGTTCGAGGATTGTCATAAACCGTTCTTCATACTTTTCTTTGCCTTCCCAGTTGTTATAATCCGGCTTTATCATATGCCGAATAAAATTCCTAGCCTCATCTGCGCTTTCTATCGTATTGATCTGTGAAATCACCCGGTTGTAATCTTCTGTGCTATCGTTAAAGAGATGTTTTATAAAGGCAATCTTATCGTTGAGCCCTATCGTAACTCCGTCTTTCAACCTGTCGTTAAGCGACTTCACCCGTACTTCGGACTTTTCCATTACCGGGGTAATATCTTCCGTTTCCCGCTTTTCAAACACCGGGTCGGGCATGATATCGGCAAGAATGTCTTCCAGGGTTTCCCTTTCCGGCATTTCGGCCACAATGTCCTTCAGGGTATCGATTCCCGGCACTATGATATCTTCGGTATGCGGATTGCTTTCCGGAACCCCCGTATTTTCTTCTATTACGGCGCCTGCGAGTTGCTCGAACTTCTGAAGGGCCTCACTTTTCCCTATACTGGGCTGTACCTCTCCAAAGTGTTCTTCGACGAATTTCAACACGGTGAGTTTTTCATATACTTTCTGTGCCTGAACCTGAAGTGCGGCCACATCTTCCCTGCCTTTCAGCTTCAGGATATCATGGGCTATGCTGACCAATTCGGATTCCAATTTCTTTTTCATCGCTTTTATTTTATAAGTTAGTGTCTGTTACCTTTTTGCGGGGAGAATTCCCGAATCCTTCATTTTCCATCAAAAATCACCGGTTATCCCGATCATTTTATGACTATTAATATAGCTTTTTCCGGAACAGATACAAATATATTAGGAATATTCTAACATATTTTCATTAAAAAAAGGTATGCCCCTCATAAAAACCCGTCCCGTTTTTTGCTTAGCTTTGCATAAATTTCAGTAAAAAAATTTACTTTAGTCTGCACAAGTTCCATACCAAAAAAGATGGTATTTGTTACGGCGGTTTTAATTTTTTACATTCTTTGAGTCAGTATCACAACAAAAGTTTGTTCACATTCCGGATACGTGCATAAAGTCCGGCCTCTCATTGCCAATAACGAGCCGGCCGGAACAACAACGTTTACCTATGCCCGTTTCTGAGTTGAAAAATACAAAATGTTTCTCGAAAATACAGTTAATCATAAAGAACAATTTGGGTGGATAGAAGTTATTTGCGGTTCCATGTTTTCCGGAAAAACGGAAGAACTCATCCGCAGGCTCCGGCGTGCCCAGATCGCCAAACAGAAAGTGGAGATCTTCAAACCTTCAATAGACACCCGGCACAGTGATGAAATGGTAGTGTCTCACGATGCCAATGAAATACGATCTACCCCGGTCCCGGCCGCGGCAAACATCCGGATACTGGCCGACGATTGCGATGTTATTGGCATAGACGAAGCCCAGTTTTTTGACGACGAGATCGTAACCGTATGTAATGACCTGGCCAACAAAGGCATTCGTGTGGTTGTAGCCGGACTGGACATGGATTTCAAGGGAAACCCGTTCGGCCCCATGCCTGCCCTGATGGCTACCGCGGAATATGTAACCAAAGTACATGCCATCTGCACGCGAACGGGAAACCTGGCGAATTACAGTTTCCGGAAATCCAGTGACGACAAGCTGGTGTTACTGGGAGAAACCGAAGAATACGAACCCTTGAGCAGGGCAGCGTTTTACAAAGCCATGCTGAAGGAAAAAGTAGGAAAAATGGAAGTCAAAGACCCGGAGAACCTGTCCGAAAAGAAGAAAAACGACACACGGAGATAGCTTACCATGCCAACCCCACACTACCCCGACACATCACAAGAAACCTTTATAAACTCCTGAACAAGATCATGCCTGAAGTTGCAGAGACTGTACTTGAAATAGACCTCGGGGCCTTACGTGCCAATTATGAATACCTGAGATCCACCCTCCGTCCGGAGACCAGATTCATGGCTGTGGTAAAAGCCTTTGCTTACGGGCACGATGCCACCAAAATTGCTCCTTACCTGGAACAACTGGGAGTGGATTATTTTGCCGTGGCCTATACCAGTGAAGGCATAGAACTCCGGGAAGCGGGCATCAAAACCCCCATCTTAGTGCTGCACCCGCAAAGTGTTCACTTTAACCGCCTGGTAGATTATTCGCTGGAACCCTGCATTTATTCTGACTACGTGATGACAGGCTTCCTGGAAACTGCGAAGGCACGGAAACTTTCGGATTATCCTGTGCACCTGAAATTCAACACCGGGCTCAACAGGCTGGGCTTTGATGAAGGAGATGCGGAAAAAGTATTTGCCGCCATCTCCAGAAACCCTTCGTTAAAAGTGGCCTCTGTGTTTTCACACCTGGCCGCCTCGGAAGATCCGGACGAAGTATCTTTTACCCGGAGCCAGATCGATGCATTTCTTCGAATAGCAGCTGTTTTTGAGGATATCGAAGGGTACAGGCCTTTGCTGCATCAATGCAATACTTCCGGCATACTTTGTTATCCGGAGGCACAATTTGACATGGTAAGAAGTGGTATCGGCCTTTACGGTTATGGCAATGACAGTGAAAAGGGCAAACACCTTTGTCCCGTGGGAACCCTTAAAACCGTAATTTCACAGATCCATCTGCTGAAAAAAGGGGACAGCCTGAGCTACAACAGGGCCTTTGTCGCTGAAAAACCTACCCGCACCGCTACCTTGCCGCTGGGACATGCCGACGGCATAGGAAGACAATACGGGAACGGCAGGGGATACGTACGGATAAACGGCAAATACGCTCCCATAATCGGTAATGTATGTATGGATATGCTTATGGTAGACATAACCCATATAGATTGCAGGGAAGGGGATGAAGTTGTGGTTTACGGTAAAAACCCGACCGCAGCGGAATTTGCCGCTACGGCAGGCACTATCTCCTATGAACTGATAACCGGTATCTCCCGCAGGGTAAAACGGGTATATATCCGGTAAAAGACATGTCCGCCCGTGTTGCGCGGCTATTTCAGCAACGAACTGTATTTTGCCTTATCTTTTAACAGACCGGCGGCAGCTACAATGGCTTCATCATGGGAAAGGTAGTAATCATATAACCCTTCCCTGTAGAAATACCTTTTGATGATCTCATCTTCTATCTCCTTGGAAAGTTCTTTCTTATAGTTATCCAGGGCCGTAATTTTTCCTCTTTCAATATCTTTTAGCAATTCCTGATAATCCTGTTGTACCCGGGAACCGAATAACTCCATCTCTTCACTTCCGGCCGCTTGTTTCAACAGCTTTTCCACTTCGGTCTCATAGCTGAAATCGCTTTCCATAACAAACTTTTTGAAATCCTCGTAATCAGCATCCGTAAACGAAAAGTCTTCCAGATTGTCTACTTTACGGGTGTAATAATAATTGGTGGCATAATCAAAAATGACGTAATCGGTAAGCAGTTCCTTTATGATCTTGTTCTGTTTCAACGCCTTCACTTCCACATCGGGCGTTATTCCGCCACCGTCATACACGGTTCGCCCCTTCCTGGTCTTGAAGGCCTTATACTGCGAGGCATTGGCCCTGACCGCCTTACCGTTTTCGTCCCTGTGTGCATAATCCAGGGCCTGAATACACCTTCCGCTGGGTGTGTAATACCGGGAAATAGTAACCTTGAGCTGGGTACCGTAAGTGAGTTTCAATGGTCTCTGTACCAACCCTTTACCGAAACTACGCGCACCTACAATTACGGCCCTGTCCAGATCCTGCAGGGCACCGGATACGATCTCACTTGCCGAGGCGCTTCTTCCGTTAATAAGTACCACAAGGGGTATTTCGGTATCCACGGCCTGCTTCCTGGTCCGGAATTCCTGATTAAATTTCTTTACCTTGGACCTGGTGGTTACAATAGTCTCCCCTTTGGGAACAAAAAGATTGGTAACCTCAATGGCCTCTGTCAGTAACCCTCCCGGATTCCCCCGGAGGTCCAGGATAAGCTGTTCAATCCCTTGTGATTCCAGTTCTTCCAGGGCTTCTTTTGTCTGGCTCGATGCCTTTCGGTTAAACCGTGACAATACAATATACCCGGTTTTATCGTTGATCTTCCCGTAAAACGGTACAGCGTCAACCTCTATTTCCTTCCGGGTAAGGGTGGTACGGTGTATTTTGTCCTGTCTTTCGTAGGTTATCTCTACTTCACTGTTCACGGCCCCTTTGAGCAGTTCACCGGCATCGTCCTTGAAGTCTGCAATAGTGACATCGCCAATTTGAACTATTTCATCGCCGGCCTTCAGCCCCGCCTCATCTGCCGGATAGCCTTTGTACGGTTCTACAATGAGCAGTTTATCGTGATAACTCCGTACCACTGCACCGATCCCGGAATATTCTCCCCGGTTCTTGATCTTGTATTCTTCCACATCCTGTTCATTCATGTAAACCGTATACGGATCGAGGTTACTGAGCATTTCCTTGATGGCTCCGTCCATCAGCTCCGCGGGATTGGTTTCATCCACGTAGTTCATGTTCAGTTCCTTGAACAGGGTGGTAAATATCTCTATCTGCTTGGCTATTTCGAAAAAATCATTCTTAAACGAAGTGGCCGTAAAAAACAGGCATACGGCAATGACCGGGAATAATATTCGTTTGTTGAGCAGTTTTTTCATGGATTCTGGGTTTTGGTTATTCAGTCTTGTGCTCGTGTCCGGATAAACCGTTTTGCATCATACTTCTTCTGCGGTTATCAAATGTACTCCAATTTCCCGTAAATCGGAAATTGCCTTTTCGTAAGAATCACTGGCTATGTGCCGGGTTGCATTGGTAATATAATGGGTTTCAAAACCCTCGATTGCGGCATCTTTTGCCGTATAATACACACAATAGTCGGCGGCAAGTCCGCCGACATACACTTCTGTTACATTCATTTCCCGGAGGTATGAGGTCAGTCCGGTAGCATATCTTCTTCCGTTGTCAAAAAAACCGCTGTAACTATCCACTTCGGGATGCATTCCTTTCCTGAAGATGGCGGCTATCCTGTTCTTTTCCAGCGCAGCGGCAAATTCCGCTCCTTCGCTGCCCTGTACACAGTGATCAGGCCACAATACCTGTTCAAGGCCGTACAGGTCGGTTATTTCAAAAGGATTTTTGCCGGGATGTGCCGATGCAAAGCTCAGATGCCCCCCGGGATGCCAGTCCTGTGTAGCCACAACAAGGTCAAAACGGGACTGAAGAGCATTGATCACCGGGATGACTTCATCTCCATGCGGTACGGCCAGACTCCCTCCGGGCAAAAAGTCATTCTGTACATCGACAACAAGTAGTGCTTTCATCGGGTTGTTCTGTTTTTTATATTTAATGGCTTTTCTTTAGTTTTTCCGTCTTGAGGTTGTCCCTCAGCTCTTCTATTTCCGGGCTTAACCCTACCTTATAGACGTGCGGAAAATCAAACCGTTTGTGTTCATCGGGCAGGTATTCCAGGTTTTCGCCTGCAGCCGAGGCAATTTCCTGTACATCACGGGTTCTGACCAGCCGTTTGCCGTTCTTCATCACGGGTTGGAGCAGCGGTCTTGCCCCATCCGGATTCAAAGGCATCCTCTTATGGGGTTCAAAGGGATGTGCCATACGGACAGGTGCTTTCAAATCAGCAAGGGTTATGGCATCAGCGGCATATTCGCCCTGACCATTCACATACCGATAGACCTGTTTTTGTCCCGGAAAATTCATCTTTTTCAGGTTTTCGGATATTTTTATCCGGGGTTCTCCATCAAAATTACACAATTTATACACCCCGTCCAATGCAGCGTTCTCATGCCCTACAACAAGGTTGGTGCCCACACCGAAGATATCTATGGCCGCCTGTTGTTCTTTAAGGCTCCGGATGACGTATTCATCCAACTGGTTGGATGCGGCGATCTTGACGTGAGAAAAGCCAGCATCGTCCAGCATTTTCCGGGCTGCCTTGGATAAATAGGCCAGGTCTCCGCTGTCCAGCCTTATCCCGATCAGTTTTTTGCCCTTTTGTTCGAGCTCACGGGCCACGGTAATGGCATTCGGAATTCCGCTCTCCAGCGTGTTGTAGGTATCTACCAGCAGCACACAATTATCCGGGTGTGTTTCTGCAAAATCCCGGAAGGCAGTGAGTTCATCATCATAACTCTGTACATAAGCATGCGCCATAGTCCCCGTGATCGGAATGTTATAGGTTCTTCCCGCAAGTACATTGGATGTAGCGTCAAAACCACCTATAAAAGCGGCGCGTGATGCTTGCAGTCCGGCATATCCCTGAGCACGCCGTAAACCGAATTCCGCCAGGGTTTTATCCTGCCCTGAAATATAGCGGATCCGACTGGCCTTTGTGGCTATAAGCGACTGAAAATTAAGGCCGTTCAGTAAAAAGGTTTCAACAATCTGGCATTCCACCACGGGACCTGTAACGGTCATTATAGGCGCAAAGGGAAAGACCACTTCTCCTTCGGCCACACTTTGCACGGTACCGGTAAATTTAAAACCGCGCAGGTAATCCACAAAGCGGCGATCAAATCCCTGTTGCAGAAGATAATCCAGATCTTCTTCAGAAAAAGACACATTTTCCAGCCAGTCCAGGGCATCTTCCAGGCCGCAGAAAAGCACATACCCCCCGTTAAACGGAGCTTTCCTGTAGAAATAATCGAAAGAGGCTTCTTTCTCGTGCTTTCCTTTCAAATAGTAGGCCTGTCCCATGGCAAGCTGGTAAAGGTCTGTATACAGTGCAGTATTAAAGGTCATTTTTTAATCTTTTTACGGTTAACGGCTTTTACTTCCTGCTTTGTTTTCCAGAAAAAGAGTCAGTAACTGCTGCATTTTACGATCTATCTTTTCGTATTCCGGCATCTCCCTGCCAATATACAAAATCATAAAGGCATAGCGGGCCCCGGTTTCTTCCATAACCTTGTGTTTATTGAGGCGATAAGCTTCCCTGAGCAACCGTTTTATCCGGTTCCGGTCCACAGCCCTCTTAAAACTGCGTTTGCTTACTGAAACGGCAGCCTGTATGGCGGTTTCTTCCGGCAAATCGGTTTTTAAGTAGACCAACCGGAGCGGAAATTTTGAAACACTCCTGCCCTCAGCGAAAAGCTGCCTTATGAGCTTCCTGCTCTTTAATTTTTCCTTTTTCGGAAAACTGTAATTCATCCGGGAACTTTTTGTAAAAATAGAAAAACCTCCCGAAAGGCGGGAGGTTTTCAGATATGATAAAGGGAAATTTTCCGTTATTCGAAGGTTATCCCGTTATTGCTCTTATCCACATCGGCCATCAGTTCCGAAGGGTCAATGACAATGGCCTTGATTTCGCTCTTGGGTTTGTCAATGGTAAATTCGTAGTCCGGATAGGCCCAGGCCCAGTCCGGAAGCACTGTTCTTTCGAGGTTTGGATACGGATTTTCCTTTATACCATGCATCATCCGCAGGGGGGCATAGAATGTCTCATAAGAATCGTCCTTGTACACTACCAGTACATCGACCGGCATGGGCATAAGCCCTATACGTTCCAGCTTAATTCTGGTCCTGTCTCTTCCTTCTGCCGTTACTTCCCCGATACCGTAATCAATGGTATTGGTCGTTTTGGTCCAATCGGTGAGATACCAGTCGAGCTGAAACCCGGACACTTTTTCCGCCACGCGTTTAAAATCGTTGGGCGTGGGGTGCCTGAATTTAAAGTCTTCGTAATATCGGTGCAGGGTTTCCATCAGTTTATCCTGCCCGATGACATATCCCAGTTGCGCCAGGAATACTTCCCCTTTGCTGTATGCTGCAGCGGAATAGGCCCTGTTTTCCACATAACGGTCGCTATGTGTGGTTTGCGGTTGTTCTTTGCCCGAATTTACCAGGGAAAAATAACTCCGGTAAGCGCCTTCAAAAGGATTGGCCTTGTTTTTTTCCATGATCTCATTGGCTGCCAGGTCGGAAATAAACGAGGTAAAACCTTCATCCATCCAGGCATGTTTGGACTCGTTGGTAGCCAGCAAATGCTGAAACCACGCATGTGCCAATTCGTGAGCGGTTACTCCTACCAGGCTTCCAAAGCTGCGTTCTCCGGTGATCAGGGTACACATGGCATACTCCATACCTCCGTCACCGCCCTGGATCACGGAATACTGTTTCCAGGGGTAAGGCCCTATATTCTTGTTGTAGAAATCGAGTAATTCGGCCGTCTTGGGCTGGAGTTTTTTCCAGTTTTCCACAATATCCGGATTGTCTTTATAGAGAAAGTGCAGTGTTGTGCCGCTCCTGGTCTCCAGCACATCGTGGAGGAATTCGGGATCAGCCCCCCAGGCAAAATCGTGTACATCGGGGGCCATAAAATGCCAGGTCAGTTTTTTTCCCTTCGGACGTTTTACTTTGGTTCCTTCTTTTTCGTAACCGTACCCTATTTCATCGGCATTCTGCAGGTTGCCTGTTCCGCCAAGCACATAATCTTTATCAATAGTGATCTTTACATCGAAATTTCCCCATACCCCGTGAAATTCGCGGGCAATATACGGATCGGCATGCCAGCCTTCAAAGTCGTATTCGGCCATTTTGGGGTACCATTGTGTCATGGACAGGGCCACGCCTTCTTTACTGTTGCGCCCGGACCTTCGTATCTGAAGCGGGACCTGGCCTTCGAAATCCATCACCAATTCGGTGGATGCTCCGGGTTTTAACGGTTTGGCAAGGCTTACTTCCAATACGGTCCCTTCGGTTTCATAAGTTAAGGGTTGTCCGTCCTGAGTGAGGGAATGTACTTTTATATACCCTATTTCATCCGGTTGAAGCGCTTCAATACGGCTTTTGTTTTCCGGTCCCATCTTGTTGACCATCCGCTTGTCCGGATCGGCAATGGACTTTAAACGCGCGTCCATTTCACTCCCGGGCTGAAAAGCATTGAAATATAAATGATAAAACACCTTGTCCAGCACATCGGGAGAATTATTGGTGTAGATCAACTCCTGCTTCCCTGTGTAGCGGAAGTTCTTCACATCCATGTCGATCTCCATCTTATAATCTACATGCTGCTGCCAGTAATAGGGGTCTTGTACCTGTTCTGTTTGTGCATTCACCCTGTATAAGGTCAGGAGAACGGAACACGCCAGAATTAACTTTTTCATATACGTTGTTTTTACTTCAATAATTGCGGGCAGGCAAGTTAGGTCTTTTTCCGTAAAAACGGGACATTGCAGGGGCTTTATGATTTCTTACAGGTTTAGTTTCTTTCGTGAAACCTTGTCGGCCATAATGATGGCGTTATAGGCATTTACCATCCTTCCGGACCTGGAAACTTCGGAAAAGGGTTGTTTTTTCTCCGGGTCGCCTTCAAGTATAACATTGGTTTTCGAGGCCAGACCGGAATGCATAATGATCTTTTTCACCTGAGGTGCCGTAAGGTCGGGATAATACGAACGTATGAGGGCTGCCACCCCGGCAACTTCCGGTGAGGCCATGGAAGTCCCCTGTTCAAATTTATACTTGTTGTTCGGGATCGCAGACCATATTTTGGTTCCCGGGGCAAAAACATCGACATTATTTTTGCCATAATTGGAAAACTTGGCTATCATTTCCGGACCATACGTATAATTAAGCGCCCCAACGGTCAAAAAATTATCGGAGACCTCGGGACCGTTATCCACAGCATCGTTCGGATATACATCGGTCTCGTCCAGGTTTTTGGATTCGTTCCCGGCGGCATTGACGATAAGCACATCGTGTTCGGCCGCGTATTTTATGGCATCCCTTACCCATTCGGGGTGGGGAGAATAGTATTTACCGAAACTCGTATTGATAATTCTTGCTCCGTTATCCACCGCATAGCGGAGGGCCAGTGCAATGTCCTTGTCATATTCATCGCCGTTGGGTACCGCCCTTACCGCCATGATCTTCACATTGTTGGCTACCCCGTTCATTCCGATGCCATTGTTACGGACTGCAGCTATAATCCCGGAAACATGGGTACCGTGTTTGGCTTCTTCCTTGTCCGGTCCGATAACATTATTATTACCGTAATCGGTATCATTGATATCATCAGGATCGTCACCGACAATTCTCCTTCCGTCAAAATCCATGTTCAGGTTATAGTTCAACTGATCACTAAAATACCCGATCCCTTCTTTCAACTCCTTCTTTACACCTGCGATGGTCTGCATTGCCGGGTCTATGGACAGGACATTGGTAAGGACGGACTTCGCCTGAAGCAGTTTCAGGTCGGAAGACGGGAGTTTTTCCAGTTCTTCCCTGGTATAGTCTTCTTTTCCCAGTTCTTCCTGTACAAGGTCGTCGGCATTTTTTACCATCTGCAGTATTTGTTCGTACTGATTTTTGTTCAGCTTGGCTTCCTCCAGTTCTTTTTCGTATTCGGCCTTCGCTTTTTTATACACTTCGGAACCGTCGTCCCCCTTTTTAAGTATCCTTACATATTCCAGGTTTTCATTGAGGGCATCGCCGAGGAAATTCCAGCCGTGCACATCATCAACATAGCCGTTGCCGTCATCGTCTTTGCCATTACCGGGAATTTCTTTTTCATTGACCCATATAACCTCCTTCAGATCTTCGTGCTCAATGTCCACCCCGGAGTCTACAACTCCCACGATCACTTTCTCGCTTTTCCTGCCTTTCAGTAATTCTTCATAAACCCGGTTTACACTCATTCCGGGAATGGTATCGGCAATAAGATCTGCATGAGGCCAGGTTTTGAACTCGTTCTCATTCAGGTCAGCGACCTTAAGGGGTACCGTATCTATATTTTCTATGGGGGTGGAGACAATAGCCGTGGTTCCGCAACCCGCAAGCAGCAGTGCTGCCGAAACCGGTACTAAAAAGGATTTTCTCAGGTTCATAATTGTGTGCATCTTTTTTCCGGTCGTTCCCCGACCAATCATTTCATTTAATTAAATATTTCGTCAAAAGTATATGTGTCGCCAAGGCGAACTCCTTTTTCGGTATGTTTCAGTGTACATATCTGATGATGTGCATCGTGTTCCAGAAAGAGGAACAGTTCTTCGGATGCCGCCCTGTCCAGAAATTTCGCCTTTTCCTCAAGGGTTAATAACGGGCGGGTATCGTATCCCATGACGTAGGGCAGGGGAATGTGCCCCACCGTAGGCAAAAGATCGGCCATGAATACCAGGTTCCTGCCCTTGTATTTCAGGTGAGGGATCATCTGTTTGTCGGTATGTCCGTCTACATACAGGATATCAAAACCGAGTTCCGAATTCTCGAGAAAATCAGAATCTCCTGAAGGTGTGGACATAAATTGTAACTGTCCGCTCTCTTCCAGGGGAAGGATGTTTTCTTTCAGAAAGGAGGCTTTTTCCCTGGCATTGGGCTCCGTGGCCCACTTCCAGTGTGCTTTATTGCTCCAGAACCTGGCATTTTTAAACGCCGGTTCATACCCCGTCATGTCTTTGTTCCACTGTATGCTGCCCCCGCAGTGGTCGAAGTGGAGGTGGGTCAAAAAGACATCGGTAATATCGTCCCGGTGAAAACCGTATTTTGCGAGGGATTTATCAATATTGTCATCTCCCCACAGGTAATAATATCCGAAAAACTTGTCGGATTGCTTGTTTCCCATTCCCGTATCGATAAGGATAAGCCGGTCGCCGTCCTCAATGAGGAGGGATCTTGCCGCCATATCGATCATATTGTTCGCATCTGCGGGATTGGTCCTGTTCCACAGGGATTTGGGCACTACACCGAACATAGCTCCTCCGTCCAGCTTAAAATTTCCTGTTTCTATAGGGTATAATTGCATGAAATAATCTTATTAATTTTTTTAATCTGAAGTATTGAGGTCTCCCCGCCACGTGTTTCTTCATCCGTTTTTCCGCTACTCCCGGGGCACTCATTCCAACTTAAATTCACATCTGCAGACCGTAATGGTATCCGGGAACGAAACGTTTTTTGTACGTTCGCTTCAAATAGTCCGCAAAATAAGAAAACCATAGAAGAAAATATCAAAAACCCTTCTTTTATTGGGTCTTTTTTAACATTTTCCTATTTTGTTGCATATTTGAAAAGCAGATGTATGGTCATTATAAAATATTGCGCTATTTTTAATGCTGAAGCAAGCCTGCAGAAACCGGGAAACCGTATCGGTGTTTAAAACCGGTTCAGGCCAGATTTTTACAAGACATTATCACAAAACTTTAATCCATGAAAAAGATCATCCCGTTCCGGAAAATGCGACTTTTGAGGTTCGGCCGTGATTTTGATCCGGATGAAGAAATCATACTCAGGGATCATCTTTCTGTTGAACGTACCCGTTTATCCAATGAAAGAACCTTATTGTCTTATATACGAACGTTCCTGTACCTGGTATTGGGCGGACTTACATTTATACAACTGGACAGTCTGTACAACCTCAAATATCTCGGGATTTTATCGCTGGTGCTTAGCGTTATATTCCTCATTATCGGTATATACAGGTTTTTGTTACTGAAAAAGAGCTTAAAACAATTTTACTATAAATCCACGGATACAGATGAATAATTTTTTCGAGCATTTACTCCATGAATTCAGTCTGCCTCTGGACAACCCGGTCCTGGTGTTTTCCCTGATACTTTTTATCATCCTGTTATCCCCTATCCTTCTCAAGAAGTTAAATATCCCGGGAATTATAGGATTAATAATTTCCGGGGTCATCATCGGTCCGAACGGTTTAAACCTGCTGGCCAAAAATTCGGCAGTTGATCTCTTCTCGACCATCGGACTTTTATATATCATGTTCATAGCCGGGCTAGAACTGGACATGAACGAATTTAAAGCCAACAGGAACAAAAGCATTTTATTCGGCTTTCTAACATTTATTATTCCCCTGGGTACGGCCTTTCCGGTTTGTTATTACGTTTTGGGCTATGATTTCAACCCGAGCTTTTTAACGGCCAGTATGCTTGCTACCCATACCCTTGTCACATATCCCATAGTAAGCAAGCTCGGGGTGGCTAAAAACCAGGCGGTAGCCATTACGGTAGGCGGCACCGTGCTGGCCGATACTGCTGCCCTGGTAATCCTGGCCATAATACTTGCCGAAAGCCAGGGTACATTAAACCAGTCGTTCTGGATCAGGCTCGGTGTTTCGCTGACCATTTTTTCGGCCATTATGTTCCTGGTAATCCCGAGAATAGCGAAATGGTTCTTTCGCAAGATGGAAAACGAAAAGCACTCGCACTATATTTTTGTATTATCGGTGGTTTTCTTCGCTGCTTTCCTGGCAGAAGTGGCCGGTGTAGAATCCATAGTGGGGGCATTTGTGGCCGGGCTTGCACTAAACCGGCTCATTCCGCATTCTTCCGCCCTGATGAACCGGATAGAATTTATAGGAAACTCCCTGTTTATTCCCTTTTTCCTCATCAGTGTGGGAATGCTGGTGGACATTACCGTTATTTTAAGCGGTCCGGCAGCCCTGGTCGTAGCCGGAATACTAACTGCCGTAGCTTTATTCGGCAAATGGCTTACCGCGTGGTTAACAAAATTCATTTTCAAGTATTCCAATACCGAACTGCGGCTCATATTCGGGCTGAGCAGTGCCCGGGCCGCCGCTACACTTGCCATTGTACTGGTGGGGTACAAAGCCGATATCCTGGATGAAAATATCCTTAACGGTACGGTTATACTTATATTGATAACGTGCATCATAGCATCGTTCGTTACGGAAAAAGCAGCCAAGCAAATTGTAATAGCCTCCGACGAAGAGCTTGAAATGCCGGATGATTCCATATTGTATGACGAGCACATCCTCCTGCCCATTGCCAACACATTAAATATGGACAAGGCCCTGGAGTTTGCCATTTTAATTAAAGACAAAAAATCCACTTATCCGTTATCCATACTCACGGTAGTCCCGAATAACCTGGAAGCCGAAAAAAATGTTGCCAAGGCGAAAACCAAACTGGAAAGCTTTACAAAAGACGCTGCCGCATCAGAAACAAAAACAGAAGTCATCGCTACCATAGACTATAATGCCTCCAGCGGAATTGCAAGGACTGCAAGGGAAATTATGGCTAACATCATTTTACTGGGCTGGCCCCGGCGAAAAGGTTTTGTAGACAAGCTTATAGGGGAAAAAATGGAGCACGTGCTCACCTATACCGATAAAATGCTCTTTATATGCGATTTGAAAAATACACTGGTCAACCATAACAAGATATTTATTGCGGTTCCTCCGTTGGCCGAACTCGAAAAGGGTTTTGAATTATGGATCGATAAGGTTACAAAACTCGGACAGGAACTGAGCATTCCCATTATATACAGTTGCAATAAAGATACGGAAAAGGCCATTACTAAATACAATAAACTCAACTACCCCAATTCCAACAGCAAATTCAGCAATTTTAAAGGCAGGGACGGCTTTTTCGGTTTTTCCGAACAACTAACCGCAGAGGATCTGTTTGTCCTGATTTCGGCCAGAAAAGGTTCGGTTTCCCATATAAACACACTGGACAACCTCCCAGCTAAACTCGAAAAGCACTTTTACAAAAACAGCAAGGTCATTATTTACCCGTAATTATAAATTTATGGATATCCATTTAGTAATAACCTTTTGCATCATTGCCATTGGCATTTTCCTTTTTGTAAAGGATTACTTTTCCATAGATACCACCTCCATTCTGATCATGGCCCTGTTTATCGTAGCAGGGGTGCTGAGCCCGGAAGAGGGGTTTTCGGGCTTCAACCATCCGGCCACCATTACTCTGGGCTGTATGTTTGTTGTCAGTGCAGGAGTGTTTCAGTCAGGTCTGCTGGACGGCATCAGCACAAAACTGGTAAGGATAGCCAGAATAAATTACTTTACCGCCCTGGTTATTTTCTGCCTTACCGCTGCGGTATTCTCCGCATTTGTGAATGATTCGGCCGTAGTGGCATTATTACTGCCCATAGCTTTAAAAGTATGCCGGGAGAGTAAAACAAGCCCTTCGCGCTTACTCATCCCCATTGCCTTTGCCGCGCTTTTCGGCGGTACGTGTACGCTTATCGGTACCTCCACCAATATCCTGGTAAGCAGTTATGCGGAAAAATACGGGCTGGACGGTTTTGGGATGTTCGAATTCAGCCTGCCCGCACTTTGTATTGCTGCCGTGGGTTTTGCCTATGTTCTTTTTGTCGGCCCTTTTTTGTTGCCCAAACGCAAAACCACCTCATCCGGGCTCAGTGAAGAAGCGGAAAAATACGTGACGGAGATCGTGGTGGAAAAGGATTGCCGCGATATTGAAAAACCCGTATTCGACTCCAAATTGGTCAACGAGTTTAACGTACAGATACTGAGCATTCACAGAAACGGACACAATGTTTCTGCCATCAGGCAGGCTACCGTACTAAAAGAGGGTGATATCCTGAAAGTAATTATCCTTCCCGAAACCCTCAATACTTTCCGGAGTGTAAAAGGTTATAAGATCAAGGGGGATTACTCGGACTACGGTTTTAAAACTGACAAAACGGATAAAGATGAAAGAAGCCTGTATGAGGTGATCATCCCCTTCGGATCTTCACTTGCGGGAAATTCGCTCCGCGCCATCAATTTCCGGAGGAAATACAAGTCATCGGTACTCGCCATCCGGCACCGGGGAGAGATCGTTCTTGAAAAACTTTCGGACATAAAACTGATGGAGGGCGATATGCTGCTCATTCTCGGTTCACGGGAAGAACTGGATGTCCTGATCTCGCAAAGACTGGCCATAATGCTCTCCGAATATAAAAAGAACAAGATCAACCTGCGAAAAGTTATCCCTGCCCTTCTTATTGCCCTCGGTGTGGTATTGGCCGCCGCCCTTAACCTTACATCGATACTGATAAGCAGTATGGTGGGATCTTTATTGCTTATTACCACGGCTACCTTAAAACCGCAAGAGGCCTATAAAGCCGTGGAATGGAAAGTGATCTTTATGATGGCGGGCGTGCTCTCCATGGGAACGGCACTGGAAAAGACGGGAGGTGCAGAAAAAATAGCACTCCTGGTGCAGGAAAGCCTGGGCCAGTATGATCCGCGCATCACCCTGAGTCTTTTATATTTTATTACGTTCCTCTCTACCAATGTACTTTCCAGCAAGGCTACGGCTGCATTGATGACCCCAATTGTCATAAATCTCGCATCGGCAATGGACATCAGTGAAAAACCGTTCCTTATCGCCGTAATGTTTGCCTGCTCCCTTACCTTTATGACCCCTGTAAGCTATCCTACCAACACGATGGTGTATGCTCCCGGAAATTATCGCTTTAACGATTTTTTACGCATAGGGACACCGCTCAATATCATCACCTGGGTAACCGCCTCGTTCATTATTCCGCATTTCTTCCCATTTTAACAGCACATTATCGATATAGATTTGTTTTATATGTCAAAAAATATACTTTTGTAAGTAACAAAAGTACAGATACAAGGCACACGTCTTTATCTTTTGTTCTTTGCCCTACCGAAAGCCCTTTTCCCCGAAGTGATTTACTACCCCGTGGCTTCGTACAGGTGTCCGGATTTTCCAAACACCCCGGGTACCTTATGTTCCAAACAACCGCTAAACCGGCAAAAGGTTTTATCTCCTTTTTGCACGGACAGGAACTAATATTATAGCAACCACGGATATGATTGAAAAACACAGGAAAGAACTGGAAAAGCTCCCCGATGAAATTAAACACGAAATAAACAAGTGCCTGGAAATATACAAGGAGCTGGAAAGATACGACAGCGGTGATATGGACATAAGCACCCTTGAAAAAACATTGGGAAACATTCTGGACAGATACGAGATCTAACACATTCCGGTACCCGGAGAATGCAGGGAACGGGATTATACCTGATGTTGCTTCTCATATCCGGGAAATACTGCAACAAAACAGGGCTTATTTCTGAAAAACCTGAATAAAATCGGATTTTGGATATGGGATATGAGATGTAAAGCCTATGATCTGTGACTATAAGATGCAGTCATTAAATCGTTTGCTGTTACAGGAGGTTGTTCAGGCATTGCTTTACCGGGATTTCAGATATGCTGAAAATCTTTATGGCTTTTAAGATTTTCCTGGTGACAATACCCTGTAACTTACAACGTACAACCCCTTTTCATTTCCGGATTAACACATTACAATAGCTTTTGCACCGTCTACAACATACGGGCATGATCCTGAACAGCTAACTAAAAGCTGTTTAAAAATAAAGCCCGGAACACAAACCAAAGTGTCCCCGGGCTTTATTCTTTTTTATATGTATAACAGAACTATTACAATAATTCCCTATTCTTCTTCCATGGGTTTCATTTCGAAATCCTCCATAAATTTAGTAGTGTAGTTCCCCGTAATATAATCGGGATGGTCCATCAACTGCCGGTGAAAAGGTATGGTGGTCTTTACTCCTTCAATGACGAATTCATCAAGGGCACGTTTCATTTTGTTTATGGCCTCATCCCTGGTTTGTGCCGTAGTGATGAGTTTGGCGATCATGGAATCGTAGTTCGGCGGAATAACATATCCGCTGTACACATGGGTATCCAGCCGCACGCCGTGCCCTCCAGGAGCATGTAATGTAGTAATTCTACCGGGAGAAGGGCGAAAGTCATTATAAGGGTCTTCCGCATTTATTCTGCATTCAATAGAGTGCAGTTTCGGGATGTAGTTTTTCCCGGAAATAGGGACTCCCGCCGCAACGAGTATTTGCTCCCGTATCAAATCATAATCTATGACCTGTTCGGTAATGGGGTGTTCTACCTGGATCCGCGTATTCATCTCCATAAAGTAGAAGTTGCGGTGTTTGTCTACAAGAAATTCTACTGTTCCGGCCCCTTCGTATTTTATGAATTCTGCTGCTTTTACGGCCGCTTTCCCCATTTTTTCGCGGAGTTCATCGGTCATGAATGGTGAAGGCGTTTCTTCGGTCAGTTTCTGGTGGCGCCGCTGCACGGAACAATCCCTTTCGGAAAGGTGGCATGCTTTGCCAAATGCGTCACCCACAATCTGGATTTCGATATGACGGGGTTCTTCGATGAGTTTTTCCATGTACATCCCATCATTGCCGAATGCCGCAGCAGATTCCTGCTGGGCGCTTGCCAGTGCCTTTTCCAGATCCTCTTCTTTCCATACGGCGCGCATTCCTTTTCCCCCGCCTCCTGCGGTGGCCTTAAGCATCACGGGGTATCCCATTTCCTTGGCCAGTTTTGCCGCATCTTCATACGATTCCAAAAGCCCTTCAGAGCCGGGAACCGTAGGCACACCTGCCTTTTTCATGGTAGCTTTGGCCGTGGCCTTATCACCCATTTTTTCGATCATCTCGGGAGAAGCACCGATAAATTTAATATCGTGCTCGGCACATATCTTGGAGAACTTGGCGTTTTCGGAAAGGAATCCGTACCCGGGATGTATGGCGTCTGCATTAGTGATCTCAGCAGCCGCGATAATGTTGGACATTTTCAGGTAGGACATATTGCTGGGGGGCGGGCCTATACAAACCGCTTCGTCTGCAAAACGCACATGCAGGCTATCGGCATCTGCCGTGGAATAAACGGCTACCGTTCTTATCCCCATTTCCTTACATGTACGGATTACACGAAGTGCAATCTCCCCTCGGTTTGCTATCAGTATCTTTTTAAACATCTGCTGAAATTTAAAATTTCTTATGATGGGTCAACTAAGAACAGAGGCTGGTCGAATTCCACCGGAGAGGAATCATCCACTAACACTTTCACGATCTTACCGGAAACCTCGGATTCTATTTCATTGAACAACTTCATCGCTTCAATAACACACAGCACATCGCCCTGCTTAACAGTACTTCCCACTTCTACAAAAGAAGGCTTATCCGGAGATGGCTTTCGGTAAAAGGTCCCTATGATCGGGGATTTTATGGTAATATATTTATCATTGTCGTTTTCTGCCGGAGCTCCTTCGCCCGGTTGAGCGGGGGCTGAAGGTTCCTGGGGCTGTTGTTGTACCGGCTGTTGCGGTACGGCAGCAGTAGGAGCAACCGGAACCTGTTGAATAAACGCGGTTTCTGACGAACTTCCTTCCGTGCCGGTCCTGATAGTGATCTTTACATCGTCCATCTCCAGCTTCACTTCACTGGCACCTGATTTGGCTACAAATTTGATCAGATTTTGAATTTCCTTTAAATTCATGATTATTTGTTTTGTTAGTTTTTAATCCTTTTTCCGATTCCCCGTAGCGGGATGATCTGCGGGATATTACCGGGGATTATAAGCCCATTTGAGGTATACTGCACCCCAGGTAAAACCTCCTCCGAAAGCAGCAAATATAAGGTTATCTCCTTTTTTTAATTGTTTTTCGTAATCGTTCAACAGCAAAGGAAGTGTTGCTGAAGTCGTGTTCCCGTATTTCTGGATATTGACCATCACCTTTTCCGGGTCCAGCCCCATTCTTCCGGCGGTTGCATCGATGATTCGCTTGTTGGCCTGGTGGGGCACAAGCCACTGTACATCTTCTTTGGTCAGGTCGTTCCGCTGCATTATTTTCTCCGCAACCCCGGCCATATTGGAAACGGCAAACTTAAATACGGTCCTTCCGTCCTGGTATACAAAATGTTGCTTGTTTTTCACCGTTTCTTCAGAAGCGGGCAGCATGGAACCGCCGGCTTTCATATTTAAGAACGCTCTTCCCGTTCCGTCAGACCTCAGGTATTCGTCCTGAAGCCCCAATCTTTCTTCATTGGGTTCGAAAAGAACAGCTCCACCCCCGTCACCGAAAATGATACAGGTGGTACGATCGGTATAATCAATGATGGACGACATCTTATCTGCACCGATAAGCAATACTTTTTTATACCTTCCGGATTCTACGTAGCTTGCGGCAGCAGACATCCCGTACAAAAAACTGGAACAAGCCGCTTGTAAGTCATAAGAAAAGGCGTTGACCGCCCCGATTTCCGTCGCCACATAGGCCCCGGTAGATGCCACTAAAAGATCGGGCGTAGCCGTGGCCATGATCACCAGGTCAATGTCTTCCGGATTTATATTTGCCTTGCTGATAAGGTCTTCTGCAGCTTTTATGGCCAGATAGGAAGTTCCTTTTCCTTCTTCTTTGAGAATACGTCTTTCCTTTATACCCGTTCGTGTCGTTATCCATTCGTCATTGGTCTCTACCATGGTTTCCAACATCTTATTGGACAACACAAAATCCGGAACGTATGCCCCTACAGCGGTAATTGCTGCCGTTTTTCTACTCATAGTTTAATTTCGTTTATACCAAAGCCGCGAAACCGAAGAAAACCAATACGAAACCACACCCCTCACCGATGCTTCTATTTTTCCATTCCGGATATGTACAGCTGTTCAACTCTGGTATTTTCTATGTTAATCTCTACTTTCAAACCAAATCCCAATCACACCGCTTCCCGTAAAACACTTTCCATCTATCTGTCTGCATCCGACGGGGTTTAACTCTGTGAAATTATTAATTTTCTTTGAATTTCGGTGCAAAATAGTTGGTTTTTACTATTTAGAAAAATATTTCCTCATAAAAAAAACCCTCACACCGTGAGAGTTTTGCTTTTTCCAGATCGTTATTCTTACGCCACCTCTTCGGCAGTATTATCGATCAACACCTTGCCCCTGTAGTACAACTTACCTTCGTGCCAGTGAGCCCTGTGATACAGGTGTGCTTCTCCGGTAGTGGAATCTACGGCAATTTGAGGAACAGTCGCCTTATAATGTGTTCTTCTTTTATCTCTTCTCGTGCTGGACTGTCTTCTTTTAGGATGTGCCATTTTTAGTCTATTTTAAAAAATTTCGCTTTTTATTTGTCTGTTAAAAGTTTTTTCAGGGTGTCCCATCTGGGATCTGTCTCTTCGCGTTTTGTTTTGGTTTCACCGGGTTGTAATTCTTCCAGTTTCCGCAAAATCTCGGAATCCATACTGCCGTCTTCTACACCGGGATGTATTTTTTTCACCGGAACGGAAAGCACCGCCATTTCATAAATATACTGTGCCACGTTGACATGGTGTTCCCCGTGGGGAAGAACGAGCACTTCTTCATTTTCATCGTTATATTCTTCGCCAAACTTTACGATAAGATCCAGCGCTCCTCCTATTTTCAGGTCAAAAGGTTCGTTGGAAAGGTCACAGTTTACATTTACCGTGCCTTCCGTACTGAAACCGAACTCCAGCATATTGATTTTCTTGTGCAGGACTATATCCACCTTTAACGATGCGTCGTTAAAGTCAGTATAATCAAACCCCTCAAAGAACAAATTATCAATCCGGTGTTCAAACCGGTGCTCTCCCTGTTTCAACCCTGCAAAAGGAATATCGAACTCCTTGAACTTCTTCATTTTAAACAACAGTTTATCTTCGCATCATATTCCGAAACCTCCTGGTGCCGGGAACGGGTGTGCAAAGATATAAATTTTTATTAATGACCAACTTACTACACTCTTTTTTTACCCGTATTTTTAATTTCACGGGAATTTCAGCGAAAAAAAATACATAAAAACGGGGTTTTACCGTTTTTTTCACCGATTATCCACCCTCTTTATAATCAAATTTACATAAAGAAAACGGAAAATCTCCCCAAAATCACCGGATTAACAATTATTAACGCATCTTCTTCTTCGCCGGGTATTGGTCATATCAGCTTGTTTTCCGGTTTATTTATTGTTTGCAGATAACTTATTAAGCGGGTTGGCACTTATTTCCCCGTATTCCTCGCGGTTCCGGAATATATGTATGGCCGTAAAGACGGCTTCCTTGAGCGACTGGAAATCTGCCGTACCCTTACCTGCTATTTCATAGGCCGTTCCGTGATCGGGCGAAGTTCTCACCTTATTCAGTCCCGCAGTGTAGTTTACCCCTCTGCCAAAGGAGAGCGTTTTAAAAGGTATGAGCCCCTGGTCGTGATAAGCTGCCAGGACGGCATCGAACTTCTTGTAGTTCTCCGAGCCGAAAAAACTGTCTGCCGAATACGGGCCGAAAACCATCATTCCCATTTCAAAGAGTTCTTTTACCGTAGGTTTCAGCACCGTGTCATCCTCTTTGCCGATAACCCCGTTATCTCCGCTGTGCGGGTTTATCCCCAATATGGCTATCCTGGGTTTGCGTATCCGGAAATCGCGGACCAGGGAATCGTGTATTTTACCGGTTTTCTTCAGGATCAGGTCTTTGGTAATATTCCGGCTTACATCTTTTACGGCAATATGATCGGTTAAAAGCCCTATTTTCAACTGCTCGGTAACCATGAACATGAGCGCTTCCCCGGCCAGCTCCCTGGCCAGATAATCGGTATGTCCCGGAAAGTGGAATTCATCCGACTGTATGTTGTGTTTGTTTATCGGGGCAGTGACCAATACATCCACCTCATCATTTTTCAGGGCTTCCACGGCTTTTTTGAGGGACAGGAGCGCATATTTCCCCGCTTCCTCTGTTTCCTCCCCGAACTCTACCTTGGGCGCATTTTTTGAAATGTTCACGATATTGATCTTCCCGTCGACCACCTGGGACGCTTCATACACACCATTATAACTAATATCCAGCCCGAAATGTTTTTTCTGAAAGGCAATCACCTTGTTGGACGCAAAAATCACCGGAGTGCAAAACTCCAGCATACGGTTGTCTTCAAAAGCCTTCAGGACGATTTCGACACCTATTCCGTTAATGTCTCCGATTGAGATCCCGACACGTATATTGTTCTTTATTTTCATCTGTATGTTTTTCTGACTGAAAACCGATAAAGGATGGCCGGTGTATTCCTGCTATCCATCTCCCGGTCTTCGGTCACATTGTTATTCACAAAACCAAATCAAGGATACGACATATTTGTCGAAATTTAACAAAAGTAAAAGTGTACGGTGGTTTTATAATTCATTACTTTTACAAAGCAAAATTAACCAATAAATACGAAAGAATGTTCACAGGGATCATCGAAGAACTCGGAACGGTAACAAATCTTGAACCGGATGGGGACAATTTGCACATATCCATTAAAAGCAACATCACACCGGAACTGAAAATAGATCAGAGCATTTCGCACAACGGAGTATGTCTCACGGTGGTAGCTATAGACGGGCACGAATATACCGTAACGGCTATCCGGGAAACCCTGGAAAGGTCGTGCCTCGGCAAGCTCAAAAAGGGGGATGCCGTAAACCTGGAACGCGCCATGAAACTGGGCGACAGGCTGGACGGACATATCGTTCAGGGCCATGTGGACCAGACCGCAGTCTGTACGGATATTAAAAATGTGAACGGAAGCTGGCTATTTACTTTTACCTACGATCGTTCAAACAACAATATTACCATAGAAAAAGGCTCCATTACCATTGACGGTACCAGCCTTACCGTGGTAGATTCAGGAACCGACACTTTTAGTGTAGCCATTATTCCCTATACCTATGAGCACACTAATTTCAGAAATTACAAAACAGGCACGGAAGTCAACCTGGAATTTGATGTGGTAGGAAAGTATGTGGCCCGCTTGCTGGAACTTCAGAAATAACCGGGGCTGTACATTCATTGCAGAGCATTCAACTTTTTATCGCCATAGCGCAGGTCGGACTATGATCCAGAGGGCATAAAACCACTATGAGTGCCATGAAAAAGGCTTCGGAATTTGTTTAAGCCAAATAAATCCCGAAGCCCGGATTTTCTCCATAGTATCGCATAAGCTCCCTTTTAGGAGAAAGATGTATTCCGTCAATTATTTTCCCGGAAATTCCGCTTTCCGCTTTTCCAGAAAGGCTGTTGTCCCTTCCCTGAAGTCCTCCGTACCGAAGCAGCTCCCGAAGGCTTTTATCTCGGCCTTATACCCGTCCACACCATCTTTATAGCCGGCATTGACGGCCTGTATGGCCGCTGCTATAGCCACTCCGGAATTTTTACTGATCTTGAGCGCCAGATCCTCACAAAAATCCAGCAGCTCTTCCTGGGGGACCACATGATTTACCAGACCATAGGTTTTCGCTTCTTCCGCATTGATCATTCCGGCGGTCATGATCATCTCCAGGGCTTTTCCTTTCCCTACGAGCTGGGGCAACCGCTGCGTGCCTCCGTATCCGGGGATAACCCCGAGCGACACTTCAGGAAGCCCCATCCTGGCATTGGGTGAAGCCACCCGGAAATGACAGGCCATGGCCAGTTCGAGCCCGCCCCCCAGGGCAAAACCGTTTACGGCAGCAATTACGGGAGTGCGGAGGTGTTCTACAAAGTCGAAAAGCAAATGCTGTCCCTTGGCGGCAAGTGTCTCGCCCTCGGTCACGGAAAAATCGGCAAACTCCGATATATCCGCCCCGGCAACAAAGGCTTTCTCCCCGCTTCCGGTTATTATTATCACTTTGATATCCGGATCTTCGTCATTTTCCTTAAAAGCGTCGTGCAATTCGGCTATGGTCTCCCTGTTCAGTGCATTGAGTTTTGCAGGGCGGTCTATGGTAATAAATGCTATGTGGTTTTCTTCTTCTACGTAAATATTCTTGTATTCTTCCATATATATTTGTTTTTGCTTTATTTGTTGTGTTGTGCCTTTGGAAAAATAATGGTAAATACGGTTCCCCTGCCCGGTTTTGAAGTAAAGTTAATACTTCCTTTATAGTTTTCCACAATATTCTTTACCATTCCGAGGCCAAGCCCCATACCGCTGGTTTTTGTGGTGAATTTGGGTTCGAATATCTTGTCGCGGTTTTCTTCGGCTATACCGATACCGTTGTCCGCTACCGTAATCTTCACGGTCTGCCCTTCCGAACACACGGAAACCACCACTTTCGGCTCCCGGTCTTCCGGAATGGCCTGTATGGCATTCTTCACCAGGTTGGTAATTACCCGGACGAGTTGTGTGCGGTCCATCTTAACAATAACCTCTTCCCTGTGGGCAGTAAATACAATATAGTCTTCCGTAAAAATATCAAGGGCCAGCCTTACTATTTCCACAACGTTCAGGGTTTCATTTTGCTGTACGGGCATGCTGGCAAAATTGGAAAAGGCCGAGGCTATACTGCTCATGGTATCGATCTGCTGGATAAGCGTTCGGGAAAATTCGTTGAGCTTTTTTTCCATATCCGGGTCGGAGGGGTCAAACTTTCTCTGGAAACTTTGCACGCTCAGCCGCATGGGGGTAAGCGGATTTTTGATCTCATGGGCCACCTGACGGGCCATTTCGCGCCAGGCCTGTTCCCTTTCGCTCCTGGCCAGTTTTACGGCACTTTCTTCCAGAACGTCCACCATGCTGTTGTATGAATTTACCAGATTGTATATCTCTTCACTGGCGTGCCGCAACATGATCCTTTTGTTTGCGGCACGGGAACTGAACCTGGTTTCCTGCAACTTATCACTGACGGTCTTCAGCGAACGGGTAATGTATTTGGAAATGAAATAGGCCAGGAAAATTGCTGCGATAAGGATGAATATATACACTCCCCCGAGCCGGAACAGGAAAGAACGGAGCTCCTTGTTATTGAAAGAATCATCCTCAAAATACGGAATATTGAGTATCCCGATGGGCTTGAAACGCATGTCGGTGATGTAGGAATAGGAAGCCCGGAAACGGTCGCCGGCCGCAATGTGCCGTTCTACATAGCGCTTACGCGGATTCATTGCAATTTTATCCAGAATGGTGTCGCTGATCTTAAGTATCGTGGAATCTTCTTCGGAATATGGCCTGGAACTCTTGATAAGATCTCCCTCAAGGTCATAAATATTAAACGAAACATTCTGGACATCGGCAATCTTGTATATCTCTTCCCTGAAAATATATTGCAGGTTTTCGGTAGTTACAGGCCAGGTTGTGGTTTCCAGTGTATAATTTATACTTGCAATTACCTGGTCTTCCTTGCGTTCCAGGCGTTCGTTATGGTACTCGTTTGACTGTTGCTTGAACTGCAGCACCGTAACCCCGGCAATAAGCACAAAGGCCACGACCACTAGCAATATCATGGCGATAAAAATACGCAGCCTTAATGACATCCTCTTATCCACGCTTACTATTTATTGTATTGGTTCTGCAAACTGCAAATTCCGGACCATGTTTCAGGCATCGGGGTTTTTGTCCCTGATCCGCTTGTAGAGTTTAATGCCCAGCATAAGCAATATCCCCAGCACAAGAATGCCCAGCACCCCGAAAATCCAGTTGATGCTGTTTTTCAGTATGACAAGGAAAACGATAGCAAAAAGCAGGATGGTGGCCCCCTCGTTCCAGATACGCATAAACCCGGAGGAATATTTTACCTCGTCCCTTTGCAGCTGTTTAAAGATCTGGTGGGTTTTTAAATGATACCCGATAAGCAGCAACACAAAAAGGAGTTTGACATGCATCCAGCCCATACTGAGCCACGAAGGATAGAGAAAGAGCAGCCACACGGCAAAGACAACGGCAAGTATGGCAGACGGCCAGGTGATAATAAACCACAGCCGTTTGGCCATAAGCTTTAACTGTTTTCCTAGAATCTCCTTTTCGGGGGACGGTTTCCGAAAGGCTTCAACCTGGTAAACAAACAGGCGGGGAATGTAAAACAGGCCTGCAAACCAGGTAATCACAAAGATGAGGTGCAGTGCCTTTATATAATTATAGTATTCCGTCATTGCTTTTTATTTACTCCGTTAAATTTAGGAATAATATCCGTACTTATGCAAAACTCAGGAATCTGCCGGAACCTCCCGCTTTAATTTCAGCCTGATCTCCTTGTTGAGATAAAATCCGGTGACAAGGGTGGAAAGAAGGTCTGCAATGGGAAAGGATATCCACACGCCCAGTTCTCCGTAAAAATTCGGCAATACGAGAATAAGGGGTATAAAAAAGAATCCCTGCCGTGTAAGCGTGAGGAGGAGTGCAGGTATCGCCTTGCCCACGGCCTGGAAATAGGCCGCCCCGATAAGTTGTATGGCTATGATAGGTGTTGCCGCAAAAACCCATCGCATGGCCGAAGGGGTCTGGTTCACCACTTCAGCATCTGTAGTAAATACCCGTACAATGGTATCGGGGAACAGCATAATAAATATAAACACCAGCAGGGCCAGCAAAGCGGCATATTTTATGGCTATATTGATACTCTCAACCACCCTGCCGTACATCTTTGCCCCGTAGTTGAACCCGGCAATGGGCAGAAACCCCTGTGTAACACCGAGCACCGGAAAAAGGGCAAACATGAGCATCCGGCCGATAATGGCATACACGGTTACCGACGATTCTCCTCCCAGATGATACAATATGTTATTCACAAAAAGATACGTAATGCTCACCACGGCCTGCCTGGCCAAGGTAACAAATCCCAGCGCCCCTATTTCCTTTACGATATCGCGTTGCAGGGCCAGGTGTTTCCAGTTGAGTTTCAGTTCGGAATTGCCGGAGCGGAAAAACCAGAGGATATAGACAAAACACAGAAAATACGATCCCGTAGTAGCCCAGGCCGCGCCATACATACCGTAGTCGAGCAGGTTGATGAAGATATAATCCAGAAGCAGGTTTCCTACCGAAGGGATCATCATGGCCACCATACCGAACTTGGGCTTGCCCTCGGCCCGGATAACCGTATTGCCCATCATGCAAAGTGCAAGTACGGGCACTCCGTACAATACAACAACATAATATACCTTGGCAGGATCGAAGATAGCCCCCTTACCCCCGAACCCGGGAACAATGCTGTCTACAAAGATCAGTCCCGCCGTTACAAAGGTCAGGGTAACAATAAGGGTCAGGGTAATCTGGTTGCCAAACGTACGCAGGGCCTTTTGGTGGTTATTCGCCCCCAAGGCCCTGGAGATAATAGAAGATCCTCCTATACCTATGGCCATCCCCAATGCGGCAATAAAGAACGATACCGGTAATACCACATTAATGGCCGCAATGGCAATAGAACCTATCCAGTTGCCCACAAATATGGTGTCGATCAATATGTTAAGCGACATCACCAGTATACCGATAGAAGCCGGAACAGCCTGTTTTATAAGTAGTTTGCCTATAGGTTCCTCCCCAAGGTCTTTCGAAGAAATTTTCCCCATGATATTTTCTTAGGATGGCAAATTTCCGAATCCGGGACGCAAAATCCTATCTTTCCTCTATTTCTTTTGCAAAGCAATTATAAGATCACCTTTAGATCCGGAGCATACGGAATCTGCCCTTTACGCTGTATAATTTAACGGAATCCGATTTAAAAAAGATGCAAATTACTGACTGTAATACTGTTAACAAATCGTGTGACAGTCAGCCCAAAATAAATCGAACGCACTATTAATATAGTCGGAAAGAGGCGCTAAATATTTTACACATCGCCCCTTTTTCTAAAATCTTATTGGTCTGCCCATTCGTCCATCCAGCGTGAAAGTACCTTTACCCAATCTTCCCGGTCATTTATACAGGGGATCACATGAAATTCTTCACCGCCCTTTTCCAGGAAATCCTCCCGGGCTTCCATCCCTATTTCCTCAAGGGTTTCTAAACAATCGGAAACAAAGGCCGGGGTAACAATGGCCATTTTTTTAGTGCCGCTTTCAGCAAATCCGGCTACGGTATGGTCGGTATACGGCCGCAACCAGGGGTCTTTTCCCAGCCGGGACTGGAACGATGTGGAATATGTCCCCTCCTTCAGCTCCAGGTAGGATGCCACCTGTCTCGTAGTTTCGTAGCACTGGTGACGGTAACAAAAACGGTGTGCGGGGGAAGCGGTCTTACAACAGCTTCCGTCTATCTTACAATGGGATTTGGTAATATCCGATTTTTTAATGTGCCTCTCGGGCACGCCGTGATAGGAAAACAGCAAATGTTCCCACTCCTTTTCCCGTAGCGCATCTTCTACGGAGGCGGAAAGCACCCGGATATAGTCGGGATGATTATAGAAAGCGGGCATGGTGGTAAAACTCATTTCCGGGAAGTACTTTTTCCGGAGTTTTTCGGCCAGGACCAATATCGTTTCGGTGGTGGCCATGGCAAATTGGGGATAAAGCGGAATCAGCAACACTTCCGTAACACCCTTCTGTTTTAACTCTTCCAGACCTGATTTTAGCGAAGGGTTCCCGTAGCGCATGGCCAGGGCAACAGGTAAAGATACCATTTCCTGTACTTTTTCCTGTAAACGCCGGGACAAAACAATAAGGGGCGAACCTTCTTCCCACCAGATCTTTTCATATGCTTCGGCCGAGCTTTTGGGCCGGGTCCTCAGAATCATTCCTTTTACGATAAATGCGCGCAAAGGCCAGGGAACGTCAATCACCCTTTTATCCATCAAAAATTCATCCAGATATTTCCTGACATCCTTTACATCCGTACTGTCCGGTGAGCCCAGGTTCACCAATAAAACACCCTTCATCTTCTTGTTTTAATTTTCGGATAAAAATAGGCATTATTTGAGGTTTGACAGGAAAGCCTCTCCATTTTTTTATCGATCGGGATATAGTCGATTCCTATCCGGACCAAACCTCCTGCCCGACTAACGATACAGGCAGTATTTGATTCCTTCCAACAGGTGTTTTACAAAAGCTTCTTCACTATAGGATGCTTTGGTATGCCCGCCCCCGGTGTAGAACGAACGTCCTCCGGCAAATTCCTGGTACCATGCAATGGGGTGAGATTCGCCGTTAGTGCCTCCTTCATATGAAGATTCATCCAGGCTGAGCAATACTTTAATATTGGGACTGATATTCTTGAAGTTATACCATTCATCTGTTCTTGTCCAGGTATCTCCGAGATGGGCACAGGTAGAATGTGTGGGAACCTTCACCTTTATAACCGCTTCCTGGATTTCGGGGTGATTGTCAAAATACGCCCCTACGAGCATTCCGTACCACGGCCATTCGTATTCCGTATCGGATGCAGCATGCACCCCTACAAAGCCACCGCCTTTCTCCATAAAAAATTCGAAAGCCCTCTGTTGTTCCTTATTCAATATATCGCCCGTGGTGTTCAGAAATACTATGGCATTGAAACGGGACAGGGAATCTTTGGTAAAGACGGAAGCATCCTCGGTATGGATCACATCAAACCGGTTTTCCTCTCCGAGTTTTTCCAACAGTGCCACACCTGTTTCTATGGACTTGTGGCGGTATCCTTCGGTTTTTGTAAAAACCAGTACACTTTGCTGCTTTTGTGCATAAAGTCCAAATGACATGGTGGTAAGCAACAGGACCAGGAGAGCTGGGGTTAGTTTCATTCCGATATATTCTGATTAGATATTCTGTTAACGTTTACTATGAAATGTTCCGTATTAAGGATTCCAAATTTAACGATTCATTACGGATTATACGACCTGTCCGCCAGTTTTTAACGCATTATTTGTTTAAGGTGATGCTCCGTATGATCCGCATAGTCTTTCATCAAAAACCTCAAATCCGCCTGTTCCCCGTTTTCAAAAATCACCTTTCGGCTCAACATATGCCCGGTTTGCTGCTTCATAATACTCAAAATCCGCGTATTGACGGCCATCCATAACCCCAGTATTTCCTCTACCCGGGCATCCTGGTAGTTATTGGCCTTCACCAGTTCGTCCTGATCATAACCTCTTACCCTGTAGATCCCGTTGTTGGGATATTGAATTTCGGTAAACCGCTGAAGATTATTGACCCCGGAATCCACAAGGTGCCCCAGGATCTCCTTTCCCGACCATTTGTGTTCCGAAGGCTTGTACTCCAATTTTTCAGGAGAGGCAGTGGCCAGGAATGCCTCTGCTCTTTTAAGCTGATTTTCAAGTCTCGATATAACTTCTTCCATTGTTTTTAAAAGCAGGAATCCGGAAAAGCAGAACAGAACACTTAATCTGACCCTTTCCAGCTTTGAAGACCTATCCCGCGAGCGACATCAGGTATTTTTTGGGCGTAGTACCATATTTTTTCTTGAAGGCCGCAATAAAATGACTTGCCGTACTGTACCCTATCTTAAAGCCCACTTCGTTGACATTATGCGCTCCGCCTTCCAGCATTTTCCGGGCGTATTCCATTTTGTAATCGAAAAGGAAACTGTATACCGAATCCCCGTAAATCTGTTTAAATCCCGTTTTCAGTTTTTTAAGGTTGAGCCCTACCTCATTGGCCAGAGTTTCGAGCCCTGGCGGTTCGGCCATATTGGCTATGATAATATCCTTGGCCTTCCTGATCCGGGCCACATTTTCTTCATCCACCAGAAACGGACACTGCTCCGTATCAGCATCCTCGGGTTTGTTGAAATACAACCCCATCAATTCATAGGCCTTTCCTTTCAGATAAAGCCGTTTTACCGAATCGTGCAGGTTATAGTGGATGATCTGGTTGAGCACCACCATCATTGCCGGGGTGATCTCCATATCGTTATAATATTTCTTGTCCTTGTTCTCTTCGCTCAGAAAGTGAATATAGTCCGCTTCGTGCGAAAAAAGGGAATGGAACTTTTTTATGGAAATCAGGATCGAAATGAGTTGCGATTTCGGACTCATTTCCAGGTCAATGGGCAGGTCGCGCTGCGGATTGTAAAGCAACAGCGACTGTTCTTCGGCCACCTGTAGATGGTATCGCCCCCCGTTAAAATTAAACCTGGAACTTCCCCGGAGACAAAAGTGAAACTGTATAAAGCTGCAATCGATCTCCTTGATGAGATGCTGATCAGTATTTTCTTCATTTTGAAGTCGTAAGATGGAAAAACCCTCTTCCAGCTGTATCTCATCAGCAGAACTTATAGCGATATTTTTATCTTCTACAACCATGATCAAATTCACTTATTTATTTAGAATTATTCTAAACTGATATTTTTAAAACCATTGATTTTACTACAAATTTAACGCATTTCGGCAATAAACCCCTTCAAAACGGGAAAAATTTCCTGCAGCGGCATAAAAAGTCCTTTGAGCGTTATTTTTTTATCCGGCTGAATTTTACTTTTGTTGCGATTTTAGATGTTACCTAATGGAAAATTACAACCTTAACAGGGGAAAATATTTTTACGTTGTAGGACTGAGCTACAAAAAAGCAGACGAGGAGATAAGAGGTAAATTCAGCCTTGGCGAAGAGCGAAAAAAAGCTTTGCTCCGTCAGGCCGGCAAAGAAGGCATTGATGAAATACTTGTAATTTCCACATGCAACCGTACGGAAATATACGGTTTTGCACAACATCCCTTTCAGCTCATAAAATTACTTTGCGACAATTCCAACGGTAGTGTGGAGGAGTTTCAGGAAGTGGCCTATGTCTATAAAAGTAATGAGGCAGTGACCCATATGTATCGCGTGGGGACCGGCCTTGACAGCCAGATCCTGGGCGATTTTGAAATTATTGCCCAGATAAAAAAGAGCTTTACGCACTCCAGGAAAGCGGGAATGGCCCATGCCTTTCTGGAACGCCTGTGCAACTCTGTCATACAGGCCAGCAAACGCATTAAAAACGAAACCGACCTTTCTTCGGGTGCTACTTCCGTTTCTTTTGCGTCGGTACAGTACATTCTCAACAATGTAAAAAACGTATCGGAAAAAAACATTCTCCTTTTCGGAACCGGTAAAATAGGCCGGAACACCTGCGAGAACCTTATAAAACATACGGGAAACGATCACATTACCCTCATCAACAGGACCAAGGGCAAAGCCGAAAAGATAGCGGGAAAATTCAACCTTACGGTAAAAGACCACGGCGAACTCGCTTCGGAAATTGAAAAATGCGACATCCTCATTGTCGCTACGGGCGCCCAGTCGCCCACCGTCCCGGGAAGCCTTATCCTCGAGGGAAAAGAATTGCTTATCCTCGACCTCTCCGTTCCCAAAAATGCAGACAGCAGCATTTCAGGTATGGAGAATGTCACCCTGGTTCATTTGGATTACCTTTCGCAGATGACAGACCAGACGCTTGAACGCAGAAAAGCATTCATTCCCGAAGCTGAAGCCATCATAGACGAAATAAAAACCGATTTTATGGAATGGCTCGGCACCAGGAAATTCGCACCTACCATAAAAGCCCTGAAAAAGAAACTGAAAACCCTCAAGGATGCCGAAGTGGATTTTCAGCGCAAAAAGATCGATGATTTCAATGACAAACAGGCAGAGATCATAGGCGACCGTATCATACAAAAAATCACTACACATTTTGCCAATCACCTCAAGGAAAACAATGCTTCGGCCGATGAAAGCCTGGAACTGATCCAGAAGGTTTTTCAACTGGATGACCTCAACGGGGCAATATCCGAAAACCGAAAATCCTCCGGGACTTCCGTCCACCGTGAACAGACGTGATTACCGAAAGTACAGGTAACGTAAAAACCACCTTTCCCCGGGAAAAAAACGGCTAAAACCAAGTGCATGGAAAAAACCATAAGAATAGGAACCCGAGACAGTGAGCTTGCGCTTTGGCAGGCCAAAAAGGTCAGGGACGGGCTTGAAAAACTGGGATGCCGTACTGCAATTGTCCCGGTCAAATCGGATGGCGATCTTATCCTGGACAAACCGTTATATGAGCTCGGTATTACGGGGATATTTACCAAAACGCTTGACGTGGCCATGATACGGGGACAAATAGACGTCGCAGTGCACAGCATGAAAGATGTGCCCACCACATTACCCGAAAGTATCGTACAGGCTGCCGTACTCCAACGGGCGAATACTGCAGACATCCTGGTACACAAAGGCGACCTTTCTTTCCTGGAAAACAAGGGTACGGTAGCCACGGGAAGCCTTCGCCGCAAAGCACAATGGCTATATCGCTATCCCGGCCACAACGTTGAAAACTTACGGGGCAATGTCAATACCCGTATGCGAAAATTACGGGACAACAACTGGCAGGGGGCCATCTTTGCTGCTGCCGGACTGGAACGGATCTCTCCTTTTGAAGGCACCGGCATAGACCCCGCACACTGCACGCCGCTGGACTGGATGATCCCGGCCCCTGCTCAGGGTGCCATGGTGGCCGTAGCCATGGAAAAAGACACGTATTGCCGGGAATGCCTCGCGCAACTGAATCACCGGGAAACAGAAATATGTACATATATAGAACGCCAGTTCCTCAGGGTACTCGAAGGCGGATGTACCGCCCCGATAGGTGCCATAGCTGCAATCGACGGAAAGACCGTATCCCTTAAGGGTATCCTCCTGTCCCCGGACGGACGCCGGAAGTTTTCCGTCAAACGCGAAGCCCCCTTGCATGACCACCACGACCTCGGCAGGGTATGTGCCCGGGAAATTCTGGACAACGGGGGAAGAGAAGTTATGGACAATATAAGAGCCAAAGGTGACATAACCCCCTAAAAACAGTACCTTCACGACATTAATTGATGTACACCCCTTTTATTTTTTCAAAAACCGCTTCAAGATTTTTAGTTTGTTATAATTTATTATGAAATTTGCACCACGCTTGTTTGCCACTCATATCCCGATGATTAGGGAGAAGAGCGGAAAATATTTCGGATAAAGGATGCCTAAAAAAAATTTAAAAAGTTACAAAAGCCCTCTTTCAAGGATCTATGGCTTTACGGATGTAATCCTCATTGTCTTTTTGATCTTCGATTTCGGATATGAATCGGATTATCACCTGATCTATAACAAATCGCTGGTATTGCTGGGCATAGCCGTTGCACTGATCATCCTGAATTTTGCCAGGCTGTATATCTCCAAAGAAGCTCCCATTAACCGCATGTACAAGGCTAACCTGATCGTATTGATCAGTACCGTAGTCATTACCCTGGCGACTTTCTGGATAGGTGATTTCAACAGCATTCACAAAATAAGGGAAATATCCTACCTCATCGACATTGGGTTGATCCTGTATTTCCTGTTGAGGCTCACCCACTTGCTCCGGAAACTGTATACCGTTTACCACAACCCTCTTATACTGTTTATAGGAAGTTTCATCGTTATTGCCCTCATAGGATCTTTTCTGTTGATGCTCCCCAATGCCACCACCAACGGTATCCGTTATATAGATGCCCTTTTCACTTCTACAAGTGCGGTTTGTGTAACAGGCCTCATAGTGATGGATACGGCAACGGACTTTACATTCCTGGGACAGACCATTATACTTACCATAATACAACTCGGAGGTATCGGTATGCTTACTTTTACCTCTTTCTTTGCCTTTTTCTTCAAAGGCGGAACCTCTTTTCAGGAAGGCCTTAACGTCAAGGACATTATGGGCACCGAGCGCCTCAACGATGTTCTGAAAATGGCGGTAGAAGTAGTTATCTTCACCTTCGGACTGGAATTGGTTGGTGCTGTTTTTATCTATTACAGCATTCACGACATCCCGGACATTCAAAACAAATTGTTCTTTTCGATATTCCACTCCATTTCTGCATTTTGCAATGCCGGTTTTTCCATTCTCTCAGAAGGGTTTTACGACAACAACATAAACCACTCCTACACTTTTCAGTGGATTATCATCTATCTTATCATCTTCGGCGGACTGGGATACAGCATCGTCTCTAACTTCATAAAATATTTCAAGCGCCTGGTGCTCAATCTCATTGTCCACCGGAAGTTCGTACAGCCGGTAAGGGTACTTACGCTCAATTCCAAGATCGTTATAGCCACTACTTCCGTACTGCTGTTTTTCGGTACCATATTCATTTACCTGGGAGAAACAGGGAACATACTGAAAGATCATGAAAGTCTCTGGGGCAAGATAACCACGGCGAGTTTTACGTCCGTGACCACAAGGACTGCCGGTTTCAATACCGTGGATTTTGCCGACCTGACCATGCCGGTCATCCTCTTCATTATCCTGCTGATGTGGATTGGGGCATCTCCCGCCTCTACCGGAGGGGGGATAAAAACCAGTACCTTTGCACTGGCAACGCTCAACATTATTTCCATGGCCAGGGGTAAGGCACATATAGAGATCGGCACACGTAAAATCAACAACCAATCCATAAAAAGGGCGTTTGCCATTATCTGTATCTCCCTGATCGTTATCGGAAATGCCATATTGCTGTTGCTCATATTCGAAAAGGACCTCTCACTGATACAAGTGGCCTTTGAAATATTCTCGGCATACAGCACCGTGGGATTGTCGCTCGGTATTACGGGAGAACTCAGCGACCCCAGCAAGTATGTAATTATTTTTGTAATGTTCTTCGGCAGGATAGGCCTGCTCAATTTATTGATAGGTATGCTGCGGCAAATTCAGCATAATTTCCACAGGTACCCCGAAGAAAATATTTTAATAAACTAACAAAGTCGGAGGGAAGCGTGTCCGAAGTCAGAAAAAATTTCCGGCTTCAGCCACCAGGTTCCTGACTTAAATACAAAAGAAATGAAAATCATCATCATCGGACTGGGAAACTTTGGGTCATCTCTGGCCGTATATCTTACCGAAATGGGAAATGAGGTCATCGGTGTAGACAATAAAATGGAGAAGGTAGACCGTCTCAAGGACACCATTGCCCATACGGTATGCATGGATGCCACTAACGAGATGGCTTATGAAGCTGTTCCTGTAAAAAATGCGGACATTGCCGTCATTGCCATAGGAGAAAACGAAGGGGCCACCATTATCGCTACCGCCATCCTCAAAAAACTGACCGATGCAAAAATCATAAGCCGGTCCCTCTCGCCCATTCACGATACCGTCCTGCACGCCATGGGGATAAAAACCATTGTCCATCCGGAACAGGAGTTTGCCGAGGCCCTGGCCAAAAAGATCAACCTGAAGAGCATGATCAACAATTTCGAACTGGACCCCAACCACTCCGTTTCCGAGATCCAGGCGCTGTCTGAATTTGAAGGAAAAACGCTCCAGGAGATCGATTTCCGGAACGAATATAACCTCAACATCATTACCATCATCCGAAAAGAAACGAAGACTTCCTTTTTCGGGACGAGGCAATCCCTCGGTAAGGTGCTGGGAGCAGTAAACAAGGACACTGTGGTGCAGGCGAATGATATCCTCGTGGTTTTCGGAGCTAACAAGGACATTGCCAAATTTTGTTCTATCGAATAATGCAGGACGTACCCCGCATATTATCCACCAAAAAACTGCTCCCGCGTCAAAGAGAACTTTTACTCCATGCCGGCTTTCGCATGACAGAGGCCGATTTTATTACAATCGGGTACAAGGAGATGGATCTCAGTGCGGTTAAGGACCACCTTATTTTTACAAGCCGCAATGCCGTAAAAAGTGTCCTTCAACATAAAGACAGTGCCGTATTAAAACAAAAAAATTGCTTCTGCGTAGGTAAAAAAACCAGTGCCCTGCTGGAACAACATGGCTTTAACGTTACCGTACAAGCTGATTATGCAAAAGAACTGGCCTCGGAAATCGTTCAAAAACATGCTGGTCCCGGTTTTACATTTTTCTGCGGTAACCTCAGAAGAGGAGACCTTCCGGATACCCTTACCAGACACCATGTCGATTTCAACGAAATAGAGGCCTATACCACCAGACTTACACCGCACAAAATAAAAACACCGGTAACAGGCATCCTCTTTTTCAGCCCCTCCGGGGTCCGAAGCTATCTGAAAGAAAACACATTGGATCAGGAGGTCTGTTTTTGCATTGGCACCACAACTGCCGATGCGTTGAAAGACCGGACGGAAAATATTGTCATTGCCAATATTCCCGACGTGGAAAGCACCATAGCCCGTGCCGCAAAATATTTTAAAAAAATATAACGCTTATACAAAATATGATAAAGAACGACTTATTCCTGAGAGCCCTGAACGGAGAAACCGTTGAACGACCACCGGTGTGGATGATGCGCCAGGCGGGAAGGTACCTCCCCGAATTTCGCGCTTTGAGGGACAAATATGACTTTTTTACCCGTTGCCGAACACCCGAACTTGCAGCAGAGATTACCATACAACCCATCAGGATTGTAAAACCCGATGCGGCTATTCTCTTTTCTGACATCCTGGTCATTCCGCAAGCTATGGGCATTGAAGTGGAAATGAAAGAAAATATAGGTCCCTGGTTACCCAATCCTGTACGCACCCCGGCAGATGTGGAAAAAGCAAGGGTACCGGACATTCATGAGACCCTGGGTTATGTAATGGATGCCATAAAACTCACCAAACAGGAACTCAACGACGAAGTGCCGCTTATCGGGTTTGCCGGTTCGCCCTGGACCATTTTCTGTTATGCAGTGGAGGGAAAAGGCTCCAAAACATTCGATATGGCCAAGGGCTTTTGTTTTTCGCAACCGGAAGCTGCCCACACCCTGTTGCAAAAGATCACCGATACCACCATAGCCTACCTCCTCGAAAAAGTAAAGGCCGGCTGCGATGCCGTCCAGATTTTCGATAGCTGGGGAGGTATGCTGTCGCCCGTCGATTACCAGGAATTTTCCTGGAAATACATCAACCAGATCGTCGAAGCCCTCGCCCCGTATACCAAAGTCATCGTATTCGGAAAAGGCTGCTGGTTTGCCCTGAACGATATGGCCCGGAGCAAGGCAAGTGCACTGGGAGTAGACTGGACCTGTTCCGCAAGGAATGCACGCTACCTGAGCGGCGGGAAAATCACCCTTCAGGGAAATTTCGACCCTTCGCGATTACTGTCTCCCCCGGCTACCATCAGAAAAATGGTACACCAGATGATCTCCGAATTCGGAAAAGACAGCTACATCGCCAACCTGGGGCACGGCATATTGCCCAATATTCCGGTAGATCACGCCAGGGCATTTATTGATGCAGTCAAGGAATACAGGGAATAATAAACTCAAAAGATGCCTGCCCGTCTGGAAGTGAAAATCACATAACGAACCTCTACCGTTTCAAAAAACAAGGATAATGTCGTTATGGAAATTAATAAAACACCTGAAATTCCGGCAAATAACAAGCCTCCTGGCCTTATTTGCCAGACACCCGCTTATGCTGATCCCTACGGCAAAGGGCACCGGAAAGTGCCTGGACATATGCCGTAAACTGTATCCGGAAAAACACAAGGGCAACGGCAGGGCCAATGCTTTTCGCCATGCCCTCTGGAATGTCTTCCTTGCCAGGGAAGCCATGAAATGGAACAAAAATCCGGAAAAGTCCCTCGCCTGGGCCAAACAAATTACGGACTGGCACGAAAAATTTGCACCAAATCACGAACTTGCAAGGCATATGGACCTCCACAACAATGCCGTGGGAAGGGAATTGTTCGCCAAACGGCTTGATACCGGAGCGGAGTTTACGGATGCCGTAATCATCAAGGAGTTAAAAGAAACCATGACCTCAAGCAAAAAGATAACCGACGTGTCTGACATCCGGATGCATTCTGGAAAATTGGTCCATATAGAGGATGCCCCGGAGTGAAAAGTTTCCGGCTTTGTTCAACCCGGTGGTCCCGTTGCGGTCATCTCAGGCGTGATCGAGAAATCAACACATTAGTGATATAACACCTGCGAAAAATAAGCAGGTCTTTTGTCAAAACACATGAAGCATGAAACAAAAATTTTTCCATTACATACAGGAATTGCAGGACACCATAACCTCACAACTGGAACAGGCAGACGGCAAGGCAAAGTTCCGTGAAGACCTCTGGGATCGTCCCGGCGGCGGAGGCGGACGTACACGCGTCATAGAAAACGGTGATGTTTTTGAAAAGGGCGGAGTGAATATTTCGCGGGTTTTCGGGAAACTCCCGGAGACCATGCAGAACTATTTCGGTGTGGAAGGGGCCGATTTCTTCGCCTGCGGACTAAGCCTTGTGCTTCATCCCCGAAACCCTTTTGTCCCCACTGTACATGCCAACTGGCGGTATTTTGAAATGTACGACAAAGACGGCAATGTTGCCGACTGCTGGTTTGGCGGCGGACAGGACCTCACGCCCTATTACCTTTTCGATGAGGATGCCGGACATTTTCACCAGGTCTGTAAATCGGCCTGTGACAAACACGACCCTTCCTTTTATAATGATTTCAAAAAGAAATGCGACAATTATTTCTGGAATACCCACAGGAATGAAGCCCGCGGCGTAGGCGGTCTTTTTTTTGATTACTGCAAACCGTCCGAAAAAATGGCTGTGGAAGACTGGTACGGTTTTGTTACCGAAGTGGGCAACAGTTTCCTGGAGGCTTACCTTCCCATTGTATTGCGAAGAAAAGATCTTCCGTACTCCGAAGAACACCGTAACTGGCAGGAAATCCGGCGGGGCAGGTATGTGGAGTTCAACCTTGTACACGATAAAGGGACCTTATTCGGCCTGAAGACCAACGGACGCATAGAAAGCATTTTAATGAGCCTCCCGCCCCGTGTGCAATGGGTATATGACCATCATCCCGAAAAAGGGAGTGAGGAAGAGAAATTACTCCATGTTCTCAAAGCACCTAAATCCTGGGTATGAAACCATCATCTTTAATCCTTTTTATTCTTTTTTTCAGCATTTCAACGAATGCCCAGGAGACTACAGGAGCCATTATTTATGACGAAAGGGATGACTACATCGAATCGTTTCCCAACAGAATAACAGCGCGTTTGTTTTATGTGAACACTTCAAATTCCTTTAATTTAAATGACAAGAGTTCCGGAGATGTTAAACTGATTCCCAACAAACAAGACCGTATCGGTGCTTCGGTATCTTTCAGGGCTATCTCAATCTCTTATTCCATCGCACCGGATTTCCTCGCCGAGAATAAAGACAACAACGATTCAAAATTATTCAGCCTGAACCTGAGAACTTATTTTGGTAAATGGATGCAGACCCTGGATCTGTATCAGGAGAAAGGTTTTTTTATTGCATATGAAAATAACAGTCTCTATTACCCGAAAATAAAATCCTTTAAAATCGGTGGTTCCACATCTTATATTTTAAACGATAAGTTTTCATTCAGGGCCATAGCTTCCCAAAATGAAAAACAACTGCAAAATGCCGGGAGTTTCATTCCCGGAATTGTATATTATTACACCAAGCTGGATCTCAATATGGATTCGCTCAACGACGATATGTATTTGTTTGACATAGCACTTTCACCTGCTTATTATTACAATATGGTGCCGGCAAAAAACCTGTTACTATTGGCCGGTATCTCAGCCGGTATCGGTTTGAACTATTCAAATTCCAACGAGAAATCAACAACGTCACTCTTAACGGAATTAAACCTTAAAGGCACATTGACTTATGACCTGTCCAATATCTATCTGGGAGCCCATTACAGTTACCTGTTTTTAAATCACAGTACAGAGCATTCAACCCGTGTAAATGACCGTATTCCTTTTTTTCAGGTCTTTATCGGTTATCGGTTTAAAGCACCAAAAAAGTTAGTTGCCAAAGCTGATAAGATCAATAGTAAAATAAACACAAAACCCTAACATATGTATCCTCTAAAACGCAATAGACGCCTCCGAACCAATGAAAGCATTCGCTCGTTAGTACGCGAAACCATCATTACACCCAACGATTTTCTGGCACCCCTCTTTGTAACCGAAGGCAGCAACGTAAAGGAAGAGATCGCCTCCATGCCCGGTTATTACCGTTATAGCCTTGACCTGTTGGAGCAAGAGATCAGGGAATTATGGAAACTGGGCTTAAAATCCGTCCTGCTCTTTGTAAAGGTTCCCGAAAACCTGAAAGACAATAAAGGTTCGGAAGCTGTCAATCCCGACGGTCTCATGCAGCGAGCCATAAAAACCGTAAAGGACACGGTTCCGGAAATGCTGGTGATGACCGATGTGGCCCTGGACCCCTATTCGTCCTGCGGGCATGACGGCATCGTGGAAAACGGACGTATCCTGAACGATGAATCGGTAGACGCCCTTACCGAAATGAGCCTTTCCCATGCACAGGCCGGGGCCGATTTTGTAGCCCCCAGCGATATGATGGACGGGCGTATTCTCTCCATCCGTGAAGCCCTGGAAGAAGAAGGGTATACCGACACCGGCATTATGAGTTACAGCGCCAAATATGCCTCCGCTTTTTACGGGCCATTCCGGGATGCTCTCGATTCCGCCCCTGTAGACCGGAAAGATGTTCCCAAAAACAAAAAGACCTACCAGATGGATTACGGTAACCGCATAGAAGCACTTCGTGAAACCGAAATGGACATTGACGAAGGCGCCGATATCGTCATGGTGAAGCCCGGACTCTGCTATCTCGACATTGTAAGAGATATTAAAAATGAATTCGATGTCCCTGTGGCAGTCTATCAGGTGAGCGGTGAGTATGCCATGATAAAGGCCGCAGCCGAAAAAGGCTGGCTGGACCACGACGCCGTGATACTGGAACAACTTACTGCCATAAAACGCGCCGGGGCCGACATCATAGCCTCATATTTTGCCAAAGATGCGGTCAAATTGTTAAACAGATAACCCGGTTTTGTCATTTCGGATGACCATCGAAAAGGTTGTCACAGGACCAACAGGGAAATATACAGTTCATAAATCAGGGCTATCCAGAAAAGAAAAAAATAGGTAAATCCCAGTATATTGAACTTTATGAGCGCCTTAAACCATCCCTGCCGGTATACCTTTAACACAGACACAAAGGTATAAAGAGACACCGCTAAAAACGAGATCGTACCTATCCACCAGGCATTTCCCAGTTTAAAATAGATCAGGACAATCGCGATGCCGTAAATGAGATAGGCAAAACAATGTACATGCAGGCCGTGGATAAGATGTTCCACATAATACCACGGTCTGCGTATATACAGCAGCTTCAGGATCAGTGCAAAAAAGGGCAGCAGAAAAAGCATCATTACAGGCAGGTTCCGTGCAAAGCCCACCATGAACAAATTGGAATTCGCCACGAAATTCCGCTGCTGTTTCATGTCCAGGAAATCAAATACTTTCAGTTCGTTCTTCTTCATAACACCGGCAAAAGTGCTATCGGATACCAACGGGTCCTGTGCCATTAGCTTCAATTCTTTCCAGCCCAATTTGCCTGAAGCCGTATCAGCCATTTTTCCTGTTATGCTATCCAAATTATATACAATATTGAGGTTGTTTTCTTTTGTAAGCCGTATCACACTATCCAGCTCCATTTGTTCCTGCGCACTCAACGAATTTCTTATTTCAGACTGTTGCATGGATTCATCTAAAAATGCCCCCATATAATCTCCGGCCATGACCTGATCAAAAAAGTTGCGGGGCACAATAAGGCTCACTGCAAAGAAATAGAACAGGGACATCACCAGGTACAGGCGAATGGGATTCAGATATGCCCTTCTTTTTCCCTCGTTATACGTATTTGTCAGCTTCCCCGGCCTGAACAAAAAGACCGGAACCGTCCTGAAAAAGGTAGAATCAAAACTTAAATAATTGGAAAAAAAGTCGGCCATAAATATACCCAGTGGTACTTTCCGGTCCAGGTTTTCCTGACCGCATACCGGACAATAGTTGTCCTTTTCAGTCAATTCGGTCCGACAATTAAGACAATAGGGAAGATGTTTTCTTTTTTTCATGAAAAATGCCCGTTGGGGTATGGCGAATAAAAATAGTAAAAACACCTTATGAAAAACAAAAAGAATACGCCAAAAGTCCAAAATCCCTTCTTACCCTGGATTTTTCGTACAAATTACTTAAAATTTTAACTTCGATTTGGCTTTTGCTCCGCGGTATTCAGCGTAATTTTGCAGCGTGAAAAAACAACGGTACAAAATATACGTTTCTCTCGCCTTTGTTTTATTATGGCTATGTGCCCTGTGGGGAACGGCTTCCGAAATTGCAACTGTTAAGGCAAAGGCCGGAAACTATACCTCCTACAGCATTGCCAAAGCTACAGCTCCATCCGGTCTGCTGGCAGAGGAAGAATTGTCACGCACCCTTTTAGGGGGTGATATCAAAAACCTGTCTTACGGGTTGCCCGTACCACAGTTTACCTATTACGGATTACCGTGCCTCCCCCTCCGTATTTTCGAAGCATTTCACACCGGAAAACCCAAAGACCTCAAACACCGTATAGCGCAATTACTATTTCCATTTCACTTTTTTTATTGATACGCACTTCTTCCTTCCTGACCAGTATTAACCTGAATGTCAATAACATTAAAAGGAAATACACCGTATCATAAATTCAATTAAAAAAACATAGAAATGGATTTCATATCTCTTGAAATGGGGCTTGCATTCCTGTTGGTCTTCATGGCCCCCGTGATTTATATCCTGACCAAGGAAAACAGGAAAAAGAAAAAGCTGAACGCGAATATCAATAAGATCTGTGCCGAGCACAACATCAAAAACCTGAGCAGGGAAGCCATAGGTTCCCAGGTGTTTGTCCTGGATAATAGTGAAAAAAAACTGCTGAATTATCACACGAAACAAAAGCGTTTCGACATTATAGACCTTCGGGATTTCGACTCCTGTATACTGCAAAAATCCGGGTATAGGAACGACAATTACAAAACCATTCTCCGGGACATTTCCATTAGTTTCCATAAAAAAAGCCAGGGAAAACCCCTCCAGATCAGCGTATACGACGATTCTTATGAAAACCCGCTGGAAGCAGAAGCCATTTTATACGAAACCGACCGTTTCGTACGGTTCCTGAATACACAGCTTTCATAAATACCTTGTATAAAAGCTGTCCGGAAGTATTCCGGGCAGTTTTTTCCTTTCCCTTTTGCCATATCACTTCCAAACCGGTTTTAATTTCCTAAATTAGCATTTGTTAAAACCAAGAAGAACAAATGGCCTTATTAATTTTCTACGCCACCATATCCATATTTTTTTCCTTCCTGTGTTCCGTACTGGAGGCTGTTTTACTAAGTGTTAACCCCACTTTTATAAATCTGAAAAAACAGGAAGGAAAAAGCTATGCAAATAATCTGGAGGCTCTTAAAAACGACGTGGACAAACCGCTGATAGCCATCCTCACCCTGAATACCGTGGCCCACACGGTAGGAGCCATCCTGGTAGGGGTACAGGCGGAGAAAACATTCGGCAGCGGTAACAATGCCGTGGGAATTGTTTCGGCAATAATGACCGTGCTGATCCTGGTAGTATCGGAGATCATTCCGAAAACCATAGGGGCTACATTCTGGAAACAACTGGCAAACTTTACCTCCAAAGCCCTCAATATCATTATATTCCCATTGCATTACACCGGCATCCTGTGGACACTTCGCCTTGCTACAAGGCTCATAGGCGGAAAGCATACACATGAATCGGTTTTCAGCAGGGAAGATTTTTCGGCGATGACCGACATTGCCGAAAAAGAAGGCGTTTTTGACGAAAGCGAGAGCAAGGTCATCAAAAACCTTTTGCAGTTTGACGAAGTACAGGCCAAGGATATCATGACCCCGAGAACCGTGATCAAAACGGCTTCCGAAGACCTTACGATAGAGGAGTTTTTTAAGAACAACCCGAAACTCCGGTTTTCCAGGATACCTATTTATAAAGGCAACCCCGACAACATTACCGGGTTTATCCTGAAGGACGAGGTCATGGAAGAGATCATCAACGGTAATGGTAACATGAAACTGGCCGATATCAGGCGTAACATTCTTGTCATCCAGCGAAGCCTGCCTATTCCAAAGCTTTTTGAGAGTTTTATCGTACAGCGGGACCACATTGCCCTGATCGTGGACGAATACGGCTCCGTAAGCGGACTGGTAACCATGGAAGACGTTATCGAAACCCTGCTGGGCCTGGAGATCGTGGATGAAAGCGACAACGTGGAAAATCTTCAGGTACTGGCCAGGAGGAACTGGCAGTTACGCGCCAAGCGATTGGGTATCATTAACGACAAAGACGAGGAACCATGATGACCGTACACATCAAAACACCTCTTGGCCCTGCCCGGATACGGGGAGATGAAAACGGTATTGCTTCCGTTTCCGCCCTCAATACGGAAGATATCACCTATGACGAAGTTATCCCTGAAGTACTGGAAGACTGTGCTTATCAACTAAGGGAATATTTCGAAGGAAAACGGCAGGAATTTGACCTGAAACTGAACCCCGAAGGGTCGGATTTTCAGAAACGCGTATGGGACGAACTTTTGAAAATCCCCTACGGGAAAACCACGTCGTACCTGGAACTCTCCAAAAAGCTGGGCGACGTAAAGGCTATCCGTGCCGTAGCGGGGGCTAATGGGAAAAATCCGCTCTGGGTCATTGTGCCGTGCCACCGTGTTATAGGAAGTGACGGTTCAATGACGGGCTACGGGGCCGGGATATGGCGAAAAAAATGGTTGCTGGAGCACGAAAGTCCGTATAAGCAGCAGTCCCTTTTCTGAATTTAACAAAACTCCGGTTTCCCCAAAAGGAGCAGATAATTTATTATCTTTAATTCCGTTAAATCAACCTGTCCTCATGAAATTCCTCAAGATATTTTTCAAATGGCTCATCGCCCTTGTTATCCTGCTCATCGTTTCTCTGTACCTGTTTAATTACGATTATCTCATCAAGGCCGTTATCAATGTTTACGGTACGGGGCATACCACAGCTTACCTGAACGACTACACTGTTTTTGACAATCGTATTATCGAAAAAGGTGATCCGCAACCCTGGCCTCTGCACCGGGATTACAACAAAGTTGACCCCACCGAAAAGCTACAGGCCCTCCACAAAGAAATGGGTACCGTTGCTTTTGCAATTATCAAAAATGACAGCATATGGTATGAGCAATATTACGAGAGTTATGACAAAAACTCCAAAAGCAACTCTTTTTCCATGGCCAAAAGCATGGTTTCGGCGATGCTGGGTAAAGCCATTACGGAAGGTAAAATAAAAAGCCTGGACCAGCCGGTAAGTGATTTTTTTCCTGAATTTTCCGAAGGCATGGCTGCCCGTTTAACGGTAGGCGACCTCTCATCCATGTCAAGCGGACTCAACTGGGACGAATCGTATTACAGTCCGTTCTCCATTACCACCAGGGCCTATTTTGACGACAACCTTCGCGATATTATCCTCGGGCTGAAAGTAGTGGAAGAACCGGGACAATCCTACAAATACCTGAGCGGCAACACGGAACTGCTGGCCATGGTACTGGAAAAAGCCACCGGGCAAACACTGTCTGCCTACCTTTCCGATAATTTCTGGAAACCCCTGGGAGCTGAAAACAATGCCTTATGGCAACTGGACAGCGAAAAATACGGCATGGAAAAAGCCTATTGCTGTGTGGCCGGCAATGCCAGGGATTTTGCCCGCTTCGGAAAATTGTATAAGGACCACGGCAAATGGAACGGAAAACAATTGCTCGACTCCGCTTTTATTGCCAGATCTGTAACACCGCGATTCCCGGACACTCCGCAATACGGTTACGGTTTTTGGCTCAGCAATTACAAAAACAAGGATATTTTTTACATGCGCGGGCATCTCGGGCAATATGTTATTGTAATCCCGGAAGACGATCTTATTATTGTCCGGCTCGGCCATCGCAAAGCCAAACGCACCGGGGATGATCCGCACAGCAGTGACTTTTATACCTATATTGATGAAGCCTTTACAATGTTAAACCAAACATAACATGTTACAAAAGATCAACATCGAAAATATTCTTTTTCTGGATATCGAAACTGTTCCCCAAAAGGAAAATTTCAGCCGGTTGACAAGTGAAGAACAGGACCTCTGGGAACAAAAAACAGCCTACCAGCGAAAGGACGATTACAGTCCGGAAGAATTTTATGACAGGGCAGGGATCTGGGCGGAATTCGGGAAAATAATATGTATTTCCGTAGGGTATTTTTATTCCAAAGGAAATGACAGACAGTTCCGTACCACTTCCTTTTACGGCGAAGAGCAAAAACTGCTTACCGAATTCAAAAACCTGCTGGAAGGACATTTCAGCCAGCCTTATCACCTTCTGTGTGCACACAACGGAAAAGAATTCGACTTTCCGTATATTGCCCGCCGTATGATCATCCACAGCATACAAATTCCCTTCAAACTGAACCTTTTCGGTAAAAAACCCTGGGAAGTGCCGCACCTGGACACAATGGAACTGTGGAAATTCGGTGACTACAAACACTTTACTTCCCTGAAACTCCTGACCAATATTCTCAATGTCCCCTCGCCCAAAGACGATATTGACGGCAGCCAGGTAAGGGACGTTTTCTACGAGGAAAAAGACATTGACAAGATAATAACGTACTGTGAAAAGGATGTGGTAGCCACGGCACAGGTGTTTTTACGGTTCCGGGGAGAGGACATCCTGCCCGAAGATGCCATCCTACACATTTAGTTTCAGCTGCACATATACCGGGAAATGATCGCTATACCCCCCGAAATACCTCCTCCCTGCATAGGTGCGGAAAGGCGTTCCTTTAAACTTCCCCGACCATTCCCTGAGAAACCGTTTGTCGAAAATATCTGCATGGGCAAAACTATGGGTCCCTTTCTTTTCCACAAAGAAATCACGGGAGAACAATATCTGGTCAAATAAACTCCATTTAAAATTGTAATTGGCACTCCCCCTGTCATGGGAATGCAATCGTTCCATCGGGTTGTACAGGTCGGGAGATAACAGGTGTTCTTTCACACTTTTAGAAAACGGGTTGTCGTTAAAATCCCCCATAATGATAAAGGCGGGGGCTTCTTCTTCCCGTTTCACCTTATCCATGATTTCGTGTACCACTCCGGCGGCGGCAACACGCTTATAGGCTGTATCTTCATCCCCGTCCCTGCGCGAAGGCCAGTGGTTTACCAGCAAATGGATACGCTGGTTGTTCAGCAAACCGGTAACGTGAAGTATGTCGCGGGTATAATCGCGCTGGCCATCCGGATTGTCTACCAGCAGGGGCACGGCTTCGGAAGCGGTCACTTCAAAATGGCGGGACTGGTAGATCAAAGCCGTGTCTATCCCCCGCTCATCCGGGGAATCGTAATGTACCAGTTTGTACCCTTTGTCCTTCAGACGACGCGATTCCAGCAGTGCCTCGATAACCTGCCGGTTTTCCACTTCGGCAAGACCTACCAGCACGGGAGGTCTCCGGCTCGTTTTATACCCGATATCGGATATTGCCCTCCCCAGTTTGAACAGCTTATTGCGATACCGTTTTTTCGTCCAGCGCAAAACACTCTCCGGTGTAAAATCGTCATCGAGGGTTTCCGGATCATTGCGGATATCGAACAGGTTTTCGAGGTTGTAAAAGCCTACAGTATAAAGGTCTTGGGCCGGTTTCTTTTTAAAAAACATAAGGTACGGACATATTTTAAAAACTAAAAGTAACAATTATACAGCCGGGACGGAAATGATTTTGTAAGACTGAAGAAATAAAGTCCGCTTTTTTTTCCGGCCACAGCGTTCAAATCCGTAAACAACAGCCCTCGAAAAGAACGGAATTATGTACCTTTGTATTCCATTAAATCCCACGTATACATTTTGTTACTATCGGTTTGAGGAAACGGGGAATGGTCAAAAAAACAAAAAATCATTAAAAACAGCCGGTAGTTTATTGTTGATTAAATTTTATGCTGGAAAAAAAGACCTTAAATTATGAAAAAGTAGTGCTCATTGGTGTGATAAACCAGGAGCAGGATGAGGAGAAGTCTAACGAATACCTGGATGAACTGGAATTCCTTAGCTATACTGCCGGGGGTGAAGTTGTGAAACGTTTTACACAAAAAATAGACATCCCCAATCCGAAGACCTTTATCGGCAAGGGAAAAATGGAAGATGTTGCAGCCTTTGTAAAAACACACGAAATAGGCACGGTGATCTTTGACGACGAGCTTTCCCCGGCCCAGCAAAAGAACATAGAGAAAATACTTCGCTGCAAGATACTGGACCGTACCAGCCTCATCCTGGATATTTTTGCCCAACGGGCCCAGACCTCCTATGCCCGGACGCAGGTGGAACTGGCACAATACGAATACCTGCTCCCGCGATTGGCGGGATTGTGGACCCACCTTGAGCGGCAGCGTGGTGGTATCGGGATGCGTGGTCCGGGGGAAACCGAGATCGAGACCGACCGCCGTATTGTACGCGACCGCATTTCCCTGCTGAAAAAGAAACTGGCCACCATTGACAAGCAAATGGCCACCCAGCGCGGAAACCGCGGAGCACTGGTAAGGGTAGCACTGGTTGGGTATACTAACGTAGGGAAATCCACATTGATGAACGTGATAAGCAAAAGCGATGTGTTTGCCGAAAACAAACTCTTTGCCACGCTGGACACCACGGTCCGAAAGGTGGTTATAGGCAACCTGCCGTTTCTGCTGAGCGATACCGTAGGGTTTATCCGTAAACTGCCCACACAACTGGTGGAATCGTTCAAAAGTACGCTTGACGAGGTGAGGGAAGCCGACCTTCTGCTGCATGTTGTCGATATTTCGCATCCCAACTTTGAGGAACACATTGCCTCGGTAAACCAGATACTATCGGAAATAGACACATCAGACAAACCCACCCTTATGGTATTCAACAAGATTGACCAGTATACTCACGAGACCATAGCTCCGGACGATCTTGCCACCGAAAAATCGGCAAAACACTTTACCATAGACGACTGGAAACATACATGGATGAACCGGATGAACGGGCAGGCATTGTTTATATCTGCCTTAAACAAGGAAAACCTGTCGGAGTTCAGGAAAAAGGTTTATGAGGAAGTCCGGAAGATCCATGTTACCCGGTTTCCTTACAACAACTTTTTGTACCCGGAGTACACCGACGATTTTTAAAAAGCAAAGCCCGTTGAGAAGAATAAAATACATTATTCTTTCCAACGGGCACTTTATGTCTACATCTCTCCCCCTACAGGAGGAAATTTCAATATGTCTTAAAATGCGAAATTAACACCGAGGCCAAACACTTCCCTGATCTGGAATCCCTTATAGGCATTATCGTCATATATCGTCTGGAAGGTCAGGTTTGTGGAGAGGTAATCGTTGATTTTCATTACCAGGTTTAACGTATAGTCCAGGTCCACATTCTGGGGGTCTTCGAGGTAATTGGAATACAGGCTGAGGATATTCTCCGCCGATACATTTTGCATAATGTTAAACTTGTAATATCCGGCTGCATAAAACCCCAGTTCGTAACGGAAGCTGTCTCCCGGGTCAACACCAAAGGTCTCTACATCGTCGCTGGACACGAAAGTGGCGCTGGCCTTGTCATAAGTAAAGACTTCACCGGTAAGAATAGTCATTTTGGAAGTAACCGGTGCCAGGTTAAACTTCAGGTTATTGCTTTTTTTCCACAGCATACCGGGGCCGAAGGTCAGGTAAGCAGGTTTAAAAAATCCGGAAGTCGCAAACTCTTCTTCCTCATCGTTAGTGTAATCGTATCCGTCGGTAAACTGGGTTCGGAAGTTTACAAAGAACGAATAACTCCAGTATCCCGTTGCTTTTTTACCCAACAGGGAGTTAAATTCCAGCCGGTCATCAGTCTTTCTGGTATTTTCGTCCTTGATCTTTGTCAAACCGTAGCTGGCAATGATCTTGTTGTCCCAGGTCCAGTCGCCTTTTGTGTAGTTAAAATCGTAATTCAGGCTCAGGTTTCCGGCAATGTTGTTTTGCCCTCCGGCAATCCAGTTGGAAAACGCCGACTGATTCAATAAAAAGGTAACGGTACCGCCACGGACCCAACCTTCCTGTCTTGTGGTGTCTTGTGCCTTGTTAAATGAATCTTCATCCATTACCTGTGCTTTAACTGCCATTGCGCACAGTGCAAAGGCAAGTGTGAATACAATTTTTCTCATCTCCTTATTTTTTAATTTTTTAAGCCCTAAACGTAAATCGGACGTCTTGTTCTGACAAAAATAAGAAGTTTTTTAACACATGTGAGGGATAAAGTGTACGATTTTACCGTTTAAATAACGGAACGGAAGAACATGCTTCTCCGTACATCACGCTTTTTGCGAATTTCTGAAGTTCTTCGACCAGCATGATATATGCATTACGGGGCACAGGTTTGTCTGCACATCCCTTCACGATCACCGGCAGGTCTTTAAAACGGGTGAAGTCAATATTTTGCAGGGCTTCGCGGTAGACAGTGCTTTCGAGCAATTCCATATCGCCTACCACAACCTTCCTGCAAAAAGGGGTTAAATAAGTGGCTACCAGCATAAATGCCCAGGCAGGGATAATGGCATCGGAAGAACAGGTAAGCGCCACATAAGCACCCTGATAACGGCTCCAATCGTGACCTTTCAATGCCTCCCGGAAATCTTTTTCCCTGAGGATAAAGCCTTCATAAAGCCAGTCCTTAATATCCAGCAAAACCCTTTTCCCTTCGGGATAGTAGTCCCCCGGGTCTACAGTTACGAGTTTGCTCTGGGCCACGCGATTTACAATTTCTTCTGCCATTTTGGTTTTGGAGTTTTGGAGTCTTTGAGTTTTTATCCTTCAACTGTCGGCTTCAGGTTTTTTAGTCGCCTTTCTGTTGGGTATACAACCCGAAAATCCGGATTTTTTTACAATAGCCCGAGTTCCAGCTTGGCTTCTTCACTCATAAGGTCCTGGTTCCAGGGCGGATCGAAAGTAAGTTCCACTTCCACATCGTGTATGGAGTCAATGGATTTCACCTTTTCTTCTACCTCTACCGGAAGGGTTTCGGCAACCGGACAATTAGGCGTGGTTAACGTCATTAATATTTTAACGTCGTATTCTTCATTGACAAAAACATCGTAAATAAGTCCCAGTTCGTATATATCCACGGGAATCTCGGGATCGTATATCGTTTTCAGCACCTTTACGATCTTTTCGCCCAGTTCGGTAGTATTTATGGTTGTTTCTGCACTCATGTCTTCAAAATTTATTGGTTTACATTTTTCCGGCCTGTGCCGGCGCTGTCAATTCAACTGCGTCTGGTATGCTATGGCATACATTTTCAGTTGCTTCACCATATTCACCAATCCGTTGGCACGGGTTGGCGATAAGTGCTCTTTTAATCCTATCTCGTCGATAAAGCCCGTATCGGCCTCAATAATGTCTTTGGGCGCCTGGTTGGAAAAAGCCCTTATCAATATGGCAATGATGCCTTTGGTTATTATGGCATCACTGTCTGCCGTAAAACACAACTTGTCTTCCCGGAGTTCGGCGTGCACCCATACCCTGCTCTGGCATCCCTTTATAAGGTTATCATCAATCTTGTATTTTTCATCGATCAGGGGAAGGGACTTGCCGAGCTCTATCATGTATTCATAGCGCTGCATCCAGTCGTCGAACATGGAGAACTCCTCAACTATCTCTTCCTGAATCTCGTTAATCGTCATAGTGCAATTTTTATGCAAAAATACGATAAGTATTATTGCTTTTCAACAGTTTCTGCCAATCCCAGTATAGTTTTAACCAATGGCGCTATCGCTTCCGGGGGATAGCCGTGATCAAAACCGGAAGACCTGTATTCCTCCCCATCTTTGGTAACGATCAGTTCGGCGTGGGCTGCTCCGTCATAAAGCCTTTTATCGGTAGGGGCTTTTAATTCCCGTATACGGGCTATATCCGTTTTATGTAATTCAGTCAAAAGGGCTTTCCAGTCCTCATCCCCGGTCTTTACGACAATCTTGTCTGATTCGTTCCTGCTTTTTTTAACGGTGATCGCCTCCCTGGTAATGGTTACATCATAAAAAGACCCCCTGGAGAGTGCATTGTAATAAAAACGGACGTCTTCTTCCTGGGCAGTGTCCTTGCCTTTTGTTGCTACAGAACTATCGCATTCCCCGGCCGTAACGGCAAACAGTAATATGGTAAACAGTATTTTCATAATAAGTTTTACTAAAGGTATACAAAAAAGGCACCAAAAAAGGTGCCTTTAGGAATATTTTACAATTTTCTACTGTACAAAACTGTCCCTGGCACCTCCCGGGGCAAATATGGCTCTCATCCTGGTTTTTTGACCTTCGGAGAACATATACATACACGCATCGTCCACATAGTCCATATAATTCATGGTCATGTCATTGGAGCGGCAGTGTGCGGTGGGGTAAGAAGGACATCCGTAGTTGGGACGGTCGGAAGTGGGGGTATCGGCCACAAAATCGTCCCGGTTACATCTTCCGTCGCCCCAAATATGACGAAGGTTGATCCAGTGCCCCACTTCATGGGTTGCAGTCCTTCCTTTGTCAAAAGGAGCCTGGACATAGCCCTGCGAACCGAAAAACTGGGGAGATATAACCACCCCGTCGGTATCCGGGTCACCTCCCGGGAACTGTGCATATCCGAGTATGCCTCCGCCGATGTTACACACCCAGATATTCAAGTAGGTAGAAGGGTCAACTACATCCGAGCCCCCTTCCGAAGCGTGCTTCATATCATCATTTGTGCCCCATGACGTCCTGGTGGAAGATTTGCGAATAACATCTGCTAGTGTAAACTGTATATCCGAATCTGCCACAACACCTTCGAACTCGGCAGGCACCTGTGTGATGTCGTTGTTAGATGCACTGAAATCATTGTTAAGCACCTGAATTTGAGAATTAATCTGTGCATCACTGATATTCTCCTGCGAGTTGCTGTAAATTACATGTACCACTACAGGGATGGTTATGGTACCCATTCCATCGTCTACCGGATCGCTGCCCCCGTCATCTCCTCCATTCCCGTTTCCGTTACCATTACCAACACCGTCGGGCTTTTTGGATGCGATAAAAGTTCTCAACTCCTTTTCGATGTCATACATCCGTTGATAGAGTCCGGGGTCCTTGTCCAGTTGTTTTTTAAGCATCTGCATGGAATAACAACTCTTACCGCCGGCTTCCGGCCTGGAAGCAAGATTATCCTCTTCGGCATAAACATAAAAATCGCTCATGTCTATTTCCTGATTCACTTCAGCTTCCGGCGTGGTTCCCGCATCCGTATCCCGGTCACAGGATAGCATAGCCAGGCCCAGAACGGCCATGGCAAAACATACTTTTCTCATAAAAAACTTGTTTTAGTTAGTAATAAGGATTCCCAAATATATAATTTTTTAACAAAAATTAAGGTTTTTGTTAGTATTTTTTAGCAAGAATTGTCCTTGAAATTCCGTAATCCTTACCTGAGGGAGCATAGTGCTGAGTCTTGAAGCTCAGGTATATTTTTCTTTCGTAGCATCCCGGATGCATGCAGTTTCTCTCCGGAAACCAGACGGTATATTCACATAAAAAATACATAACTTCTGTTACAGTCAATCCTTGTATTTCTTACAAAACACGTTATATAACTAAGATTTTACTAAACAGTTTTGAAACAATTCTTTAACTTTGCGAGGTTTAAATTCAATGTACTTTTTATGCAACTGCAGGAGATCCCTCGTGTAAAAAACATCACAAAGGAGGACTTTTTAGCCCGGTATGTAAAGCCCCAAAAGCCTGTGGTTATCCAGGAGCTCACCAAAGAGTGGAGTGCCTATGAGAAATGGCATTTCGACTATATAGATAAAATAGCCGGAGACCGTGTGGTCCCCCTTTATGACGACCGCCCTGTCAGCCACGAAGACGGTTTTAACGAACCGCATGCCAGAATGAAAATGGGCGAATACATTAGACTTCTTGAAACAACGTCTACCAATTACAGAATATTTCTCTATAACCTGATGAAAGAAGTCCCTTCCTTACAGGAGGATTTTGAATGGCCACAAATAGGATTAAGGTTGGTAAAACAACTTCCCATGTTGTTCTTTGGCGGGGAGAACAGCCGGGTATTCATGCATTTTGACATTGATTATTCCAATATACTGCACTTTCACTTTCACGGAAAGAAACAGTGTATTATCCTTCCTCCGGATCAGTCGAAATACATGTACAAAATCCCGCATTCACTGATTTCAAGGGAAGATATCGATTTCGACAACCCGGATTACGACAAATGGCCGGCCCTAAAACACGCCAAAGGATATATTGCCAATCTGGAACATGGTGAAATGCTTTATATGCCGGAAGGTTACTGGCATTACATGAAATACCTCAGCCCGGGATTTTCTATGAGCCTCCGGGCATTTCCCAGGCAGCCCATGAACCTGGCAAAAGCGGCATACAACGTACTTATCATGCGGCATTTTGACAACTTTATGCGCAAACGCAAAGGACAGGCATGGATAGATTACAAAAACGAGCAAGCTGTTATAAGGACTCATAAAGAACTTGGTATCCCGGTATAGCCCTTAACTCAACCTACCTGCTTTATGACAGGTTTTAAACTTACCGGGTCAGTTCGTTTACCTTTTCATTGACCAGATGACTTTCCCAGCCCCTGTACAACAGGTAATCCGATAATTTTTTCCTGCCACGGTAAAGAGCTTCGGTCTTTTTTTTACCCGAAGGAAGGCTTTCCTTTATTTGCTCCCACTTTTTCTCTGCAATTTCATGGAGCGTATCCATATAATTTTCTTCGTCGATCTCCCTGAGTGCCTCCCGTATGTTGGGCGCGGAGATATCCCTCCATTCAAGTTCCCTGACAATACGCTGTTTCCCCCATTTTTTAAGGCGAAATTTTCCACGGGCAAAACTACGGGCAAAGCGTCCCTCATTTAAAAAATTATTTTCGATCAGGTGTACCAGTACAGCGTCTATGGCCAACGGGATCATGTTCATTTTTTGAAGTTTGCTCACCACTTCTTTATGGCAACGTTCCCGGTAGGCACAGAAATGCTCCAGTTTTCGCTTGGCTTCGTCAAGGGTATGGGATTGTTTGTTCATTACTGTCAAAAAACCGAATGGCAGATCAAAAATAAGAAAAAACACCGGCCTGTTTCCGGTTATTCCGGAAAAGAAAGCATCTTAACTAACAGGTCAGTACAGTATTTTGCTGAAGGTTAACCTTCGGAAGAGTGAAAACCAATAAAAAACACCTTGCCTCCTGCCTGGTAAGGCAGAAACAAGGTGTTTTGTTTTTAAGATAAAACAGTTCCTTTTTTATCTTTAAATCGGTATTCCAAGTATGTGTAAGCGTCTCTTGGTAAAATTTTTACCCATTTTTTGTGTTCTAAGAACCACTTAGAACGGATGGATGGAAATCCTTTGGTTAAATAGGCTGCAATAAACGGGTGCACATTGAGCACTATACCGTTTTTGAAGCCTTTACTCTGTATAATTTTTTCAAGATCGGCAGAGATCTTATCTATTATCACTATGGGAGCTTCTATTTCTCCGTTACCATTGGGATTCTCTTCCCTGGTTTTAATGTTCATTTCTTGTCTCACTCTCTGCCTCGTGATTTGTATAAGGCCAAATTTACTAGGGGGTAAGATCTTGTGCTTGGCCCTGTCTTCCTTCATTTCCTCTCTAAAGTGATCATAGAGCTTTCTGCGGTTTTCCTGGTTTGTCATATCTATAAAGTCGACGACAATTATACCGCCCATATCCCGCAACCTCAGTTGTCTTGCAATTTCGCTGGCTGCTATAAGGTTTACTTCCAGCGCTGTCTCTTCCTGGGACTTGGCTTTATTAGACCGGTTACCGCTGTTTACATCAATAACATGCAGGGCTTCGGTATGTTCAATAACCAAATAAGCACCCTTGCTCATGGAAACAGTTTTTCCGAAAGAAGTTTTAATTTGTCTTTCAATCCCGTATTTTTCAAATATGGGAACACGGGATTCATACAATTTCACGATAGATTCTTTTTCCGGTGCAATTTCATGCACGTAATCTTTAATTTGATAATAAAGCGTTTCATCGTCCACGTGTATTCCCGTAAACGAATCGTTAAACACATCCCTTAAAATGGATGCTGCACGATTCATTTCACTCAATACTTTGGACGGATGTCCCGCTTTGTGGATTTTTTTACACATCGCTATCCATCTAAGGTACAGGTTGTGTAAATCTTTATCCAGTTCTGCGACTTTTTTGCCTTCTGCAACGGTACGAACTATAACACCGAACCCTTTGGGTCTGATGCTTTGCACGAGCCTTTTTAACCGGTCTTTTTCTTCTTTACTCTCGATTTTCTGAGAAACCGAGATACGGTCGGAAAACGGAACCAGTACCAGATATCTTCCGGCTATGGAAAGCTCGGAACTGATCCTGGGACCTTTGGTGGAAATAGGCTCTTTTACAATTTGTACCAATATAGACTGATTGGATTTAAGCACATTGACTATGCTTCCATTCTTGTCTATATCCTGCTCAAATGGGAAGTCCTTTAATGAAAAGTCTTTTAATTTACCTGTGCTTACACGTTTTATGAATTTCAATAAAGAAGGTAATTTAGGTCCGAGATCATGATAATGCAAAAACGCATCTTTCTCGTATCCTACATTTACAAAAGCAGCATTGAGCCCGGAAACAGGTTTTCTGATCTTGGCGAGCATAATATCGCCAACAGCAAAATCACTGCTGTCCTCTTCCTTATGTAATTCAATAAGTTTTCCATCCTTTAAAAAGGCAAAATCAACGTCAGAGGAACCAGATCTCACTATTAATTCCTTATTCACTCTGAATGATTTTATGTCCACCTGCCAAATACATAAAGCCTGGCAGACGAAAGGATTAAACAATAATTTTCACAGGTTTCCCCGCCGTAATACGGCAGGTTATAAACCCGGCGAAACTTTATCTGAACAGATAAAATTTCTATTTCAATGAACGTTAATTTTTTTAAATGTAAAACGACAGAGACACACGGCCGTGTGTCTCTACCCTATTTTTTCTTTTTATGTCGGTTAGCCCTGGCTCTTTTCTTGCGTTTATGCGTAGCTACCTTATGTCTTTTTCTTTTTTTACCACTCGGCATAGTCTGTAAAATTAGATTAATATTGTTATTTAACTTCCACGTTGGTCTTTACTCCCTCAACAAAAACTTTTGCAGGCTTAAACGCGGGGATGTTGTGAGCGGGGATCTTTATGGTAGTGTTCTTGGAGATATTTCTACCTGTTTTTTCAGCCCTTGTTTTGATAATAAAGCTTCCAAAACCCCGTAAATATACATTGTCTCCGCTTTCCAATGAATTTTTCACCTCGTCCATGAAAGATTCTACTGTGGCCTGTACATCTCCTTTTTCCATGCCAAGTTTTTCTGAAATCTTAGCTACGATGTCTGCTTTCGTCATTTTTATTATGTTTTATTAACTATATTAATTTTAGGGGATGCAAATATATAAATTAATTACTCAAAATTTAAACCCTAATTAATTAAAATTTAACCATATAAACTTTATACTTTTGATTTTTATTCGAAAACATGACTTTTTCAGAGACAATCAAAGGCTGGTACCATCGAAACAAACGCGAACTTCCGTGGCGCAGGACCACAGCCCCATACAAGATATGGCTGTCGGAGATCATGCTGCAACAAACCCGTGTAGACCAGGGATTGCCCTACTATCTGAAGTTCGAAAAAGCCTATCCCACCGTTTTTGATCTTGCCAATGCCCCGGAGGAAGAGGTCCTGAAACTTTGGCAGGGATTGGGCTATTATTCCAGGGCCCGGAACCTGCACCACACGGCAAAATATATCGCTTTCGAACGAAACGGGCAGTTCCCGTCGTCTTACAAAGAGCTCCTGAAGCTAAAAGGAGTGGGAGATTATACGGCCAGTGCCATAGCTTCCATATCTTTTAACGAAGCCGCTCCCGTAGTGGACGGTAATGTATACAGGGTGCTTTCGCGCTTTTTCGGTGTCGACATTCCCATCAACTCCACAAAGGGCATTAAGTATTTCAAGCAACTTGCCGGTGAGCTCATAGACAGGGACGATCCTGCCGTTTTCAACCAGGGTATCATGGAGTTCGGAGCCATACAATGCAAGCCGAAATCACCGAACTGCTCCGTATGCCCGCTAAATTCCGGATGTGTAGCCCTGAGGGACAACCTCGTGGATCAACTGCCGGTAAAAACCAAGAAGGCAAAGCTGAAACACCGTTATTTCAACTACCTCATTATTCACAATGAACGCGAGACGCTGCTTTTCAGGAGAACAAAAAAAGACATATGGCAGCACCTGTATGAATTCCCTTTGATAGAATCGGACCAGGCCCTGGAAAGAGACGATATTATCCGGGACCCGGAATTTCAAAAGCACATCGGAGAGAACAATTACTTCAAACTGTCCCGTTACAATCAGAAATCCATTGTTCACAAACTATCGCACCAACACATACATACCACCTTCTGGAGCGTGTACCTGGAAAACGATATCCGGGGAGGAATCGATAAATCCGAAGTAAAAACATATCCTGTCCCCGTTTTAATTGCTAATTTTGTACGGGAATATGAATTTTGACCCTTTTACAAGGCAAAACAGCTAATTTTTAGTATTTTTGAGTTTAGTACATGACGATATTTGTTTTTGTAAGTTGTTGAGAGACCGGTTTTACCCTGATCGATATATCAAAATATTGATTGAAGATTGATTCCGACTGCGTCGGAAGGCTGAAAGAGATTGCCCCCTTATTAAAAATCAATCTCCCGACATCGTCGGGATTCAATCTTTTCAATCTCATTCAATCTCCGGCAACTCCGAAAGAACTAAAATAAATGTTGTCATATACGAGAATTTATCACGTAAACAGAATAAGATCAATATGAGTGGAACACTGAACAAAGTAATGCTGATCGGGCATTTGGGAGATGATGTGAAAATGCATTATTTTGAAGGCGGAAATTCCCTGGGAAGATTCCCCCTGGCCACAAATGAAACCTATGTAAACAGGCAAACGGGAGAACGGGTAACCAATACCGAATGGCACAATATCGTGGTTCGGAACAAAGCCGCCGAAGTCTGTGAAAAATACCTGAGCAAAGGAGACAAGATATATGTTGAAGGACGTATAAAAACAAGGCAATGGCAGGGAGAAGACGGCAACACCAGGTATTCTACGGAAATACAGGTAACAGATTTTACCTTCCTGTCTACCCGAAAAGACAACAGTGAAAACAATTTCTCCCAGGCAAGCTCTTCCCCATCGGCTGAAAACACATCTGCAAAAAAAGATCCCGCTCCTCCGCAGGACACAGGAGAAGATGACGATTTACCGTTTTAAGGAAGTTTAACCAAATTCGCAGCGATTGGACCCTGAACCCTCGAGTTTTTTAATATTTCTTTCCGACATAGAAGGCGTAAGTATTTTTAAAATCGTCATACTTATACTGTTACTCATCTGCTCCGCACTGATATCGGGAGCAGAAGTAGCTTTCTTTTCTCTCTCACAGACCGATCTCAACGAGGAAAGCGCTTCAAAAACCAGCAGGGGCGAACTGATTGTAAAGCTGCTTCACAGGCCCAAAAAACTGCTGGCCACCATATTGATAGCCAATAACTTTATCAATATAGCTGTTGTATTGATATTCAGTTCACTGGGCAGTTCGTTTTTCGGGGACATCAACCATAAAATACTAGGACTTATAGACGTGAGATTCCTTATTGAAGTGGTAGCTGCCACCGCACTGATCCTCCTTTTCGGTGAAATCCTTCCCAAGATATATGCGAGCAGGAACCGGATAAAATTCGTACACTTCATGGCATACCCGCTTCTTGTCCTGGACAAAATCCTCTCGCCGCTGAGTATTCCCATGAAAGCCTCGACTTCCTATCTCCAGGACAAACTCGGAAGACAAAAAAGCAACCTGTCCGTAGATCAATTATCGCACGCCCTTGAACTCACCTCGGAGGAAGACACCACCAGGGAAGAACAAAAGATACTCGAAGGCATTGTCTCTTTCGGCAATACCGATACCAAACAGGTGATGTGCCCCCGGATTGATATTTTTGCACTCGGCGAGGATATGAAATTCCCCGAGGTAATCCGTGAAATCATAAAAAACGGATATTCCAGGATTCCGGTGTTCAAAGATAATGTAGACAACATTACCGGTGTCCTGTATGTAAAGGACCTCCTTCCCCATATCGATAAAAAAACCCTGAACTGGGCCAAACTTAAAAGGGAAGCCTACTTTGTGCCCGAAAACAAGAAACTGGACGACCTTCTCAAGGAATTCCAGGAAATGAAAATGCACCTGGCCATTGTGGTAGATGAATACGGCGGTACTTCCGGCCTGGTTACCCTCGAAGATATCATAGAGGAGATCGTGGGCGATATCAGTGATGAATTTGACGATGAAGACCTCATCTTCTCCAAACTTGATGAGAACAACTATGTCTTTGAAGGTAAAACCGCCCTGAAGGACTTTTACCGCGTGCTTCGCCTCGAAAATGAAGAAATATTCGAGGAGAATAAGGGAGAATCAGAGACCATCGCAGGGTTTGTACTCGAAATCGCAGGAAAATTTCCCCGGGTAAGGGAAAAAATAAACTTCCACGATTTTACGTTTGTTATAGAAGCCCTGGATGAAAAACGCATCAAGCAGATCAAGGTTACCATTAACAATTAGGAGGTTACGAAATTCCATACCCGCCGGAAAAAAAGACCAGAGTGAAAAACAAAATCCGTTTTACATACATCAGCCTCACACTATTACTACTCATCTCCTGTGGCAAGGACCACGTGCCCAAACCCAAAGCCGTGTTGCGGCTGGAATATCCGGAAGCCCGCTACAGGCCACTGGAGACAAACTGCCCTTTCCGGTTCGAAAAAAATACCAGGGCTGTGATCGAGGAGAAGCGTAATTGCCGTCTCAATATCAAATACCCGGACATGAAAGCTACTGTGTTCCTCACCTATAAACCCGTAGACAACAACCTCCGGTCGTTGCTTATCGATGCTGAAAAACTCACTTACGACCACGTTATCAAGGCCGATGAGATCGGGGTGGGCGGACAGTTTGAAAACAAACAGGAGCATGTATATGGCCGCTTGTATGAAGTTGCGGGCAATGCCGCATCACAGGCACAGTTTTACGTAACAGACAGTACTTCCCATTTCCTGACCGGGTCGCTTTACTTCTATACCAAACCGAATTACGACTCCATACTGCCGGCCGCAGATTACATCAGTAAAGATATCCGCAGACTGATGGAATCTTTCCAATGGAAATAAAAAAATAATACAATCGATTGTTTTTAATAAAAATACATATATTTGCGTGTGTTCGATAACAAAAAAGTGTTTATGATTGACACAATATTCAACTAACCCAAAACACGGCATATTATGAAACCCAGGTTTGCACTTCTTTTTATAATGATTATGATCTGGATGGGCTGCACCGAAAAGCCCACCAAAACACCTCAAACCACCCTGGATGTCACCCAGGCCCATTACGATTCCCTCTATGCAGCCATCGCACCACTGAAAAACGGTAAAAAAATGATGCCCCGCACCACCCGTAACGGAAAACTCGTTACCGTAGGCATTTACGACTGGACCAGCGGTTTTTTCCCGGCTTCTTTATGGAATTTATACGGGCTCACCAAAAAGAAAAAATGGAAAGACCGCGCTGTGGAATACACTGAAAAACTCGATTCCATTCAATATTGGGAAGGAAACCACGATGTCGGTTTCATTATGGAATGTACTTACGGAAATGCATTAAAATACACGGATTCGCCCGTATATGACTCGGTAATTGTACAGACCGCGAGATCGCTCTCTACCAGGTTCAGGCCACAAGCCGGGGTACTCCAGTCCTGGGACTGGAGCAAGAAGTGGGATTGCCCCGTTATCATAGACAATATGATGAACCTCGAGCTGCTTTTTCATGCCACCAGAATCTCGGGAGATTCAACTTATTACAATATTGCGGTCTCCCATGCCGATACTACACTGAAAAATCACTATCGCGAAGATAACAGTTCCTATCATGTTCTGGACTACGACACGGAAACAGGTAAAGTACTGCAAAAGAACACCCATCAGGGGCTCAGTGACAATTCTGCCTGGGCACGTGGACAGGCCTGGGGACTTTACGGTTTTACCATGTGTTACCGGGAGACCGGGGATTCCAGATACCTGGAACACGCACAAAAAATAGCCGATTTCATCCAAAATCATCCGAACCTGCCGAAAGATAAAATCCCGTACTGGGATTATGATGCCCCGGCTTCCGAAAATACGCCAAGGGATGCCTCCGCAGCAGCCATAGCAGCATCCGCACTCTATGAACTCAGTACCTTTACCGAAAACGAAAAAGCACAAATACACCGGAACTTTGCCGATCAAATCGTAACGAGCCTCAGTTCTCCGGCATATTTTGCCGCATTAGGGGACAACGCCGATTTTCTCCTGATGCACTCCGTAGGAAGCAAGCCCCACGACGTGGAAGTCGATGTCCCACTGAATTATGCAGACTATTACTTCCTGGAAGCCCTGCTCCGGAAAAAGGAAACTGATGGAAGTGAAAAGGACAAACACTGACCTGTTCGGAATCGCAGGCATATACAAGAATTTATGTGCAATTCCCTTTCCCAATTACAAGATGGTAGTAAATTTACATCACAGACCATTAAATTACACCTATGAAAAAAGGGAACCCAACCATACATGAAATAGCCAGGGCCCTGAATATTAACAGTTCAACTGTATCAAGGGCCCTGAACAACAGCAGCAGGGTAACTCAGAAAACCAAGGAAAAAGTATGGGCCAAGGCCAGGGAGCTCGGTTATCAGCGCAATCTTCTGGCCTCGAACCTGCGCAGGAGCCGGAGCAATACCATAGGCGTGGTAATCCCCAGGATATCACGGCACTTCTTCTCTTCCACTATTGCAGGAATAGAAGAGGCTGCTTTTGCAGCAGGGTTCAATGTCATTATATGTCAGTCCCTGGAAAAACTGGATCGTGAAAAAAGCATCGTCAAAAACCTGATCGCAAACCGCGTTGACGGTATTCTTATCTCCGTTTCAATGGAAACCACCGACAGCAAACATCTTGAATATTTTCGGGACAACGGAACTCCCCTCGTTTTTTTCGACCGTCATTGCGAAGACATGCCAGACGCCAGCAAGGTGCTTATAGACGACCGTCAGGCTGCTTATGATGCAGTAGAACATCTCATTGCCAGGGGATGCAAAAAAATAGCCCACTTCTCGGGGCCTCAGGAACTCGAAATTTATAAAAACCGCCTCAAAGGATACAGGCAGGCCCTTAAAGATCACCAGATCCCATACAGCAGTAAACTTGTCTTTCCCTCAAGACTTATGGAGGCAGACGGATATGATTCCGCCCGGAAACTCCTGAAAAACAATGCCGATATTGACGGTATTTTCTCCGCCAATGATGTATCGGCCATCGGTGCTGTAAAATACCTGAAGAAACAAGGAAAACGCATACCGGAGGATATTGCCATAGTAGGATTCAGCAACGAACCTATTTCAGAAGTTATCGAACCCTCACTCACTACGGTAGATCAATCGGGATTTGAAATCGGAAAAATAGCCTGTGACCTGCTTGTAAACAATATCAGGAACGAAGCCGATGCCAAAGTGCTCAACAAGGCCATTGTATTAAAAACCACCCTGATCGAACGCGGTTCCACACAAAGGAACTGACCAACACTAAACCTGATTTCACCTTTTTTATACGTTAAAACCCTAAATAAAAACAATCGATTGTATTTTTTCAGGCAATTTCTTGTTTTTTAGATTTCATTATTATACATTAGCCACTCTTTTAAGATTAATATTGTATAATCCATAAAATTTAAAGCCTAAAACATCAACAGCGTCGTATTTTAAATTAAAATGTGCTCGAACCCAAAAAATAAAATAACAGGTGTGCTCGTACAACCGATTGTATTTACATCCCCGGCTTATTAGCACTAAGTATATATAAGGACATATTTTATCCGATTAGCTGATCCAGTGATCTTTTAATATGTGCTCGTTAACATTAATATGGTTCATTCAAATACTAACTCAAAACTGATCAAAACATGGAACACTTTCACAGAAAACGGCGCAGTAACCTGTGTCTTATTATCCTCGCATGCTGCTTTTCGGCCGCATATGCGCAGACCACAGTAAAAGGTACCGTCACCTCAGAGGGCGACGGGCAACCCTTACCCGGAGTAACCGTTGTGGTTAAAAACACTTCTACCGGGACAGCTACAGATTTTGACGGCAACTATGAGGTTTCCGTTCCCGGAGATAATGCAACATTGGTATTCAGCTATATGGGGTTTGTTACCCGGGAAGTACCGGTCAACGGACAAACCATTTTAAATGCAAGCCTTAAAGAAGACGTTTCCAAACTTGAAGAAGTTGTCGTTGTGGGCTACGGAACACAGAAAAAGGCTTCCATGACCTCGGCAGTATCCACAATTACATCAAAATCCATTGAAAACAGGCCTGTGACCAATGCCATCAACGCGTTACAGGGTACGGCTCCCGGGCTTAATATTACCCGGACATCCGGACAGCCCGGCGATGAAAACCTCAGCATACAAATAAGAGGAGTATCCTCGGCAAACGGTTCGGTTGACCCGCTTCTGGTACTCGACGGGGTTTCAATGCCTTCACTCGCACCTTTGCAAAGACTTAATCCCGACGACATAGAATCGGTCACCGTACTAAAAGATGCCGCTGCTGCAGCCATCTACGGAGCACGGGCTGCCGGAGGTGTTATCCTCGTAAACACCAAAATAGGTAAAGAAGGGAAGATGGTAGTGGACTATGACGGCAGGATGACCGTACAATGGGCCCTGAATGTTCCGGAAAGACTTTCATTACTGGAAGAAGCGGAATATTCCAATCTGGCCAGGGCCAATGCCGGCGTAGGTCTGGAATACAGCGAATTCGACCTGGAAAACATCAGGAACGGAATCGAATTCGTGACAGACCCCAATAATCCCAATAAATACAGGACCTACAACCAGCAAAGTATCAGGGACCAGATTTTGAGGGACCAGTATTTTATGCAGTCTCATAACCTCAATGTCAGTGGTGGATCGGAAAAGATCAGGTACCTTTTTTCGGCAGGCTACCTGGATCAGGAAGGGATTTTTAAAGTAGGCCCCGACGGGTACAAGAGATGGAACCTGCGTTCCAACGTAAATGCGGAAATCACAAAGCACCTCAACTTTGACACAAAATTAAGCTATTCTGTAGAAGGCAAGGACAGGCCGGCAATAGGCGTCAGCGGATACGGATTGTTACAACAAGTGTACCAGGCCAGGTTGCGTTTCCCCATTCACACTCCTGATGGAAAACTTTTCGGCGGGGCCGGTACTTCCGGAAATAACACCTATGCCTACTTAAAGGAAGGTGGATATCAGGACGACAATTATGACGAGTTAAACGGTATATTCACACTCACCGCAAAAGATTTTATCAAAGGATTACAGCTCAAAACCATATACGGAAGACAGGTAGACCGGAAAGACTATACACAATTCAGGCGTACTGTTGAATTATGGGATCTGGACGATTCCCAGCCCACCTATTACCTCAACAGGCCCAACAATTATTACAGGTACACCAGGACGAGAACCACAGATAACTTCCAGTTCCTCGTTGATTATGACCTGACCCTGGCAGAAAAACATAAATTTCACGTGCTGGCAGGATATCAGTGGGAAAGTTACCGGTCATCCTCCTTTAATGCATCCGTTAGCAGCCTGGTAAGTAATGATCTGCCAACACTGGAACTTGCAGAACAAGGATCTGAGACCGTGGGAGAAGGATTAATTGAATTTGCCAACCAGTCCATACTCGGCCGTTTCAATTATAGTTTTGACGATAAATACCTCCTTGAGGCCACCATCAGGTCGGATGAAAGCTCCAGGCTGGCACCCGGGGAAAGAACAAAGTGGTTCTATTCCGCATCCGCCGGTTGGAACATGCACAAAGAAGGATGGTTTGAAAGTGCATTGCCTTTTATCTCTCAATTCAAGCCCAGGTTTTCATGGGGGCAGTTAGGGAATGCAAACGCTGATATCATTGGTTATTATGATTATCTGCCTCTTATCAGTAGTGGAAATAATTTGGTTATGGGCGAATCGGAAGACAGGACCACCTACTTCTACCAGGGCTCTTTACCTTCGTCATCCCTGGGATGGGAAACCATAGAAACAACCGATTTCGGTTTTGATTTCGGAATATTGCGAAACAAGATCACAGGAAGTTTTGATTATTATACCAAAACAAACAACAATATGCTGGTGCAGATAAGACGCCCGGCAACCCTTGGAATAGCCCCGCCGAGAACAAACGCAGGAGAGCTCAAAAGCTGGGGTTGGGAAGCCGCCGTGACCTACAGGGACCAGATAGGAGACGATTTTAACTTCAGTATCGGAGTTAACGTGTCTGACAATCAAAACGAACTTATAGAATACGGGGAAGGATACAACCTGGTAGGAGAAGGCGTTAACGGCAAAATAACAGGCCATGAACTGAACACCATCTGGGGCTATGAAACCGTACCCGGGTACATAGAAACCCAGGAACAACTGGATGCCGCACCATTTTATAACAACAGAACGGGAATAGGAGATATAGCATATGTAGATCAGAACGGTGACGGAAAAATCAATCCCGGGGGAGGAACCGTAGAAGATCACGGAGACCTCGTGGCCCTCGGCAGTACCCAGCAAAGATATCTTTACGGTATAACAGCCAATGCCAACTGGAAAAATATAGACTTCAGCATATTTTTACAGGGCGTGGGCAAAAGGAATATCATCCCCTCCAGATATGTTTCCCAGCCATTGCGGTATTCATGGATACAACCCATGGCGATCCACGCCGATTATTACACCCCGGACAATCCCGATGCCGCTTTCCCGAGACCGTATATCGGAGGCGATCAAAATTTCGTTCCGTCTGACCGATGGGTACTAAATGCAGCCTATTTAAGGATCAAAAATATTCAGTTCGGATACTCCATTCCGCAGAAATACCTCGAAAAAATGGCACTTTCCAATGTAAGGCTTTATTGTTCGGCAGAAAATATAGCCACATTTACAAAGCTGGGTGTGTTCGACGGTGTCCTGGACCCGGAACAGAAGAACAGGGTTCATGCCGATTACCCCTTAACAGGTTCAATCGCTTTTGGAGTTAACATATCTTTTTAATGGTTTAAAAGCACAGTTATGACAATAAATAATAAAATAAGAACAATATGGGCGGGTATAGTGCTTGTACTTATAACCTCCTGTGAAGTAGATCGCATTCCGGAAACAGCAATTACCGATCCGGCTTTTTGGAACAACGAAGGTGACCTTAAAGGGGCAACTAACGTTTTGTATCACCAATTACCCGGGCTGCCCGATACACAAGACACATGGTCTGATGATGCCTACGGAACAAGCCCCAACTCTATCAGTGACGGCAGCAGGTTAACCCCTTCCTCCGATAGCTATTACGGCGATCAATATACCGGAATAAGGAGGGCCAACAACATCATGGAAAAATCGCAAAAGGTCTTAGATGCCGGCGTGGAAGCCAACATTGTGGATTTATATGTGGCCGAAGCCCGGTTCTTCAGGGCCTGGAACTACTTTAACCTGCTCAAACGCTACGGAGGGGTTCCTTTGATCTTAAAGACACTGGATGAAAATGCCCCTGAATTACAGGACCCCAGGGCATCGCGCGAGGAAATATTAACAGCAATCTATGAAGACCTGGATTTTGCCGCTTCCAGACTAAGATCACCCGGTGAGCAAAGTTCGGAAGAATACGGACGGGTGACTTCCACCGCAGCACTGGCCTTTAAGTCGAGAATAGCTTTATTTGAAGGCACCAGGGCCAAATTTCACAACTACGGAGATGCCCGGAAACACCTGGCTATCGCTCAACAGGCAGCCAAAGCCGTAATAGAATCCGGAGAACATGAACTGTTCCCCGAATATTTCGATCTCTTTCAATATGAGGGAGAAGGCCCGGAAAATAAAGAGAACATACTGGTACGCCAGTACGGGCAAAGTATAGAAGAGTCCATCAGTTATCACAATGCGCAAAGGTACCTGGAAACAGGTGCGGCAAATCCCACCAAAGCCCTGGCCGATTCCTATTTAATGGAAGACGGACTCCCCATAAACAAATCTCCTATGTATGAAGAGCCCGCCACAACCGTTGAGGTTTTTAAAGACCGGGACCCCAGAATGCGCGCCACCTTCTTCAAGAGGGGAGATGAATATATAGGTACCAACCCGGTATTTAACGTTCCGGACCTTAATTTTCAACGCACCGGGTTTGCCAACAGGAGGTATGCCAAACTGGATGACTGGCAGGTTTCAAGGTCCTATATCGACAGAGCTGTTATAAGGTATGCCGAAGTATTACTCAATTATGCCGAAGCCACCTACGAACTGGAAAACGAGATAAGTGACAGCGATCTGGACATGTCAATAAACAAACTCAGGGCAAGACCCAGCGTAAACCTCCCGGCCTTGACCAATGCCTTTGTTACTGCAAACGGACTGGACATACGCGAAGAGATACGCAGGGAAAGAAGGGTTGAACTGGCACTGGAAGGCTTCAGGTACTGGGACCTTATACGATGGAAAACGGCAGAAACCGAACTTCCAAAACCCGTATTGGGGAACAAGGTATTTGACGATTTCAATTTGAGCGAAGAAGAAATGAGCAGTATCAATTTTGATGAGAATGGCAATATCCTGCTACAGGACGCCGGTTTAAGGGAATTCGACCCGTCAAAGGACTACCTGTTCCCCTTACCGACAGATCAGCTGGGATTAAACCCCAACCTCGAACAAAACCCCGGATGGTAAAAAACATATAGACCATGCTGCCTCCGGGTAGCATGGTTTATCCCTATAAAACCAACAAAACCCATAAAATGAAAACCATGAAAAAAAAGTTAATCGCGCTGTCTTTTATTGCAGCGGCCTTTGCAGGCTGCTCCAAAGACCAGTTCAATGCTTCCGAAGCCGAACTCACTTCCGATAACCTGACTACCGGTCGGCCGACATTTGATAACGAGTTCAGTACACAACCCTACAAGCTCAACGTCATTTATTTTTTGCCTCAGGATGTAGAACCTTTTGCCGATTTTAAACGTCGTATCAGTACCTTACTGCTGCAGACCCAAGATTTTTTTGCCGAAAACCTGGAAAGGGAAGGTTTCGGACGGACGTCCTTCGGCCTGGCCCTTTTGACAGAAAACCTGTTAAATATAGATACCGTCAGGGGAGAATACGGCCAGGATTATTATTCGTATTCCGGCGGTGGATCCAGGATAATCTCGGAAATAGAACAATACTTTGCCGGAAACAAGCACCGTAAAAAAAGTGAACATACGCTGGTTATCGTTCCTTCGCGTTCCGGCGATCCGTTAAACCCGGGAGGAGTGCCTTTCTACGGACTGGGCAAATATTGCTTTGCTCTGGATTATCCGTATATGGATGTTAAGTATCTGGGACAGGACGACGCATACGGAAACCTCGCCACCAAATGGATCGGAGGGTTAATACACGAATTGGGACACGGCCTCAACGCTCCGCACAACAAGGAAAGAAAAAGCGAACAGCCTACATTGGGAACCGCCTTAATGGGGAGCGGAAACCACACCTACGGCAAATCGCCCACATTTATTACTGCAGCTTCGGCAGCGACATTTGCCAACTCACAAACATTCAGTAAAGTGGAAAGACCGGACTGGTACGGCGCCGTAGATCACGACCTGGAAAAACTGGATGCAAGATTTGAAAACGGCAACATCATCATCGATGGCCGGTTTACCAGCAATTATGCCGTAACCGATATCAATTTCTATCACGACCCGGCTCCATCCGGAGGAAATAAGGATTACGATGCTCCCACCTGGACGGTGAAACCAGACGGAGACACTTTTCATGTGGAATCTCCCCTTTCCGACTTTTACAAATCGGAAGGCGATTATCAACTGAGGATCCGTTTTTATCACGAAAACGGCAGCTGGAAAACATATTCTTTCCAGTATGAGTTTATAAACGGAATCCCGCAACTGGACGATATTGTTATTAAAGAACTACTCAGCAGGGACGGCTGGAACATTATCGATGCCGACAGTGAAGAAGACACCGGTGCTGCCGGCAAAATGTTAGACGGAGATCAGTCTACCATATGGCATACGGAGTGGAAGCAGACCCTGCCCGACCACCCGCATCATTTCGTTCTGGACATGGGAGCACCAACTACCGTTACCGGATTTGCTTTCTTAAACAGGTCCAATCTCAACGGTGCCATTAAGGATTGTGAAGTTTTTACAAGTAATGACAATGTAAACTGGACCAGCCAGGGAACCTATACTTTAAAAAAACAAACCAGCTGGCAGTACATCGAGCTCCCTTCAACGGAATCGGTAAGATATATGAAGCTTGTTACTGCCAATGGCTACGGAGGCTTTAGGTATACGCATCTGGCAGAAATAGGGGCCTATACGGATTAGCAGGGAACAAACCCGCAAGTTTTACAAGTGAGTTAGTTTGTTTTTTACAAAACAGCGGGTGTTTTAAAAAGAAAGCACCTGCTGTTTCAATACGTCATACTTAACCGAAAAAATATAAGGAATGAAAAAAAATTACACTTTTATCATTTTAATCCTGCTCCCCTTTTCATTTATTGCATATGCGCAAACAGACTTTGAGGTTATTATGCAGCAAATACGGGAGGAAAACAAGATCACCGATATTGCCGCTTTGGACAATACCGTTACAGACCTTCTTTCAGATCTCAATGAAGACGGTTCCTGGCCGGACCTGGATTATACACAAACATCTTTTACCGATTGGAAACCGGTGGCACATCTGGACAGGCTCATCCATATGGTCAATGCATATACCACTTCCGGGAGCAGCTATTATCAGGACAATAGTCTTCATGCATCCATTGAGTCTGCCCTTACGCTTTGGGACAACAGCGATCCCAAAAGTGATAACTGGTGGTACAATCAAATTGCCTGCCCCCAACGTTTGGGACTTATACTAATTACCCTAAGGAACGGACATGTTCCGATTGACAGTACACTGGAAAACAATCTCATCACACAAATGAACCGTGGCGACCCCACAAAACAGGCCGGGGCCAACAAGCTGGACATTGCCCTGCATTACATATACAGGGGATGCCTTATCGCTGATAACCAGGTCCTGCAAACCGGTATCGATGAATCGTTTTATCCGTTGACCCTTACAACAGCAGAAGGAGTACAACACGATTATTCCTACCAGCAACACGGGCCTCAGCTCTACATTTCGGGTTACGGGACCGTTTTTGTGAATACCACGGTAAAGGTAGCCACCTATCTCGCCGGCACCTCCTATGCCCTTACGGGATCAAAACTGGATATTCTTACAAATTTCATATTCAACACCTATGCAAAGGTCATTCGGGGAAAGTATATGGATTTTAGTGTGAACGGAAGGTCAATAAGCCGAAAGAACAACCTGCTCTCCTCGGGATTTGCAGGTACCCTTGAAAAACTCAAGGATATAGACCCCGCACATATTGCGGAATACGACCAGATCATTGCCCGTTTGAAAGGTGTGGAAGACCCGGGTTATCAGGTAACCGGATCGCATACACAATACTGGCGGTCGGACTATGCCCTGTATAACAGTCCCGGGTATTCGTTTTCGGTAAGGACAGCCTCTACCCGTACTTCCAAAACAGAAAACGGTAACGGGGAGAACCTCAAGGGATATTTTTTATCAGACGGCGCTACCAATATAAGGGTGGACGGGGACGAACATTACAACATTTTTCCGGTATGGGAATGGAACAAGATCCCCGGGGTAACCGCTCCGGAACTGGAAACCATCCCGCTAAGACGGCAATGGCAGGTCCCCGGAACCTCCGCTTTTACCGGGGGAGTCTCTGACAACTCCTATGGCACCAAAGTATTCGCCCTCGATGAATACGGTGTACAAGCTAAAAAAGGATGGTTTTTTTTCGGGGAAGAAGTCGTTTGTCTGGGGGCAGGGATCAATGCCACAGCAACCGAACCCATATTGACAACCGTCAATCAGGCATGGCTCGACGGAAACATCACCATAGCTCAAAACGGAAGTATTACACAGCTTCAGCCGGGAACACATAGCTATGAGAACGCGGCAGACTGGGTGTTTCACGATAAAGTGGCCTATTTTTTTCCCGAAAAAGGAAAACTGAACATCAGGAACCAGACCCGGACAGGAAGCTGGGGCAGTATTAATAACTCCTATACCTCCGATCCGGTTTCCGAAGACGTTTTTACGATGTGGATAAACCACGGAACCCAGCCCTCCGGTGCTTCCTATGCCTATATCGTTGTACCGGGCAAAGAAACACAGGCCGAAGTCGAAGCCTACAACCCGGATAACATCAGCATTATTGAAAACAACGGGAATATCCAGGCGGTACGGCACGAAATCCTTGGCGTCCTTCAAATAGCCTTTTATTCCGCAGGGACCTACGAACAGGATTCCGTAAAAATAACGGTAGACAAGCCCTGCGTAATGATACTGAAAGACCTCGGATCTCCCGAAGTAACCGTAGACATAGCAGACCCCGGCCAAAGGCAATCCCTGATCAATGTATATACCGATTTTCCCGCAATTGAAAAAACCCGGCACCTGGCCTGCGAAATGCCCGCCGGGGAATATGCAGGGTCAGGCAAATTGTTTACCGTTAACAGCGAAACCCCTGTGTATGTCCCGAAACCCGGTACAGCGGTCGGAGTTACACCTACAGACGACGCATATGTACGTGACGGAACCTATGCCGACGTCAACTACGGAACAGACCATGTTTTGATCGTAAAAAATGACGGAGCCTCATACGCCCGGGAAACATTTTTAAAATTCGACTTGGGACATATTGAAGGAAATGTCATCGATGCTACCTTAAAATTATACGTTTCCAGTGCAAACACCAATGTAACCTCCACGCAGTGGGAACTAAAGTACGTCAATGACGATGTATGGGACGAAAACAGTATCCGCTGGAATAACAAACCGCCAAGCAGCGAAACCATAGCCGGTATTCCCGGCCAGTCCCGGGGAACTGCCGAGTGGAACGTATCCCGAAAAGTAATCGAAGAACTCCAAAAGGACAGCGTACTGTCATTGCAGATCGCTTCAACCGTGGCAGGGTCAACCACAGACGTGGTCTTTCATTCCAAAGAGGCCACAACTCCCGAAATAACCCCTGTTCTGGTATTAACTATTGATGACAGCACCATAGCCAACGAAATGGAACCTGTAGACGACTCGTTCGTCAGGGGTGGTACTTATTCAAGTGAAAATTACGGCACATCCACCGCCCTGGTCGTAAAAAACGACTATGATTCCTATACCAGGGAATCCTACCTGAAATTCGACCTGGGGCAGATCGAAGGCGATATTGTCGACGCCCGGCTATCGATATCCCTGATAGGGGCCAATACCGATGTCAATCTCACTTCCTGGGATATCAAGGCCGTCGAAGATGATAACTGGAATGAATCCGGACTTACATGGGACGGAAAACCTTCTCCCGGGGGATTACTCGCCAGCACACAAGGAGTTTCTGAAGGTACGGTAACGTGGGATGTGACCCAACAGGCCATTCAGGAACACCAAAACGACAAAACCCTGTCGTTACACCTGAGTTCTACCTACCCGGGTGCCAAGACCGATGCTACATTTTATTCGAAAGAAGCATCCAATACCGGCTTAAGGCCAAAACTTACGGTAAGGGTGGACAAATGTTCCGTTAACCCCATAACTATATCCATTTCAGGTGACAATAAAGTCTATACGGGTTATAAAAATGCCAATTGCACCACTTTATCTGCCGCGGTATCCGGAGGAACGGGAAATTATTCCTATTCGTGGAATACCGGGGAAACCACCCGGGATATACAGGTATGTGCAAACGAGACCACCACCTACACGCTTACCGTTACCGACGGATCGGGATGTTCGGCAACCGAAGATTTTATGGTATACACAGAAAACGTGATCGAAAAAAGCAATAAAAATAATACAGACAAAATTGTACTATGCCATAAGGGACAAACCATATATATTGCGGAAAACGCGGTTGAAGATTTGCTGTATGAAGGCGCTGTGTTAGGAAAATGCAATCCGACAGCTACTCCCGAAACCGACGGGATCACTTTAAAATATGTATGGCCCAACCCTGTAACGGGCCCGGTAAGTGTTTACATAGAGAATGAATACAGGCGCGTTAAAACCCAGATACTGGTTTTTGACAGTAACGGTCAATGCGTTTTTAGAAAAAACATCCGTTTAAACAAAGGCCTTAATGACTTTTCCATTGATCTGGGTAATAACATTCCCGGTATCTATTTTATTAAAATTCCCGGGGTACATGCCGGAAATAATGCTGTAAAGATCATTAAGCGGTAAAATAACACTCAACAACATCGGGGAGTGTACAAGGAAGAAAAACGATAACCCTATGAACAAACATTGCATTGCACTGGTATGCTGCATCCTCTTCGGAATTCTCAGAGCCTTCCCCGGAACGGCCGGCGATATTTTCGAAAAACTGGACCTGAACGACCCCGCCCTGAAAGCGGTAAAAATGTACTACGACAAGGGCCGGACGCAAGAGGCCCGGAAAGTGCTCCTGGACATTTTTCGCCGGAAGGAAAACCTGTATATACAAGTTTCCGAAACCGACCTGCCCTACATCCGCGACCATTACAAGGAAGAAGTCCGGACTTCCATAAAAACTGCAGACGAAGTGCGCAATAAGTACTTCCTCTTCCGCTACGAATGGGACATGGAAAAGACTACAGCCCCCTACCAGTTCAAAAAGGAAATAGACTGGCATGCCGAACCCTTCGGAGACCCGGAATGGACCTTTATGCTCAACCGGCACCGCTATTGGGTAGACCTGGGCAAGGCCTATTTCTTCACCGGAAAGGAAAAGTATGCCAGCACCTTTGTGGAGCAGGTGACCCACTGGATAGACAACAACCCGGTACTGGAAAGCAACCAATGGAAATCATGGCGGCGGATCGAAGCCGGTATCCGGGCCGAAAACTGGATAAAGACCTTTGAACTGGTCAAAAATTCCCGTCATATTACCCCGCAATTCCTGGAAAAGCTCCTCGACGCCCTTTATGTCCATGCCGAATTTATAGACCGGGGATATAACAGGCACTCGCAAATGAGTAACTGGGGCGTACTGGAATTTCACGGACTTTTTAACCTTGCTGTATTTTTAGATAAATTCAAAGCGGCGGAAAAGTGGAGAGAAAGCGCAATTGACAAACTAAACACCTGCATCCAAAACCAGGTACCGGACGACGGCACGCAATGGGAACAATCGCCCATGTACCACAACGAAGTGTTTCACTGTTACCTGAACACCATATTGCTCGCCCAAAGAAAAAACATCGAACTTCCCGAAACCACGCTGCAAAAAACAAAAGATATGGCCTATGCCAACGTGGAGTGGCAAAAACCAAACTACCACGAACCCCTGCTGGGCGACAGCGACGACAATGACCTGCGCGGGCTACTGACCACAGCCGCCATAGTTTTTAAAGACAAGACTATAAGGTCCAGGGCATATGACACACTCGACTATCATAATTTCTTTGTTTTCGGGAAAGAAAAGCAAAAAAAGTACAGCAACATGGATGGGCAGGAACCGGATTTCCTGTCGGCATACCAGCAAAACTCCGGTGATCTTTATTCCCGTTCTTCGTGGAAAGAGGATGCTTATTACAGCAGTTTTCACATGAAACGACTGGGTGGAGGGCATTCTCATGACAACCTGCTGCACTTCACCCTTTTTGCCCACGGCAGGGATTACCTCATCGACGGAGGCCGCTACACCTACGTCAATAACAAATGGCGAAAATATTTCAAGGACAACAAGGCACATAACACACTTGGGGTAGACGGCCTGCCCAACAGCGCGTATGCGGGTTCCTGGGGCAATGCCTACGAAGCCCGGTCCGAAGGTGTTTTTACCAAGATCACAAAAGACTACGATTATGCCGAAGCCATCAACACCGCTTACCTCCGGCTGGAAGACCCCGTATGGATGAAACGCAGAATGATTTACATCAAACCGGACCTTTGGATACTGGTAGACAGCTTTAACGGAAAAGAAGAACACACCTATTCACGGTATTTCAATTTCCCGGACAAGCAGGTGGAAATACAAAACGGCGGATTATCCACCACCCATGCCGGTAATAATCTGCACATCCGGCCCTTGAAAAAACCTGAAATACAATTAGAAGATGCCTGGTGGTCTCCGGAATACAACCTGAAAAAACCCGTAAAACGCGCAGAACTGTATAAAAAGAAAAAAGGCTTCACTTCCTTTATCACCTTGTTGTACTTTCCGGAAAATAACCGTTTACACTATGAAAAAATACCGGTTTATAACAGGCAGGATAAAGTTGTAGCTGACAACGAAGCCGAAGCCGTAAAAATAACTTTTTCCGGAAAAGAGTACATCCTTGTAGTGTCACATAAGGCATCAAATAACCTGAATCCTTTTTTACTGGTGGAAGGCCAGGTACTCTCCGGTGAAGTCATCCTTGTGGAACGGGAAGAGGACACCCAAACAATTCACCTGATTAAATAAGGCCGGGATACTTTTCGGATGTCCTTTCCACTATTTTTAAACATATCGACATATTTCGATATATAATTGTATATTTGCATCATGGATATTGTAGAAATAAGCAAAGTACTGTCTAACAAGGCAAGGGTGGATATCCTTACCTGGCTGAAACATCCGGAGGAACACTTTCCGCCGCACCGGGAGCTCGGTCATTTTAACGACGGTGTTTGTGTAGATCACATCCGGAGAAAAACGGGATTGTCGCAGTCTACCGTATCGCATTACCTGAACATGATGTACAAGGCCGGGTTAATCGAACCCACCCGTTACGGCAAATGGACCTATTTTAAAAGGAACGAGGAAACACTAAACGCGTACCGGAAAGAAATAGAAAACATATAATTTTTTTGAAAACATACATCGACATATCTCGATTCATGAATAAGAGACTGTCTATGAAAACAGGAGATATGGATAACAGGTGTATTCGGAGCGAAAAATTCACTCCTGAAATAACGCAAGAAAACGAATAGAAATCAAATAAAAACAATGCATTTTTGCATTACAAATCTCACGTATTCCTGTCATGAACAACAGCAAGAACAACAAATGGTTAATTCTCTCCGTACTTGCCCTGGTATGGGGAAGTTCGTTTATTCTGATAAAACACGGCCTCACCGGGCTCTCCCCGGTAGAGCTGGGCTCATTCCGGATATTATTCGCCGCGTTATTCCTGATGGTAGTCGGTTTCAAAAGCCTGAAACAGATACGCAAACACCACTGGAAGTACATTGTCATTACTTCCTTCCTCGGAACGTTTATCCCGGCCTATTTTTTTGCCATCGCACAAACACAAATTGACAGTTCGGTAACGGCAATCCTCAATTCCATGGTGCCGCTGAACGCCCTGATTTTAGGTATTCTTTTCTTCCGTGTGGGTTTTGAGAAAAAACAGGTTATCGGTGTACTTATCGGTCTTCTGGGAAGTATCCTTCTCATTTTCAACGGGGCATCCATGAACCCCGGGCAGAATTATTTTTTCGCCATATTCATTATCATCGCCACCATCTGTTACGCCCTTAACGTAAATATCCTGAAACGATATTTACAGGACCTCAACTCACTGAGTATTGTCACCGGAAATTTTCTGGTATTGGCTGTTCCCGCCCTGACCATACTGCTATTCTCCGGTATACTGGAGCACATCAACTCCCCCGCGACCCTGGCATCTATAGGTTTTATTTTCATATTGGGTGTTATTGGAACCGGAATAGCTAACATTCTGTTTTTCCGGCTGGTCCAGATCTCTTCTCCGGTATTTGCCACTTCCGTGACCTACCTTATCCCGGTTGTAGCTTCTATCTGGGGTTTTCTTGACCATGAGAAAATGAATGCCCGGCAATTGGTGGGTGCCGCTATTGTCCTGACCGGTGTTTACCTCGCCGGTAAAAAGGCTTCCAGCAAAAAAGGTAAAGCCGTTCTCCGCAAGAAGTTTTCCTGAAACCACCCGGTTCCCGGCGGGTTTTATACCTGTCGGGAACCGGAAATATTTACAATACCGTCCGATGCCCTATACCTGCAAATACCTTATTATGCACCCATCTGCCGGGAGACAGGAACAAGATATGCTCCAAACCAATCATTTTATCCGTCGTTTTATACTTATACATTTATGCTCTTAAACAACTGAGGATTTCCCCGTATTTTCAGCAATTTCATCCAAAAAAAGGAGCCATTTTATCACCATACCACTTTTTTTTCGTAACTTATTTCCTCAAATCCAATAATTTATAAGGTTATGGGCTCAAAACATATTTCCCTCCGGTACGGCATTGTCACGGCCATTGTTTTAATTGCCTATTTTCTGATCGTTAAACTGTTCGATCTTCACGAAAATATATGGCTCCGTCTGCTCAACGGGGCGATCGTAGCCTATGGTATCTATGCTTCCATCCGCTACAAGCGCCTTGTGCAACAGGAAAAATTCGACTATTATGCCGGTGCTACAACCGGGATATTCACAGGTTTTCTGGCCACGATCATTTTTGTCGGGTTTATGGGAATATACATGTTCCACCTGGACCCTGCTTTCCCGGAAAAAATAATGAATACGTGGATACGTGGCTATAACCAGGGACCGGGAATATTACTCTTTATTGTTGCGGTGGAAGGATTTGCCTCTACCGTGGTACTCACTCTTGCTTTTATGCAAAAATTCAAGCCCTCCTGGAACCTCTCGAAGAAAATCCCGGGAAAAGCATAAAAAATTTAGTATAACCCACTTGCCTTTTAGAGAATTAGACGTATATTTGCACCCGCCTTTGCGCATGCACTGGCTTTACCAATAATTAAATTTAAATATAACGAACGCTATGTATGCAATTGTAGAGATAGCAGGGCAGCAATTCAAAGTTGCGAAAGACCAGAAGGTTTTCGTACACCGCCTGGCCGAAGAAGAAGGAGCGAAAATATCTTTCGACAATGTTCTTCTGCTGGACAATTCAGGTGACGTTACCATCGGCGCCCCGGCTATAGATGGCGCTTCCGTAGAAGCCAAAATAGTGAAGCACCTCAAGGGTGACAAAGTTATTGTTTTCAAAAAGAAAAGACGAAAAGGTTACAGGGTAAAGAACGGCCACAGGCAGGCCCTCACCGAAATCGTTGTTGAGAACATCGTCGCTTCAGGAGCAAAGAAATCTGCTCCCAAGGCCAAAGCGGAAAAACCTGCCAAAAAAGAAGAGGCAGAAACTGCAGCCAAAAAAGCTCCCGCAAAAAAAGCCGGCAAACAGGCTGCCGGGGACGACCTGAGAAAAATAGAAGGCATCGGACCCAAAATTGCAGAATTGTTTAACAACGCCGGGATCAGTTCGTATGCAGACCTGGCTGCTGCTTCCGTAGACAAGTTGAAAGACATCCTCACCGAAGCAGGCCCGCGCTATGCAAGTAAAGTTCCCGACACATGGCCTCAGCAGGCACAACTCGCAGCTGACGGCAAATGGGACGAATTGAAAGAATTACAGGAAAAACTGGACGGTGGTATTGAAAAATAGCCCCGCTGAGAACTAAAGTATAACCCATCCTCTGTTTCTACCGACTGGTAAAACAGGGCAAAAAACCGAATAAAAATGGCTCACAAAAAAGGTGTAGGTAGTTCCAAAAACGGTAGGGAATCAGAATCTAAACGCCTCGGTGTAAAAATATACGGAGGACAAGCTGCCGTTGCAGGAAATATCATCGTACGTCAACGCGGTACAGCCCATAACCCGGGTGAAAATGTGTACATGGGTAAAGACCATACCCTGCACGCAAAAATTGACGGCGTTGTAAAATTCGAAAAGAAAAGAGGTAATAAATCTTATGTTTCCATAGAGCCTTTCGAGGCTTAGGAAATACCTTTTTCGCAAAACATCAACCCTTCTGTCATCGATGACAGAAGGGTTTTTTATTTTGTATCACTTGTGGTGCTCCCACAACTAATATGCCTTCACGCCGTACAGGATTTGGTATTTCACTTCCTGAAAAAGACAGAAAAAGGATACTTTCCATAAATAACACCCTTTTTTACAAACACTTATAAACACAAAATTATAGCTGAAAAAGTTTTGTTCTTAAAACTCCGTTAAATACTTTTGTGCTGTTTAAAATAAATCTAAATAAAAACAAACCCGATGAAAAGACTATTTCTTTTCTTTGCCTTTCTGGGCTTTTCTGCTACAGCCCTGGCACAAACAGGAACTATTAAAGGGACCGTTACTGCCGTGAATAATTCTCCTCTTGAATATGTAACCATAACAATAGGACAGAACGGTACTTCCAAAGGAGCATTGACCGACAGCCGCGGCGCCTATGAAATTACCGGAATTCAACCCGGAGCATACCTGCTGAAAGCCTCTTCGGTAGGTTTGAAAACCCGTGAAATAAGGGTTGTGGTAAGAAGTAATGAAACTACTTCCGTACCCAACATTGTGCTCACCGAACAACAGGAACAACTCGCCGAAGTGGTTGTTGAAGGTCATAAAACCAACAAATACGCACAAAAAGAAAGTGCATATGTCTCTAAAATGCCATTAAGCGATATCGAAAACCCGCAGGTATTCAACAGCATAGGCAGCGAACTCCTCGAAGACCAGGTCGTGACCAACTTTAACGACGCCCTGAAAAACGCTCCCGGTATTAGCCTGCTATGGGAACCCACAGGAAGGGGTAACGACGGCGCCGGATATTTTTCCATTCGCGGATTTGCCGTACAGCCCACCATGCTCAATGCCCTCCCCGCCCTGACCAACGGAAGCCCGGACCTTGCCAATACCGAGCGTATTGAGGTTATCAAAGGCCCATCGGGCACACTTTACGGAAGCAGCCTTATTTCGTATGGCGGACTTATCAATATTGTTACCAAAAAACCGTTCAGCACGTTCAGGGGCAATGTTTCCTATACCGCGGGAAGCTACGGACAAAACCGGGTTACGGTAGATGTCAATACACCCCTGAGCAGTGAGAAAGACATCAACCTGCGTGTAAACGGTGCCTATCACACCCAGAACAGCTACCAGGATGCCGGGTTCAGAAGATCATTTTTCGTAGCCCCCTCCTTATCCTACCAGGTAAACGACAAGCTCTCGTTTCTTGTCAACGCTGAAATCTATAACGGAAGGAGTACCAACCAGACCATGCTTTTCCTCGACCGGGGAGCACCGCTGCGTGTACACAATATGGAGGAGCTTGATTACGATCACAAGCGGTCTTATACCAGCAACGACCTGTACATAGACAACCCTACATACAGCCTTCAGGCACAGATGAACTATAAACTCAGTGACCACTGGACTTCACAGACTGCGTTTTCCAATTCTTCTGCAAAATCAGACGGGTATTACTCCTACCTGTATGAAGGAACACAGTATACACCCCTTACAGAAGGTATCGTACTGGCAAGATATATCAACAAACAGAAATCGGAAACCGTTGGTACGGATATCCAGCAAAATTTTATAGGAGACTTCGAGATAGGCTCCATGAGGAACAGGATCGTAGCGGGGATCGATTACCTGCAAACCAATGTCAATAACAACAGCACCCCTTATATCCAAAACGGAATGGTTTACATAGGAAGTGACCTGCAAGGGTTTAATGAACAAGTGCTGGGCATAACCGATCCTGCAGGTTATACCGATGACAGCGGGGTACTTACCCAGGCCGGGACCGATGCTCTGCTTGCCGAATCCCAAATAACACCGAATAAGACCGTACAGGAAATTTTCAGTGTATACGCTTCCGATGTCATCAACATCCTTCCTGAGCTGTCTGCCATGGCCAGCCTTCGTGTAGACCGCTTCTGGGACGACACCTACAACCAGACTTCTTTTTCCCCGAAATTCGGACTGGTATACCAGCCCGTGCTCGACAAGGTTTCCGTTTTTGCCAATTACATGGACGGGTTTACCAATGTCGCTCCTCAAACCATAGTAACAGAAGGTGTCACCTCGGTAGAATCTTTTAAGCCGGAGCATGCCAACCAGCTTGAGTTCGGAACCAAATTAAACCTCTTTGACGATAAATTAACGGCTACCCTGAGTTACTACGATATTAAAGTAACCGACAGGACACTCCGGGTAGACATCGATGCCAATAATTATTTCTATACCCAGGATGGTGAACAGAGGAGTAAAGGGTTCGAAGCCAATATCAACGCCAACCCCGTACGGGGATTAAACCTGATAGCAGGTTACAGCTACAATGACAGCAGGTTAGAAGAAGGTGCTGCTGATTTTAAAGGCAGAAGACCCGAAGAAGCGGGCCCCGTAAACATGGCCAATTTCTGGGCAGGTTACCAGTTTACCGGAGGTAGGCTCGAAGGTTTCGGTTTAGGTTTCGGAGGCAACTATGCGGGCGAAAACAAGATCATGAACCGGAATACGACCGGAGTGTTCACCGTACCGGAATACACCGTACTCAATGCATCCGCATTTTACGGCACACGCGATTTCCGCATTACGCTGAAACTCGATAACATCACAGATGAAGAATACTATAAGGGATGGTCTACCATCAACCCGCAATGGACCAGGACCATATCGGCCAACTTTTCTTATACGTTCTAAAAAGCCGGTTTCTTAAAAATCCAAACCCTGCCGTTCTTTCCGGAAGGAAAATACCGGCAGGGTTTTTCATACCAACTAACTAACTCAAATTCATCAACGCTTCACTGTTGTCCTTCGTTGAAAATACTTGCTGAAAACCAAAAACAATACCCCGCAACAAAGCCATGTGGGCAGGGTAACGAAAGAAAGGAAAACATCAAATTGCAGGGAAATAAAATAAAACACGGCAAAACTGACCACCCAGGCCAGGAACACCGCAATGTTAAACCGGATTCCTTCCTTTTCTGCATAAAACCGCTGTATTCCGTATTTATCGGCAAAAAAATGATCGAAGACAATTATTGCCCCGAAGGGCGCCAGGATAAAACCGTACAGTGCTACAAAATCCAGCAGTTTCATCGCTATGGCCGGGAACAATCCCGCAAAGGTAGCTATCCCTCCTGCCAGTAAGGTCACTTTAAATGTCGAAGCCTTTGGCATTATGGCCTGGAATGCCAACCCGGCCCTGTAAATGGTAGGATTGGCGGTAGTCCATCCTGCAAGGATCACGGCAATGATACCGAATATCCCTATGGTATTATAGGCAAGCGGTCCGGGGGCCACTGAAGGCGCCTGTCCGTCCGCCAGAATGGCCTGCACTTCCGGAGAACGGAGGTATACCGCATAGATCAATGCTGCTGCAATCCAGGCCATGTAGTGCCCGACGTACATCCCCGCCGCAGTGGTCCAGCTCACCGAGGCTTTTTTGGCATAGCGGAACACACTCAGGTCCGACATACCGATGTGCATGGCCGCATTGGCAAACCACGACCACAACACTACATGCCAGAATGTGTATTTTACCTGACCGGGGAAAGGTTCGGAGCCTTCACCCCATACATTCCAGAAATCTGAAAAACTCGAAACCCCGAGTTGGTTCAAAGCTACAATTCCACAGAGCAAGAAAGCCAGTACGATAACGGGAGACATCCAGTTTGCCGCTTTCGACACCATGTCATAACCCCTTGCCGCAATGACCGAAATAACCAGTCCTATGGCAATGACAATGATCACCCAGGTAAAACTGTTGGGCATGGTATCCGTAAGCCTGGGCATTTGCATATTAAAAGGTATCCCCACTGCCGTGGCCGAAATGGTGATCATGGCACCCGCCAGAAAGCAAAAAAGGATACCATTAGCCAGGTTATACCCGATAACCAGCTTTTTTCCGCAGATCTTTTCCAGCTGATAATATAACGTCCACCTGTATTTCACCGCGATCTCTGCGGTTAAAAAGCGCCAGCTCAGCACAGCCAGGAAATTTCCCAACAGCAATCCTATGATAAGGTCGAAAGCGCTTACCCCGGTAGTAAGGAACAGGGGACCTATAACGAATTCGGTTCCTGCCGCATGTTCGCCGGCGTACATTCCGAGAAAACTCTTCCAGCCTTTCCACCGCGATTCGGGAACTGCTTCCCTTTCGTATTCTCCCCCGGTGGAAGAGGCCGGTTCCAGTATGTGTTCTTCCGCACGCGTCTGTTCCATAATTTTGTCAGAATTAATTGTGAATGTCAAATTACGAACGCTGAATATCGAAGTGTAATCACAAAACTTCATCATTTATCATTCTGCGGTTCGATATTCATTATTTATTAAGGCAGCAAACTAACGATTGCTTTTGTTTTTTCTGGTCAGAAGTCCGGCGTCCGAAGTCGGAGGTAGAATTGATCCGTCCCAAAAACTTCGGACTTCGGACGCTGGACTTCCGACTTTTCACACCGCATCTCTTTCGGGAGAAAGGAGCAGGGGTGCCAGTTTTTCCATTTTATAAGTCTTCTTTAAAAATTTGGGGCCGGGTTTTTCTTCGGAAATGACCATGGCCGCTCCCAGCGCAGAACCCAGAGAATTTTTGGTCGTCCTCACCTTGTAATCCTGAAAATGATGGGCCATGAGCTTTACAAAGACATCGTTGTCCGTAAATCCCCCGTCAATGAATATTTTGTTTATGGCGCTGTTGCCTATAGCCCTCCGCGAGGTTTCTACCTGCAATTCCATCAGTTCGATCATTAACTGGTGAAAAGCTTCTTCGAAAGAGGAAAAAGGGGCCAGGTCTGTCTTGTTCAGCTTTTTTCTTCGCAACCGTATCCCTTCAAACCTGAAGTGCATGGAAGGATTGGAGATCAGTTTCAGGTATAATCGCCTGTTAAATTTAATTTTCCTGTGATAACCATAGGCCTTTCCGTAGTGTTCACCAAGCTTTTTGACCTGTATCCTGTATTCGTTACCCATAAAAAAACGGGTGGCCTTTACCCTTTTTCCGTTTGTACGCATATAGTTCAGACAGTTATTGTTCACGTCTTCAGCAGACAGGGCTTCCTGGTTAAACGGGTTGAGGGATATGCTCCAGGTTCCCGTGGAAACCAGCAGAAAAGGTTTCTTTTGACTTAGTATATACGGGAGAAGTGCGGCGGAACTGTCGTGAATACCCACCCCGATCTTTATTTTTTTTCGTTTATACGTCATGCTCAGGCTGGTCTCCGAAGGCACAATGGGAGGCAGTTTCTTATCTATTTCCTCTTTGTACACCCATGAATGATAGTCGTTGGCTTCGTAGTTCCAAAGCCCGGTATGGCAACCTATGCTGGTGTAATCGCTGAGCGGAACACCCGTGAACAGGTAAGACAGGTACTGTGGAAAATGAAGGGAATACTTTATTTTTTTGAATATTTCCGGTTTGGTCTTCTTTATCCAGTATAACTGCATTCCGGAATTCAGCATTCCCGCCTGGGGAGAAGCGGTTTCGGTAGCGAACGCTAACTCGTCGCCATAAGTATCGTAAAATTCCCGGGTAATTTCCTCAGGGACCGGTTTGGTGTAATTGTAAAGCGGTGTCAGCACATTCCCTTTTTCGTCCACATGTACAAAACTGGCCCCGTAGCTGGAAAAATTGATGGCGGTAACCTTGAATTCTTCTGCGTGGAGTATGCGGTCCAGCATCCCTTTCAGCCATTGTTGTAATTGTGGCAGGTTTTCCACGGGGTAGCCGTCTTCGTCCACGGTTTCGTCCAACATGGTGTATTCCCTGTACACTTCCTTGAAATCCGTGTCGAACAGGAAAAATTTCTTATTGGTCTTCCCGATATCAAAAACGGCAGTTACCTCGGTCTTGGTGGTCATCGGTTAAAGCTGTTTTTTGTTGGTTGGTAATTACCGGGATTTCTCCCGTGTTCTCTGGGTTTTCTTTTACAGGCCGGTGGCCTTAACTTTCATCCCTCTTTCTTCGATCAGTTGCTTTCTCACTTTCAGGCTCCGATAGGCTTCTATGGGGTTTATGGCGCCCCCGGAACGTATCCTTGCTTCCCTTAACAACGGTCTGACATCCGTTCGGTATGCATCCTGCAATATCTCCTGGCACCTTGTTACGTCACAGGCTTGTTGTCCCTCGAACAGTGCCTGACGGCTCACCAGTAAGGCCTGGGCATATGCGATCAGGATAGCTTCGAGCGATTGTATAAGGTCCTCCAGCGGATCTTTTATGTTGTGACTGGCATCGATCATCCATGCCAGGGGAGGATTTTTCGGATTGTTTTCCATACCGTAGACCAGCTCGTTGAAGATCAGGAAAAGGTTGTAGGGTTTTATCGCCCCTACCGTAAGGTCATCATCGCCATATTTGCTGTCGTTAAAATGAAACCCTCCCAGTTTCCCTTTCATCATCAGGGTAGCCACGATCTGCTCTATATTGGTATTGGGCAGGTGGTGGCCAAGGTCTACAAGGGTAAAAGCCTTTTCACCGCAGGCGTTGGCCAGCATGAACGAAGTTCCCCAGTCCTGGATTACCGTACTGTAAAAATTGGGTTCATAAGGTTTGTACTCTATGAGCATTTTCCAGTCGTCAGGCAAATGCTTATAAATAGCCTTCAGGCTGTCTTCGGTATGTTGCAAGACACTCTGGAAATTGTATTGCCCCGGAAAATTGGCGCCGTCTGCGAGCCAGACCGTGAGGCTTTTGGAACCCAGTTGTTCGCCGATGCGAATAACTTCTATATTGTGTTCAATGGCTTGGTCCCTGGCAGCCTGGTCCACGCTGCTCAGGGAACCGTGCCGGTAACTTGCTCCTGCCCCTTCCCCTTCCTGGTCCTGGAACGTATTCGAATTCATCGCATCAAAGACAATCCCCAGCGAATTTGCCAGTTGTTGCACGGCATGTATGTCATCGGGGATATCCCAGGGAATATGTAAAGAAACAGCCCCCGCCGTTTTGGTAAGTTGATGTACTATGCCTATATCTTCAATCTTTTGCTCCAGGGAACCGGGTTCACCACCATAGGAAAAACGTCCGAAACGCGTTCCGCCGGCACCGAGCGCCCAGCTTGGCAAGGCCACCTGAAAGTCTATCAGCTTATCGATGACCTTCTCAATAAACGGTTCGGAAAAAACCGTTTTTAAGCCTTCCATCTGACGCCTGTGATTTTCGACACCCTCCTTGTTCAGGTTGGTTATTTGTTGCTGGTCAATTCTCATGTTTTTTAATATCCTGATTTATTTGAGGAATATGAGTTGTAAAGTTGTTCATCCGGGATGCTCCCTGTAATTATGCAGCTTCATAATCTTTTCGCTTTTAACTCATATTCCCGGATAAATCTCATTTTCTAATTATCAAATTATCTCATTGGCACATTTACCGTACAAAGGCATTGGCCATGCCCCCGTCTACATTGATGGTATTACCGGTGCTCTTGTCCAGCAGCCCCAGAAAGGCATAAACACCATTGGCAATATCTTCCGGCCGGATGATCTCGTTCAGGAGATTTCGCTTGGCATAATGCGCGGGAAGTTCTTCCACACTAATTCCGTGGGCTTTGGCACGTCCTTCGGCCCATTCGCCTTCCCAGATCTTGCTGCCGACGATCACACCATCGGGATTTACGGTATTCACCCTTATTTTATTCGCCCCCAATTCGGCAGCGAGCAGGCGCGACATATGCTGCTGAGCTGCTTTTGCCGTGCCGTAGCCTACATTGTTTGGCCCGGCAACCAGGCCGTTCTTGCTGGCAATACTTATTACATCTCCTCCGAGGCCTTGTTTTTTCATGATATCCACACCGGTTTTTGCCAGCAGGAACTGTCCTTTTACCAATACGTCTTGCAACAACTCCCAGTCCTGCTCCGTGGTATCGGACAGTGACTTCGAAATGGCCAGTCCTGCAGAGTGCACTACAATATCCACCCCGCCAAAATCTACACATGCTTCCCGGAATGCGGCAATTACCGATCCTGCCTTGGTAACATCGCAAACCGTCGTAGAGACCTCATCCTTTTTATAGGTATCCTTCGCTTCCTGCAAAAGTTTTTCATCGAGGTCCGTAAGCACTACATTGGCGCCTTCAGCTACGAGCTTATCGGCTATGGCCTTTCCTATCCCTCCGGTTGCCCCTGTAACCACGGCCACTTTTCTGGACAGTGTTTTTTCGGCAGGCATGCGTTGCAGCTTTGCCTCTTCCAGCAACCAGTATTCTATGTCAAAAGCTTCCTGCCGGGGGAGGGAAGTATACGCGCTTATAGCTTCCGCACCCCGCATTACATTGATGGCATTCACATAAAATTCCGAAGCCACCCGGGCAGTCTGCTTGTTCTTGGCAAAGGTAAACATCCCTACACCCGGCCAAAGGATCACCACGGGATTGGCATCGCGCATGGCCGGGCTGTTGCTTCGCTTACAACCTTCGTAATACGCTTTGTATTCTTCCCGGTATTGTTCAAAGGCCGGTTCCAGTTTCCGAAGCGTTTCTTCCGTATCGCTCAGGTCTACATCCGCGTCGAGTTGCAAAAGGAGCGGTTGTATTTTTGTTCGGAGAAAGTGATCGGGACAGGAGGTCCCCATGGGGGCCAGTCTTTCCAGATCGTGACTGTTGATGAACTGTAAAACCCGGTCGCTGTCTGTAAAATGCCCTATCATCCTTTTTTCCGAAGAACAGAGGCCTCGCAATAACGGGGCTATGGTTGCGGCCTGTTCCTTTCGCTTTTCCGCCTCCAGGCTTTTTATCTTTTCTCCGCCAAAAACCTTTCCTTTCTCCTCTACCTTATTTTCGATATATGCCGAGGCTTTTTCTATGACTTCAAGACTGTTGATATAGCATTCATAAGACGTATCTCCCCAGGTAAACAGTCCGTGGCTTTCCAGTACAATCCCGCGAATCCCCGGGTTATCGGCAAGGCATTTTTCGATCTGGAGCCCGAGGTCAAACCCGGGGCGCTGCCAGGGCACCCAGCCCATACTGTCTCCCCAGATCTCCCTGGTGACTTCCCGGCTGTCTTTTGCCGCTGCCACCGCGATCAGTGCATCGGGATGCAGGTGATCGATATGCTTAAACGGCAACAGGCCATGCAGCGGAGTGTCTATGGAAGGCGCTTTACTGTTCAGATCATAGATACAGTGATTAAAAAGAGCCACCATTTCATCTTCGTATTCCAACCCCCGGTACACCTTTTTCAATGCCCGCAACTTATCGACATAAAGTCCGGCCAGTCCGCTCCGGGTAAGGCTGCCGATGTCTCCTCCGGAACCCTTGATCCACATGATCTCGGTATCTTCCCCGGTCAAAGGATCTTTTTCTACCGTACGGCAACTCGTGTTTCCGCCCCCGTAATTGGTAATCCTGAGGTCTGCACCCAGAAGGTTGGACCGGTACAGTAACAGGTCCACTTCATTGCCTTCCATGGCAGCAGCCTTTTCTTCATCCCATAGGTAGTCCACGTATTTAAAGTTTTTCTTTTCCAGTATTTTCATTGATTTACTTTTTTAGTTACCAAAGCACAGCCGGATGAATTTTCACTTTTGAAGGTTCTCTTCAAACGACCTGTTCAATGGATGGAAATTTACTATTCAAGACATGGACGAAAATATGTGTTATACACAAAACAACTATCCTGTGCTGTGCTGCTCAAGTGGCTTGTTATTAGACATTCAGAATACAGTGTAAAATATACACAAAATTTGTTTATTTTTACCATCCGGAAAAAATATTCATGCTATTTTGACAAAACCTCCGTATATTAACACAAAAAATACCAACTATGAATATTGCACCACCCTTAGCCAATATCAGGATTAATGAAGATTCCAGGGTCCCCAAATACAAACAGATTGTAGATTCCATAATAGAAGGCATTGCCCGGGGAGATCTCAAGATCGGGCAGAAGATCCCCTCTATAAACGAGTTGAGCGAGGAATGTTACCTTTCCCGCGACACCGTAGAGAAGGCATACCGCATGCTGAAGGAGAAAAAGATTATTGTTTCCGTAAAGGGAAAGGGCTATTACACGGCAAGGACCGATCTTATTTCCAGGGTTAACATTTTTTTTATGATCAACAAATTGAGTTCTTATAAAATGCGGATATACAACTCATTTGTGAACCGTATCGGTGTAAACGGCCATGTGAACCTCTTTATTTATCACTGTGAAGAATCGCTTTTTGTAAAAACACTCGAAAAAAATATCGGGGCATATGACTATTACGTGATCATGCCTCATTTCAAGAACGAGAAGCTCATGCACATCAGCAATACGAATGAAGTGCTCCAGGCCATAGAAAAAATACCCAAAGACAAGTTGCTGCTGATGGATAATTGTAAGCCGGCAATTACAGGCGAGTACGCTTCCGTTTATCAGGATTTTGAGAACGATATCTACCACGCACTCACCGAAGGCCTGGAAAAACTGCACAATTACGATAAACTCATATTGGTATATCCGCAAAAAGCCGTATATCCATATCCGCTCCGGATATTACACGGATTCCGGAAATTCTGTGTGGAGCATTCCTTTGATTTTGAAATCCTCAACGAAATTTATGATGATATGGGACTGCAATCGCACGATGCCTATATTATCATAGAGGAAAACGACCTGGTGAACCTGGTAAAACAAGTGCGGGAACAGGGATTGGACCTTGGCAAAGATATCGGTATCATTTCCTATAATGATACCCCGCTCAAGGAACTGCTGGGGATTACCGTGATAAGTACGGATTTCAGGGTGATGGGAGAAACCGCCGCAGAAATACTCCTCAGCAACCGAAGGGAAAAAGTAAAGAATGCATTCCGGTTCCTCGACAGGAATTCGGTATAACTTATAAAGGACATCAGGATGTCCTGTAAAAGAGGCTATTAATGATACACCCGAAATATTCTCTCTTCGGCGCCCTGGCCCTTCTCATCTGCCTTCCCGGGTTATCGCAACAACTGCATTTTAAGGGTGAAGGCGACAGGCTTACGCTGTATGAAGGCGAATTACCCCGGTTTTCCTACCAAACGGAAACCCGATCCGAAAACGGGCAGTTCCCGAGAGCGAACTACATCCATCCGCTCTACGGGTTTAACGGGAATGCCTTATCCGAAGATTTCCCGGAAGACCACCTGCACCACCGGGGTGTTTTCTGGACCTGGCACCAGCTTTTCATAAAGGGAAAAAGGGTTGCCGACCCATGGTTATGTGAAGGAATACAATGGAAAACAGACACGGTGTCGACGGAAACGGATAAAAATTCTGCCACCTTAAAGACGGTAGTATACTGGCTCACCGGCAAAGAAAAAAACACTGCTGTAATAAAAGAGAACACCCTGATCTCCTATTCCCGCAAGGATGATCATTACATTATGGATTTTGACATTACACTTACCGCACTGGTTGATGATGTGGAAATAGGCGGTTCGGAAGACGAAAAAGGATACGGAGGATTTTCTGCAAGGCTCAAAACTTCCGGCACTATTACATTTTTCTCGGAAAAAGGAGAAGTCATTCCCAAAAACAATCCGGTGAAAGCCGGGGGATGGGTACACGCCATTCCGGATTACGATCCGGACAAAAAACAACAAACAGGAATCGTTATCATGTGTGATCCACGTAAGTTACCTTCTTTCAGGGGATGGATCTTACGCAGAAGTCAAAGCATGCAAAATGCTGCTTTTCCGGGCAGGGAACCCATCGCCGTTCCGAAAGAAAAGCCCCTGAAGTTCCGGAACAGGTTAGTAGTATATCGCGATACGCTTACCGTTGCGAAAATACAGGGAATCTACAATGACTTCATTAAGTAACTGTAAACTCAGGGCATTTCAGACAGGCCTTCCCAGCGAATGTCCCATTTACCGTTCTTCGGAAAACCGGGGTTTTCACCTTCGCTGCCATCCCATCCGGCACACATCATGGCTACTGCAGTCAATACACCGCCGTTTCCGGGAAGGTAAAGCCGCAGACGTTCATCCTGGTAATTATGCCCGTTAGGTAAATAGGTGTTCGTTTGTATATCCATTAACAGGGCCTCAACAGCCTTTTCCGGCATTCCCAGTCTCGCTGCGGTCATGGCCGTCATCGGAAAATCCCAGCCCCAGGTATCTTCCCATACCCAGGTTTCCCAGATCAGATCAAATGTGTTCCGCATTATGTCCACATCCAATCCGGACGTCTCGGGCAACATACCGTAAGTTCCGAATACGGACGGATGGTCTGTCTTATATTCCGGGTTGGTATAGGAATCCGTTGCACTTTCGGTGGCCAGGTACACCTCATCCTGTACCGGAAGTGGCGAAAGTCCCTTGAGTACCTTGTCCCATTCGGCATTGCGTCCTTCCCCCAGGCGTTCCCTCCATTTTTGCGCCGTTTCCAGTCCCCAGCGCCAGTAAGCAAGTTCATAAGTAGGATTGAAGGTTTCCTCAGCCTTGAAACGCTCCTGTGCGGGAATCACTACCGGTCCCAGCATATACCGTTGTTTGTCCTGATCGTAATGGGCAAAGGAAGCCATAAAATCGGCAGTGCCATAAACCAGTTCCTTATATTTTTCCAGGGTTTCCCTGTCGGAATGTGCGCGATAAAGCAGTTCGGCAAAGGTGATATAATGCGGTTGCTGCCAGATAAGTACCGACCCGATCGATGAGGGGCACTCATTGCCGTAGACATCGGTCATCTTTTGCCACCGGATGCCTTCAAATCCTTGTCGTTCGGCAATTTTACGTGCTTTCCACGATACTTTCGTATACCAGGGCATACTTTTTTCCAGCAATCCGGGACGGCCCCACAATGCAAAATGTACCCCGTGCCACCAGTGCATTTCCAGGTGGGCCTTTCCGAACCAGCTGTTATGTGTAAGCCCGGTTTCCTGTGGCGGAGCGCTTCCCGCACATTGTATTTTGGTGAGGTACTGGGATAAAACAACACGTCGCTCTATTTCTTTTGCCCGGGGATCAGTACATTCCGAAAAGTCCGCCGCTCCGCCGGAGTTCCAGAACGATTTCCACCCTTCCACACTATTTGACTGTACTTCTGCGAACAGCGGCATATCGATATCCTTACTATTTTCAGGGGTGAACCGGCAACTCAACGCAAAGGTGTCTGATCCTTCATCCGGGGAGATCACAAAATAATGCGGTGCTTTTCTGCTGACGTCACCTTTGCTTTCCCACCTTAACAAAGCCGAGTAGGACATGGTATCAAGTTTATGTACTATTTCTGCCCTGTCTGCCTTTGAAGACACCACTTCACTCTTGTGTTTTCCGTTCTTTTTCCAGTTTGTGCCCACATCGGTCCATGATCCCGTGGGATAAGGAAAACGCAGGCGGATTTTCAGCCTTCCGTTCCCAACGAGGAGAGACTTCACCTTTACACCTACAATATCTTTTTGCTGATGTGCATTGGTCCATACTTCCACGGTTTCCCCTTCAACGGTAAACGTGCTTTTTATTTCACCGGTCCATAAATCCAGCTCCTGATGGATGTTCTTAATATCTTCTACGGACACCTTGCTGCCGTCCTTCCCGTAAATATCAAACCCGAGGTTTCCCAGTTGTAAACGGTGCGGATTTTTCCGGAACCAGCTTGCTGCCTTATTATGTCTTCCCCCTTCGGAACCCCATTGCTGAGCATAGGTGACTTTACGTCCGTACTGGTCGTATGCTTTGAGGGTTTCTTCAAATTCATAGCCAATCGTATCCTTAAAGCTGTCCCATCCCCATTCCGACTGTGTGCCGAGCGGAATTCCGTTCTGATAGGCCTCCGGAAAGGTCTGCAGTCCGGTAACATCCACAGTAAATGCAAATCTTCCGTTCCCGACAGAAAGGGAAGCCAGGGTATCTGCTTCCTTCACTACTACATTGTGCCGTTGTACCAGGGCTTTACGGTCTATTGGTGTCTGTGCTCTGGTTTTTTGCTCTTTCTTTTCCGAACAGCTTGTTCCCATCAACAGTAAAAGTCCGAAAACACAAAAAAGCGTTGTCGATTTTCTCCAAAAGTCTTTCATATTCATCTATTTTATCTTAAAAACAAAGGATGTAGAAGTTCCGTATTTCCCGCCCTGGGCCGCTGTAAACAAATAAGCGGGTTTGCCGTTAACAAACAATACCTGTGGCCTTTCCAGCCGGCCATACCGCTTTAAATAGGACGGTGCGGGAGGTTCTGTCACATACGCCTTCAAAGGATGATAACCGGGTGAGGGTTCCTCCCAGTGAATACCATCTTCTGATTCCATATAGAGTCCCACATCGTCACTGAACACACCCATGTCCCTAGCAAGCATTCTGAACTTGTCTTTTCCGAGCCAGATAAAGGCGTCTTCAAATTGTGCATTACCACCCCTGACGGAAAAATCCACCACCGGGTTTCCTTCATATTTCACGTAAGGACCCTGTAATTGCTTTGCAACGGCCAGTCCGTATTTCCTGTTACCTCTCACCGCTTTTCCCTTTGCACGCTCATATTCCCCGGTATTCCACGATTTGTAGAAAAGCCAGTACTCCCCATTGGGGTGTTTTACAAAGGAAGGGTTTGTGGTACAGTGATCGTCCCATGCCCCGGGTTCGCCTGCTTCGAGCAAAGGGTCATCCGGACGCTTCCAGGGGCCGTAGAGTGAAGAGGCCGTGGCCAGCCCTATTCTCTTGGTATTGGTTTTCCCGTTGGAATTCCCCATAAAAAACAGGCAGTATTTTCCGTCCACATACCGGATATGGGGATTGTGACAGGTTGTGGCGTCCCAGTGATCCCCGCCCCGCGGGGCCAGCACCACACTAACAAAACGGAACGGCGCTTCGGGATTATCTGCCACGGCATGACATATTTCCGAATCATGTATCCACCCGCTCATGGATTCTTTGGCAGGCCACCTGGAGAAAAAAACATGAATCTTTCCGTCAGGCCCCTCAATAGGGCTATTACACCACACATAATATCCGTCCATTTGCAACCTTCTTCCTATAGGAACCAGCCTGTCTGCAAAACCGGTGTTTCCAGTTCCTGCAATTTCCGAAGCAGAAAATCCGATTACCGGCATCATAAGACCGGCGGAAAAAAGGGATGTACGATATAAAAATTCTTTTCGGTTCACAACAACTGTCTTTTGATTAAAAACCGATTACTGAAAAACCGGGTAAGCGTCAGTATTCGGTATCGTGTTCATTCTTTATTTCGTAACAGGGTTGCACTCATCAATCCTATTACCACATCATTTGCCACGGTTTTAATTTCCATCTTTTTCAGTTCTTTATCCGGATTTAACGGTATATCCAGCAGGGTTGCGGCTCCTCCGTCTATACCATAGTCCGTAAATCCTTTCACCGGGACATAATTATCAAAATTACGGGTGATCTCCCCGCTTTTCAGATAAACCCGGGGCGGTTTTACCTCCCCTGCGGTAAAGGCATAGTTATCTATAAAATAATCCTGTTCCACAGGCCACCAGTTTTCAGGGTTTTTTAACGGCAGTTCGGTGACAGAGCCATCTGTATACGTTACGGTCACCACGCCATTTACCAACCTGCTCTGCATGGGGTTGGTAGACCCGGCCATTATCAGGTAGAGCTGAAATGCCCTGCCTGAAAGCGGAATTTCCACACTTTCCGGATAGTTGTCCCACATCGAAGTGAAAACAATATTATCTTTTTCCCTGTTTCCCGGAGTGGCCAGAGGAATATGCTGCGGAGTTGTTATGGCATTGTCTGCCCCTGCTTTTTCCCGTAACCCGGAGTCATTGATATTAACTTCCACTTTCGGATAACACCAGTTTCCTATACCCTGAACAGGTAATTGCAGGGTAGGCGATTGGGGTCTTGGTGACAGGTATTCGTTTTTAAAGATATCGGTTACCTTACTGTTATACAATCCGGCAAGGTCTACCGTTTCCCACTTAAATGCCGAAGGTGCTTTTACATTCCACTCCTGTATTGTTTTTTTCACGGTTCTCCCTTCTTCGGACACAACTTCCACGACATTACTGCCGGGAACCAGATAGTGGTACGGAATTTTAAACTGCTTTTCCGAATTTTCAGGCAGTGCAATATCTTCTGTATACTCTCCTTTCCCCCGGTTTACAACCAGACGAGCCCGTATTGCTTTAAGCGCATTATTGCGCAGTGTAATCGCTTTATATTCTTTATTTTCCGCACTTTCCGCACCGAATATTTCAACATGGGGGCGGACAGAGAGGTCAAGAGGTTGCCACCAACTGAACTGCCCCTGTTTCAATTTGACAAAAACCGATTTTTCTCCCGATTTATCTTTGATTCCTGACGTCAGTTTTCCTTCGGAAAATGACGGGTTGTCCAGTATGTTTTGCGGATCGCGTATCTTCAATATTTCGGCGGGATGATAATCTATGACAAGCTGTTCCGTTGAAGTGCAAGGCCTTCCCCCTGTTGAGACGCACGGCCGTGCGTCTTTATCCGGGTAATCCTTTTTCAGGTTGCCTCCCTTCCATTCGATTGTAATATCATATTCAGATTGTTCCGGAGCAGTTATCTCTATGGCCGGGGCACCCACGGCCTGCTCATCTGTTGTCCAATCGGTTTCCCGTCCGTTTACGGTCACTGATTTTACGCCGTCTTTCATGGCCCGTATTCTGAGTTTCAGGTGCATTTTGGTACTAAACCGGGGAACAAGTGTAAATTGTTCCCGGTTTTCTGTCCTTTTATAATCGAAGGTAATATCCGGAACATCAAGCGAAGCATGGTCCCATGCCGCCGGGAACCCGGGAGAAACGGTCAACGTATCACTTATACCATCGGGCTGTATGCCGAAAAGGCCCTCTACCAGCGTGCGGCCCGTCATTCCCACAGGGTCTGAAAAATCGCGGTACAACTCGCCGCGCATGGCATCGTAAAAGGACAACTGCTGAAGTCCGCCGGGGCTGGCGCCGAGATACATGCTCTCCACAAGGGCACTTTCCCAGAGCCGGAACGCTTCTTCCGGCCTTCCTCCCTGCCAGTATGCCAGGGCAGTGTGCAATACCTCGGCCATGGCCACATTATTCACAGACCAGGTATAGGGTTGCCAGCTGGTTGTTGAAAGGGTATACAGGTCCTGCTTGTCCAAGCCGTTTGCCCGTATCGGAATATGCGGGATCTCCGTATCCACATACCGCAATAACTGCCAGGCGCGGAAGCGATCCGGTACCCCGGCTTCCATTGCATGGTAAACGGTCCATAACCCGGGAAAAGGGTGGAGCAATTTATTTCCCATAACATCCTTGTACTCTGCATACCGCCCCAGCTCAGGCATCCAGAGTTTTTTACTCATAGCATCATAAATGCGTTGCGCCTCTTTTTTATAGGGAGCCGGATCTTTCCCGATCCGCCCGGCCAGTTGTGCCATTGTCTTATTGGCCCGGTAGTTGTACGAAGACGAATGTGTAACGCCTCCCGCATTGTATTGCAGGGCATCACTGGCCCAGATAGAGGCATAGGCATCGTAGAGGCCGTCCCCGTCCGTATCAAAATTCCGTTTTTCCCATTCCAGGTGACGTTGCAGTACGGGCCACATTTCTTTCAGGAATGCTATATCTCCCGTCCACAGAAAATGGTCCAGCAGCTCGTCTATAAATACCAGGTTCATGTCGTAGTGATGTGCCCTGGTATTCTCATCCGGATTACGGCATATATATCCCCGACTGAACAGGGAAGTCCCGATTTCTTCCTTTTGACGGGCCAGGTTGAGAAGGGTATCGGCCACCACGGGTCCTGTGGCGGGTTCGATAACCTGGGAATTTGCATAACCGCTGAAATGCGTCCTTGCCCGGTCGTGCCATCCGAGGGGATCGGCAACATATGCGCCTCGCCAGCCGTTAAGGGGCATACGCCATGCTACGGCACCGTGACGGTATGCCGGGGCTTCCCAGATAGCATCTGCTGCGAATGCCAAAGCCCCTCCCAAAGTATTGATATAGGAGTTCGGTGTTCTTACTTTTATCCTTTTCGCGAGTTTTTGCCGGACTTCTTCGGCCTTCCGGAATTTTTCCGCCGGGTCTTCTTTGACCCGGATATTGTTGTCCTTCCCTTTTTTAATGACCCAATACAGGTCATTTTCATTATTTGCCCGGAGTGTCCCCGTAAGGACCGGGAGCGAAGTACTTTCTGAAGTTTTCAGTGACAAAGGAGTGTCCTGTTGTTCCGCATCGGCAAGGTGTATTTCCGAATTTTCGGGGAATACCCCAAATATGGCCTTATCGTTTTGGTGGTCTTTTTTATTGTATGCGGAACCGTAGTTCAGGGTAAACGTATTTTCATGTATGTCGTATACATTACCCTTGCAGTATTCAGGGTGAAGGTAAAACACGGATTCAGGATCGGCACCGATATCACCGTTACGGGAAAACTTCTTTCCGCTGGCGCCGCCATATGCCCATAAAACCCCCGTATCACCCGGAATCTCCTCTGGATTTATCTTAAGTATAAACCCTTCTTCATCAGCCAGGGCAAGTATCTGAAGGCGGAGGGCACCATCTCCCAGCAGACCGTCTTTAATTGTATAAAGCATACTCCCCGGACGGTAACGGGTGGCTATGGAATCACAATCGATAATCCATTTACTCTCTTCTCCCCGAATAATTCCCAATTTAAAATTTCCGCCCATGCCGGGCATGTACACGGCAAACTCGGGCAGGTCGCCGGCTTCTACCCTGAAACCGCTATTGGTACCGTACAAGGCCCGGTTGAACCGCCTTCTGCCACTTTGCAACACAAAATCCTCCCCGTCGGGCAGGTAATGCTCCTCACGTTCAGTATCGTGCCACCATTGATCTTCCGGGTCTTCTACATCATTCTGTTCTTTTTCAACACATGAAAGAAAGCTTAACCCCAAGAGTATAAACAATATCCGGATATTGCGCATAGAAATTCTGTTTTGCCCTTTACTTGCCCCGCAAGTTCTCCCTTTTATTTAAAATCCGTATCCTGTACAGTCCTGCTCCCGAACAGGAAACAACATCACAGTACAGGACAGTGTATTTCTTATATGTGTTTACCTTAGTGGCGATTTTAACTTTGTATCAAACAATTAACCGGATCAAATTTTAAATTATGAAACCTTTTTTCCTTTCCCTCGTGGTATTACTGTTCGTTTGCACTCCGCTGAAAGCAAAGATCAAACTTCCCGCACTTGTAGGAGATCATATGGTACTACAGCAAAATGCGGAAATCAATATCTGGGGATGGGCCGATCCGGGGGAAGCCATTACCATAACACCGGGATGGCAAAGTGAAAAAGTAAGCACTTCTGCCAATACGGAAGGAAACTGGAAAGTTACCGTCGCTACTCCCGCAGCAGGCGGCCCGTATGAAATTGTCCTGGAAGGAAAAAACAAAATCACCTTGTCTGATGTTCTTTTGGGTGAAGTGTGGATATGCTCCGGACAGTCCAACATGCACATGCCGGTAGGGAAATATGAAGATTCGTGGAAAACGGGAGTAATGAATTATGAAAAAGAAGTAAAAGAAGCCGATTACCCTCAAATCCGGCTTTTTACCGTAGCCCTTAAAACATCCGATTCTTTGCAAAATGATGTGGAAGGGAACTGGCAGGCCTGTTCTCCTGAAACCGTGTACGGTTTTTCTGCCGCAGGCTATTTTTTCGGAAGGGAAATACACCAAACCCAAAATGTCCCCGTGGGACTGATCACTTCCGCGTGGGGAGGAACACCGGCCGAAGCCTGGACAAAAAGAGAAGTTCTGGAAAGTGATCCGGATTTTGTCCCTATACTGGACCGGTATGAGGAAAAATATGACAAGTACCAGGCCGAATTAACCAAATACCAGGCGCAAAGCCGTAAAGCCGGTCCGGCTAATACCCGGCCGGAAAAGCCCAAACCTCCGCAGTACAGCAAAGCACCTTCACTTATTTACAATGCCATGGTCTACCCGTTGCTGAATTATACCGTCAGGGGCGTGGTCTGGTACCAGGGTGAAAGTAATGCGGAAAGGGCACACCAGTACCGCAAACTGTTTCCGGCCATGATAAAAAACTGGCGAAACGACTGGAAACAGGGTGATTTTCCATTTTATTTTGTCCAGATAGCACCACATCGCGGACAAAACCCGGAAATCAGGGAAGCCCAGTTGTTGAGCATGAAATCCGTACCCAACACCGGAATGGTGGTCCTGACCGATGCCGGAAATGCACAGAACATTCATCCGCTTAACAAACAGGTGGTGGGCAAACGGCTTGCGCTTTGGGCAAGGGCCCAAACTTACGGGGAAAAAGGACTTGTATATTCCGGTCCCATCTTTACGCATATGAAAAAAGAAGGTGAAAAAATCAGGCTGTATTTTGATTATACCGGGTCCGGACTGGTATGCAAAGGCGATTCCCTCACTCACTTCACTATTGCTGAAAAAAACGGGGAGTTTTTGCCGGCAAAAGCGGAAATAGAGAATAATACCATTGTAGTATCGAACCCGGAAATAAAAAATCCGGCAGCCGTACGCTTCGGATGGGAAAACGTACCGGAACACAACCTGTTTAACAAAGAAGGGCTACCTGCTTCACCCTTCAGAACAGATAACCGGCCCGAAGCTACTTACGGAAAACAATGACGTTACAGCCAATCGTTCATTTGCAGCCATTTTTTTAAGGCTTCCGGCCAGGTGGACTCGGTATTGTCCGATCTCCCCATACCGTAACCATGGCCGCCTTCGGGATAAACATGCATCTCGGCCGGAACTCCGTTGTTTTTTAATGCCAGGTAATAACGTATGCTGTTCTCTACCGGAACCGCACCGTCATCAGAAGAATGCACCAGGAATGCAGGCGGTGTATCTTTTGTGATCTGAAGTTCGTTCGAAAAACGCTTCACCTGGTCCGGGGCAGGATTTTTCCCGATCAGGTTGGTCCTTGAACCCTTATGTGTAATCTCCGGGTCCATGGAGATCACGGGATAAATAAGCATGGAAAAATCGGGCCTGGCACTTGTCGTATCTTCCGGTTCGTATACTTTCTCCGAAAAGTGCGTGGATATGGCAGACGCCAGATGACCTCCGGCAGAAAATCCCATAACCCCGATCCTGTCCGGGGCGATATTCCACTCCGCAGCATTGCGACGGATGATTCGGATGGCTTCCTGCCCGTCTTCCAGCGGCCCCACGCTTTTGTCTTTCATTATGGCATCGCTCGGCAATCGGTACTGCAACACAAAGGCTGTAATCCCCATTTGATTGAACCATGCCGCAATATCACGCCCTTCGTGATCTATGGCAAGACGGGCATAGCCTCCTCCGGGGCAAATCAGAACAGCTGTTCCGTTTGCCCTGCCTTCAGGAGGAAGAAAAATTTCCAGCAGGGGATCGGTCACCTTACTGATACGGGGAGATTTTCCGTTATTGGCGTATACAGTCTCCTTTTCGTAGGCAGGATTATCAATAGCCCCGGGAATAGTCTCCGGCCAGACTTTTACGGTTGTGTTCTGCCCCTGGCATATTGCTATGGAAAACAATGTAAAGAGAATGGAATGAATTTTCATAGTTCCGTTTTGTTCATAAAGATATATAATTACCTTAAATCATATATCGCTGCTATTCTTCCAATTTATACACTTCACTTCCGGCCAGTAAAAAACATCCGAGTCCGTAGTCTTCAAAATCGGGCACCTTGGTGTGACTGAGGGGCTGTCCGTCCTTAGGTTCTTTCCCGGTGGATTGTACATATCCGAGGAAACCATTGTCGTGCAGACTGTCGTCTATCATGGCGTCCCATCCCCTGAGCAGGGCGGGAAGGTAAGTGTCCCTGTCCAATATACCCTGGTTTACCCCGTAGGCCATACCGTATACGAACATGGCTGTTCCGCTAAGCTCTTTCCCACCGTAATTGGTAGGGTCGTGCAAGCTTACGTTCCAGAAGCCGTCTTTACGCTGTATGGGCAAAAGGGCCTTCATCATGGCCTTGAAATCGTTGAGATACTGCTCGCGGTGGGGAGCGTCTTCCGGGATAATGTCCAGCACCCGTACCAGGGCAGCCACCACCCAGCCATTTCCCCGGCTCCAGTAGCAGTCTTCACCGTTGGGTTCTTTATAAGGAGGTGTAAAATCGGCATCGCGCCACCAAAGGCCGTCTTTTTCATTGAAAAGTCCGTTTTTACCATGTTTGTTGCGTGTGAACATATACATTCGGTACATTTTTTCGAAATACCTGTCGTCATTTTCCAACACACCCATTTTGGCCAGTACGGGCATTCCCATTTGTATGGCATCTATCCAGGACCAGTCGTCATTCTGGGGGGTATTAAGCAACATCCCGGTCTGTGCCCTGGTATTTTTCAGTTTTTCAGGATCGGGGGAAAGGTTATAGAGATCGATGTAAGTCTGTGCCGCACAGTAGTTATCGGCATTGCGGGTAGTGTTCCCTCCGCGGAAACCCCATTGGTGAAAATCGGCCCAGTCTTTGGCATATTTGTAGTATTCATCTCTCGGGTGGATGGTGTACAATGCCATAAGACCTTCGTAATAAACTGCACGTGTCCAGATATGACTGGGACGCTCCTTGTTGGTAATTATGGTCTTTCCTGCGTCCGGCCACTTTTTCATAAAATACATGTTGGCCCGTTTCATTTTCTCCAGTACCACATCCCTGTCCGGAAGGGTCTGTGCCTGCATCACTCCGGATATTCCCGCTACGAGTATACATACTATTTTCTTCATTTAATTGCTTGTTTTTGGTTTTATGACTAATTTTTTACCACTTTTCGGGTGATTTCCCCGTTTCCGTTTTTTATCTTGACAATGTAAATCCCGGAGGACAGGTTTTGTGACGGAATCTGATAATTTTCGCCTTCAAAATTGTATTTGTTCAACAAATGACCGGAAAAACTGTACAGGTGAACTTCGTTTTCCTCACCTGAATTTTCCCCGAGACGAATACGGATGTAATCGCTTACGGGATTGGGATAGATCACTGCCTGATCTGTTTCATCAAGATTCGCGGACTTTTCTCTTTTGCTTGTCACCTTCAGGGTTCCGTTAACATAAAGTTCCGAGCTATCCCATTTCAGGGCGTGTCCCGGAGAGGGAATGATTTTTTTAAATGTACCCTCGAAATCAGCGGCCTGAAATACCTTAAAGCTGTCTCCTTCCCTAAATTGCACCCCTCTTTTGCTGATTTTCAATAATCCCCCGCAAAACAGGGTGTCACTCACTTCCACAATATCGGTATCTGCAGCAGCGTGATCTATATCTATTTCTGTTCTGGCATTGTCAGACAGGTACAGGTTCCTTCCCAGGGTTAATGTTCCTTTTTCCCTTCTGCCCCCGGGAAAGAGCTTTGCGCCGTTTTGTACGATGAGGTTTCCTTCTACAGTACCGTTACCGGACAGCGAGGCATTCCCCGAAACGATCACTGCACCGCTTCCCGTAGCACTTCCCGTAGTGTTATTCACAACAAACTCTCCCCCTTCGACCAGGGTTCCCCCGGAGTAGGTACCGGCATTGGTCAATGTCCAGGAGCCCGAACCTGTTTTTATGATCCTTGTTTTCGCTCCCGATCCCTTGAATGCCACATCACTGATGGTCCCGTGAAAAAAGGCATCGCTGTTTTTGCCCCCAATTTTCCAGGTGGTTACGGTATTTTGCCATCCTGCTGCCAGGTGTGATGATGCCGGGCCTGACAGTTCGCCTACCGCTATGGTATCGTTGGCGTCCCGCCGATAGACCATTTGTATATCCTCTGTAAGTTCTATGGATGCCCCTGCATAACCTCTATCATTTCCCAATATCAACCAGCCGCCGTCACTGTCTGCGGTAACACGGATATTTCCGGTAAAGCCGGACCAGTCGCCCATCATTTCGGAGCGTATCCAGGGGGAGTACAGATGAAGGTCCCCGCCACCGGTAAGTTTTCCGTTAAAGGCGCAACGGCCGTCCAGTTGCCATTCGGCCTGTTTTCCCGCCGGGACTTCCACATCCCAGGAAGCGGAACTATAGGAATTATTCCCTTCGTGCATGCTGAGGACGCCACCTTCCAAAACCACGGTACCTTCCCCGAAACCGGAAGAGATCGCCTCTTCCGATCCGAGATGGACATTCCCTTCCTTTAAAACTGTTCCTCCTGTATAGGTGTTTTTCCCTGTGAGTTGCAGGGTTCCGTCTCCCTTTTTGGTCATTTGCCCTGTTCCTTCGAGGCTTCCGCCTATAGTTGCGGTTATTCCTGAAATGACATCGAGCGTACTGTTGTTCATACCGAGAGTGATTCCGCGATCGGTTGCCGAAGTTCCGGTAAATTCCACAGTCCCGCCATCTATCACGATATTTTCCGCTTCTTTCCCTGCAGCACCCAGCGGCCCGGGCGCACCGCCGTCGGAAAGGGATTCCAGTACAACTATTCCTTCCCTGATCACTGTTGTTCCGGTATAATCGTTATTGCCGAGTATTGTCAGCCTTCCGGTTCCCGATTTTTCGAGTCCGCCGGTTCCGCTGATACTTCCTTCACCTTCAAAAGTATAATCTGCGGATGCATTTACGATCATTTTATCAACCGGTAAAAAGCCCGTGGTCTTTACATTGGTATGTGGTATTCCTCTATCGTCAAAAACTACGGTGTCGTTCGGAGCAAACAGGGCTGTAGTATCGCCGTTAAACCAGTTGTAACTTTCCGCCAGGTCCCAGATATCACTCTCATTACCCCGCCAGTATACGGTGGTGGGATTCCGTACCCATTCCACTTCCATAACGATGGCACTACCCGTATCCATAAGGTTGTGTTTTATACCGGGAATTCCCGTCACTTCCATATTTTCAATACTCCCATTGTAATTGCCGGTATATTCCAGCAGGGTATAGGTTCCCGTGTTTAGTCCTTCATCCAGGACATTGATGCTGAACACCGTATTGCCCTGTATATCCACATCGCCGTTCCACACTATTTTGTCATTATTTCCTCCGGGGTTTTCAGAAAGGTCAAAGGAAAAAGTTACATCCTTGGCCACAACGGTGTTGCCGTTTACGGTCAATGTCCCCGCATTACCCACTCCTCCGGGGATGACTTTTGTTCCCTGTTGTAAACTGAGGTCCTTATCCAGCATGCCACTTCCTCCTATTGCGGCATATTTCCTGACCAATACGGAGCTTTCGGAGAGATGTCCGTTTAGCATGAGTGTTCCGTCCCAAACGGTTGTGGCGCCACTATACGTATTGTCATTGTTCAAAGTAAGCATCCCGGAGCCGTTCTTTATCAGTTGCATGGTACCGGAAAGGGTTCCGGACCCGTTAAAAACATAGTCATCCGGGGCATTTACCGTTACTCCCGAAGGCCGGATATCGCCAACAAGTTCGACGGCGTTTTCATTGTTCCCGGAAATGTCGAATAGCACCTCATCTCCCTGGCTGAACACCGAAGTACTGTCATTCCACACCCAGTTTGAAGAAGATTCCACATCCCATACCTCACCGCTGCTCCACCGCAGTTTGTTGTTACTTATAGGCGACGGTGGCGGGGTTTCCATTCCCGTTCCGATATAGAAAGAAGGGTGTGGCGGCTGATTGTATGCTACATTTTGCCAGGCGATAGCTACGCGGTACTGCGGATCGTGCATCAGGGTGTACATTTTCCGGGTTGACACTTCCGGGTTAATATAAATGCGCAGTGCGGTATTGTCTGAGGTACGAAAAATAACCTCTTCCCTCCAGTCGCCAAAGAGGTCGGCCTGCAGGGACGGATTGGCTTTTGTACCGTTATTGGAACTGCAACCTTCTGCTGTAAAAACGGTTCCTGTCCCGTATTTGGAGATGCCCGTTCCGTCCAGGAGCTCTCTTTGCAGGTCATCATCCCACCAAATGGCGTGGTTAATGGACGGCGTATCGGTGTGTACCTGTTCACCTTCCGTATTGTAAACCCCCAGACTGCTGGAAGCCCAGAATTCGGCCCCGATATGGGTGGAATCTATATCGGCAGCAAGACCCCTGCCCACATCCGTATTTTTTTTGTGTTGCCAGATAATTTCACCGGTACGGGCATCGCGAAAGGTAACGCCGTCCACCTTGTTTTCATGGGGCATAAAGACTTCAAGCCCGGGCCTCTCGGGATCAAGGTCAGATACATGCAATGCATCGCCATGTCCCAACCCGGTGGTATACAGTCCTGTCCCATCATCATCTACTGTCATGGAACCGTATACGATTTCATCCCGGCCATCACTGTCCACATCGGCAATACTGAGGCTGTGATTACCCTGCCCCGCATAGCCTTCATTCTCGGGATCGTCGGAATCGAATACCCATCGTTGTGTGAGCTGCCCGTTTTTCCAGTCCCATGCCGCCAGTACCGATCGTGTGTAGTATCCTCGGCACATGACCAGGCTCGGATGTTGTCCGTCGAGATAGGCTACCCCGGCCAAAAAACGGTCTACGCGGTTCCCGTAATTATCTCCCCAGTCATTTACATTTCCTCTTGCCGGCACATAATCGGTAGTTGCCATTGCAGCTCCTGTTTCTCCGTTAAATACGGTAAGGAATTCCGGGCCTTCGAGAATACGCCCCGCACTGTTCCTGTAATCGGCATTGGGATCACCGATTACATTTCCTTGTCCGTCTACGGTAGCATCCGCAGTTTTACAGGTCACTTCGGCCTTGCCGTCACTGTCCAGGTCATACACCATAAACTGGGTGTAGTGTGCTCCGGCACGGATATTCCGTCCGAGGTCTATCCGCCACAACTGTTCGCCTTCCAAGGTATAAGCATCCAGGTACACATTCCCGGTATATCCTTCATGGGAATTGTCGTGTGCATTGGTAGGGTCCCATTTGAGTATAACTTCATACCGGCCGTCACCGTTCAGATCGCCTACACTGCAATCATTGGCCGTATAGGTGTATGCTTCGCCATCCGGCGTGGTCCTGCCGGGAGGGACCTGAAGAGGTATCTCAAGGTGATTCTGCTGCCACACGTTTACGGTTTCCGAAGGTTCCTGTTCTTCACCGTTTATGACGGGTTTTATGTAATATTCGCCATCGGATGCTGTACTGTCCACATAATTGGTAGTTTGTGTAACGGGTGAATCATTTTGCAAGACACCATCGCGGTAAACGTTAAAGGCTGTCGAATCGGCATCACTTCCCAGTAATCTCCAGGCTACATATACCTGTTCCGGACCGGTGCGAACGGCTACCAGCCCGCGGTTGAGGTCTTCCATCCGGTGCTGTCCGTACATGCCGGATATTCCTGTCAAAAACAGGATAAACATTATTAAGTAATTTTTTTTCATGGTTTTGGGTTTTTACACTCCTCTCCCTCCCTTGAGAGGGATGATCGGGGCGGGTTATTTTTTAATTATTTTATGTGTTGTTGTTTCCTTCCCGTTTTCTATCTCGAGGATATAAATTCCGGGAGGGAAGCGTTGCAGGTCTATCAAGAATGTATTTTGTTTTACGGCCCGGTTATGCAGTAACCGTCCGGACCTGTTGAACAACCTTATGTTTCCGGCGTCATTAATATCATTTAATTGTACGCGTACGTGATCCCGGGCCGGATTGGGGTAAACATAAACCTCCTGCGTTAGCTGGTTATTGTCTGCTGTTGTTTTCAACGATGTTTCGGAATTGTTATTACTTCCGGGTTCGGTACCGTAAATCAGTTCTCCCTTGTAATACAGCGTAATGTGTTCATTTTCGGCAAAAGGTGCTTTAGGCAGGAAGGAATGGTCATCGCTTTCGTCAAAAACACTCCAGTCTGCCTTGGCAATACGATACTGTATTTCCCCGGAACCGCTCAGGGGATACAATTGCCCTGCCGAAGGATTAAAATTCAGTTTAAAATAAGTATCAGCCCCAGCTAATATCGTATCCGGTTTAACGAACGTAGCTTCCATATTGCCGTTGCCGAGTTCTGCATAATCTATCCAATAATCAAGGGGTGAATTTCCTTCGGCCGTAAACCAGTAACGCAGTTCGAGGTCACTATAATCCAGGGGGATATTTCCTTCATTACGTATTTTTATATAAGGATGTATGGTATTCGTATTGGTATTCCCGTTCCGGTTTTTGGAATACACCTTCAGATCGGTAACAGGGGTTTGCTTCCCGGGTTCTTTTCCCCAAATTAGTTGCCCATTACGGTACAGGGTGATCCGGTTGTTTTCCGCATAGGTTTCTCCCTGCTGATACGAATAATCCCCGGTTTCTACAAAATCCGTCCAGTTTTCCTTGGCCAGCCGCGATTCTATGACGCCTGTCTCTTCACCGGCTTTGAGCCCCCCTATGTTTTCAAAATGGTACTCCACATAACCGAAAGCCCCGTTATGTGGTGTTTCGAGGGGATGGTATACTGCGGAAATATTCCCGTTACCCGGTCCGGCATAATCGATCCAGGCGTTTATCCCGGCATAATCTTCGGGAGTGAACCAATAACGGACAGAGAGTTCTTCATAGGGAATGTCAATATCATCCTCATTGACAATCCGGAAGAATGGCCTTATTTCATTATCCCCGGAATTCCCGTTATCCCCGTCGCGATAAGTTATTTTAACGGGATGCCCGTCTGCCCGGGCCCGGATCTCTTCCTGTGTCAGGGCATAATTGTAGAGTTTTACCTCATCCATAAGGTCGCGATAGGGTTTATTTTCGGGTGAATTGCCCAGTAACAGAGGAACTGCCTTTCCTATTGTCCCTGTAGCATCGGTTTTTTCGGCAATTTTCACCCCGTCCATATACAAGCGTATCTGGTCCGTTTTGGTATCCCTTACGGCAACGATATTCTTCCACTCGTCGGTAAACAGGGGGTGGGAAGCACTGTTGGTTACGGAAGCTGAAATATCGGTTTTTGTCCGGCCGTCGTCAATGGCAAAGGTCAACCTGCCATCGCGCAACTGAATGCCATACCATTTCCCGGTACCGGACTCAAATGTGCCTTTATGCATCAAATAGCAATCTGTTCCGTAGGCATAGGTGTCTTCCGGAATTTTTACCCAGAGGGAGATCGTGAACGAAGTATTTTCAAACACCAGGTGATCGGCATGGGGAATTTTTATGGCCGCCGTATCGGAAGGTTCACTAAACCGAAAGGCATTGCCCGACATCCCCGCTTCCCAGACCGCTTCCGGAAAACCGGTTACCGTTCCCTCGTGGGCATAATAGGCAGCATCTGTCACCCGTAATCCGGATGTTTCATCCATCTTCCAGTATCCTACCAGCCCTTTCGGGGCCGTAGTGCGGAATGTCCAGGTAGCTCCGGTGGTTGTCCCTTCAGGGCCAATGGCATCTACCCGCCAGTAATAATCGGTATCCCTTTGCAGGTTCTGAAAGGAAAAAGCGGGACTGTCCACACCGGTTTCCCCTGCAAGTGACATATTTTCCTCGTCGGTCCCGATATAAATTTTATAAGACGTTGTGTTTACACCCCCTGTCCAGGTAGCTTCAACATTTTCTTCGAACCCTTCCAGCACAGCATCTTCGGAAGGATGGGGGGCCAACGGTTTGAGCGGTGTCGGGTCTGTCTGGTACAATTCCAGTATTTCCTGTTCACTTAAACCGTAATTAAAAATCCGGAATTCATCGAGCTGCCCGCGGAACGGAGTGTCCAGGTTACTGCTGTTCGCAATAATAACCGGGGCCTGCTGCCCTATATTTTCCTCCGTCCTGTCGGTAGCTTCGTTTATCAAAACACCATTGCGGTACAGCCGGAGCACATCGGTTTCCCTGTCCCTTACCGCTACCAGGTGTATCCATTCACCGGTAAAAAAGGGACCGGCATCGACAGATAGCTGTGTCTTGGTAATGTCATCATCCACGGCAAAGCGGATATCCCCGTCCTTCACCTCAATACCATACCAGCGCCCCGTGGCGCCCGAAGCATCATCCCTGTTAAAAGTACCCTTGTGAACGAGGTAGGACTGATTGTCCTGTGAAGAGGATTTTAACCACATGGATATGGTAAACGACTGTTTTCCCATATACAGATGATCCCGGTGCGGTACCCGGATGTGCGACGATGTTTCTCCCGTATTCAAATCCACTGCCCTGCCCACCTTACCTTCGACACGGTCGTAACCCGGAACACCATTGATCTCCGCATGGTTTGCATAGGAAGAACTATCTACGACCGAAGCACCACCATCCTCATCCATAAGCCAGGCACCTGCAACACCTTTCGGGAAATAGGGAAGGGTAGTAAAAGACCACACACTGCCCGTAGTCGTTCCCAGTTCGTTGGCGGCATCTGCACGCCAGTAATAGGTAGTGCCGGATTGCAGGGTATCCGCATCGTAAAACGGATCGGTAAGCGCAGCCACCTGTTGCAGGCTATCCGGATGCGAAGACAGGTATACCGTATATGCATCGGTGTTTTCGCTGCCTGTCCAGCTTAGCCGGAGCCCCGTGGTATCCGCATATATGGACTGATCTCCAGGCGCAGGAGAAACGGGAGCGTCCGGCACCGTAGGTACCGGGGTGGTCTCCACATCCAAAGGTGTGGTATAAACCGAAGAAAACGCAGCATTATAGGCACGAAGGCGATAGCGGTACATTGTGCCCGGTTCCAGTTCGTTGTCCAGATAAGTCATGGCATCTCCGCCCAGGGTATCCAGTACCTGATAGTTTGTACTGTCGTCCGATCGTTCGATGACAATCCCGGTGGTTCTGCTGTCATTGTTCTTCCAGGTGAGCCCGATCCCGGTAGTAGAAACCGAATCGGATGCCACCCCGGAAGGCGGGCGTAAAAAATCAGGAGCCGGGGTTTCTGCCAGGTTGTTGATATACACCTCGATATTCGCATAACCTTCTGCATTGATCTGCATGGCATCCGAAGCATTTTCGGGATTGAGTCCGTTAGCATTCTCCCAGGTATCGGGAATTCCGTCGCGATCGGTATCCTGCAGAGCCGGCGCACCGAAAACTTCTCCCGGTCCCTGTGTCGGTAAGTCCATTTCATCGGATATCAAAGCTCCCGAGACCCCGATAGAGGCCAGTTCAGTGATCAGGAAATCATCTACCGGATCACGGCGGGGGTAGTTGGCCCCGGCATTTTCCATGACGTGACCGAAAGTTTCTTCTGCCGTAAACACCTGTGCCGGCATGGGATAGTCATAAGGTGTATCGCGAAAAGTAGTGATCCCCTCATATGCCGAAAGCGGAACTTCATAACCGTCGAGGACACCGTTAAGGTTATCGTCATAATAGTTCCCTTCCACATAAGGGATAAAAGTTTCCGTACCCCGGGTAAACGGTTCTATGGTGGTGCTGGGTCCTTTGACCAAATAATTGTTGATAATATTCACAAAGGAATCCCCGGCAGAGCCTCCCATAATGTATCCGCCTCCTCTTCCCCAGTTATAGACCACATTATTTACAAACTGGTTGATCCCTTTCACTTTGGGATTACGGGTATTATTATCAATATAGAGGTTCCTGTAAAGGCTTACCTTCCCGGAGGGTTCGATCAATCCGCCTGCAGAGTGGGTTTCGAGGCCCTGGGCTATAATACAGTTCTGTATGGTGATACTATCGGCATAACGGGTAATGGAAAAGGTTTCATCGCGTCCCCAGGACGCTGAAACATGGTCGAAAATAATGTGTTTCGCATCATCGGTAATCCCGACCGCATCGGCCCCGCTGGTCCCAATCCTGCCCATGCGCATGCGGAGATAACGGATAATGGAATTACTGGCCTGGGTATATGAAAATCCGTCGCCATAGATAACAATGCCGTCACCCGGTGCGGTTTGCCCTGCAACCGTGATGTTTTCGGAAACAACTACGCGGCTTTTCAGACGTATCACCCCGCCCACTTCAAAAACCACGATCCGGTTGGGTTGACTCACCGCGTCCCGGAACGATCCGGGTCCGGAGTCATTGAGGTTGGTTACAATATATACCCCGCCAAAGCGTCCCCCGGTTGCATAACGGCCGAAACCTTCTGCTTCCGGAAAAGCCGGTGTCTGTGAAAAAACAATATCCGGAATACTCCATAACGTGAGCAGGACAAGCCATAATAAAATATTTGTCCTTCTGTTCGAAAAAATTTCAGTAGTAATCATCGGGTCATAAGTTTGGTTGATTTATGTATGGTGTGGGTTTACCTAACAGACAGCGGAACAAGCAACACAGGCCCCAAAAGCCCCGAAGGCATGGGTTTCCACTTTGCCGCATCAAATTTTTTGTAATTCCTGTTCACAATATTGGCATTGTAAAATATCTTCCATTCCTCGCCGCGCAGTTCCATGTCCCGGACGCGGTTGGCAGAAAGGTTGGTCACTGCTATTTCAAGTTTATTGTTTTGCTCCTTCAGTGGCCCGGTCTCCAACTGAAAGGGTACGGACCACGCACGTCCGATGTACTTTCCGTTCAGCCATACCCTGGCACTTTCCCGTACATCACCCAGGTTCAGTTGCCAGTTTTCTGCCTTATCCTTCGGACTGTCAAATTCAATGGTATATTTTGCCGTACCGGAAAATGCTTCATATTCCTGTCCGTAAGCTGTCCAGGAACCCGGTTTTTTTCCGGAAACGGTACCTGGTAGCGAAGGGCCTCCCTTTTCAAAGGAAATTGTCCATTCACCGGGCAGGGGGTATTCTTGTCCTTTTTCATAATAGGTCCAGGGTATTCCCCCGCTTTTGTCTTCCGAAGTTTTCAGGAAAAGACTTTCTCCCGGTTCCATATCCACCCTTACCCCGGTGTACTCTCCCTGTGGTGTTATTTGTGCAGATCCGGTCTTGCCGGTAAGCGGGTCCATTATTCGTACCCCTGCGGTTTTTGTATGGATCGGGATGATATCATTTACAGCTTTATCGGTATGGTTGACAAGGTAGTAGATTTTTTCACCCTCCTGATTTCTGCGGATAAACTTCAATCCGTATCCGGCCAGTTTTTCCGGGCGGATACCGGCACGGTTCAGCTTTTGGGTGATTTCACCTCCTGAGGCTGTTTCAAGCCCGTTTTCCGAGATAAGTTCCCGGAGTTTTTCATTTTCTTCTTGATAGTCTTTTAACCCGGGAACAGATTCGGGCACCCCGAGGAAAATAACCTTGCCTCCCCGTTTTTTAAGTGTTATGAGTTTTTTGAGCGTAGTGAGGGGCATCTTACTGCAATCGGGTACTACGATGGCTTTATATTTTCCTCCGGGAAGCTGAATCTCCCCTTTTTCCGTTATAGCAGCGGCTACAAAACGGTCGGAAATAAAGTCGACCATATACCCGTCATCCAGTAAAGTATTGGCTGTTTCATAAAAGGATGTTCCATGCAGCCATTGGTTGAGATCATGTATCTTGAACTGAAAGAAACGCGACCCGCCGAGGGTTTTCCCCCAGGTGTCGTATACGGGCCAGTACAGCAATACATCATTATCGGCTTCCCCGGCCTGTAACATGGACTGGCAACGGGCAATATAGGAGAAAAGCCCGGGGGCATCTTCCCAGATGGTAGTGTTGGGATGAAAGTTGACCGACGCATAAAATTTCCAGCCAGGCCACGATGCCCTTTGCGGAGCATAGGTAGTACCGTGCAGGAAGATGTGGTTGACCCCGGCCAGAAAGAGTTCCTCTGCCTCGGGTTTACACTGCGATAAAGCGGTTTTAAAATGTTCCCTCAGCCAGGTAAATGTCTCTGAAGAAACCAATGGCTTTCCGCCAATATGTGCGGCAGAAGAAGCAAATTTCAACATGATCCTGTCTGCATCGCCTTCACGTATATCGGATTTTTCCCTGCGAAAACCCGGAATGTCAAATGGCATGGAACCGAAGGTCTCACACTCGGGAATATCGGAAGCGGCATACAGATCGATAAGGTTCCCGGGAGAGCCGTGGGCCTGGAGTTTGGTCTTGTATTCTTTAGTATGTGCCCAGCCGGTCCATCGCCCTGCAAAATTGTCCAGTAAAATATCGGAAATGGTTTCCCGGTAATCGCTTTTAACCCGGTCCCCGGTTTCATCCGGCATCGTATCAAGTAATTGCGGAAGATATGAAGCCAGGTCGTACCCTCTTCGTTTTTTAAACGATTCAAAAAAACCGGGGGTATAATCTGTTCCGTAAACTTCGTAGCTATCGTTAAAAATGGCCCTTATATCTCCTTCCATCCCCTTCAGAGCCTTGTCATAGGGCTGTGTGTATGCATCAAAAGCCTCTTTTGAATAATGGTCCAGTGTAAATCCTTCCCCTCCGGGTGCGGCCCGTTTTACCTGCTGTCCTGTTTTGTCATTGAAAACTGCATACAGGGTATAGTGGTGGTCACCGGCTTTCCAGTAGAGGTGGTTCCCGTCCAGGTTGGGGGTCAGGTCGCTGTATTTTTCACCATCGGTATAGGCAAAGACATATTGTAGCTGTGCCAGTTTGTGTTTTTCGATGTTTTCAGGTTCTATTTTTTTGTCGAAGGTTTCTCCCGGGGCGAGCTGGTATTTCCGGAACGTTATCCTGGTAGCGGCATGTTCCGGTGCTACCTGCGGTCCCCCGTAGGGCCATCCCGTACCCATGACCATATCTACACCCATTCCGAGGCTGTCGGCCACCTTTACGGTATACTTCAGCATGCTGACCCATTCCGGGGACAAATGGTCTATAAAGTTTTTTTCCTCGCCTTTCACCCCGTAAATGGGAGTGATCTCCACACCGCCAATTCCGGCTTTATGTAATGCTACGAGATTTCGGCTTATGTTTTTCCTGTCTACGGCGTTGCCCATCCACCACCAGCGGGTCCAGGGTTTTGCTACCGTATAATTTTCCGGCCATTCCGGTTTTTCTCCGGGGTGCTGCTGGGAAAATACACTGTTGAAACAGCACAGTAAAAAACATATAAAAAAGGAAAGGATTTTTGACATTACACAAAATTATTTTTCCGGGGTTTTCCCAACATTCGGCACACTAAATTACAGCCTCCCCGCAAAAGTCGTATCCTGTACTATCCTGTGCAAACCGTCATAATCAAGCAGCACACAAACAGTACAGTACAGGATACTTCACCAGTGATATCTGAATACATTTGGCTTGACATCCCGGCTTTTTGTACAGCTAAAAAAAGTCGAACAACTACTTTGTGACTATTTAATTAAACTAAAAACACCTGGCTAATGAAAAACCAATTCAAAACACTACCGGGCTTACTTTTGTGTATTTTTATCTGCACTATCGGTTATGCCCAGGAAACCTTGATCAAAGGGTCGGTTACTGATACTGCTAATACGCCCCTTCCGGGGGTCAACGTCATCATTAAGGGGACGAGAACCGGAACGGTAACCGATTTTGACGGAAATTATGAAATCCAGGCCTCACAGGGCGATGTACTTACATTCTCTTATGTAGGCATGGAAAACGTGGAAAAAAGCGTTGGAAATTCCTCCACCATAAACGTTACCTTACAGGAAAGCAACTCGCAACTGGAGGAAGTGGTGGTTATAGGCTACGGTACACAAAAAAAGGTAGCCACCACCGGGGCTATTGCAACCTTAAAGACCGATAACTTTGTGGAACGCCCCATTTCGAGAGTAGACCAGGGGCTTATCGGCCAGATTGCCGGAGTACGGGTGAAACAGACCTCCGGTTTGCCGGGCAGGCCGTTCAGTATCAACATTAGAGGTACGGGATCTATCTCCGCAGGGAACGAACCGCTGTATGTTATTGACGGTTTTCCCCTGCATACGGAAGGGACGAACCAGAACGGGAACTTCTCCAACGGAAGTCCGCTGGACAATATTAACCCCAATGATATCGAATCCATCGAGATCCTCAAGGATGCAGCAGCAGCAGCCATTTACGGATCGAGGGCATCTAACGGGGTGGTTCTTATTACCACAAAGAAAGGAAAAACGGGAGAGGCCAGGTTCACTTTTAATGCGTATGCGGGTATTTCCAAGGAGTCCAAGAGGGTAGACATGCTGAATCCCGAAGAATGGATTGAAAGGTCAAAGGTCATGATCGACAATCAATGGGTAAATTCCGGCGTGCCCGGCGCTTCCCCGGAACAATCCGTAGACCAGCGGAGAAACATTTACAACCAGTTTCTCATCGCTAACGATCGTGAATCGGAAGTCCTCGGAGCCGATGAATTCAACACCTCCTATATGTACGACCCGAGATGGGACATGGAAGGGCATCCGGGACTGGATTTCATCGACTGGCAGGACCGTATCTTCCGCACAGGCATTTTCCATAATTACCAGCTTTCCGCCTCGGGTGCCACCGATGCCATTAATTATTACATTTCGGGGAATTACCAGAATAACGAAGGTTATATCATCGGTACGGATTACGAAGCGTTCAGTGCCAGGGCCAATGTAGACATCAAGTTTTCCGACAGGCTCAAAATGGGGATTAACATAGCCCCCACCTATTCCGTCAGGAACGATCCCGGCGTGGAAGGAAAGGACAATACACTCCACAAAGCCATTTCCACCACACCCATACAGGAAAGTTCTACAAATGAAAGCGGGCAAAAATACACGGTGCGCTATGACTGGGGGAGCAGCAATACCGATCCCCTTCCGCGATTGTACCGGAAAGGGAAGTACACCATGTTCAGAACACTCATTTCATCATATGTGAGTTACGATGTCATGGAAGGGCTTACCCTCAGGAGTTCGGTAAACTTCGACAATGCAGATAACACTTCCGAGACCTACCGGCCCAATGATGTTCTGGAGAGTATAAGGGGTGGATTCGGAACCTACAGGAGACAGAATATCGTAAACGAAAATACGCTGAACTATACCAATACATTCAATGACAAACACAACCTGTCCGTAACGCTGGGGCATTCCTATAACAGGTACCAGATCACTTCATCCGGACTATCCTCCGGGAACAGGTATAACAATTCCACCATAGAAACCCTCCCGAGCGGTTCTACGGGGAGTACAAGTTCATCCAGGAACGTACTGATCTCCTATTTCGGGAGGGCCCAGTATGATTTCATGGAAAAATATATGCTTTCGGCCAGTATCCGATGGGACGGTTCCTCCAAGTTCGGGCCCGATTCCCGGTGGGGAGTATTTCCATCCGTCTCCGGCGGATGGCGGATTTCCCAGGAAGAATTCATGCAGGATATTTCCTGGCTGAGCGAACTCAAATTACGTGCCAGCTACGGGATAAACGGGAGTAACAACATAGGTAACTACGCCTGGTATTCTACTTTGGGCACTTACAATTATTTCCTCGGACAAAATACAGCCCTCGGACAGGGGGTGGCCTCCATTCCCAATCCTTCCCTGCACTGGGAAGAGTCCAGAAGTACCAACATCGGGCTGGATTTCGGGTTCCTCGACAACAGGATCGTCGCATCACTGGACTACTACCGGAAAGTAAACAGCGATCTGCTGTTACAGGTCCCGGCTCCCGCAGCTTCCGGATTTACAAGTTACCTGGCCAACGTAGGTGAAGTACTGAACAAGGGTTGGGAAGCCGAAATTACCAGTTATAACCTTACCGGTGACTTTAGCTGGAACACCTCCTTTAACATCAGCCACAACGCGAACGAGGTCCTTGCCCTCGGACCGGACCAGGACAGGATAGAAATATCTTCGGGTTACAGTTCCATACCCTTTATCATTCTGGAAGTGGGCAAGCCCATGTACACCATTCACACTATTAAACAGGACGGGGTGCTCAGCGAGGAAGACGTAGCCAACAATGCCGCTACTTATGGCGGAGGAGCCCCTGTGGCAGGCGACCCCAAATATGTGGACCAGAACGACGACGGGGTCATTAACGAAGAGGATCGTGTGGACGCAGGGAATCCGTTTCCGAAATATGTCTGGGGAATAACGAACAATTTCAAGTATAAAAACTTCGATCTCAATGTCCTTGTACAAGGCCAAAACGGCGGACATGTGTACGGATTGCTCGGAAGGGCCATCAACCGTACCGGGATGTCTTCCGGAGAAAATCATCTGGACGTAGACCCCGCAAAACGGGGGAACTGGAAAACCAATTTCGGTTATGTGGCCAATACCGACTGGCTCTACAAATCAGACTACCTGAGTATCCGTAACATTACCTTCGGCTATAATCTCACTGACGCCATTAAAGCCCAGAAAATAGATAATGCCCGGATTTATGTTACGGCCGAAAACTGGTTTTACTGGGACAAATATGACGGCGGGTACAACCCCGAAGCTGCCAACGCCCCTGCCAGCAGCGACAGCAGGTATCCCGTTCCGGCGGATTACGGCGGGGCTCCGCTTGCCAAATCACTGATACTCGGACTTAATGTAACCTTTAACTAAAAAACTCCTCACATTATGATACGCTATAAATCCATACTAATCCCGTGTCTGGCACTCGTCCTTTTGACTTCCTGTGAAAAGGACCTGGACCAGGTGCCCCTTTCATCGGGGACCACCGAAAATTTCTACGCCACGGAAAATGATTTTATACAGGCCAGGAACGCCACATATTCACTGACCTTCCACGGGTCGGGCACTTACGGGTATGCCAACAGGATACTGAACCTCAGCGAAACCCGGTCAGATAACCTGTATGCTACAACGCAGGCCTCCAGAACATGGGAAGGGATCAACAATTTTTTCACTTCCATTAACTCCAACGCCTATATAGAAGAGGCCTATACTACCAATTTCAACGCCATATACAAGGCCAACCAATTACTGGAAAAGCTGGACGAAAACGGGGAAATTATCCCTCTTGAGAACGACAGGACCTTAATGCGGGCCGAGGCCCGGTTTTTAAGGGCCTTTTGCTATTTTGATCTCGTCCGCTGGTTCGGAAAAGTGCCTTTGCTGGACAGAACGGTAACCCCTCAGGAAGCTTCTGAAATAGGACGGTCGCCGGTAAGCGATATATACGACCTTATCATCTCCGACCTTCAATTTGCCATTGAGAACTTACCGGAGACCTACGAAGGTTCCGAATACGGCCGGATCACCCGCTACGGCGCCAAAGGTATCCTGGCCCTGGTACATATGACCCGCTCAAGCCCCGACTACGGTATCGATGGACCGGGACTCGATCTCAACGAATGGGACCAGGCCTATCAGCAGTTAAACGACATCAAAAACAGCGGGCAATATGGCTTTGAATCTTCTTACGACAGTATCTTCAGGGTAGAAGGAACTGTCAACAAGGAAAATATACTGGTTATTCCCTACGGAAGCAATACCGGCGACGGCGTGGGAGGCAATTTCCCTGTTGAAGTGACCAGTGACCAATATTTTGCATCTTTCGGATTATCCGACCAGGGTGCCCTGGAACGAAGACCGATTTCGAGCGAATTTCGCCAAAAGTTCGCCCCGGAAGACGAAAGGGCGCAATTCGGCATTGTAGATACGTTCTCCGTAGACTCCGGAAGGCATGAAGGATTTTACAACGAACCGATATTTATCAAATATGCCGACGATTCCCGTTACGGGGACGGCCGTACGGACTGGGGCGTGGATTTTATAGTGCTGCGTTATACCGATGTGCTGTTCCTCATGGCCGAATGTACGCTCCACGGCGGTGGCGGTACCCAGGCCGATGTGGATAAGATTGTCAATGACGTCAGGGAAAGGGCCGGACTGGCACGTGATGCGTCCAATGTCACCCTGGAGGAATTGTTTGCCGAACGGAGAAAGGAATTCTTCTCCGAAGGTACACGTTGGTTCGACCTCTACCGTTCCGGGAATGCCGTAAGCATTATGAACGCCTGGAAATCTGAAGTGGATAACGAGAACAGCGTTAACAACATCGATGAAAATTCGCTGTTGTACCCCATTCCGCTGCAGGAATTACTCTCAACACCGGGGCTTTATGAACAGAATCCCGGGTATTAAAATCAATTTTATAAGTAAATTGCAAAGAGCATCGGGGTGGAAAAAGTGTATGCCTGATGTTCTTTGCAGTTCTGAAATAACCTGAAAACACACACAACAACTACAATGAACGCATTCACAAAGTTTTTTCTTTTCCTGCTTTTTTACAGTGCGATACAACCCTTTTCCTTCGCCCAGACCGGGGTCGGGAAAGTCCGGACAGTAAAACACAACAACAATACCGTTCTTTTCTCCAATACCAATGCCGATGTACAACTCGAATTCTGCACGGACGGTATTATAAGAATACGGACCAGCTGGAACCGGGAATTCGAAGAAAACGAACCCTGGATGGTTTCCCGCTACGACTGGCCGGGAACAGATGTGGAAATCGCAGAAGAGGACGATCAATTTGTATTAAAAACCGCAAAGCTTATCCTGAAAGTACAAAAACGCCCCTTTCAACTCGACATTTACGATACCGCCGGGAACATCCTGTCCTCCGAGGATGTAGAAGGTATCAAAGGAGGTTTTTCCCGCGGGAATACCGTGGGATCGACAAAAAAACTGTTCCCCGGAGAACATTTCTTCGGTTTCGGTGAACGCATGGATGTTCTGGACCGCAGGGGGAAAGAAGTTACGCTTAACGTCGGAAGAGGGCTCGGAAGACCACACATTGTAGGCGCATATAATGTGCTGGAAGCCAACTATTCGCCCGTACCATTCTTTATGAGCACCAAAGGCTACGGGATCTTTTTCCATACGGCCTGGCCCACGACCTGGGACATGGGCTCGGGTTCTGACAAGGCATACAGTTTCCGGGCGGAAAACGGCGAACTCGATTACTATTTTATGTACGGGCCGGACTTTCCCTCCATCCTGGACAAATACACCTCCGTTACAGGAAAATCGCCGCTACTGCCGTATTTCGGGCTGGGACTTCACGTGGGTACCTACAGCGGCGGCACCTGGGGGCATGAAGCGCTCACTTCGGACCATTACCCGGTGGCCCTGGTTAAAAAGTTCCGCGAACTGAATATTCCGCTCGATATCCTTCATCTCGATTCTACCTGGAGGATCTTCGGAAAGAACGGCGGGAGCGGTGCCACAACTTTCGAATGGCGGGAAACCTTTAAAAATCCCGAAGCCATGTTCGACAGCCTCTACGCACAAAACCTCAACATGGTAGGCCTCCACGTAAGGCCCCGCTTTGACAACGGCAACAAACTGAACCTGCTGGACCAGGCGCGTGAAAAAGGCCACACCTACCCGGAGAACGGAAATCCCGGGGAGTTTGTGAACTTTTTCGACCCGGAATCGGTAGACTGGTGGTGGGAAAACGGGGCCATGCGGGTGGCCGGAATCGGGGCCATGTTCTTCAAGACCGATGAAGGCAGTGCCTTTGGCCGCAAGGCCAACGAAAGCAATAAAACAGGCCCAAAAGGAGAAAATGTAAAAAAACTGCACAACGTCTTCCCTATTGCCTATGCCAGAGCTCCCTATGAAAAATTTGCCGAACTGAATAACATGAGAGGTATGAATCATACCCGCGAAGGCTATGCCGGGATACAGCGCTATCCCTTCATCTTTGCCGGCGACTGGCCCAGCGAATGGCAGTACTTTGAACCCGTAATCAAGGCCGGGCTCAATATCGGGCTTTCCGGTGTGGGCTACTGGGCGCACTGCATGGGAGGCTTTGAACACGATGCCGACCCGGAACTTTACATCCGCTGGACACAATTCGGCCTGATGAGTTCCGTTGCCCATCTTTTCGGTATGGATCACCCTACTTATAAAGAACCGTGGAACTACGGTGAGGAAGCACTCAATATTTTCAGGAAATACACCAAACTGCGGTACAGTCTGCTGCCTTATCTGTACAGCAACGCTTATGAAATGTACACGAAAGGCATCCCGCTTATGCGTGCCCTCGTACTTCATTACCAGAACGATCCGAATGTTTACAATATTACCGATCAATACCTGCTGGGCGAAAGCCTGATGGTTTGCCCGGTAACCACAAAAGGGGCCAGGACCAGGGTAGTCTACCTTCCCGAAGGGAACTGGACCGACTTCCGGACCGGGGAAACCTACACCGGGAAACAATACCTCAACGTGGTTTGCCCGCTCGATGAAATGCCGATATTTGTAAAGCAAGGAGCTATTATCCCCTCGCAAAAAGCTGTTAACTACATCGGTGAAGAAACGATCGACACCATCAACCTGGATATTTATCCGCACGAGACCTCTTCCTTCGACCTCTATGACGATGACGGAACAAGCACAGACTATCAAAAAGGAGAATATGCCATAACGCATATCAGCAGTATTCGCAATGAGAAAACTGTAGCTATAAACATCAAGACCCCTAAAGGAAAATACAAGGTGCCGAAACGGTCCTATAAAGTGAGCGTACATATCGACAAAAAACCTGCCTCTGTGGAAACAAACGGAAAAAAATCGCCGGTGCAATATGACGAAGAAAAGAAGGTGCTCACGGTGTTACCCGATGTCAAAAGTAACAGGGACATTCGTATCATTATTAAATAACTTTCCAATGACCGCCGTGGTCAACGGCAAATAACCGGGTTGTATTCCGGTTGTCCGCCTTCCATCAAAACCCGAGTTTATGAAAACCTTAGCTTTTAAAATGTTCCTGAAAAAAGGGCAACGCAATGCCTACAGGAAAAGACATGACGAAATTTGGCCGGAACTCAAATCCCTGCTGGAAGATTCCGGAATAAGGGACTATCATATTTTTCTGGACGAAGGGACCGGTATCCTTTTTGCATCCATGAAAGTTACGGACGATAACACCGTGGATGCCTTGCCCGATCATCCGGTCATGAAAAAATGGTGGACATTTATGGCCGACATTATGGAAACCAACGAGGACAACTCCCCACTTACCGTAAACCTGGAACATATGTTTACACTGGAATAACCGTAAGTAAGTGTTTAAGAGACTGTCTTCTTTAGGATATAATTATTTTTAGATATGAGATGTGAGATATCAGATTTTAGACTTGGACTTAAGAACAGGCGTAGTACCCCTTGTCCATATAATCATTTTGAAATGCTTTTGATCCTCAACGTTTAAACATTATTCACGTTAATTTAAACAAAAGACCATAAATTCATTCCCGGTGCAGGCATCGGAGCATAAATCCCGCTTAGGGAGTCAAATCTCACAAGTTTTGAGGGGGACTCATTGAATTTAATCCTGTTTTAGCGTCCTGTGTCATACATCCTGTAATCTTACGGGAGGATTCCCCGACCATGTCAATAGTTGTATAAAGGCCCTGCTGTTGTGATACGGGCATTTCCAGGGGCCGATCTTGTTTTCATCCGTATACGGGACCCCTTTGTGATCTGTCCGGAAAAACCATTCCCCGTTTTCGCGGTCGATAAGATATTTCCGGGTGTACTCCCATATTTTTTCCATCGCCCGGCAGTAGGAAATATCTCCCGAAATCATACAAGCATAATACAGGCCCGCCATAGCTTCGGCATGCGGCCACCAGTGCCTGTCCGTATCCGTTTCTCCGGAATGTGTATCCATCTCGTTATTGACCCCGAAATTACTGTCACAAGCCTCGGCAAGGAATGTATCCGCAACTTTAAGGGCTGCTTTCCGGGTTGCGGTTATCCAGACTTCATCTTCGAGTACTTTCGCAGCTTCTGCCAGCAGCCAGGCCGCTTCAATATCATGTCCGAACGAAACTTTGGCACCCTCCGGATTCCAATCCTCATCAAAAAACAGCACAAAGTGCCCGTCTGTTCCGAGAAAACGGTCAAAAAACAGTTTCAAGAGATCTTCAAGTGATTTTTTTACTTCCGGTTCCCCGCTCAACCTGTACAGGGTGGTATAGGCTTCGAGCAGGTGTAAATGCGTATTCATGGTCTTGGCCGTATTCTCGTCCTTATCGCTCAGGCGCATATCTTCCAGGGGAGACCAGTCTTCGGCAAAAGCCTCGATATATCCGCCTCTTTCCCTGTCCCGGGAATGCGTTTCGATAAGACGGAACAATTCCAATGCCCATTGCCGGGGTTCATCCCTTTCGCTGTACAGCGCATATTCCGACAAAGCATAGACGGCAAAGGCCTGGGCATAGACCTGCTTGCGTTTATTCAGGGGGTTTCCTTGTGTACCGACCATCCAGTAAACCCCGCCGTTGTGTATATCCCTGAAATATCTTCCGATATAATCATAGGCCCTGTCACAGTAGAATTTCAGGGTTTTCGTATTGTAAAAACGGGAAACTGCGGAGAATGTCCATAATATCCTTGTATTGAGTATAATTCCCTTCGGAGCGCCAGGGACAAGACGATTGTAATGATCCCTTTGCCCGGCAAAACCCCCGTTTTTCTTATCTACGGCATAGGTCTTCCAGTATGCTATAATTTGTTCCAGTTCTTCCCGAAACTGTTTTTTCAGCGAAGTCGACAACATGGGCCTGTTATTTACTACAACGCTTTGTTCCGGTTGATCTGCGCTACAATGGTGCGTACCGATCCGGCCGAAGTAAATTTGTCCTGCGGTGTGTTTTTCACGTAATCCAGTAACTGATCGATATGAGAAGTGGCTACATGACAGCGTGTATCGGAAGATGCGTAATAGATGAACACCCGTCCGTCATCTTCCATGACCCAGCCATTGCTGAACAGTACGTTGGACACATCCCCGGTTATTTCCCGGTGATCCGGGGCCATGAAATAACCTCCGGGCTGATAAATGACCCTTGAAATATCATCCAGATCGGTCATAAACATATAGAGGGTATAGCGGAGCCCGGCTGCCGTATTCCGAACCCCGTGGGCAAGATGCAGCCAGCCCTCTTTCGTCTTCAAAGGTGCCGGACCAAGGCCATTCTTCAGTTCATACACCGTGTGATAAACTTTTTCCTGTATGATCTTTTCATTTTCCACCACGGGATTGGTGATGTCCCTTACATAACCCAGGCCTATTCCGCCACCGTTCCCCACTTCAATAAAACCGTCCTGGGGGCGCGTGTACAGGGCATATTTACCATTGACAAACTCGGGGTGGAGTACTACATTGCGCTGTTGACCGGAACCGGATATAAGATCGGGCAGGCGTTCCCAGTTTATCAGGTCTTTGGTCCTGGCTATGCCTGCATTGGCCACTGCGGCACCCGTATCGGTTCCGGGAGCGGACGGGTCTTTGCGTTCCGTACAGAATATGCCGTATATCCAGCCGTCTTCATGCGCAGTGAGCCGCATATCGTAAACGTTGACATCGGGGTCATCCGTTTCGGGAAGTTCTACGGGATACTCCCAGAATTCAAAATTGTCAATACCATTAGGACTTTCGGCAATGGCAATAAACGATTTGCGGTCTACTCCCTCCACCCGGACAGCGAGCAGGTATTTGCCTTTCCATTTTATGGCTCCCGGATTAAAGGCGGAATTAATTCCTACCCGCTCCATTCCATAGGGATTGGTGGTCGCATTAAGATCATAGCGCCAGGAAACGGGGGCATGGGCAGCGGTTACTACAGGGTTGCTGTAACGCTGAAAAATTCCGTTACCGTCTTCCAGCGGTATATTTGGTTTTTCAATAAGTTTCCGGTAATTTTCCATCAGGGTATCATGGTTTTCTATCTTTCTGCTTTCCCTGGCCTGATTTGTATGGTTCATGTTCTGTCTTTTTATTTTTTGATCTTGTTTTCTCTATAGCTGAATGTCATCCGTTCTTTCCCACCTTGTCCCACCAGTTCTTTTTGAGGATAACAAGGCAAACAACGAGGAGCCCGAGCGATACCAGAAAAGGCACATCCTTACGCAGGATGAGGTATAGTGGGAGCACTACCAGCAGGGTCTGTGCCGCCGTACCGATAATTACGTTGAACATGTCCCTTCCGAAGTTCTTGTTCTTCACAAATTCCGGGTCTTCGGCTATCACCTTGCGGTAAACAGGTTTCCAGAACCCCCAGGGATTGACCTGTTTGTAAAAGTTTTTCAGGGCCTCTTCGTCGGTAGGTGGGGCCGAATAAGTACCTATGATGCTCCCCAGAAGTGAGATGAGCAGGATTACGGGAAAATAATACAAGTCGAGAATATCGGTTATCACAGGGAATATGAGTGCGGGGATAATTCCGGAAAGCATTCCCCAGAAATATCCTTCTCCGTTAAACCGCCACCAGTGCCATTTCAGTACATTGGAAACAACATAGCTTCCGTAAAGGGCAGATACGATCCATTGCAGTACGGAATTCACGTCCCGTACGAAAAATCCGAGGACGATACTGACCGTCACCACAACGACCCCTGTGAGATAGTTCATCCGTTTTATCTGGCGGGCACCGGCATGTTTATTAAAATATTTCAGGTAAATATCATTGACCAGGTAGGCCTGTGCCGCATTGAGCGTTCCGGCAAAGGTGGACATAAATGCTGCGAGAAGGCCAGCCAGCAGTAGTCCCAGAAGGCCCGTTGGGACAAACTGGCTTATGGCCGACGGCAAAATCCGCTCAAAATCGACCGCTCCGGCCGATTCCAGTTGCAACCGGTCATAAAAGAGAATGGCCAGCACTGCAAACCCTCCGATCATCAGGTAGCGGGTGGGCAGCAGGGCCACATTGACAAAAGCACTCATCTTGGTCGCTTCTCTCGGGGATTTTGTGGAAAGTATTTTTTGCATGTCGTAATTGGGTGCCGGCCCCGCAAGACTGGAAAGTATCCCCTTGAAAACCATGAGCATAAAGAATATCCCGAAAAGGGAATACCCATCGGAAGCGATCTTGTGGTTCATTTCCGTAATGACGCCCGACCAGTCCAGGTCCAGTTTCCAGCCGAAAAAGGGATCGAGCCAGCCTTCCGGGGTGTCCAGGGTATGGCTTCCCAGTGCATTCCAGGCGATATATCCTATAGCTATGGCAGACACGGTCATAATGGTATATTGCAACAGGTCCGTCCATACAATGCCGGACATTCCGCCGAGAATGGTATAGAAAACGGCAAAAAGCGTGAAAACGATCCCGTAAAAATGCGGAATATAAGCCGCAGGCAGATCAAAAGGAAGATACGGGCTTACCCATTCCCAGGGCACAAAGATCTCCACGAATTTCCCGAGACCTATAAAGCCATAGGCCAGGAACCCGAGACAACTGAGTATGGCAAACACTACAATAATGGTATGCGACCATTTGCCACCCTTTCCGTCGTGAAAGCGGAACAGTATCCACTCTGCCCCGGTGGTAACATTGGACCTCCGCAGCCAGGCCGAAAGATAGACCATAAGAAAAACCTGGTTGAATACAGGCCAGAGCCAGGGAATCCAGATACTCTTCATCCCGTAGACCACAGTTAAGGTAACCAGCCACATGGTCCCCGAAATATCGAACATTCCGGAAGCGTTGGACAGTCCCAGCATATACCAGGGCAGTGATTTCCCGCCCAGCAGGTAGTCGTCCTTACTTTGCTGTGCACGTTTACGCAAAAGAAGCCCGATGATCACTGTCCCCGCCAGGTAGGCGAATATGATCCATATGTCTGTTGTCTGTATCATATTAGTTTTGGAATTCCGGAGTTTTGGAGTTGGTTAGTTGGCATACCTCCGAAATTCATTACTTTTTTACACATCACATTAACTATTTTCCAGGTTGCCGGGTGAAATCCGGGCGGGGTTCAAAACCAATCTCCCTAATGTCTTTCAGGAAAAGGATATCCTTATGTTCCCCGAACATCCGGAAATCATCTGCAAGCGGATCTTCGGGGTAGGGTGCAAAAAAATGTTCGGGACTGTGATTGCGCCATACAAGCAGCCAGGCTATACCGCTATTTTTCACCGCCGGGTATAACACTTCTGTCCACCACCGGGGATGACCGCGCTGTATATTTCCCGTTTCTGTCAGGGCGAAAGGTTTGTCCCTTGAGGCGGCAAAGGCTCTCATTACCGCTATGTCGTTACGTAACGCTTCCCTGTAAATATCGTCCCCGCTGTGATTATAAATGTCTATCCCCAGTATATCCACAAAATCATCACCGGGATAAAATCGCAGGTATTCCTCCTTTTCATTCAGGGTATTGGGCGAATAGGCATACAACACATTGTGTACCTTGTGTTCATAACGAAGGAGGTTCACTGTTTCCCGCCACAGCTGTACATAATCGTTTATGCTGCAGTTTCCCGCTCCCCACCAGAACCAGGAACCGTTCATTTCGTGAAAAGGGCGGAAGACCACGGGAACCGGTTGTCCGTGAGCATCCTTTAGCGAACGGATAAAAAGGGCTACCTTTTCCATCCATCCTTCGTATCTCTTCCTGAAATTACCGCCTTTAAGGATTTGTGAAACCGCAGGAACCGTATCCCACGAACTCCCTCCCGAAACGGGGTTATCGGCATGCCAGCTCAGCGTAACAATGCCTCCGTTTTCGTGGGCCTTTACAATAAGCTTCCGCATAAGGTCAAAGGGAACGGAGTCGAGGTTATGCGTATTCCCCAGTTCTATATGGCCTATATCAAAGCCGTAAACGGCAGGAAATTTTCCTGTTACATCATCTATATCACTCCTGTCCAATGTTCCGGAACCGTCGTGTTTCCAGACTACTCCATAGGCTGTAGCATCCTGGTGTCCCAGGGCAATTTCCTTGCGCGACATGTTCCGGATACGCAGGTAGGTTTTTTTAAGAGTTTTGGAAGCTTTTAAATCCGTCAGTTCCGTTTTCCTGAGATAGGAGGAACTTTTACAGGACGAAAGCATGCAAATAAGAATTAAAAAAGTATGAAAGCACAGTTTTTCCCTGTATTTGACCCTCATTTTTTTCTCCCGATTTTGTTTTGAAATTGTATATTTAATAATTCCGGAACTGATCTTTAACGAAAACCAAAAGTAATATGGTTTTTTATTTCTGATAAATAGGATTTTGTCATTTTGTGATAAAATTTTAACACCCCGGGCAAACAACACCACAAACGCAACACGTGCATAATATTACGCGATTTTCCCCATTTTAACCGCTCACCCGATCTATATTTAATTCCGGGAATAAAGGAACAAGCAAATTTTTTATAACTTTGCACAGCATTCCAATATTGTATAGGGTATTTCTCATGTTCTTTCAAGAATCCGTAATACGGATTTTTAAATAAAAACACCTCCTGTTTGCACTTCAACGTATTAATTCGCCTTTTGTCGAAATAATTGTTCATGTAAAAAATATTCGGCCTACTTTTGAATCACCATAGCATAAGTAGGTTAAGTTCATGGTAAGATTTGGGGCAAAAAGGCGGAGTTTTACTCCGTCTTTTTTTATTTGTATATATTCTGTTTTTTCGCTTCGTTGCCCCCATTCAAGACGATATTTTAAGTTGTGGACATTGTTGGGGGTCCAGACGTCGACAGCAGGACATATGAGGTACGGCTTGCGATTTATGAGATGGTTCCTTTTTGTTACAGTGTTTGTATTGGCCTCGATTGAGGGGCATTTATTGCAGCCTTTGAGTAGTGTAAAAAATTATAGTTCTATTGTCGGGTTAACAGGTTAATAAGTTCATGCGTGATGCCTGAACAACCAAATAACTAAAGTGCAATTTCATAGCCTGCCAAAATCGTTGTCCCTTTCAGTACACAGTGATTCAGTTTTTGTAAATAAGCAGGAAACCGGAAACCCTCCCGGATTTACAATATATCAACCTCGCATACAACATTCAACCCAAAAAATATTCGTGTATTCCTGACAAAACCAAAACGGGAAACCTGCAACAAGCTAAAAACCCTGCAACTTTTCGATCCTGATCTTATGTTTTTTGGAAAATCATTTCCCGATTTTACCCGGACCCTTTTTATAACCGTAAAAGATAAACCCCGAAAACCGGTGTTAATACCAACCTTCGGGGTTTCATTCTTAGAATATAGAATTTGATCTATCCTGTTCACAGAGGAAAACAGGGATGAATCACAACTTCAGGGAATTTACGGCGTGATAGAAGAAATTCCTGTCGTCGTTCATGGAAACGAACAGGCCGTTGGGGAACTTATTGCCCAGGGCTTCCAGGGTGATCTCACAACCATCGGTACTCATCGTGCCCAGGTTGAGGGACTTCACGAACGTGTGATCACTGCGTTTGAAAAAATTGAACGTATGGGCTCCCTGATCGGATACAATAATATAACCTTCTCCGTCCGGATAAGCAACAATGGCAATGCCCTCGTTGTCGTCCCTAAAATATTCCTCACCAAACAGGGCCAGTTCTTCATTGCCTTTTTCGGGATCGGCATAATACTTGCGTACTCCCACTTGCTCATCAGAATAATACACATGGCCCAGGGCATCGTCTACAGCTATGGCTTCAATCTCCTTTTTACCACTGAATTTGCCGAACTTCCTTACCAGGTTAGCCTTAACGCCCGCGGAACCGGAAATAAGTTCATATTGGTACAAATAGCCTTCGGCAGGACCGTTTTTCCTGCTGACAATAGCTGAAATATTCCCGGTTTCGGGATTTTTGTAAACGGAAATTCCCATGGGCTGTTTGAATTCGGGATTGCTGTTATCTGCATCCTCAAATACCTTGAAACCACCGTTGTCCAGGGGCTGCATATCCGGGACGGAAAATACCCGGATCTGCCGCCGGCCGCGTTCGGTAAACACCAGGATGTCGGTCTGGGTGGAATCGTTCAGTTCAAATCCGTATTCTATATCGACATTGTTGGTGCGGATAAGCCCGGTAATACTCTTTTCCGGAATGAGTTTTCCATTGAGATCAAAGGCATAAACGCCGCTATCAGGTTGGTCCTGCTCGCCCTTGTCCGTACCGAAAACAATACTTTCTTCCGGGTTGTTGCGGTTTACCCAAATGGCAGGATCATCGGTATCGTTGGGTGTTCTTTCGGTAACCAGAGTCGGTTTTATTACGGGTAATTGTTCTTTACAGGACAACATTGCCAGCACGAATGCCAGGTATACTAATTTCTTCATCTTACGATCTTTATTTTCTTGTGATTACTTTTTTTATTAAAACAGGTCATACTTTACACCGAAGGTAATCCTTCTTCCGTAGTATTCCATCTGCATGGTCCGGTTTTTCATCCCCTGGTAAAAACGCAGCGGCTGGTTGGTAATGTTGTTTACATCGGCATAGATGCGCAGGTTTTTATTGATGGCAAACGACATGTTGAAGTCGAGGAAAAACTGCTTGTCGTAATAACGGTCCTCAAAACTTTCGCCGCCCAGTTCGCTCAGGTAATCCCCGGAATAATTGGCCGAAATCCTGGCCCCGAATTTTTTACCTGCATATGACAGCGAAGCGTTAAACATGTGAGGGGCCGAACCGGGAAGGTCCAGATCGCCGCGTTCGTCTCCGTCTTCATTGGTCACTCCCCTGGCATTGGCATCCAGGTAGGTGTAGTTCAGATAGAGGTTCAGGTTTCTGGCAAAACCCGGGAGGAAATCGAGCTGACGCTGAAAAGCCGCCTCAAAACCGAATATGCTGGCATTGTCTCCGTTAAACGGCTGAAAGCGATCGTATCCGGTGGCTTCGTCTTCCGTAACGAATAGGTAGATAAAGTCTTTCAGGTCCTTGTAGAACACTCCTCCGGACAAAATTCCTACGGATTGAAAATAGTGTTCGGCCATCAGGTCAAAGTTCATGGACGTAGTAGGTTCCAATTCCGGGTTTCCGAGGTGGATTTCCTCGTCTTCACGCACAATCCTTTCATAAGGCGCCAGGTCAATGTAATTGGGGCGCGACAGTGTGTTGGTCCAGGCCAGGCGAAGTACCGTATTGCTATTCACGTTATACTTAAAATGGAGTCCCGGAAGAATATTGGTATAGCTGTTTTCGTCGGTTAGTCTGTTGCTCCCTGCAAATTCGCCTTCTTCGTCCAGGATCACCTCGTTCCCTTTGCTTTCCGACCAGGTGCTCTCCACACGAACCCCGGCCAGGACACTCAGCCTGTCTCCCAGTTTTTGATTGGCCATCACATAACCGGCCACTACATTTTCCCTTACCTCGAAGTTTTCACCCAGGTAATCACCGGGGAGGTCTTCTTTTTCAAACAGGCTTTCATCTGAAAAATCCAGACCACCAACATAGGCAGCAGAGGTAAAGCTTCCCGGTATGTACTGGCTCCCTGCGAGAAAATCGTCGTCATTATAACTGATAATATCGGTATCTGCCATGGTTTCCAGTCCGGATAGCGGGGAATACGCTGCAGCATCGAGCTGGTTCGATTTGTTTTTGAAACGGCCCCGTACACCAAATTTCACAATACCGTCACCGTTTCCAAAGAAATCGGCGGGCAGTTGAAAATTCACAAAGGCATTGACGTCTTCCTCTTCGGCAAGGGAATTTTCTTCCTCGAAACCATCAAACTCGTATTCTTCCGGGGAAAGCGGTGTCCCGGCCAGGTGTATGGGTTTGCGGGTGTCCGTACCATTCGTTATGGTATAAGCCTCACTTACAAAATCATAGCCGCGTTCCTGAGGCTTTTTTTCCTGTGCTTTGGCATAAGAAGCCATCCAGTCCATTTTTACCTTACCCAAAAGATGTTCACCGCCCAGGCTGTAGTTTTGCATACGCTGTTCTTCGAGACGGCGGTTTTTGGCGCGTTTGGTGTCCACCCCTCCTTTTAGCGACCTTTCGGATTCCACGGGAAAACGTATCAGGTTGCCACTGGCATCCACTTCAAAATCCCCGGGGCCGATATCCTCACCATCCAGGATTTCAGTGGCAGCGGCATAACGGTTCTCCCGGTCATCGCGCCAGTTGTACATGGACTTGAAGTAAACCGTATTGTCAGCATTGAAGTTATACTCAAAATTGGCCGAAATACTACGCCGCACCCGCTGTACCAGATATTTTCTGATTTCCACCTGGGAAGCATAAGGATTCACCTCTACCGATTCCGGGTTGTCCCCGTCACCGTTGTTGTATTCAAATTCGTTGCTCCATTCGGCCTCCACGTTATCGCTGCCGAAGTCGTTATCGTTTATGGAAGCCGATACCATCCAGCCGAACTTTTTGTTCTTGCTCCGGTCGCCGAGGAGGAACGATCCGTTAAGGATGCGTTTGTTTGTTATGGTGTTGATTCCGGAACCGGCGGTAGCAGACAACCTGAAGCTGCCGGGGGCCGAACGGGTAATCAGGTTAACGGACCCGCCAAGGGCGTCGGCATCCATATCCGGGGTGACCGCCTTGCTTACCTCAATGGTCTGGATCATGTCTGAAGGGATCAAATCCATCTGAACGTTACGGTTCTCGCCTTCGGCCGAAGGGATACGGCTACCGTTCAGTGTTACCGAATTGAGCTGGGGTGCCAGTCCCCTCACCACGATATCCCGCGCTTCTCCCTGGTCTACCTGCATGGTGATCCCCGGAACGCGTTTTACCGCATCGCCGATATTGGCATCGGGAAACTTGCCCAGTTGATCCGCCGATATGATATTGGTAATATTCTGCCGGTTCTTCTGGGTGTTCAGGGCTTTCGCCTGGCTCCCGAAACCATAGCCCGTTAACACCACTTCGTCCAGTTGTGTATTCTGTGAGGTCAGAGATAAATCAAGCGTGGCGGTTTCCCCGGCAGTAATGTTTACTTCCCGGGTGAGTGTAGCATAGCCCAGGTAATGTACCGATATGGTATGGGTGCCTTCGGCCACATCGACAAATGTAAATTCCCCGTCAAAATTGGTTACCGTACCTTTGTCGAGGTCTTTGATCAAAACCGTGGCACCGGGGACATACAATCCGGTATCATCAGTAATGACACCCTGGATATTTCCGGCCTGCTGAGCCTCTGCCCGCGCAGGCAACAAGGCAACAAGCAGGGTGGTAAAGAGTAGTTTCAAGTAAATTTCCGGCTTCATTTTTTTAGGTTTAGAATTCAGGTCAAAAGTATATATATCAATACTTTGCCTGCAGAAAACAAAGGCAACAAATGGTAAACAAAAAGAGGAATCAAAGGAAACATCAAGGCAACATTCACGATTTATTTACACAGGGATAACAATTCCTGAAGAAGTCGTTTTTTTCGTATGATTTTTCTACAGTTCCATCAAAAAATTGACGAGTTCCTGTTTTGGGGGGATGGGCAGTTTTTTCCTGAGCCGGTATCGCGCTACCCTCACACTGTCCGGAGTGACCCGGAGAACAGGAGCAATTTCCTTGGAAGAGAGGTTAAGACGTAGCAACATGGCCAGTCGGAGTTCGGCAGAGGACAGTTTATCCCTTGAAATTCCCGATAGTTTTTTGAAAAAATCGGGATGGATGTCTTTGAAAAAACCCATAAATTCGTCCCATTCCTCTTCCTGTTTCAGGTCGGCATCCAGCGCTCTGGCCAGGGATCTTATTTTGGCATGGACATCCATCTGCTTTCGGGAAGCAATATTTTTGAGTGTCGACGCCATGTCGGCAATCAGCTTGTTCTTCTGGGCCATGTTCAGACTATACCTGGACAGGGCAGCGGTTTTGAGGTTTATTTCATCCTGCAGCCTTTTCTCCTCTATTTCCCTTTTTTCCAGTTCGGCCTGCAACAAACGCTGTCTGTATTGCTGCAATTTTACTTTCTCCCGGCGTTTCCGGAAAAAATATACGTACAGCAACCCGCTTAGCAGCAACAGGGCCATGGCTGTAACCATAATCAGGTTACGATTGGCCGTGACGGTTTCGTTCCGGTGTTTGAGCAATGCTATCTGTGCTTCCTTTTCATTGATTTCATAAGCCGTCTGCAGCACATTGAAATGCTTGATATTCTGGGTCTCGTACATTTCCTTATACATCTTGTCATAGGTCATAAGGTGCCGGTACGCCTTATTGTAATCCCCCATTCCGGCATACACCTCCGAAAGGTCCTGATGAGCGCTCTTCTGTTGATGCAAATTGTTGTTGTCCACGGCCATTCGAAGGGCCAGGGAAGTGTATTCCAGGGCTTCGTTATGGTTCCCCGTTTTCCGGAACATATCGCCCATATTGTTGAGCACGCTTATTTGCGCATCGTCATCCCGGTCCTTAAAATAAGACAATGCTTTTTCAAAATGGTCATGGGCGGTTTCGTATTGTTTTAAATCTTCATAAATGCTCCCTATATTTTCGTTGACAAAGGCTATGCCCCGTTTGTCATTGATCTGTTCAAAAAGTTTCAGGCTTTCCTGTTGGTGTTTCAGGGCTTCCAGGTAATTTCCTTCTTTTTCCGCACAGGTACCCAAAAGTCCCTCGGCCCTGGCCTGACCACGTTCGTACCGGATTTTCCGGGCGATGTTTTTACTCGCTTCAAAATACTTCCTGGCCTTGGGGAAAAGTTTGAGCGAAAGGTATATTTCCCCGATCTTCCGTTGCAGGATGCTGTGCACACTGTCCTTCGGGCTTTCATCAAGGATCTCTATGGCCTGGTTGTACTGGCCGATGGCTTCCGTAAAGACCTCGTTCTTCCGGTAAAATTCCCCCAGTTGAATGTGCTTTTGTGCGATAGTTCCCGCCGTGCCACTTTCCAGAGCATCTTTTAACTCGGCTTTATACGTGTAGAACAGCGGATCCCGGATCGGGGGGTCTCCGTTTTTTTCACCGGAATCCTGCCCGGAACATAAAAAGGGGATCAGGAGAAGGATCATTTTTTTTATCGCGTGCAAATCAGACTATACTATAGGTTGGTTTAATCGGGCAAAGTATTGCAATAATGTTAAATTAAGGTTACACAGGTTTCATTTTATGATTAATAATGAAGGCGGAAAGAAATTGCCCGGGAAAAACAAACCCTTCCGGAGAGGGTAAAAAATAAGAGATACGCATGCATTGCCGTCAAAAACATTAACAATAATGTTATTATTACACTTATTTTTTGTTTTATCCTTAACTTTAACATAATTTTATTGTCCAATACAACCAGGACCAATCCTTTTTTATGAAACTTTATGAGGACTACGCTGTTCTTATGGGTGTTACTTTTTTGTGTTAATGCAAGGGCACAATACACCAACCTGAAATTTGAGAACCTTTCTACCACCGAGGGGCTTTCGAGCAGTACCTGTACCGAAATATTCCAGGACAAGGACGGCTTTCTCTGGTTTGGCACTATTGACGGCCTGAACAAGTATAACGGTTCTGCTTTTACGATATACCGTCCGGAATTGAATGACCGGAATTCCATTAGCGGGAACCGGATAACTTCCATTACGCAAGACAACAGGGGAAGGTTGTGGATCGGCACAAGCAACGGATTGAATGTATTGGATAAGCACACCGGAAAATTTACCCGTATCTATTTTGGTTCCGATGCATCCGGTCAGACAGGGGTAGTTGATGTGATCAATACGCTTTTTTATGACGATACAGCCAATACCTTGTGGATAGGGACAAAAAACGGGCTGTTAAGACTTCCGTTGGACAAGGTAGACGAATCTTCCCTCAAAACCCCGGCATTTACCCGTTACACCCACATGGCAGGTGTACCGCGATCCATAGACCATAATAACATTACAGGTATCCTGAAGGACCGGGACGGTTATATCTGGATAGGTACTTCGGGAGCGCACCTGAACCGATATATTCCCGCATCTGAAGAGGAAGGGAAAGCCGACGGATTTGAGCGGGTTGCCATGGATATTCCCCGAAGTTACGGGCTGGACCATATGCCGAAAAGCATACTGGAAGACAGGGACGGGGATTTCTGGATAGGGAATAACCTCTCCGGGCTGGTTATGTGGGACCGGGAAAAACAGGTGTTTGAACGAAAGCAATATACCACCGAAGGTAACATTCCCATATTCGATATGTACCGGGACAGCAAAGGGATGATATGGATAGCCACAGATGGCTACGGACTATACCTTATCGACAAGGAAAAGGACACCATACACCATATAACCCATAATCCTTCAGACCCTTTTTCCCTTCCCAATGACCAGCCCTCGAAAATACTTGAGGACAAAGACGGTACATTGTGGATCGCCTCTTATAACAAAGGAGTAAGCAAACTGGTTTTATCGAAGTCGGCCTTCGGACATTATTTCTTTCAGCCGGGAAACCCCAACAGCCTGGGTGCGAAAATCGCACAATCCGTTATACAGACCCGTGACGGAAAGATATGGATAGGCACGGATGGGGGCGGACTCAGTGCATTCGATGAATCTACGGGGAAATTCCGGCATTACGTCCATAAAAAGGGAGACCCTTCTTCACTGAGTTCAAATAAGATCGTATACCTGACCGAAGGACAGGAAGGCGCCATATGGGTATGTACATGGAACGGGGGACTCAATAAGTTCAATCCCGGTACCGGCAAAGCCGTACGTTATAAACACCATCTTTCCGATCCGTATTCCATAGGGCAGAATACGGTCTGGTGTGCCGTTGAAGATAGTCGGAAACGACTGTGGGCAGGCACACAAACCGCAGGACTCAACCTGTTTGATCCCGTTTCCGGAAAATTTTATACGTACCGGCACGATCCCGGTAAGGAATACAGTCTTGCCAGTGATTTTGTCTTTCACCTTTATACGGATTCCGGAAAACGGCTATTGGTAGGCACCTCTTCCGGGCTTTCCGTGTTGTATCCCGAAGACTATTTAACGGAAGACATTCCTGCCAACCTGAAATTCCGGGAAATCGAAGAAGATGTTATAAAGGGAAACCGGATAAATCATATTGCAGAAGATCATCGCGGCAATATCTGGCTGGGGACAGACCTCGGCCTGCACAAGCTTAATGGAAAACTGCAATGGCAAAAGTCTTATTCCACTCATGACGGATTGCCCAATAATCTCGTAGTGGGGATACAGGAAGACGATACCGGTAACCTGTGGATCACAACCAAAAGCGGACTTTCCCGGCTCAACCCCGAAACCGGGGAATTCAAGAATTTTAATACACACGACGGGCTGCAGGGCATGGAATTTCAAAGCAAGTCCATCGCCAAAACCGGGGACGGGCGTATCCTGGCGGGAGGGATTAACGGGTTTAATATCTTCCGCCCGGAAGATATGGATGCCGAAGCGGATCTTATCCGGCCCGTCCTGACCGAATTCCGGCTCTTTAACCGGACCGTGAAGAGTAAGGACACCGTAAACGGTCGCGTGCTGTTTGACAGACCGGTTTCCCGAACAAAAACGATCCGGTTGCGATATGACGAAGATCATATTTCACTGGGTTTTCTCGCGCTGCATTATCAAAATCCGGAAAGGGTACGTTATGCCTATAAAATGGAAGGGCTGGACAAGGGCTGGATATATTCCGGTGCCAATGCCATAGCCAACTACTCCAATCTTGCGGCGGGCGATTATGTTTTTAAGATAAAGGCTACGGTAAACGATTCCTGGGATACGGCCCCGGTATCCCGGTTAAAACTGAGTGTATCATCTCCTCCCTGGATGACCTGGTGGGCTTTTGTGCTCTACGGTATTGCCGGGATCACTGTTTTTTGGGTGGGCATGCGATACTATACCCGGATGGTAAGGGAAGAAAAGGAACATGAGCTCGACCAGATGAAGCTTCGCTTTTTTATTAATGTCTCCCATGAATTCAGAACACCACTGACCCTAATACTTAATCCCCTGGACAAAATACTCTCCTCTTATGATGATCCCGAACAAGTAAAGTCCTCTGCCCAAACTATCCGCCGAAGCGCCAGGAGACTGCTCAACCTGACCAATCAATTACTCGATTTCCGGAAAATGGAACAGGGAAAAGCCCCCCTTGAAACGGTTCAGGGGGATATGGTGAAATTTTGCCGGGATATTTTCTCACTTTTTGTCGATCTGGCCGATATGAAGACCATTGATTTCCGTTTTGAATCCGAAGCGGAAGAACTTATGGCATGGTTTGATCCGGACAAGGTGGAAAAAATAATGACCAACCTTTTGTCGAATGCCTTGAAGTTTACCGATGCCGGGGGAAGTGTCACTCTTGATATATCTAGAATATCGTGGAGCGACAACCGTAGTGGTCTATTTTTCCCGTTCGCTAAGGGAAATAAGAAAAAGAAAGCAGATGGTATAGCGATAAAAGTAAAAGATACGGGGATAGGTTTCAGGAAAAATCATCTGAAAGAAGTCTTTACCCGGTTTTTTCATGCCAACCAGACCAGGACAGGAACGGGGATCGGGCTTAATTTTACCCGGAGCCTCGTGGAAATTCACGGCGGGGAAATACAGGTAAACAGTGAGTATGGCAAGGGAACCGTTTTTACCGTAAAATTACCCGCAGACAGCAGACCGTATGCGACAAAGGGCAGGGATATCCCGCTTAAAGATCACATTTTTGATTCCGATACCATAAAATCTGCAGCGTATGAGATCTCGGTCTCCGAAGGGTATAAAAAGACCGGGGAGAAAAACACAACAGACAGGCATACCAAAACAAAAAAGCCGGTAATACTCATTGTTGAAGATAACAAGGAACTTCGGGTGCTTCTCAAAAATGAATTTAAGGCAGATTTTAAAATAAAAGAGGCCGAAAACGGAGCGGAAGGGCTTAAAAAGACCAAAAAATATTTCCCGGACCTTATTGTCAGTGACGTGATGATGCCCGAAATGAGCGGTTTTGAGTTGTGCAGAACGATAAAGTCCGATATAGAAATCTGCCATACCCCCGTTATTTTACTTACGGCCCGAAGCCTGGAAGAAGACAGGGTAGAGGGTTATAATACCGGTGCGGACGGATACCTCCCCAAACCTTTTCACATGAATGTCCTCAAGGCCCGCATAAACAACCTTTTGGAGAACAGGAAGAAGCTGAGAGAAAAATTTGTTTCCGTAGTCGGGGTGACGTCGCCCGGAGCGTTGGCTACCAACGCCCTGGATGAGGTTTTCCTGGACAAGACGACCAAGATCATTCTGGACAATGTTGAAAACCCGGATTTCGGACTGGAAGCCCTGTTAAAGGAAATCGCCATGAGCCGCTCGCACTTTTATCGCAAAATAAATACCCTTACGGGGCAGAATCCCAGTAGTTTTATACGTACCGTACGTTTAAAATACGCTTCGGAGCAGTTGCTTAAAGGGTGTTATTCGGTTAAGGAAGTCGCTTACATGGCCGGCTTTAATTCTTCGGCATATTTCAGTAAAACCTTCCGGGAGCTTTTCGGACAAAGCCCGAATGCGTTTGTGGAGCAAGCCACGGCAAAAGGATCTTTTCAGGTTTCCTGACAGGAAAGCGAGTCAGCCTTAGCTCCTCCTTCCGGTATGAATCTCTGTTTTGAGCTACCTATTCGATACAAGCGCCGGATCAGCGACAGGTTTACCTTCCCTCAATTTTTTTAACCGCACTAATGCTTCAAGATAATAATAATCCGCATAAATAATGGAAGCATCCACTTCACTGCCGTTCGGATAATGTCCTGTGGAATGCAATAAAAAGGCCGTGTTCCTGTCATTACTCCGGTATTCCGGCGAGCTCAGTTCTCCGAGCATTTTTTCTGCCGATTCCCTGTAAACGGCCGCCTTTACGGGATCTTTAATGTACCCCGAGAGCTCCAGCAAAGCGGAAGCTGTAATTGCAGCGGCGGAGGCATCTTTCGGCTCATCCGGAATATGGGGGGCATCAAAATCCCAGAACGGTATCATATCCCCGGGCAACCTGTCCAGGTATACATCGGCAACTTTTTGGGCAAAGTCCAGGAATTTATCGGCACCGGTCTCGCGGTATGTCATGGTATATCCGTAGATCGCCCAGGCCTGTCCCCTGGCCCACAGGGAATTGTCGGCATACCCCTGATGTGTCACTCCCTTTACCTTTTTACCTGTTATCGTATCGTAAACGACAACATGGTAAACCGAATGGTCTTTCCTGAAATGATTTTTCATGGTCGTTTCGGCATGTTTTACAGCTATATCGTACAGTGAATCCTTCCCGCCGTTCTTACTTGCCCAGAACAACATTTCGAGGTTCATCATATTATCGATTATCGTATTGTGCGGCCACCCCATTTTGTCAACCATTCCCGGCCAGGAAAGGATTGTACCTACTTTCGGGTTATAGAGTGTGGCCAGTGTATCGGCAGTTTTCAGAATGGTTTTCCTGTAATCGCTGTTTTCTGTCAGGCGATAGCCATTCCCGAAGCTGCAAAACACCTGAAATCCAAGATCGTGATCGGTAGCGGAGCGCACCGAAAGCGGGGTCAGGTACCGGCTGAACCGGTCTGCCTCTTCTTTCCATTTTTCTTCTCCCGTATACTCATACAAATACCACAAAGTACCGGGCCAAAAGCCACTGGTCCAATCATTATAAGGGACAAATTTCCAATGCCCGTCAGCCTTGCCTGTTATGTTCCTCGGCATTACCGAATCTTCCGGTATATGCTTTAATGTCTGCGAAGCCTGCGTTACACAATAATCGAGATTTTTATCAATATTGAATTTGTTGTTTTCCTGTTTTTTTCCACATCCCACCATTCCCGTGATAAGCATCAACAGAAAGTATACCTCTAATTTTTTCATATTGTTTTTGTAATTTGTAAATACTGAATGTTGAACCGCAGAAATCTGAAGTATTAAAGTATAAGTTGTGCGTTTTTAACTTCAGCATTCGATATTCAGCATTCGTCGTTTATTATTCAAAATGGCACCACATACCGACCTGTCCGTTTCCGTTTTTTTATAAAAGAAGAGGTATAGAACCTGAAAGGGCCACGGCCTTTCCAGGCATGCCTTCTATACCTCTTCTTAACTACTAACTTTTTTGTTATCTGACACATTCAAAAGAGCCCTGGGGAGCAAAGCGTTTGTATCGTTGTCCTGCCCCCCGGCTCTTTACCACCCAGACTATTTATGAGAAAATAGTTTTATACTGCAATTTTAAGTTTCCCCGGGAAAAACGGGTTGCAATTATCATCCACAACAGATAAATCATGGTTCTTTTGCCTAATTCCTGATTATTTTTCTTGTGGTGACGCTGTGTTCATCCTTTATTTTTATGACATAGATTCCCTTTGGCAGTCCTTTTACATCCAGAATTTGTTCTTTTTTACCGCTAAATTCCTTTGCTTTTACCAATTGCCCCGTACTGTTAAAAATCTGTACGGTAGCATTGGTTTCCGGCGCCTCTTTTGCCGTAATGACAATAAAATCATGTGCAGGGTTGGGATAGATGATAAAGTGATCTTCTTCCGTTGGCATTGCATTCACAGCAGTTTCTGCACTGCAGGTCCCCAGGTGCCCACCATAATCCAATAAATAAGCTACCGCCAGTGACTCAACACACAATTTGCTGTCGTGGAAACAGACCTCGACTTTACGCCCCCATTTCCCGCAACCGACATTGACTTCCGCGATACTGATCTGCGTTGTAGCACTGCATCCTTTTGCATCGGTAACTGTTACCGAATAGGTTCCTTCGGCACTTACATTTATGGCTTCGGTATTTTGTCCCGTATCCCAGGAATATGTATATGCCCCTTCACCTCCGGAGGCATTTGCCCGGATGGTAAGTATTTCTGCAGGGCCATAACCCGGGTAGATGGTATTGGGCGCTACTGCGGACGTCTGATCAACAGCATAGGCATCGGCTATCGCTACCGTTAAGGGAGGGTTTACCACTACAACAGTAGAATCGACACTTTGATTGCCCTGAACATCTGTGGCCGTCCAGGTGATCGTCGACGCACCAACATTAAAGTTACCGCTGGCATCAACACCTGTTCCTTCTCTGGCCGTACTTCCGCTAACGGTGTATTTAACTTCATCAATTCCACAGTTATCCGTCGCGATCAATTCGGGGACCGAATAGGTTTCGGTATCATCGTAGCAATAAAACTGTTCGGCCGGTGCAACAACGGAGGGTTTCAGGCTATCCAGTACGGTAACCGTTGCCGTTGATGTGCCGCTATATCCCATATCATCCGCACCTGTCAGGGTGACTTTCACCGGAGTTTGTATATGAGAACAGTCAAAAGTTGTTATGTCCAATGACAGCCCGAGATCACCCCGGTAGCTTTCCGAACCGTCGTCAACCTGTTCCGGGGTAATCACTGCCTGGCCTTCTTCATCCAGCGCAACGGTTATATCCTTCGCCAGAACATAGGGCGGCAGTTTCATTGCATCCAGGATCTCGGTAGCAGACAAGGCCCTGTTGAATATCTTGAATTCATCCATAGCGCCTTTCAGATGCGGGTCCACCGCATTCTGCCCTTTTCCCAGGTAATTATTGGTGGTGGTGCCCAGGTCTGAAGGCCGTTTGGTGAAATCGGTACCGGAAGCTACCTGCTCCCCGTTGAGGTACATTGTTGCGGTATTCCCGCTCAGGGTCAACGCTATATGCGTCCAGGTACCTGGTTCCCAGGTATGGTTATAGGATAACTTTGGATATCCACTCCGGGTCTTAATAGCAAACCGGATCCCTTCGCCGGAAGTCGATGTCTCCGGGGTCAGGAACATGGAGTTCTCGTTCTCGGTACCAAAGTCAAAAATACGGGCCCATGTTGCCACTTCGTCCAAACGAACCCAGGTACAGATGGTGAAGTCATTTATCTCCGTCATAATCCCTTCGGGAAGGGTTGCGTATGATCCGTTTGTACCGTCAAGTTGAACGGCATTGTTTGCCGTACCTTCGCCCCAGCCTGCACCACTTTCCAGCGTACCGTCCAGGCCCGACCAGGAATCGGAGGCGATATTGCCTTCGGCCTCATCGAATTTCAGGTATATATATTTGTGAAGATTTGTACTTACCCGGGTTGAATTGACCGATTCGCCATTTGAATTGACGGCGGAAACCACATAAAAATAAGTGTCCCCTTCCGTATAACTTTCTTCGTAAGAAGTTGTAGTAACTTCTGCGATGGTATTGTATGGCCCTTCCCGTGTCGATGCCCTTTTAATGTTGTAGGAAGTAGCTGTTTCACTCGCGGACCAGCTTAATGAGACCATATTTTCCGCAATGTCAATGCCCAGGTCTTTCGGTGAATCCGGCGGTGCCAATTCCTGATAAACGGATGCTATTTCCGAAGCGTCCAGGGCTTTGCTGTATATCTTGAATTCATCTACGGTACCCTTTAAAAGCGGGTCCGGCCACTGGGATTTCCCGATCCAGTTTTGGGCAGTGTTCCCGAGATCTGCCGGACTGAGGGTCATATTCTCGTTACGGCCGACTTCTTCCCCGTCAATATAAAGGATCCCTACGTCGCCCGATTGGGTCACTGCCACGTGATGCCAGTCCCCTACAGAAAGTGCCGGGGAACTGTTGATCTGCTGATCGATGTTGTCGTTCCTGATGGAATAGCGCACCGTGTTGCTGCTACTTCCCGGGCTTAAAAACATATACTTGTCTGTTCCCGAGCCAAAATCGAAGATACGGCCCCAGGTGGGGTTTTCATCCAGTTTCACCCAGGTACTGACGGTAAAATCGTTCACCCCGGTCATAAGACCGGCGGGTAATTCAACATGAGAATCACCGGAGCCATTGAGTAAAATCCCGTTGTTTACAATACCTTCGGTCCAGGTCGCCCCGCCCATGAGCGTGCCGTCCGTATCGGTCCAGGTATCGGCCGCAATACTGCCTTCGGTCTCATCGAAAGCCAGATAGGCGATTTTTCCGGGAGCGGCACGCACTTCTTCGGAATTAGCCGATTCTCCTTTTTCATTAATTGCGGTAATCACATAATAGTAGGTGCTCCCTTCGGTAACGCTGAGATCACTGTAAGAAGTGGCGGTGAGACTGTCAACAATAGTATATGGCCCTCCGCCGGTTGTTGCTCTCCTGACCTTATAGGTTTCAGCCGTAAGGCTTTCTTCCCAGGTAAGATCGACCTGTTGTACGGATATGGAAGTGGCCCTTACATTAATGGGTTCGGGAGGTATTGCTAATTGCGGGGTTGCACTTACTTCTTCGGAACTGGCACCTTGGCCCGCAAAGTTTGCTGCTGTGACCACATAATAATACGTGGTGTCATTATCGAGGTCTGAATCTGTATACCCGGTTTCATTAAGGTTTGTAGCCACCTCTTCATAAGGCCCTCCGCTTACCGTAGAACGTTTTAAGGTATAGCCGGAAGCATTAGTTGCTTCATCCCAATCCAGGGTGACCCGGGTGTTGCCTGCCGAAGCCGTAAGGTTGGCAGGCGCCTCTGGCACACTACCATCGAATCCTGTGACAGAAACGTGGTCATACCGGGTAGTATTCCGGGAAGAGGTATTTCCGGAACTGTTGAAAAGCCCCACATATACATGCTCAGCCATTTCTATGGTTCGGCTGCCTACTTCAAACCATTCTTCTTTGTTATTGGATTCGTATACCGTAAAAGTGTTCCCCGATCGGGAAATCTTAAACCAGATTTCAGGTCTCCATGTATAGCGGTTACCCCCTATCCATTCCATATTCCCACCCGTCTCGGAGCGCACACCCATTCCGGCAAGGCGCCATCCTATATCTCCTATTTTCATCAGTACCGTCCTGGCATCGGGATCCAGGGATTCCCGGATCATAATCCCCGTTTTTTGTACCCCTCCAAAATCATTCACCCTCGCACTAAGTGTTACGTCCCCCGAAGCAATTCCGTAGGTGAAGCCTAAGGCGTCGGAGGTGCCCCCAACGATTCCTGCTCCCTTGGTTATAAAAGTATGGCCTGTATTAACCTCAGCATAAATGGCCTCTCCTTCAATTTGTAGCTCCCCAATGTCTGTGCGGGTCCACCCCTCCGGCATTATTTCTATCCCTTCCACAGGTGTAGCGGCTATTTCTTCTGAGTCCGGTCCGTCCCCTTTCTTATTATGAGCAGATACCACATAATAATAGGTGGTGCCATTGTCTACGTTGGTATCGGTATATACCGGGTTAGTACTCCCTCCTCTTGATATTTCTTCGTAAGGTCCGCCAGGGGTTGTGGAACGCTTGACAATATAGCCTCTGGCATTCATGCTTTCGGGTGCATTCCAGCGCAATTGTACCCTTCCTATCCCTTCATTTGCGATTAATCCCTGTAATTGTCCGGGAGGTGCCGCAAAGGTGAGCGGTGATTGATTAGCATCCAAAGTATAAGTGAGCCCGCCATGCCCCAATTGGTCGTTTGTACTGCCCGTAAACCTCATAATTTGCGCCATGGCCCTGACATGGGGCGCCTCCAGTCCCTGTTTTACTACATAATGGTTATAAACCGCCTCCCAGACAGGCTGGTCAAAATATCTTCCCAGGGCATTGCCGGCTACCCAGCGATGCCTGCGATTGGAGCAACTGTTATATTCTTCAAAAAACGGCGCCGGGAGTGAAAGTGCACCGGTACGGGCCACATATTCCGCACCTTTTAGAAACCTGTTATCATCGTAACCATATAAGTCCTCGCCCTGGTTCCAGGCCAGTTGACAGATATTGGCCATCAATCCGATGCCAAGCATGCCATGGGACTGGTCCCTGCCGGATTCCTGCCATTGCCCGAAGTTTCCCTGGACAAAGGGAATGGCATTGTGAATATTTCCGCTTCCGATCCCGTTTTTAAAATACTTCACGCCCTCATTAAAAATATCCCTGTCATCCACGAGAATACCTATGGCAATCTGTGCGGAAATATTGTTCAGGTCCCAGTTTGCCCAATAATGTGTAGGGCATGCACCGCGATGGTTGGTCAGGAAGTCATGGGTTACGGGATAGAAATACTCCTTCATCATGAACTTGAACTTCTCAAAATCTTCAGGATCCCAGCCCTCATAAAGCCTCATGATCTCCGCACCTATGGCCATCGCCGTAAAACCTATACCTCCCAGTCCCAGGATATCTGTATTTCCTCCCGAAGGGACCTGGTTTACAGTATTGGCGTAGGCATTATATATGCTTATAGCCTTTTCGGCGTGGGCTACATCCCCGGAGACGTACCAGCGGATAGCGTTCAGGTAAGCCGCCTGTGCATCCCTGTTCATGTTCTGTCGCTGGTTGGCATTTTCCAGGACACCGCCGGATATACCATAAGTGGCACTCGATTTCCAATCGGCCTTCAGCGCATTCCAGCTTTCTATCCACGGGCTTTCCCCGGCAGCTACTTTGTCTCTCATACGATTGAGGTCTTCCAGGGTATGGAGGCCTCCGGGATGCACAAATTCCTGTGCCGTGATCCCGCCGGAAAACAGCCCCGCGAAAAAGAGCAGTAATGCGATCTTTAAAATAGTAGTAGTTTTTTTCATAGTTATGTAAAATTTGGTTGATTGGGTATTCAGATGTGTTCATGTCCGGTTCCCGGGTATAGCAGAAGAACAGGGGGGAACCAGGGGACATTTTTTTGCATTACACTGTCCCCGAGGTTCTTACTACCGGATCATTCCCGGCTGTAAAGCAAAGTACCGAACCCGAGCTGGTCATAACCTCCGCTATTGGGGCCGTAATCACCGCCACCACCTTCAACGCGGTGTACCTGTGCCGCCATAGTGGTGTACCGGGCCGGAATTCCTTCCTTTACCACATAGTGATGATACAGGAGTTCCCAGATGGGACGCTTTCCTCCTTTCCCGGATGCATTCACCTCGGTATGGACTTCAACTCCCCCGCAAACACTCCAGGGGTCTTTATAATTTCTGGTATATTCTTCAAACGGGACATCGAGATTGGCAAAGTTGTATTTTGCGGCATATTCCGCCGCCTTCAGTATCCGGTTATCGTCATAGGCATACAGGTCTTCGCCCTGATTGTAGGCCGATTGGCAAATTATACCTAATAAACCGACACATAAGAGTGTATGTCCCTGATCCCTGCCACTCTCCTGTAACTGTCCCAGATCTGTATCGTCGTTGGCTGACTTCGGATGGATAAAGTTAATCGCGTTATGGATATTCCCGTTCCCTTCTCCTTCCATCAGGTAATCCATGCCGTATTTATAGAGATCTGCCCTGTCGCACAATACGCCTATAGCCATGACATTGGCAAGGTTGGCCAGGTCCCAGTTCGCCCAGTAATGCGATTTACATGTGCCCCAATGGGTTTCCAGGAATGCATGGCTTACCGGATAAAAGACATCCAGCATCCATTGTTTGAACGCCTCAAAATCTTCCTGCACCCATCCTTCGTAATCTCTCATCAGTTCTGCGGCATTGGCAAATTCGTATCCGTATATACCGGCAGCCAGTGCCACATTCGAATCCCCACTCAATTCCTTGCAGGTAGCGGCCCAGGCATTCAATATGTTAATAGCGGTTTCGGCATGGGCGACATCGCCGCTGATCTTCCACCTCAAGGCATTCTGGTAGGCTGCTGCCGCATCGTTAAACGCCCTGGAGTAATTATCGGGCTCCGGTTCTTCACGAGAATTGCCGCCCCTTATCAGTTTTTCAACCGGGGCAGGCGTATAGCCGGAAGAAGAATGGCTATTGGCCGTTAATTTGTTCCAACCCGAGATCCAGGGTTCTTCTCCCGCATCTACCCTGTCCTTGACCCTGTCAAGGTCCTCGCCGGTATGTAACAGTCCCGGATGTACGAAGGTCTTGTTTTCATCGACCGTTATTTTTTCAGGTTCGGTTTCTTCCCGTGTTTCATCGTTTGCTTCCGGGTCTTCTTCAAAATTCCCGGCCGAATCTTTTCCACATCCCAGAAACAGGGACACTCCCAAAAAAAGCAGTATCCCTCTGAACATTGTTAATTTTATCATGGCTTATATATTTAATTTAAGGAAATACAGGCCGGCAACTTTTACCGGCCCGTGTTATATTTACGTTGTTACCGTTCAATAAAATCAGACAGTTCTTCCACGTTTTTGAACGTCCTGACCCAATGTACCTCGTAACCTGTTTCAGCGGAAGTGATGTCTGCAATTTTAAGCTGTACAACCAGGCTGGTCTCTATTCTGCTTTCTGTGCTCTTCTCCGAAAAGTCCCAGTAGATCACATCCAGGGCTTCAAAATCGCTATGGTGGTCATTATTGTCAAAACTGCCGATATCCGGAATATCCCAGCGCAGGTTCCCTTCAGCGGGCCTGTTGGTTATTTTCATGGCCATGATAGGGTATTCATTTGTATAAATCCAATTCCCTTTACCGGCAATATTGTATTTCAGGTCTGCCCTGCGCTTGTTGGTACCATCAAACTGCGAGGCATTGAAGGTAACTTTTAACTGCCCGTCTTCCACTATCCAGGAGGCATCCTGTTGAGGAATCCAGTCGTCTGCACCGGAAGTGTTAAACTCAAAAACATATTTCCCCTCGGGAATAACCGCTTCTACAACATTACCGTAAAATTCGATCTCCGCTATATTACAGTTGCCGTCTTCAGAATAATAATAAATGTACCGGTAGCTTTCAGTCGTTGTTATGGAGATATCCGTATAAACGCCTGCGGGGGGCGCTTCCATTATGGTATGTAGAGTAACAGCATCAGACAATGTCGGGTCATTTGCCCCCCTGATCTCTCCGCCCACCATACGTTGCGGATGCGATTCCCGCGGAACGTAACGAACCGATGTCAGCTGTGCAGCCTTACCTGTTCCCATATCATAGCCTACATAACCCGTAGCTGACGGAGCATCTACGGCGGTATTTACATCGCCATCTACGGCTGCGGTGATCTCTGTATCCGGGTTGTCGCCCCATGATCCTTCATGGCCGATAAGGGTTCCTGTAATCAGTTCATCACCTATTAAGAAATACGGCCCTTCTATTTCCTGTCCGTCAATATCTAAAACGATAGTATTTGATTCCGTATCGGGAACTTTAAACTTAATCCCGGTTTCCGTGGCAGAAATAACTTCTGCGGGAGTTTCTCCTATAAAAACGCTTACCTTATTGATGTCCGAACTGAAATTCGTTCCTGTAACGGTCACTTCATCTCCCGGCTGTCCCCGTTCCGTATCGACCATTGTTATCGAAGCACCGGGGATATAGGTAAAATCATCGGCAGTAACTTGTGTATAGCCCCACACGGTCACCGAAACAGGACCGGTACCTGCATCTTCGGGGACCGTAACAACCATCTCGGTATCGGCATAACTTACAATGCTGTCTCCTTCTACCGTAGCCCCGTTAAATGCTATTCTGGCCGCTCCTTTTTCTTCTCCGAAATTGGTCCCGGTTATCGTTAACCGGGTTCCGGGCCGGCCGGATTTGGGAGTGAAGTCCTCCACGGTGATTTCCGGTTTGGGAAACTCCCTGAAATCGGGGTCTTGTTCACATGAAGTGGTACAAAGCACTAAAGATGCAAAAATGACAAACAACAATACGGCATTTGCTGCATATCGAATGGTGATATTTTCTTTCATCATATCCTGTTTTTGGTTAGTATCCCGGGTTCTGAAGCAAACTGTCGTTCAGGGCCATCTGATCCATGGGTATCGGCCAGAGGTAATGCTTTTCCTCTACGGTATGGTTGAGTCTGCTATCGACCACCACACAGTTTAACACGCCTTCGGGGGTCTCCACGGCTTCTTCACCCCATAAATAGGAGTTGGCGTCATAAGCCTCCGTCGGGTTCCCGGATTCATCAACAAAATCTGTCGGGTACGAAGCACTTCCCACTACCCTCCCCAGGCGGGAGGGGTTTAATGCTTCTTCGAGCATGCCCCAGCGTTTCAGATCATCAAACCGTTTTCCTTCCCGATACAGTTCAACGGCTCTTTCCCTCCTGATCTCCCGTAGCATGTCAAGACCGTTTTCGGCAACCAGTGTATTGGTAAGATGCGCCACCTCCGCACGGTCCCTCAATTTATTGATCGAGGCATCCAGTTGCGCGTCGGTAATGCTTCCGTTCAATTCGTACAGTGCTTCTGCATAGATAAGATAGACCTCTGCCAAACGGAGAATAGGCCAGTTGGCTGATTCTTCGTTATCTTTTCTGCGATCGCCAAAACCGTAAACGGCATATTTGCTGTTGCCGTAACCGCTTGAACCCAGGCCTCCAAAACTTAAAGTGACGGATTGAGGTGCCGTAGTAGAGGCATACAGGTAGTTCAACAGGCGTAAATCCCTGTCTTCGAATTCGGAACCGGCGGTTCGGTATCCCTGGAACAAGGGTGATTCTGAAGGTGGCAATCCATCCCTGCAAACCGCCATATCCACAAATTTACGGCTCGGGTACAGCTGCCAGGAGGTCCAGGTAATATTTTGGCCGGACTGCTTAAGGTTAAAGTCGTATACCTTGTATAAAATAAATTCCTTATTCGTGGATTTGTCATACCCTCCCGGGTTAGACCCTTCATCCTCAAGGTTGAACAAATACCAGGAACTCAAATTTTCCATGTCAGGATCGGTATTTTTATTCCACAATTCATAGCCGCCACTGTTCATGACTTCTTCGCACATGGTAACAGCATCCTGTAACATGGCGTTAACGGAGGGGTATTCCGAAGGCATCACTGAACCCGCGCCTTCCGTTGTTCCATCACCGTCTGCCGAGGTCCCCACATATTTTTCCCATGTGGCTTCGTACAGCTCCACCTGTGCTTTTAATGCCATTGCTCCCCATTTGCCAACCCGGCCCTTATCGGTTGACGGAATATTCTGATCGTTCGGCAGTTTTAAGATCGCCTCATCAAGATCTGCCAAAATCTGTGAAACCACCTCATACCGGCTATTCCGCGGACCGAATAATTCGGGGGAATCCACATCCAGTACCGTTGTTATCAAAGGGACACCGCCAAAAGTTCTGAGTAGATTGAAATAGATATAGGCACGAAAGAAATGAGCCTCACCCGTATATTGGTCGATATTACCCGTACCGGTATATTCGGCTGCCTGAGCCAATAAAATGTTGCAATTACGGATACCGGAATAGTCCCAGCTTGTTCCGCCCACGGCAATTGTTCCATGCCCCAGGGAAGTACCATTGCCGTTAGCATTGGCCGATAAATCCGTACCGTTGTCCATATTGCCAAAACTCCATCCCTGAAGCCGATCGTAAAAACTGGTCGTAAAATCCTTAAAGTCTCCCGGCTTTTTAAAATATGCCGCATCTGTAAACTGGGCGGGCGGTTCCAGGTCTATAAAATCGTCCTGGCATCCCAGGAACCCCAGAAAAAGCCCTCCGAAAATTATATAGTTGAATATTGTCTTCATTTTTTTAATTATTACTGGTTATTAAAATCCAATATTTACTCCAAAAGACCACGTACGGGCAAACGGATAGCCTGCATTATCGCCATCGGTAGCATTCGCTCCCGCTTCGGGATCAAATCCATCTTTAATGGCGGTGGCTTCCCACAGGTCGTTTCCTGAGAAATACACCCGTAATTTTCTCATTCTGAGTTTTTCCGTGATTTTTTCAGGTAATGTATAGCCTACAACCAGCGTTTTTAACCGGATATACCGGCTGTTCTGCAACATAAAATCGTTGTTGGCATAATTCCATTTGGCACGTGTAGAATTAACCGTCAAACGCGGGTATGCAGCCCCCGGGTTCTCTTCTGTCCAGGTTTTTCCCAAAAAGGTCGGGTTCTGGTTTGTATATATGGCCCCGAACGGATAGGCCATATATCCGCTACGCATGATATTCTGCTCCAGGTGGCCCTGGAAAAAAGCGTTGAGATCAAATCCTTTCCACGAACCGCCCAGGTTAAAACCGAAAGTATAATGCGGTTCGCCATCGCCGGCGTAGACCAGTGAGCTTTCTTCATTACCGTTGGACGTGATATTCCCGGTCCCCGCTACGTCCACCTTTTTGGTATCGCCCGGGCGCAGTGTAACGGCCTGGTTGTTCTGGGGCAGATTTGCCAGGTTATCACTATCGCCATAGGCCTGGTAATACGCATCTACTTCTTCCTGGCTGTTAAAATAACCATCGGTCTTATACACAAACCAGGATTTCCACGGATAACCGTTTACTATACCATTACGGCCGGCCCTGTAGTTATCGGCCCCCTCTACATTGTCCACCAGGGTTTTGGTATTTCCTATGTTAAAGGATATATTATAACTGAAATCCTTTTTATAATCTTTCCACCCGATCACAAATTCCCAGCCCCTGGTATTAAAATTTCCGTTGTTGGTCTTTGGCGCCGAACCTCCCAGAACCGAGGGATAGGTAACATTGATCAGCATACCCGAGTTATCTTTTTCGTAAAGGTCGAAAGAAGTGGTGAGGCGGCTGTTAAAGAAACCGAGGTCGACACCTATATTTTTCTGGGTAACCTTTTCCCAGGTACGGGTATTGCTGATGAGCCCGTTATTATTTAAACTCGTAGCGGTTTGTTGTGCGGCAGGTTGCCCCAGGATCTGTGTTCCTATATGAATCAGGGAGAGGTAGTCAAAGTCATTGAGTTCTTTATCTGCCGAGTTCCCTGTAGTAGCATAACTTCCCCTGATCTTACCGAAATCGAGAATGTCCGCGACAGGGTTCAGGAAATCTTCGTTGGTAAACACCCAGCCCAACTGGACGGAACCAAAGTTTTTGAACTTGTATCCGGATGCAAAGCGTGAATGACCGTCCCTTCTCCCGACCATTTCAACAATGTATTTTTCATCGTAGTTATAGTTCAGTCTTGCCAGATAGGAATAGCGACCGTTCTGTGTTTTAAAACCGTCATTGGTCTGCGTTTCCTTGGAGGCCGCGCTAATGTCGTAAATACCCCGGTCTTCGAAGCCTACACGCCTTGCACCGAGCCTCTGGTAAGTGTATTTTTCGGCATTGATCCCGGCCATGGCCGAAATATTGTGAACCTCATCAAAGGTTTTTTCGTAACGCAACAATGCCTGGTAGTATTGGTAGAATTTCGATTCGCTGCCGGCCGTGTAGGCGTTGTTCGTTCCGTCGGTTTTATAGGCGTAGTTTGTGGGGTTGCCGTACCAGTCGTAAAGCTGTACGGGCACTACATAGTGTTCGTGATCAAACCTTTCATTCTGTAATGAGGCCAATCCTTCCACAGCCAATCCGTCCCAGATATTATAAGTAGCCTTCAGATCGACCCTGCCGGTAAGCTTTTTTTTATCGTACCTTCCCGCATCGGAAGTCGTGGCTGCCGAATTTTTAATCGCTCCCCCGTCAATCCCGTTAAAGGGAGCAAACCATTGGCCAAGCGGGTTTTTGGCCGGGAAGAAAGGCATATCGAACGAATAAAGAATATTTCCCAATCCCCGCGAAGGCTGACTGGTATGCGCATGAATAATACTGATGTTTGACGATAATTTTAATTTTTCAGACAGTTGGTAATCATAATTAAAACGGGCGTTGTATTGCTTTTCTCCATCATAGGCCGTTGCCAGGTTTCCCTGGTTATCGGCATACCCCAAAGACAAGCGGTAACCCGATTTATCCCCGCCACTGGAAACACTCAGATTATGCTGAAATGAATAGCGGGTAGCAAACATCTCATCGATCCGGTTGGCATTGTAGACATAGAAATCCGTATCAAAAAGATCAAACTTCCCTTCCTTTCCCTGCTGCATCTGCATCAGGTTTTCTTCTCCCCAGATCCACCAGTTCGGTGTTAGCTCTTCTCTGTTGGCTTCTATCCACATTGTGGCATATTCCTGCATACTTGGCGCATATCCTATCAAACCATTGGTGTTGAAACGGAAATTGCCGTTGTAATCCACCCTGACTTTTCCCTTTCCCCTCTTGGTAGTTACCAAAACCACTCCATTGGCAGCCCGGGAGCCATAGATAGCGGCCGCACCGTCTTTAAGTACCGAAATGCTTTCGATATCATCGCTGTTCATATTCAGAAAGGCAGTTTCATCGACCACGGGTACGCCGTCTATAATGATCAACGGATCGGAGCCATTAACAGAAGAAGCTCCGCGGATACGGAAGGCTATTCCTTCATTACCCGGCCGGGACGAACTCCTCGTCACTACCAATCCGGGGGTTTGTCCCTGAAGTGCCAAAGCCGGATTGGTAACGGCCCTGTCTTCAAAAACATCGGAACTTATCTGTTCAACAGCCCCGGTAAGCGTCGCTTTCTTTTGTTTTCCATATCCCACAACTACAACTTCCTCCAACTGGGCAAGGTCTTCCTCCAATGCCGCATCAATGGTATTTTGATTGTTTACGGGAATCTCTATGGTTTTAAATCCTACAAAAGAGACCTTCAATACGGCATTGGCCGGATCGTCCACCTCTATTTCGTAATTCCCGTCAAAGTCGGCCACCACTCCTGTTGAAGTTCCCTTAACCATTACCGTGGCTCCCGGCAGTGGCTGGCCGTCTGTTGCCGAGGTTATTTTCCCGGTGACTTTCGAAAATATCTTTCCCATATCCCGGCGAATGGCTCCCGGATGTGCATACAGGCTGCCAAACATGCTACATAGCCATAGAACACCGATGAGGCCCCCCATCCGTGTTCTTACTCTGACAAAATCATCTTTTTTCATAAAAATTTTGGTTTGGTTCTCTCCTTCCCTTGTTCTATCACTTTACTATTAGTTTTATCCTGAAAAAGACAAGACAATGATCTGCGGTAAAAAGCTGTTCGGAAGAAGTTTGGTTTCAGCATACAATGATAGCCAGACCGGCTTATAAGGAATATCAACTATAATCCAATATTGATAAATTATAACCCATTTTACGGTCTAAATATCATTTAACGGGTTAAAAAAATAACAAATGCTGAATTTGAAGAAACAATCAGGAAAGGGAACCCTGTTTACAATCTTAAACAGTTTTTTACTTCAAAGCAGGGCAAACATATCAACGGAATTTCGGTATTTGCAGGCGGATTTTGCCTATGACTTGATTGTAAATTTACGTGAGGTACAGAGACACCCGGAAGGCTGCCCGGTTCAAGGGAAAGTTCTTTACAGGCAGCATCCGGGGTTTCGTTCCCGTCTTCCATATAAACAGAACGGAAATATTTTCAGTGAAGTGACTATTTTTATTTTTTAAACCTTACATTCTTCACAAAATCCCCGATGATAATATCGCCTTCCTCGGGAGAAGTTACTTTCTCACCGTTAATCGTCACATTTTCAAAAGTCACGCCATTGATCATCCGGTCTTTGTTGTATCCTTTGATCCGGGAAGGGCGAACACCCGAACCATTGTAAGTAATATTCCTGAAACGGATATTTTCGATGGATCTTCCCGACTTGGTATTGTATTTTGGGTTATTTAACACGCGTAAGTCAAACAAACGCCCCTCCTGTATATCTTCTACCCGGATATTTTCATAAGTCACATTCCGCACCAGGTTGTTATCAGCTGCTACGATAGCCATAGCGCCCAGGCAGCATGGATCATCTTCATCGTGTTCCAGAATGTCGATATTGGAAAAGATGATATTTTCAATCGTATCTCCTTCGTGTTCAGTATTTCCATGGGCCCCTATATTAGTGGGATGGGCTATATCCGCCCAGAGGATAGAGTTAGAGATCTTATAGTTTCTTGCATCCCCGTAAAAATCCCAGCGGTGGGCATAAATGGCAATGCAATCGTCCGAATTACGCATAAAAACGCCATCGATCTCCACATCCGAACAACTCATCAGGTCAATGCCATCACTCCATCCCCTGCAACTAAAGGAGGTCAGGTTTTTGATCTTCAATCCCCTGGATTGCCCTCCGTAAACGGTATAATGTTTCGGATTCACTACATGGATCCCATCAATTTCCACATTTTCGGAAAAGCGGATCTCTACGCCCCGTTCGGGTTCCAGAATGATGCCCCTTCCGATGATACGCACATTTTTAACATTGTTGCATAGCAGTTTTCCCCTGATTGCAGCCCCGCCATGGATATACACGGTCTGCCCGCTTTTGACCTGGAAGACATCCCCCGGCTTATCCGGGGCTTCGTGTACACCCGGACCGAAATAAACCACATTAGGGTCATTGGGGTCCGGGCGGTTTTCCTCAATAGACTGGGCAAAAAGGTGTAGGTTGTGAAGTCTGTCCCCGTCCACTTCTACGGAAATATTCCTGGGCTTGTCAAGCGTAAATTGAATGATATTGCCTTTTACCTCCGGCGTGATCTCATAAGATAATGGCCTGATGTCCACGGTATTCACCAGTCCGTTGTTTTTCCGGATCTTTACTTCTACTGTTCCCGAAAAATCAAAATAGACCATGGAGGCCTCCTGCACCCGGTCCATGTCTACCTGCACTTTGTATTCGTAAAGGTCCATCCATTGTCCTCCGGGATTCCTTATCTGCACGGTAAAATCATCGTTGTGCATGGAATAAAAAAGTTTCCTGGGAACATCATAGGTGACCAGGCTGTCCTGTGCAAAGCCTGTGCCTGCCATCATAATACAAACAAACACTACAAAAACAAATGAGAACTTTTTCATCGGCTTGGAATATTTTTAATCTATTTTAGTATTTATTAATGCTTTAAAATTTCAGTTGTTGGAATAATCCCGTATTATTTTAACAAATCTCAAAAGCTCCCTTCTTCAGACGAAGTGCTGTGCCGGGCACCTGCCAAAGCAGAAGTGTCCCGCAAAAGCGGGACGGGAAGTTTGACCCAGCTTAAGCTTTTGGAATTTAGTCCCGAACATATGCGTTTTTCCAATGGCCTGGGATTTCTAACCCTCCGCTCCCAATCAAAGATCGGGACCACCTCCCTTCGTCACAAAGCCGGTGCTGAGCCCGGTCGAAGCAGAGGAGCCTTGTCAGCCTTAATTTGATATTTTCAGTTTTACCGGGGTATGCTCCAGTACAGGAAGATTAAAACGAACCTGTTTCGTCTTTTTATCTACCGTACCCTGATAGCTGTTGCCATTAGCATCTTCCAGCTGGTAATCTGCCTTTACATCATTAACGGAAATGTTCAGGCATGCCGGGGCTGTAGTCATCACATACCACTGCCCGTTGTCGACCGCGAATGCCAGGGAAGCCGGTTCTTCAGTACGCAATGTGTATTTTTTATATCCAAGTGACCGGCCGTGGCCCAGGAACATTTTAAGATTGTTATCCTTAACCGATACTACTCCGTATGTCCCGGTGAGGCTTATGTCTTTATGTTTCCAGCTTTGATCACCGTTTGTGGTGGATAGAATAAAATCTTCTTTTCCCGATCTGCCGGTCACACGGATACCGGCCTGCTCATTTTTACCGAAATAATCCACAGACCGGATATTGGACGCTCCGTTCAGGGCAGGTTGATACACGGCGACAAAAGGACGGTTCCATGCTTCCCCGTTCTGCCGGATGACCAGGGTCGGGACCGGTAAGTCATTGAATGCTTCGGGGAGCGGCCCGTGCCGGAAAGCCGTGGACTTCGGGCTCATGGCCGAGAAGATCTCCCGGTCGCTTTCGCCCTTGACCCAAAGGTTCATCGTAACGGTCTTGTCCTTCATCTCCAGGTTAAACTGCCCGGTAAAATCATCTGCGAATTCTATGGATTTTTTATCCCACATATAATCGTAGGCCATCAGGTCGCCATCGCCAAAAGCCATTTTGGAGGTTGGTTCCAGGTTCAGGGGATTTCCCTGTATATCTTTCAGGTCCAGGCTTTGTCCCAGGTTGTGGTAAAAATATTCGTGCTTGACATCCTTGCCTTCCCTTTGGGCGGAGCGGAAAATATCGATGTAATAACCGTTTTCCTCATCGGAAACAATGCCCATTACCCTTCGCTGGTCGCTATAGGTCTCAGGTTCCAGAAAACTCACATCGGAAAAAGTAAAACCCGGCAGATTACCCTCTTGTTTCCCGCTTTCGGGATAGGCGGCATTGCAGGTAAAGGCGTGATTGCTTTTCATTTCCGGATACCTGGACTTTCCGTTGACGATTACGGTGTTGTGGGCCGGAAACTGAGAGTAATATTCGGCATAGGCTGCGGAAAAGTAGCTGGGGCCGTTTCCCAACTCCGGGGCCAATGGCAAACCCAGGCCATAAAGTTCCATGGCAATACCGTTGGAATGCATGTGATTGCCTTTGGAGCCGATCTGGCTGATCATCAGGCCCGACTCGTCTGTACCTTGCCGTTGCACCAGCCAACTGGTGTTGGGCGCATAAAACAGCGGAGCAGTGAAATCCTCAAGTTTGCCCGGCCGAATATCTTTCCGGATCTTAAGCGGGGCTTCGGCAAAGAGGTTTTCGATATGCCTGCCATTGAGCCCATCTGCATAACTGTTTTCATCAAACAGGGTCTTGAGCATACGGGTGAAAAAGACCTCATCGGTTTCCTTGCCGTATTTTTTGGCGTTTTCGATCATATACAATACCGGGCCGGCCTCCGGTTTTCCGTAGTGTCCGTCTCCAAAGGCCACCCGGTAACCGTTGGGGTAGAGGTATTGCGGTGCGGCAATGACCGCCTGCCGGAGTACGGGTAGTTTTGCTATAAGGTCAATGTCAAAGGTATGATCGTAAAATGCTGCAAAACGGATAAAATCGCGGAGAACACCCAATGCATAGCCGGGACTTTCATTCCAGATACCCGTGTCCGGATCGTACCCGTAATCAATGAGTTTGGTCAGCGACCATTGGCGGGTACTGTTTTGATTGGTGATCCGGTCAAGATAGTATTGTGCGCCTTTGCCGTTTTTATAAGCCAAGTCATTTTCCAGCACCAGGGCAATACGGGATACGTGCCCCGCCTGGAAGAGATTCCAGTTATTGAAACTCACCCCGTTTTTGATCACCTGGTCGGCCCACTTCTGAAGGCTGGCGCTATACAACGCGATCTTGCCTGGGTAGTTGGCTGAAATGTAATCATACAGGAAATCATAAGCCTGTGTCACTTCCGCAATGTAATGTTCCTGTATGACTTCAAAGGAGGTCAGCCCTACCAGGGTTTGATGGTGGCCATGGCTCAGGTCTATGGGTTCCGCCCGATAATAAAGTCCGGTCAGGTAGGTATCCAGCACCCCAAAGGCAAGTCTGGCATAGGCTTCCTTTCCGGTATACCAATACATAAAAGCGGCATCCCTGGCTATTTCCAGGATGTTCCGGTTGACGGACTCGACGATCCTGGCCGAGGAAACCATATCGGTCCATTCCCACTGCTTATTATCTCTTCGCTGGAGATACAATCCCCGCTCGTCATCCATATAGGGTTTGACATCTTCCAGTCGCGGCGTAAAATAATCGGTACGATGGTCCCTTGTCCCCGGAAACCTGACCGTAGGAACGGGGGCTTCTCCCTCTGCGTGGTCGTACTTTCCCCCGTCGATATAGACTTGTGTCGATCTGGTTTTCCAGTACATCTGGAGCCTGGACAGCAGCCACTCCGGGTCCTCTTCGCAATGGTCCAGGTATCTGGATACCCTTTCTTCGGTTTTGTAGATGATCTGCTGTGCCCATTCTTCCCGTGCAGCCAGTTGCCGAACAGCTTCCCGGGACATTTTTTTACCGAAACAGCGCGGGTGTACATTTCCGATATCGGAAGGTACGGGTAATTGTGCCATACCCGTCATACATGTACTTATGCACAGGATAACGGCCAGAACAAATCTCAAAATTATCGTTCCCTTATCCATATTGCCACACCTCCCGATGCTTTCAGTTTTAATTTCAGTTTGGTCGATGCCGTCACCTTTTTCTGTGTCAGGGACACCTGTGTCCTGGTCTTTACGGATGCATCATCCCGGTAAAGGGTGGCGACATATTTTTTGTCTTTGTCAAGGAAATCAAGGTCCAGTTCGACCTCCCTGGCGTCATTATTAGTGATCCCGCCGATAAACCATTCCGTTCCGGATCGCCTGGCGGTAATGATGTATTCACCTATCCGGCCGTCCGGCACTTTGGTGTCATCCCATACCGTAGGGACTTTTTCAAAAAATTCAATCTCGGGCTCTCCCTGATAATCGGAAGCTTTATCATACCAGAACAGCGTTTGCAACGGGCTGTACATCACTACCGATAAAGCCAGCTGATGTGCATGGGTGGTTTTGATACGCGGCGAGTAGTAGCACACGGTATAGTCGCCCATTCCGGCAATACCGCGGGTAAACGGCAATACAGTATTATGCGTGGCATCGGGCATTTCTTCATTGCCGCGAATACCTTCTACGGTCATGATATTGGGCCAGGTACGCTGCTCACCTGTTAAGCGGAATTCATCGTGGATATTGACCATCAACCGGTTTTCGGCTGCCCGCTGTACCGATTCGTGCAGCCATTTGGTCCAGCGATGGGGCCCCACCTGTACAAAACCGTATTTTACGCCCGCCAGCCCCCATTCCCTGTAAAGGGGGTATATCTCAAAATCCTGCCTGGCGAGTGCCTGCTGGTTGACATATACCCAGACCCCCACGCCTTTTTCCTTACCGTAACGAACCACTTCCTTCAGATCGAGATCAACATCTACGGTGGTCGCATCCGAGTCCCAGCTGAAATTATCGCCATACCAGCAACAGTCAAACAAAACATACTGCAGGTTGTGTTCTGCGGCAAAATCTATCCAATCTTTGGCGCCCTCATCGGAGAGCGTGAGATCACGCACAATTTTTCCGGGCTTGATCCAGGAAGTATCGTCAATTGCGGAGGGGGCGTTCAGGTTAAGCAAAATATCGTTGTGCTCGATGAGTTCTCCGGGGGTCTCCGCGGCCATGATCACTCTCCACGGTGTGGCAAAATACGGCACTTTATCTACGGATTCATAAAGCACCGTTTTTACGGTATTGGGCTTATCGTCGGCTAACTCGAATTTTGTCCGTACAAAATCCACCATAGCCGCTTCTGCCAGGCAGGCATACAGGCCGTTTTCCAGTTCCAGGGTGAGGGGCCTTTCGCTTTCCGCCGGCCATTCGGCCAAAGGCATTTTTGTGAACGGGCCCTGTGCCCAAGGCTCAAACCAGGCCTGCGTACCTTCCGGAAAAGTGAATTCTGTATTTTCTTCGGTTATCCTATAATAAATACCCGTCGGGTTGGTATGGAAATAATACCGGATGGCCACCCCTTCGTTATAGGCTCTCAACTGGATATCCATTTTATAGTTCGCGCTGGCCTTTTGTTCAAAAGAGAGGGTCAGTTCGTTATACTTTTGCTGTATGACAGAACGCTCGCCATAGACCGGTGTCCAGGTTGAATCCACAGCATTGGTCCCGGTTTCTTTCAGTACAAGTCCGTCCATCCAGGGGGCTTCGGGTTTTTCCTTAATGGCCAATGCCCATTCGGAAAGGTGGTTGTCTAACTCAATCTGCAACCGGGATGATTTGATCAGGGGTTTCCCTTTATAGTTGACCTTGTATTTAATCTCTCCGGCATTATCCCCCGTTATTGTCAACTGGTAGGTACCATCCGGGGATGTCAGCAGTTTATTCCAGTCTTCCGCCTGTGCCCGGTTGAATACAAACAGGGCCAGGCATATCCAAATAGTCTTATTTAATCTGGCGATCATTAATTTTTTATTCAATGGATTTAGATATTTCACAATACAATGTTATCAAAAAGACACTTAAAGGCGTATTAAATATGGTTCAAAGCGTATAAACTATGTGCCATTTGAGATTCCCGGCTTTTCAGGAGCCCCGGAATCAGTATTTCTTTTGAAGATCGTATAAAAACAGATCCTTTCAAATATAATACCTTTAGTGAATACGGCGACCCGGAAAACCCGGATGGGTTATGCTTTACATATGAATTTTCCGGGGAACGAAAAGACCCGGCACTTCAGAACGATGATGTCCTTGCGGTAGCCAGGTTTCCTGTTGAATAAAACGCAAAAAAGCATACCCTTACACTGACTTGCGGTGATCCGGGGATAGTTGTTCTGCGTATTGCAATTGATCGGGGCGGACTGAAAGAGTCTTATGTGGCACCCGATATTAAGAAAATTCTATTTTTACCAAGTCATACAGAATCATATAAAAAATCCAAACAATATTTTCATATCATTTGGACTTGTAATTGAGGCGGGCTAAAGTGGGCAAATTCCGAACCAGTTTTCGGGAGATCCGGAGCTTTTATGTGAATGTTCGGAATAAGCGCGTCTTAAACCGGGTATTATAAAATTACTTACCCGTAACGATCAGATAATGATCATTACAGGCTAACAAAACTTAATTACTCGGCAATCCGTCCTTCTTCATACCCTGCATGATCAGGGCATGGGTAATATAAAGCATTTCATCTCCCGTATCTTCATGAGCACCGTTGATCCCGTAAGGCCAGAAGTGCAGGCCATCCCCTTTTATAACGGCTTCTGCATCGCCTTCCATAAATTGTAAAATCTCATTGGCATTTTCCCCCTGGTAGACACCGTCGGAGATCAATTCGTTCCACATCCAGTGCTGTCCTACGCCCACCGTGTGCATAATTTCATGCATGGCTGTTCCTGTTCTTTGGTAACTGGGATTGGAGCCGATCCTGATGGTCCCGTTAATATTTCCATCGGCAGTCGGAACCCCGGGATTGTAATACACATTGAGTGTTTTTTCGATCGAGGTAAAATTATTGTAATAGTCGGCTGCACTCTCCATGGCGGCTTCTATTCGCTGATAATGCTCCTGTAATTCCGGTGAAGGATCGGGTTCTTTATGAAGCGTGTAGGTCACATTTCCTTTGACTATGGTCTGCACTTCTATTTCATCTCCATAAGCGGTCCCTTTTGAATTGGTGGCATAAGCCCTTACGTAGTAGGTCATATCCGGGGCCAGGTCATCTATCCTGCTCCTGAAACTTCCCGGGCCATCCCCTTCGGGGACCTTGTTGTCCTCAACCGTAGCCCCGGGAGTATCGCTCCAGCACACTCCTCTCTCTGTTATCGGAAAACCGTTGTCAGCGGTTATCTCCGCCCTTATAAAAGCGGTTTCCGTTCCGGCTGCGTAGCGGTCATCGGTCAGGACGACCGGAAGTCCCGCCGTCCGGGTTTTGAACAGTTGTTCCTCTCCATAGGCCGTGCCGGCCTCGTTGACGGCATAGGCACGCACGTAATAGGTTGTATTATCCTCTAGGTCTCCGAGATTTACCATAAATTCTCCCCCGGCTTTCACCGATGAGGCTTCGGCATTGTGATCTTCCTTAACGGGAGAGCTTTCTACACTCCAGCACACTCCCCTTTCGGTTACCGGGGAGCTTCCGTTCTTAACAATATTTCCCCTGGCAATCGCCGTGGTGGTGGTAATATTATCGATTTCCACAGCCTGAAGTTCCGGGACTTCTCCTGAACCTTCCTTTCCTGTTTTATCCATAAGTTCTTCCGGAGCCTGGGTCTGGTCATCTCCGCTGCATGCCATAGCTAATGCAAAAAGTATTGTGTAAAGCAGATGTATTGTTTTCATAGGTATTATAATTTAGGGTTTTTTAAGGTGTTTCGGCGGGAGTAGCCGCCACATAGATATTCCGGGCCCTGTATTCGGCATATTCGGGGCCGGGGGCACCGCTGGAACCTTCCATTTGCATATTGATGATCAGCCAGAACGGTTTTCCTACAAAATCGGCCGTATGTGTGCCCGTCTGATCTCCGTCGATGTAGAGCTTGATCTCCACATCGGTTTGCGAGGTTTTATTGATGATCACTTTATAATTGTGCCAGTTTCCGGCATTAGACACCGTGGTTTTGGTCGTTTGCCAGGACGTGTTCTGCCAATCGGGGCCTGTCACCGTGTTTTGCCAGTTGGTATTGTTCCCTTTAAACTCCATAATGTCGATCTCCGGCGGCCAGCTCCAGGCCCCGGTGATCCAGAAGGCCGGCCAGGACCCCCTTGTGGTAGGCACCTGGAAATCCCCGCTGATCTCCCAGGAGGGCAGCGAATCACTCACCACAATGTGTTCCTTAAAATGAATGGCCCCGGAATGGTATTTTATTTTTAACCAGGGATCGGCAGAACTGTCTCCTTCGTCTTCATAAATGCGGTTGGCTTCTATCAGCAATCCGCCGTTTCCGTCCAGCGTTACCTGGTCTTCATACATCCGGGCCGAACCGTTATGATCGGTTCCCCACGGATAAAACATTTCCCAGTGCTCTTCGAACTTCCGGGTGTTGTCAAAAGTGGTGGAATCCAGGAAAACCAAGGGTTGCACAGGTTCGGAAGTCCTGCCTGTAACAAAGTTTAACACTTCTCCGTAACCGGTACCGGCACCATTGGCCGCAAAGGCCCGGACATAATATTCCGTGTTTTCTTCCAGGCCGTTCAGGTTTGCGGAAAACTCACCTGAAGCTTGTATAGATACGGCATCTGCCGATGCGCCTTCTACGGTGGGTATACCTGTTTTACTCCAGCATATTCCTCTTTTGGTCACTGATGCACCTCCGTTGTTTGTAACACTTCCCGTGACTGTTGCCGTGTTCAGTGTTACGTTGCTCACATCCAGGGTTTTCAAGCCCGGGATACCGGCTTCGCTTTCGGGGGGTTCCCCAAGGTCAGGTTCTTCCTGTCTGCCATCGTCCGTACACGCCAGCAGGGCACAGAGCATGAACAAACAGCCCGACTTTTTCAGATAATCCATAACTAATCGGTTTTAAAAAATTCAAATGATAAGATATTGCAGTGTCTTCCGTTCGCGGTTCCCGGATATTGTTCACTTACATTGCCACCCGGTTGTGTGGTAGCATATCCCACGGAAACCTGTTTTTCTTCGGTAATGGTAAATTCTACTTTAAAGTCATCAGGGTCATTGTCCCTTAGCACTCTTACAAACCCCAGTGTGGCAGACGAAGTTTCTATGACATCTACGTCCGGAAGCTCATTTCCTTCACCTACAACGAGGTAGGCCCGGTCTCCCTGGCCGACATTCCAGGTGTCGTTTTCCCCGTTCGTTTGTCTCAGGTTAGCCTTGAACGTATATGTTCCCGGAGACAAAGTAACGGTCTGGTATATCTTTCCGTTCACTATTTCGGGAGTCCCCCAGCCGGATTCCAGGTTGAATAACCTTGTTCCCGTATGGGTATCGGTCCCGCCGTGATCACTGTGGGTTTTAGCAGCATCATTGGTGATCCAGTCCGCAAGTGTTCCCCATCTCCCTGACGAAGATTCTACTTCGAACGGGGCACTGTAATTTTTCAGGTAAACAATATCCGGATCAATAGTGATATAATCGGTGGAAAAGGTATCGATACTGGTGGAATCGGGCAGAAAGAGCGTCCGGTATCGAAAATCCGTCCCTATTTTATAACTGTCTATTTCCGCTTTTGAACTATCTACGGGAACCCGAAGCGTGTGTTCTTCATCATCGCCATCGGTATATATTATTTCCGTGGCAAATACACCGCTGGTAAGGTCCATGCTCGCGTATTCTATCGTAGCCGTAAGGTCTCCCGCATAAAGATCGCTTTTATTGACCGGCCTGTTTATCAGGGAGGCCTGGTACCGTTGTCCGTAAGATGCCCCCGTTGCGTAAACCGGGACCGAACTGTTCCCCAGATCATCATAGGTCCTCACTTCAAAATTGTAGATGTTCTCGTCCAGATCATCAATCAAAGTCAGTAAAGTGTCTACACTTGCCGTTTTTGTTACCGGGATCACTACAGAATCCCTTTTATCATTCCAGTAAATGCGACATTCGGTGATCTTGGGGTCTGCCCTGAAAAGTCCTTCAATTAAAACCCTGTTCCGCCCGGAATAGATCTTCAAAGCGTCTATCTTACCGGTATAGGATATTTCCCCTTCTTTGGTGTATTCTTTATAATCGTCCATTTCCGAACAGGACAAAACGGTAAAAAGGCACAGGACAATTCCGTATAAAACTGTTTTTATAGTATTGCTGTTCATGATCTTGTCTTTATAATTTATATCTCTTTTTTTAGGACATGACAAAAATTTATCGGGTATGATGTGAGACTGTAGGACAGTTGCCGGGTTCCGGTTGCCTGTTACCGGTTGCCGGTTTTTATAGTTTTTTACAAACTGGCAACCGGTTCTTAGGCTCTGGCTTCTCCTGATAGTATGTTTGAATTTTTGTCATTTACCAAGTCTCTTTTTACCTCGGGTCGCCAAATACCTGTAATTCCCCGATAGCGAGGTTGGTGCTTCCTCCCCAGTTCTCCAGACATCTGATCCTCAGATACCTTACTTTCGGGACATTAATATCGAATTCCCAGCTGAACCCCGCATTGGCCGCCCGGTAATCTTCATCGTTCTGCTCTCCGTAGGGCAGCCCCGAAGGTTTTGTTTCCTGGTAAGTGCCCAGCAGGTGCCAGTTGTCAAAGCTGCCGTCGGCGGGCGGATCGTCCGATCCCCATATTTCGAACCGGTACATACAATGCAGGTAATAATAGGTACGCCCGTTGTAGTATTCGGGATAGTCCCAGATAACAATACGGCTCAGTTTGGCCAGTTGCCCGATATCAAAGGTAATGACGTGCTCGCCGGGATGAGCGGCCTGGGTCATGTAGATACTGGGCCAGTCTATAATATTACCATCCCACATCCCTGACATTGACGTAGAAGGATGCCTCGGAGCATCGCCGGGCAGATTCATACCGTTATAACCGGATTGGGGAATGGCGGCTTCATAGAGCGGAGATATACTGGTGTAGAGCGTATCCGAATAATTGAGCCACCGGTCCCTTACTGTAAATGCAAAGTCCTGTTTTAAGGTATCCAATCCGCGTAAGGTATGGGAAATACTATCAGTAGAAGAGTAAATGCTGTTAGGGTTGATCTCCCATTCGTCATGTTCGTTTTTCTGCATAATGAGTATGGCCACATCGCTCCGGTAGGGATTTTCCGCATTGACATATACCCCTCCGAAAGCTGCCCCTACATGAAGACTTTTGTACACGTCCCACAAGGGGGCTTCCTGTGGTTTGACCGTAACAGCAACCGGTTCGGAGGCCACTTCACTCCGGTTCACGGCATACAGTTTTACCTCGTGTTCCAACGTATCGGCAAAGCCCTCCACCAGGACGGAGTTTTCGTAATAGGAAGCTTTGACCTCCATACTTTTCCCGGTAGCCAGGGTATATTCGGCCTTGACGTAGAGCAGGTCCTGTTCTTCGGGAAGCGCATAAGTGATCCTGGCTTTTCCGGGCTGGTTTTCCACACTTACATTATGTACAACGCCCGGCGCTTCCGGGTTGTTCTCCAGGGGTTCCTGGGTATCGGAATCGCTGCAGGCTACAATAATGCTCCCGCTAATGATAAAAAGAGCCATCGTGAATACGCCTGCGGTCAACTTGTTTTTTATTGAATTTTTCATCGCTTACATCTGTTTACAATTGGACATCTTTACCATCCCGGGTTTTGCACCAGGTTAGGGTTCTGAATAATGGTATTTTCTCCTATGGGCCAGAAATAGTCGCGGGGAGCGATAAATTGCTGCTGGTAGATGGTCCGGACCTGATAATAGGAATTGGTATCCTCTCCCCGTATATTCCATCCCGTAATGGGGGCGTTCAATACTTCTACCGCTTTTTTCCATCGCTTCAGATCCCAGAACCGGTGCCCTTCAAAGGCCAGTTCAATAAGGCGTTCCTGGTGTATGATCTCCCTGAGTCCTTCTTTGGTCGTGTACTTTGACGGATTTACGGAATAATTTTCCCAGGACTCCACCACGCCTTTAAGGCCTGCTCTTTCCCTGATCCTGTCCAGGTATTCATAAACGGTTGGGGAAGGCCCTTCGGCTTCGTTCAGGGCTTCGGCATACATCAGGTACAGGTCGGCCAGGCGCAATTGCGGCCAGGGATATTCCTTATAGGAAGCCCCGGAAGCGTTCATCGACTGCGTCCAGTCTACCAGTTTCTTGATGTAATATCCTGTTTCGTTATAGCTCTGGTAGTGACCACTTCCTGCATAATCCGTGTATTTTCCCCTGAGCACCCAGGTATTTTCATCCGAGTTGGAAGGGCTGTCGTATTTATACCAGATCCCGCCATCAAAACATAGAGAAGCGTAGAACCGGGGCTCCCGATCAAAGTTGATCCTGGCCGTTTCAAAGCCTTCTTCGATATAAAACCGTTCGTCGTGCGTTGCTGTTCTAATGCTTTTTTCATCTGTAAAATCCAGGGTCTTATCTTCGTTTATAGGCACCCCGTTATGGGTATAGAACAGCCTGGCGATCTTTAAGGGCGGGGACAAAATCTTGTTGGCAACATTGTGATTGTGCTCCACGTGCAGGGGGGCCATACTAAAAAGTTGCAGGTCATCGGTCTGGCTGTTAGGGTTGGCCCAGACATGCTCGGGATTCCAGCGCTCACACACGGACTGCCGTATACTGAGCTGGGTCATGGTGGTATCGGTAAGCGAAAAAGACGATTGGGGAAATACGTAAAGGCTATGCCCGGTCCCTTCTGCCGATTGGATAGCTTCCAGCGCAGCATCTGCGGCTTTCCGCCATTTTGTTTCGTCCGCACTTGAATTGAACAAAGGAGTCCCGTCTGCATTCGTAAAACCGGAAAAATCCAGGTTTCCGTTAAACAGGGGACTGGCAGCCATCAGCAGCAATTTTGCCTTTATTCCCAAAGCAATAGGCCTGGTTATCCGTCCCAGTTCCGTGTTGCGGTCTGCAATGATCTCCGGCAGCTTTTGGGCAGCACTGTCCAGTAATGCTGTGATATAATCCACACATTCATCTACCGGTTGTCTTTTTACATTCACCTCTTCCTCTTCCGCATCTATGGGTAAATTTTCATCGACGATGGGAATGGGGCCATACATCCGGAGCAGGTAAAAATGATAATAGGCTTTCAGGAACTCCGCTTCTCCTATCCATCGTTCCCGCTCTGCATCCCCAAGGTCGGGAACATTGTCGGTGTCGCGAACGTTCTCCAGAAAAATATTGCAATGCCGTATGCCTTTGTACAGACCGAAATCGTCATCCGGACCTCCTCCCTGGTAATTACCGTACCAGGCATTCATATAGGGTTCGGATCTTCGCTGGTTCCCCCGGGCAATTTCAAAGGCATAACTGGTGATCCGTTTCTGGTACGGTATCCACATTTCATCCCCGGCCAGCATTCCTATATTATAACGTACATCCCCGTCTTTGGGAAGGTAGGAATAGCAGGTAAACAAATATTTTTCGGCTTCGTTCCTGAGCTTAAATGCGTGCTCTACGGTAGATACATTGTCCGGCACCACGTCCAGGAAATCGTCATTACAGGATTGCAGCATACCCATTAACACAAACGGTATCGATATAAATCCCCTGTAGAGTTGGTTGTATATATTGGTCTTCATCATGTTCTTTTTGTTTGTTGTTCTATAGGTTACAGGTCGAGCAATACCCCGATGTTATATACCGATTGTACAGGGTAGCCCAGGCCGTCGCCTCCCATTTCGGGATCCCACATCTTAAACTTGCTCCATACGGCGAGATTGGTTCCGCTGAGGTAAATCCGCAATCCCTTTATTCCGTATTTATCCAGAAATCTGGCAGGAGTGTTATAGCCTATCTCCACACTTTTAAGCCGCAGAAAAGCACCGTTTCGCATCCACCAGGTGGATCTCTGATTATTGTTTTCAATAAAAGTATCGCTCAGCCTGGGCCAGAATGCGTATATATCCCGGTTCTCTTCAGACCAGTGACTGTCTGCAACGACATTCAGCAGCCCGTTTTGTGCGTAGGTATTGATATCATCATCATAATTCAGTACAAAAGGAGATATATTTCTCGGGTTGATAAAGAAAGAAGTACGGGCCGAACCCTGGAAAAAGGCACTGATATCGAAGTTCTTAAAACCGGCGGTACCGCCAAACCCGTAAACGATCTCGGGGGTGGTGGGATAACCGATGGGCACCATATCGTTGGAAGTGATCACCCCATCGCCGTTCATGTCCCTGTATTTGATGTCTCCCCCCATATATGTACCGAATTGAGTGGGAGAATTGGCTACCTCATTATCGTCAACAAACAGCCTTTCGGCTATATACCCGAACTGTCTGGCAATCGATTGTCCTTTTTTGTAGCGGTACGTCATGTTTTCCGGGTATATATTTTCATCGAATTTTAATATTTTGCTGGTAGCATAGGTAAAATTACCGCGCAGGCTGGTCCATAAGTTTTGCGATAATTGCTTATTATACGTTAAAGAAACATCAACTCCTTTACTCTCTGCTTTTCCGAAATTGGCTGCCGGAATGACCATCAATCCCATGGTAGAACCGATATTGGAACGTTCCTGCAGGATATTGCTCCTTCTTTGGCGAAACGCATCAACAATAATTTCCAGGGAGTTCCGAAACAGGCTGAGGTCCATACCGATGTTGATCTGCTCGGATTTTTCCCAGCTGATCTGGTTGTTGGCATACCTCGAAATGGAAATACCGGGCCTGTAATACCCGAAGTCTTCTCCGAAACGGGCTCCAAAGTCCCCGTCATTCAGGTCGACATTCGACAGGTAGAAAAAACGGTCTTCGTCATCCCCGATGGCATCGTTCCCTACCCATCCGTAGGTAGCCCTGAATTTCAGGTTACTGACCACTTCTTTGAGCGGTTCAAAAAATTTTTCATTGGATATACGGTACCCCACCCCGAAGGAAGGGAAGAAACCATACCGGTGATCATTGGCAAAACGCTCGGAGCCGTTATACCCGAAATTGAACTCCGCGAGGTAGCGGTCGTCATAGGCATAGGTAAAACGCCCGGAAATCCCGTGATTCCTGTGGGCCAAAGAGGACTGGACGTTTCCCGAATTACCGGTTTCATAGCTGGAAAGGATGTTGATGAGCATTCCGGACACAGCGTGTTTTTCTCCGAATACCCGGTTGTAATTGATGGCTGTTTCCAGGTATATCCTGGAATCGATGTCCTTGTCGCCTTCGTCATACCCGAGGTATTCGCTCCCGGTGGTGCCTATGGAATTCGCTCCGCCGTCGTTGAGTACCCTGAGGTTAATGCTGTTATCCAAAGGGCTCAGGGAGGCCGTATAGTAAAAAGGATTGTATTGCCTGGACACCTGGTAATAAGACATTCTTCTCACATATCCCATGGCACGTGCCGTAAGCCCTTTGGTGATCGTGCCCAGGTCCTGCTTCAACTCGAGCTGGGCCTGGATATTAGACCGTTTCCACACCTGGTATCCCTTTACCATCTCGGCATAGGGGTTGGTCAGCAGTCCCGTGCCGTCCTGTCCGGCAACCGCCCCTCCGAACAAGGGATGTTCTATATAGGGCAACAATTCCGAAGGATATACGGCCGGAAATCTTACGGGATTGGACCAGATGGCCCTGTTAAACGTGGCACCTCCCCCGCCTACGGGGCCGTTATAATCGTCGAACTGGCCGTAAAGCCTTACCGAGGCATCGGTGGTATTGGTCAAGGTGATATCAACATTGGAACGGAGTGAATAATTGCGCAGTTTGATATTGCTGTTAAAGTTGTTTATCCCGTCCACTTTCAACACCCCGTTGTCTACATTATAGGTCCCTGCCACATAATACCGCGCCCTTTCTCCGCCACCACTGGCGCTCAGGTTATAGCCCTGGTTAACGGTATAATCCTTGATCAGTTGATCTATCCAGTTGTTATTCGGATACAGCAAGGGATTGTCTCCTGCCTCAGTACGATCTATTTTGGTCTGGGTATAGGGCAGAACGGCATTCGGATCTCTGGTCAGGGCGGCTTCATTGGCCAGGTTCATATAGGTAATATTATCCGCAAACCTGAAGTTCCGGGTATTGGTAGAAACCCTGTTCTCTGCCCTGAATCTGAACTTCACCTTGCCCTCTTCACCCGATTTGGTGGTAATCAGTACCACTCCGTTAGCCCCTCTTGCCCCGTAAATTGCCGCGGCGGCGGCATCCTTTAATACCGAAAAAGAGTCGATATCATCCGGCTGCAAGCGGGCCATGTCCCTGGTCGAAGATTCTATGCCGTCAATGAGTATCAGCGGGTTTACCTTACCGGTACCAAATGTACCCAGTCCGCGGATAAAAAATTCCGAGTTATCCGCCCCGGGTTCCCCGCTGCGCTGATAGGCTATCATCCCCGAAACCCTGCCTGCCATCATGGTGGTCAGGTTACTGGTAGGGCCCTTGAGTTCTTTGGGGTTTATTGTGGTCACAGAACTGACCAGGCTGGCCTTCTTTTGAGTTCCGAAACCAACCACTACCGTCTCATCGAGCTCCTGGAGATCCTGGTTTAGTGTAACATTAATGGTATTTTTTCCGCTTACAGCTATCTCAACAGTTTTAAAGCCGACATATGAAAAGACGAGGACTTCGTCTTCATTCACCCTTAACTCGTAGTTACCGTCAAAATCGGTTGTGGTCCCCCGCGCCACTCCTTTTACTTTAACGGTAACCCCGGGAAGCGGCCCTTTATTATCTCCCGAAATAACCGTTCCGGTTACCGTGCGCATCTGCTCCTGTGCACTCATCTGAAACACCGAGACTGCCAATACCATAAGCAGACCCGATGCTTTTAAAAAGCAAGTAAAAATTCTCATATCATATATTTAGTTTTGGTTGTAGTGAAAAATCGGTAACAAACCAGGTCCGGGACTATTGTGGTGCGTACTTTCCCGGAACCATTCCTGTCAGATCTTTGTAAAATGTAGTATAAACACTTATTTAAACAGGTACTAAAATACCGGAGCTCCTTTCAAAAGGGAAATCGTGCTATTCTTTTTAAAACATTGAATGTCGCTCGGATTATCCCTTCTCCGGATTTCTTAACTGACCAGGCCGTATTTTGCCCGAATCGGAGGGTGATCTGACCCCGGGTTTAATTACTTCATTTTCTGCTACAAAATTCGTTGCAATTATTTCTTAAAAGGGGTGGTATATTCGTAAAATAGGAGGGTGATTCCTGTATTTCATTATCAAATCGGTAAATAATTTCCTATATCCCCGTATGAAATACCATTTTATTAAGAAAATAACAGGAGGAGGAAAACCGGAACTATATGGTTAATAATATAATTGTATGCCGGAAGAAATAAAGCCTGTTTATACTTTTTTAGAGTTTATCCCCTCCCTCCCGATGGTCCCGATAACTATCGGGATCGGGACTCCCCCATGCTTCGACACTTCGGCTTTAGTTTATCCCAGCGAAGCCAAAGTATCAAAGGGCTCAGTGCAGGCAAGTTCAACACAAGCGGGAAGGGGCCGGGGAGGACTTTTTTAGCCGGACTTATGATAAAGAAGCGCTCATAAGCCTAATTCCTGTTAAGCCGATCTGTTTTTGTTATGCACCAAACACAGATCCGTTTCATTCCATTTTCCAGAAACTTTCATTCAGGATGTATTTCTTATCCTTAACATTACTGTATTTTTTGCGGAATTCCGACGGGGTCATCCGGTATTGTTCCTTGAACTGTTTCCGGAAGTACTTCATATCGCCAAAGCCGGCATTCAGGGCCGCCTGACTGATCTGAATTTCCGTAGTTATCAATGCCGTAGCGACCTGCCTGAGCCGGATGAATCTAATAAATTCGGTAATGGATTTCCCGGTGATCTGTTTTATTTTCTTATAGATCAGCGACTGGCTCATCCCCACTTCTCCTGCCATTCCGGCTACTGTAAAAGTCTCGTTATTCAGGTTCAATTCTACCACTTCCACGATCCTGTCCACAAACGCCTTATCCTCGTCAGAAAGTTTCAGGTCTTTCTGCTCCCCGGTGACCTCCCGTATAAGGTGTTTTTTAATGACCTCTCTCCGATTCAGTATCCCTTTTATCCGGGCCTTCAAATATTCCTTATCGAAGGGTTTGGTAATATAGTCATCCGCACCTACTTCCGCTCCCATCAGTTTCAGTTCTTCGGAAGTGCCCGCAGTAAGCAGAATTACAGGAATATGCCTGAGGTCCTTATCATTTTTCACGATCTCGCAGAATTCCACTCCGTTCATTTTTTCCATGACCACATCAGAGATAATAAAATCGAAATCCTGCTTCCGAAGCATTTCCAGTCCGTCTTCGGCACCGGAAGCCCGGGTAACCAGATAATATTCACTGAGAACAGCAGATAAGTATGCGCGTATTTGCGGATTATCATCAACAATCAGTACGGCCCTTTTATCCCTGATAATATCATCATCTACAGTTGTTGGGTTTTCCGGTATCCTCTCTGCTGTATATTGCAGATCATCTTCCGCAAACGATGGGTCGGGCAACATACTTATACCGGTAGCTTTATCTCCGTCTTCACGGGTTTTTCGTATCTCTTCTCCCAAAAGTTCTATTCTGAATGTGGTGCCTCCCCGGTCATTGTCCATACATTGCACTGTGCCTCTATGTCTTTCTACAATTTTTCTAACCAGGTACAGGCCTATTCCGAATCCTTTTTTCTTAACAGTCCGGTTTTCCTCTCTTTGGTAAAACAACTCGAAAATACGTTTTTTATCTGCCGGAGGAATTGATATTCCGTTATCTGCTATCTCCATAACAATCCCTTTTTCATTTTCAAAAATTTCAAACGAAACCATTCCCCTGTTTTTTTTCGTAAACTTGAGTGCATTGGAAACCAGGTTAAAAAGGGCGATTTCCATTTTCTCCTTATCTATGTATACTACCGGGTTGGAAATATCTGCGTGAAAATTATATGTTATTCCTTTCTTTTTTGCCCGATGTATAAAACAATTGTACACTTCTTTACACAGATGTATGATATCACAGTTGTTTATTTTAAGCACTCCGGTATCGTCATCCACCTTTCTGAATAGTATCAACTGGTCTACAAGGCTAAGCAGCCTCCTGGAATTGCGATACGCCACTTCGATAGTCCCGGGATCGATCTCCTGGTCTCTTCCGTAAATAATATCCTTCAGCGGATTGATAATCATGGTTAACGGCGAACGGAATTCATGAGAGATATTGGTAAAAAAGTTTATTTTCTTTTCGTGCAACTCTTTCTCCCTTTTGGCTATCTGCCCGGACAATTCCACTTCATACTTTAACCGGGATTGTTTTTTCTGATACAGGAGGATAACAGAGATCACAACACCAAACAATACAGCATAAAGCACGTATGCCAGCGGAGTACGGAACCACGGAGGATTCACCACCACGGGAAAAGCTATCCCGTTCATATTCCATATACCATCGGTATTGGTGGACTTTATCCGCATGGTATAGTTTCCTTCCGGCAATTTGGAATAATTTGCCACCCTGGAAGTTCCCGTATATTGCCATTCCCTGTCCCATCCTTCCAGGAAACAGGCATATGATATTTTTTCCGGGTTACCGTATTCCTGGGCGACAAACTCAAACGAAAGCATTGATTTTTCATAAGGCACCCGCAATTCATCAAGTACCAATGCCGGACTCCCGTCTCTGGCCAGCGGCTGATTATTGACCTTTATTCTGGTAATGGCCAGATTGGGAAAGTCTTTTTCAGGCATTTCCAGCCCGGGGTTAATAATATTACTTCCTTTAATACCTCCGAAAGCCAGTTCTCCCGAACTGAGCTTTAAAGCCGCATTATAATTGAATTGATTGCTCTGAAGTCCGTCCGCGGCATAAAAATTCTTAAACTTATGTTCTTTTATGTCAAACCTGCATATCCCATTATATGTGCTCATCCAGAAATAACCGTAGTCATCACGTAAAATATTGAGAACGGAATTATCGGGCAGGCCATCCTTTCCGGTCAGTATTTTTCTCGTTCCCCGTTGTGTATCCAGTAATAAAAGTCCCCCTCCTTCCGTACCGGCCATCAGGAGATGTTCATCTGCGAATTTCAGAGACCGGACGGGATAATTAATGTTATACGTTCGGGTTATTCCCGTTTCGGGATCGAATTCAAATAAATGTCCGTAAGAACCTATCCAGAACCTGCCGTCTTTACTTTCTGTCATGGCCAGTACCCCTGCAATGCCGGACTTCACATACGCAAACCGGTCATCTTCCTCGCGATATACAAAAAGCCCTTCCTGATCAGAGGTAGCTGCCCATAATCTTTGTTTGCTGTCCGTAAACAATACCCACACATTACTTTCATTCCTGTTTGTTCTGCTGTTGTAGAGATTATATCTTTTAAAAGTATTCGTCGCATTATCCAGGCGGTTCACTCCTCCTCCGTAAGTGCCTATCCACAAATTATCGTTTCTGATCTTCAGGGAGGTTATAAAATCGCTCACTAAAGAATCCCTGTCTCGGGAAGCCGCACTGTATTTCTCTGTTTTTCCGGTTTTCAGATCATATGCCCCGAGACCATTTCCGTCTGTTCCTATCCAAAGTCTGTCGCCCTGTTGGGCAAAGGAAAATACAAGATCGCCCGGAAGTCCTGCAACAGCACTTCGGGAAATCGTCCTGAACGGTATTTTATCGTTGAGAATGAGTTTTATCCCTACTTTGGTTCCTATCCATTTCCGCCCTTTGTCATCCGCATAAAGGTCATATACAGATCTGCTTGTCACAATGTCTGTCCTGCCGGTAAGGGTTTGAAAGGCCTGAAAACGACCTGATGTATCCGTATATACAAATAACCCGTTTCCGTCCGTAGCTGCCCATATTTCCTGCCGGTCCTCTATATATGCCAGGTCCTTAACTTCATACCCCAATGCGCCTTCCGTAAAGAAACGGGGCATTTTCTTATCGGTATCATAACGTAAAACACCATTATCCAATCCCATCCATAATTCATGTTCCCGCCCAAAAACCATACTGTGCCCGCTTCTTACCCCGGAATAGACGACTTCCAGTTGTCCCGCTTCTTCGTTAAGCACGGTTATTCCAATGCCCTGTACAAAAACCCAGAGTTGTTTGCGACTATCAAATGCCATGGCCTGGGCATGATAATCCAGGCTATTATTATGGCTTCCCGCAAGGGGAATCCGGTAAAAACAATCATCCGGGCCGACACTTTCCCGAACCATAAGTCCCTTTCCTGCAGTAGCTACATAAACAATTTCTGCATTTCCCGTAATATCGTTTACCGGGCGTTCCATAGGCAACAATTCCCCGGTACGATCATTTTTAAACTTTACTGTGAAAAAGCGATCATTTTTATAATTATATATGCTCAAACCCAGTTTCGTACCTATATAAACCAGATCCTTGTGGCTGTATATGCTTTCTATACGATTGTTTGCAAGACTGGCAGAATCTTCCGGTTGATGATGATATACCGTAAACTCATATCCGTCATACCTGTTAAGCCCGTCAAAAGTGCCAATCCACATAAAACCTTTGGAATCCTGATAAATTTCGGTTACCGAACTATGCGAAAGACCATCCTCTATACCGATATACCTCGTGTTATAATCAATAAAATCATTTGTCGGCTGAAAAGCCTGCAAAGCATTACAACTCACTAAACAAAAACATATATAAAAAAATACGCTAATTTCTCCGGAGCCCTTTTTATCCTGTAATTTCCCCAAAATATTCTGCTTTGTCAAAAAAACACATTTAATCCAAAAATAAAATAATAATTTTAACAATTTAAATACTTATATCGAATCAAAAAACGATTAAAAGTTGTGAGTCAGGCAAAAATTGCGACCCTTGCCGGGAGGTTTATACGTAAAGCTACGGGACATAGGGGGCACAACTTATGATTTGTGAAACAGTTCTTTTTCCTTTTTTGTAAATAAGGAAGAAAACCGGAAGCTTATAACAAGTTAAAAAACCTACCCCCTTTGGTCCTGATCCGTTTTAAATTTTAGGATGGCCGGTCGTCAGGCAGATACAAATTCTGAACCGATTTTCGGAAGACCCGGAACTTTTAAGTCACTTAAACGATGAATACATCAATATAATACCGGGAGTTCTTGTAGATCAATTTATAATATCCTGCTTTTTGAACTAAATGCGACTAAAGAGCAGCAAAAACAATATCCGTTTTCTTATTTATTGCTTTCTTCCTGTTGAAAGTAGTGAACCTTCATGCTTTTGAGCATATTTCAGATCAGGACGACAATTCCGGGAATTGTGAGGTCTGTAAATTATATACTGCCAAGGGACACAATACCCCCACTAAGTGAGATTTAAAATGCTCCGAAGCCTGTCAGATAAAAACTCCCCTCTTCAGACAAAGGAGCCTTTGAAAGGCCTGTAATTTTGAAATGCTTTTGGTCCTCAATGTTTAAACATTATTCGCGTTATGATATTATCCCAGCACACTGCTCAGCTTAAACATCGGCAGGTACATGGCAATAAGGATAACTCCTACTATAATCCCGACAAAAAGGATAATAAAAGGCTCCATCATTGTAGAAAGCATTTTGGATTTTTGCTGTACTTCCACATTATACTGGTGGTTCAAGCGGTCAAAGATAAACTCGGTCTGATTGGTTTCTTCGGCTACTTTCACCAGGGCCACCATCTTATGGTCAAATATCTGTGCCTGTTTTAAGCTCTCACTCAGGCTCTGCCCTTGTAATATCCCGGATTCTACTTCTTCAAGCGCCTGTTGCAGGGGATAAAAGCTTATCATCTTTTTTACCAGTTGAATGCTGTTAACCACAGGGACCCTTGACGCTGTTAGCAACGATACGGCCTGGGTAAACTGCGCCAGGTATACATTTTTTACGAAGGGGCCTATAAAAGGGGTTTTCATCAGAATATGATCTTTAATCCTTTTATACCATTTCTTTCCGGCCAGTACTTTGCGGCCGATTAAAAAACCGATAATGAATACTATCAGTACCCATCCTTTGCCTTCGCTAAAATTGGAAAGATTAATTATAGCCTTGGTTATTCCGGGTAATTCCACATTATTTTGGGTGAAAATGTCCTGAAACATAGGAACTACATACCGCAACATGAAGACAACTACCAGTACTGCGGTGGTAAGGATAATAACCGGATAGATCAATGCACTGATAAGGGTTCTTCGTTGTTCGTTTTTCCCGGCAAAAAAACTGCCGAGCTCTTCGGTTACTCTTTCCAGGGTTCCTGTTTCTTCCCCGATTTTCAGTGAATGATATTCATATTCGGTAAACTCTTTTTTACCCTGTACGGCATCCGAAAAGTTTTTTCCGGAGACTATCTCCCCGATCAGATCATCGTGGAATTGTTGCAGGTTTTTCTTTTTCTGGTTTTCTCTGATAAGGGTTAATGCTTCTTTAAGGGTGATTCCTGCTTTTAATAAAATACTGATTTCCGTATAAAAATCTTCTTTCTTCTTATTGGAAAATGGCTTGCCGAAAAGCGTGATCTCCTTTTGTAACAACCCCGACAACCCTCCGGAACCCTTTCCCCCGGATTCTTTCAGCGTATTCCGGGACATTTGTCCTGCCGGTTTTTTTTCTTTGGATATATTTTCCAGCTTAAATGCCATCTTTTAATGCTTGCTTTGATTCATATATTGGGTTGCATCATTCTTTTTAAAGACAAACAACTTCCTGTTACCAATGGTATCCGAGGAAGTTTCCAGTTGCAGGGCATCTATGATCCCTCCGGTTACTTCCCGGCCATCCCTGTAAAACTTCTTTACGGGAAACCTGATATTAAAAGTATCCGGATATTTAATAACCCTGTTTTCGTGTAATTGATAATACACAGAGTCCAGTTCCGTTCTAAAATGTATTTCATCGGAGGAAGGATTAAAAGAAACAACCCGGTACCGGTTGAAATCCAGCCATAATGCCTGCTCCAGCAATTCCAGCCCCGTGTCTTTCGCAAAATTCTCCTCCATGCCTTTCATTTGTCGTTGCACCAGACTCAAAACAGAAAAGGCCATGGCTACCACTACGGCAGTCAGGGCAATGACCACCAGCATTTCACTTAATGTAAAGGCCGGTATTTTATTGCGTTTTGCCATGGTATTTATAAATCACTTTCCGCTCTGTTCTCTTGTCACTATTATTCTGTTTTGCTTCTATAACCGCCTCCCTGTATCCTTCGCCGGCATCTGATGTATTCCCATACGGTCCCTGTCCTTCCATAACAACCGAAATATTCCATTTTCCAAAAGTTTCGGAGTACGGAAGTTTTAATGTGTTGTTTTTTAATCCGTATTCCAGTTCATTAAAGCGGGTTTCAATCTTCCGGGTATTTCCCTTTACGGTACCGGCAAAAAGGTTGTTCAGTATAAGGCTGGTCACCATAAAAATAACTACAATAAGCACCGTAGCCACCAAAGTCTCCATCAGGGTTGCTGCTCTTACCCGTTTGTTTATCGTTTTTAATAGAGCCATTTTGCCACGTCCTTCTTTTTTTTATCCAGTAACAGGCCTGCATATTCCAAAGGAAGTTCATCTTCTACGATCTTCCCGTTATACAGGTGATTCTGATAGATGGAACCGGCCTGGTTGGCTATAAAGTTTCCCGTAAATACCGTTCCGTTTACATTGCCTTTCAGTTCGGTATTCTGGTTGCAATAGATCTCGCCATATAACTCCGATCCTTCTTCCGCAATAACCTGGGAAATATAGTTGTTTTCTTTTTCTCTCCCCAGGTATAGTACAAAGCCCCCGACCTCAGACTTTTCCCCGATCCGTATATGGTTTTCCTCTTCGACACCGGAAGGCACGGAGGCCTCATTTTCCGAAGAAGAATTCTTTTCTTCTTCCTGTATGACCAACGCAGAGGGATAACTGAGCCTGCATTGCTTACCTATTGTGATCTTTTTTGTAGCTATGGCCTGGAAACAACCCCTGGTTCTGTCTTTAACCTCTATTTCCGGGGCAACAAGTACTACATCCTTCAGGACAGCACTATGATCTACAATAATCCCGGTTTCACTGTATACCACTATATTTCCTTTCAGGGTCGTCCCCTGTAGAAGTATTTCTCCCGGATTGTAAACATACTGAGTGGTTTCCGTAAATGAATTTTTATATGTTTTCCCTCCTTCGGGAGACAGGATCTTATCTTCATCCATTTCAAAAGTTCCTTTTGTCACAGCCACTATATGTTCGGTAAGAGAAGCAGGAATTTCAGGAAGCCGGGACTGGCTGTGTTCTGTTTTACCATAGATCAATGAGCCGCCATAATAGGAATTCCCGGAAATATTTCCCGGTTTTATCCCGGGTTCCGGCAAAAAGGCAGTCCCTTGTATCCGGGCGTTTCCCACAACCACCAAGGGGCGATTGTTGTCCTGCAGATATAGGGCAGGCCGTTCTTTCTTCAAAAAATATCCACCCACCAATGCAAGACGAGTAAATTTTTTGTTTTTTATCCGGGAAACGGCTACCGTTTTTTCCAATACCCCCCAATAGCTTTTATGAAGTTTAAGGCTTTTGTAATCTTCATCCTGAAGGTTTATCGTAGTGGTATCGCCGAAAGGGAGGGTATGATTCAGGGCATAATCTATTCCGAAACCGGCATTTTTTACAGTCTCTACGGTAAACCCCGACTGTTTCCTGAAAAGGGTCCGGGTATGTATAAGGGCTACAAATGCCGCAAGCAGAATGGCAATGACCACCCCGATAAAGATCACGAACTGCAAAGCCCCGGACGACTTTTTAGTACGCCATAACCCCATGAGTTTTTTATAGCTTTCATTTCCGTTCATAGTAAGAGCGGTATGTTATTCCAACCAAAGAAATTCAACGCTGTTTTCAATGGCAGATTTGTTCGGAACACCCCGATAACCATTTAATTAATGGGAATGGTTTTGCGTTTGCCGTTATACAAAACAGTAATTTCCTTAGGGTCTCCCCGTACCAGCTTTACCCCGTTTATCTCGTCATTGATACGCATAAGCTGCTGCATACCGTCAATCTGTACAAAATAGATCTTTTCCCGGGATTTGTCGTCTCTGACCATCCCCGCGTAATACACCGGCACTTCCATTTCCGGGGGAATTTCTGTTTGTACCACAGGTTTACGGGCAGGCTTTTTTTTCGGCCTCATCATCGTTCCCAGAAAAGGGTCCCGTTCATGGACGGCCACGGTAAATACTTCCTGTTTTTTAAACGCCTGAGGTTTAAAGGTGACGCCCGGGCCTGTACCGGGGGACGGTTCGCGTTCAGGACTCAGCGTTCTTAAAACCCTGTAGCCGATAAGGCCCCATATTACCAGTACTGCGGCCAGCAGTATATATGTTGTGTTGCGTTTTTTGTTCATTCCGTCCCTATTCCTGATCCGGTAATTGTTGTAACAATCCCGTTATCTCTTTATTTTGCTTTTCCAGAGCATCTATCCTTTCTTCCTGGCGAATGGTATAAAGTGTTAATTCTTCTATTTTTTTCAGCAGTTTCAGGTTCATTTCGTTCAGGTTAATGCCGTGTTCCTTCATCTCTTCAGCTGAAGGAATCTCAGGCAGATGGCCCTTTCGAAGAATATATTCACGGATTTCCTTCAGGGAAGGCAGATCATAATCTTCCTCAAAAACATAATCCGGGGCGATGGCCCCTCCCAAATCCACTTTTACTTCCTGTGCATGGATTTTTCCCTTTACGGTAAGTTTAGCGTCCGGGCTTGCCGTACCTATTCCCACATTCCCTGAAGCAGTAGAGACAATTTCCGGAGAAAACTTGTTTTTGTAGGGCACACTTACAATATTATCCCCGGATATGGGTTCATCTACAGCTACCCAGTTTTCAAACATGGAAGGAGTTTCTCCTCTACCTTGAGCAAAAACCCGAATATTAAACCTGGAAAAATATTTCCTATCGTTAATATATATGGATATTTTTCCGTTATCATTAGCCAGCTTAATTTCAGGGGTATAAGAACCTGACGACGATGCATTTGACCTAATAAACTCACCATGGAACACATACCAATTCAGTTTTATGTCTATAATATTCCCTCGTTGATATTCAAATCCTTCTAATATAACCGTAGGCATTCCCACACCATCCTGAAAAGGAATATTGGTCCTGATCTTTATCCCGTGATCCGGGGTTCCGTTAAAATGATAGCTTAAAGGGTTGTAATTCTGGCCGTACAATGAAAAACAAAGGATGAACATCATAAAAAACATCCCGTTTATTTTTCCCCTGTTTAAACTATAGCTGTCCATAATTATATTGTGTTTTGGTTGATGTATACCCTAATTGTTTTTAAGGAGCCGGTTCCGGAGTTTACTCAGTCTCCCGGCAGAGCCTTCTATTTAGTTTATAGTAAAACTAAAGGTAGAGGATACCCCCCCTTCATTTCCTGCCCTGTCAAAGCTTTGTACATTCCAGTAATACGTACCTTCTTCAAGGGTAGCAGTAAAGGTTTTAGTATTCACGTCTTCTTCTGTAACCAGGGTTTCAAGGCTTTCGTCACTGTAAACGGAAATCCTGTCGTATTCGGCACTCCCGGGTACATTCTCCCTGTTCCAGCTAAAGGTAATTTCCGTATCGCCAGTGGCGCTGTCATCTGCGGGTGCGGTCAGTGCCGGAGTATTGGGAACGGTCAGATCTACCAATATCTCCCTGGAGCTGTACAGGGTGCTTTCCGCATCCTTCTCAGCCCTTACCTGCCAGGTAAAACCGCCTTCTTCAAAAGTGACTTCCAGGGAAGTTTCGGCAGTTTCTTCCTCCTGTACCACACTTTCACTGTCATCCAGTATTTGTATGCGGTAACCGGTAGCTTCCGTTATGGCACTCCACGAGAGTGTAATCTCTGCTTCATTGGTTACCTGGTTATCCTCCGGAGCATTTAATATCACTGTATTTTCGGAAAAGCCATCGCTTTCGGTCAATGTAAAGGCATTTGTGGAAAAAGGAGTTTCATAACCGCTGTTTACGGCCTTTACCCGCCATTCGTAAGTGTTAGGCAGCATTTCCTTGCTGTAAGATGTGGCCAGGGAGTTATCTGAGGTGTCCCTTTCGATCGTGTGATCTATGACCACCTGGGATGCATTGGGAAAACCGGGAGTGGCTACCTGTAATATGTAAGATTCTGCATCTTCCACGGGTTGCCAGGTAAAGGTAACGGCATTGCCCCTTACCGTTGTCCCGTCCGCAGGGGCAATAAGAAGGACTTCCTTGTCGGATATATCGGGAATTTCCGTAATATCATCACAACCTGTGATCACCACACCCAACAGTATGAACTGTACACCACTTATAAAGTAACTTTTTATATTCTGAATTGACGGCATCATAATTTACAGCTTAAAATAGTTGACTTTCTTTTTCACTTCGGAAGCCTTTTTTTCCGTATCGCCCGGACAGGAGTGATGTTCTTCTATGATATCTCCTATCACTACCCGGCGCCTTTGATCTTCTGCCCAGCAGAAAAATGACAATCCATAGGAAAACACTTCCATATCTTCCATACGTATGCTGGCTGTGGTCTTGTCTCTTTTGTTGACTTCCAGGTAATATTTTCTGAGCTCCTTATCATACACCAGGAAAACACTTTCTGCAGTAGCCATGGACTGCAATTGCATTCCCTGTAATGCAGCAGCTACGGAAGTGACCATAAAGGCATCGGTCCGTGGTTTCAGGTAATCCACCAGGTTTTTGTCTTTATTGAGTTCCTCCACATGCGTTACATTGTCGATAAGTTGCAGGGATACGTATTCCGGCTTGTCCGGCAGGGAATCGACGTACTGCAACTGCATCCGGTTTTCGGGGGAGGCCTTCAGATAGGCATTGAACTTTCTTTTGTTAAAGGTGTTTTTCACCACTTTTACCCGGATTTTCTTGTCCAGTTCCGGCACGGTAGTCATGGAAAAACGGTCATTGGGGTAATAGTCTTCATGCAAGCCGATAACCCCCAGCTCCAGGGGTTCTGTTGTAGTCCGCTGGAACTGGTTGTTGACGGTAATGCTTTTGCAGCTAATGAATAGTACAATAAAAAGAAAGGAGTAATATTTTTTGTTCATAAACCTGTGTTTTGTTGGACCTAAAACCTATAGGGTAAAAATAGGGAATTTTAGTGGGGTTTACAGGAAATTCACCGCCATTTTCAGGAGCGCTTCACGCTCTGCACCAAAAAGTATGATGTACCTGTTAAGGCTTTTGTTAGTAAGATTATTCAAAAACCCGTTATCTCCGGTGTACATTCCTCCCGTTGTACCAATTCTATGTTTAAATTGTTTTTGATATTTATCGTGCTCTTCGTCATATGGAAGCGTTTAATTTTTACCGTATCGGTAATCCTTCTTACCGGTCTGCCAGAAGGCAAAAGCATAGGTATTGGCAAGCTGTTCAAACTGTTTCGCTTTGGAATCTCCCATACCGTGACCCGATTCATAGTCTACCGAAAATATAACGGGTTTGTCCGAACCGTTATTCTTTTGGAGTTTGGCGGCAAATTTTCCCGGTTGCCAGGGTACTACCCGCGGATCATTCATTCCCGTGGTAATTAATGTTGCCGGGTACTTCTCATTTTCTTTAATATGCAGATAGGCGTCCATTTCAATGAGTGCCATGCATTCCAGGGAATCTTTTGCCGTACCAAACTCTTTTATGTTATTGGGTCCGTTAGGGCCGTTTTCACCTCTCAGCGCATTCATCACCCCGACTTCCGGGATAGCAACGGCAAACAGGTCGGGCCTTTCCGTCATGGCCCGGCCAATGAGAATCCCGCCGGCACTTCCTCCGTTAATCACTGTTTTCCTGTTCGATGTATAACCTTCTTTGATCATGTATTCCGTACATGAAATAAGATCTTTCCACGTATTCGGCTTACGCTCTTTCTTTCCATCCTGGTACCACCGGTCGCCTTTCTCTCCTCCGCCACGTACATGGGCTACACACAAGATCCCGCCTTCTTCGACCCAGGTGAGCCATGCCGGTGAAAAGAACGGGGATATCGAATGACCATAGGAACCATATCCATAGAGAAGCGTCGGATTTTCCCCGTTTAATTCCACATTCTTTTTATGAATAACGGAAAGCGGAATATCCTTACCGTCATGAGAGGGTACGGATAACTCTTTAACCACGAAATCCCTGAATTCGGGATAATCGCCGTTCGGAGAGATCATTTGCTCGGTAAATTCACCGGTTTCCGGGTTGTATTTATACCTGATATAGTCATTAACCCACCCCATCGTGGATACCCACAGGTCGGGATAGGACAGTCCTTTCGATGAAATGTTCACCCGCCCTGATACTTTGGGTAATTTAATTTCTTTCTCTTTCCCTTCATCGATATGATATAATTTACCTTCCACCCCGTTTTTAGTGGTCGTAAAATAGATGCCGTTTGATGTAACCTCAAAATCATTAATAACTTCATTCTCCTTCGGATCGGCCAATACGGTATCGGTATCCGGATCGGCAGGACCGTTTAAGGGGCTGCTTAAAATCCGGAAATTTGAAACGTTTTTAGCCGAAAGATATAGGAGAGAATCCCCCCTGAAAATCGCATGTTTTACTTTATCCTCTTTTTTGTAGAGACTTTTCCACGCTATTTTCCCTGTACCCAGGTCTTTGATATCAGCATAATAGTAGTCAAAATAAGCTGTTGCACCCCCGATTCTCCCGCGCATATATTTATCATTCCGATCCCCGATGCTAACCCCGGGAAAATCCTCCTCGGAAATATTCAACTCCTTCTGGGTTTCCCGGCTAAAGATCACATGTAACTTTTCAGGGTCCTGACCTATCTTATAAACTACCGATTTCATATCTTTCAGAAAAGACGGGGAGTTCGCATCAATTACGGGGTAATGTAAATAGATAAACCCGCTGTTATCCGGAAGCCAGCTTATCCCGCCACTATCGGACGGCCAGCAGTGGCCTATGACCTGGGGAAGCGGTTTACGGGTCTTCATATCGATAATGATCATCTCTGATATCTCAGCTCCGCCATAGGACAGGGCTACCGCGACATAAGCCCCGTCCCAACTGGGTTTTATATAATTGATCCTGTATTCATGTCCTTCGTCCGGTTTAAAGTCTTTAGAGTCGAAAACAAGTTCGTCCGGTGAATTAAAGTTTTTCCGATAATATAATTTCGGGGCATTTTCCCCGCTTTCTTCCCTTAAAAAGAAATGCTGGTCATCTCCCGTAATCCTGTAATACCAGGTATCGTATGGCTTTCGTTTATCGTAATCCTCCATTTTATCGATCAGTTTATCCCTGCCCGAGAGCCTGTTGAATACTGCCTGGGTGTGTTCGGACTGTGCTTTAAACCAATTTAAAGTGAGGCTGTCCTCCAGATTTTCAAGGTTTCTGTAGTCGTCTTTAATGCTCCTGCCAAAATAGTTTTCTGTCACGGGCACGGAAGGGGCCTCGGGATAAGGAGGAAGAGAGGCTTCTTTCTTTTCGGAAGGAGTACAGCTACAGATCAGTATGGCCGGAATGACCAGGGCTTTTGTTTTCATAGTGTTTTTGTAATTTATAAATTTCGAATACCGAATGTCGAACGCAGAATGCAGAAGTATCGTAAAGTTGGAGAAACGATCTGATTTCTGAAACTCAAAACTTCGTCATTGGATATTCATTATTCGTCATTCATTATTGATTAAGGGGTCTCCATTCGCCGCCCTTTTCGTCATAAAGACTTTGCCACAGCTCTGCGAAGTTTGCAACTTCGCAGCCTAAAATCTCCAACTAAAAGAAAAAACCTCAAACACCTCTCCGAGGCATATCCCGCTCCATATTATTGCCGCAAAGACTTTGTAAATGAAGAAGGCTTAAGCACATCAACAACCGGGTTCGCGGCCAGGGTGATCCCCTCCAAAACTCCCCTGCCATGGATATAATGACCAGCACTTGAATATATATAATCCCCGGCACGCTCTACAATCCCGGCTCTTACAGGATTTAAATGAATATAGTCTAACTTGGACCACAGGAATTATTCACTGTAAACCTCTTCAGGGTGATTACCATACTTCCAGAATTGATATGTTTTGTTCCTCGAATGCCTGCCGGCTGCCCTGGCAAACCGTTCCAGCATCCACTCTCTCCTGCTTTCCGGCCCGGTTTGTATTTTTTTCAGAATAGTTTTGGCTGTAAATTTCTTAAAATCCCGGAGCAATCCCGATAAATCCCCGCTTCCGGATTGTACGAGCATGTGTAAATGGTTACTCATAATAACATATCCGAACAGTACCATGCCTTTATTTGCCATGCAAAACCGTAAGCTGTCCAATATACAGTCTTTATAAACTTTCCTTGTAAATACATCAATCCAATCCACTACAGTCAGGGTAACAAAGTGTAGTTTGGAAGCGTCACGTATGTTATATCCTTATGGCATAACTTTGTTCCTTTTAAAGGTAAGTTACAAAAAAATATAACTAAGGCTGTAAAACTTTGCTTTGGAGGCCCCTCTCAGAGGGGCTTCATATACTGTCTTTCATTCACATGTAAAAGGCTGCGAAGTCGGAGACATTCGCAGAGCTTATAACACTTCGTAGAGCGGGATTCTTATCTTATTTCTCTTTACACATTACCCCATTAATCTGCTCACTAGACGGGTCTCCTTTTATATTAGAAGTATAATGATAACAGTTACCCTCTATTTTTATAACTTCAACTATAACACCTCCAACACTATTAACTTTTTTTTGAAAATCATTTAAAGGCATTTTATCTTCATCATATAGCAATATGTAACGACAATTGCTTAACCATTTTATTTTAGAATATCTTTTCACTCCTTCGCTATCAATTTCTGTTTGAAGTGTATCGTTCCTTATAATTCTATACGATGTAGTCCCTTGTGTTGTATCATTTGGAATAATAAAACCTCCTTGCTTAAACCCAGTGCAATCCAAATTTTGGGAGCAAGAAGCAAGGCCAACTAATAGGAAAATTAACACTAATACCTTATTCATTCTTTATCACTATTTTTATTTTGCTTCCTTCTGGTAAATTATAAACTTGCTTTGCTATATCTGAGTTATAGGCAACATTCTCTCTATAATCTTTAAGAGTTAAATTAGCAATCGTATAATCTCCTCCTAAGATAAAAGGATATTTCGGACACAATCTCCTATCTACAGCTAACCCTTTTCTTTGATTGACACTTAATTCTAATGCTAGTGATTTTCCTGTGTAATAATCCAAATCATTGTACAACACATCTAACCACTCCTCAAAATCATTGGCAATAATTTCTAAATCACCAGATTCTAAGTTAAAGAAAACTATTTTTCCATCCTTAAAAGCAAAAGGGTTTCCAAACACATCTTGTCCAAAAAAATATAAGCCCTCTACTAAATTTTGATAGTGTTCATTGAAAACATCATTCATGTAAACAATATTGAACTGGCTGTTTTTTTCTTTGGAAAAACCAAATAAAATCAAGGAGTTATTATAAAAATATCCTCCGTTAAATGCTTTTATAAACTCTAAATAATTAGCATCTCTAACTTTTATGGATTTCTCATTATCAGATGAAAAAGCTTGGGGTTCAAAATCCAAGCTTTTATGTTTCATTAATTCGTCCAGTTTCATTTATCTATTTATTTTCTAAATTCTTAGGGACTATTTTTACTTTTTCCCCTTCTTTTAAGTTCTTTATTTGCTGCCCTATTGAGCCTCCTGCACCTCTGTTATCAGAACTATTTATAGTTTTAACACTTGCTTTTTCACCTGTGTTTATAACAGCTGGCGGAGCTTCATCTCTATCTTTTCCTTTCTCCGTTTTAGTCCCTTTAAGATTCTCTTTTCTACGATTTGCTGCCCCCGCTCTATCTATAACTCCTTCATTACTTTTGCCAGCTTGAATAGCTTCATCTAAATGTTGGGCCGATTCAGGATGCTTATTTGCATCAATAATTATCTCCGTAACATCATCGGCTTTAGAGCTACTTTTACCAAAAATCTTGGTTAATCCTTTCAAAATAGCCCCTCCTACTTTAGTCGACACAACGCCTGCTATAACTAAATCTTCAGGACCAGGAAGAACAACCGAAAGACCCGTTAAAGCTCCTGTGGCTTCAGCTTTATTTTCAGCCATGTACTGTTCCTTGGTCATTTCGCCTTTCAGAACAGCTTTTTCTCTTCGGGTTTGCCTTAAATCAAAACTTGTTATTTCAAGACCTTCTAATTCAATACCCATACCAAGTTTGTTTTCAGCAAAAGCATAGGTTGAGTTATAAACATAATCTTCTGCCAATGGGTCAACTTGCCAGAACCTACCAATAGCTGGGTCTCCTATACGGTATTTCCACTCATGAACATTTAACCCTAAATCCTCTGTAAATTCTTGGTCTTGAAAAGTTTCTTTATTATGCTTTCTTCCATTTATTACTGTATTATAGCCTTTATGTTCAAGTCCAAAGGGATAAAAATTTCGCTCTTGTCTAATCTCGCTTTGAGCTATTGTACCACTACCATCAGTATCTGAGTATGACAGCCTTACGTTGTTCCATATATCTGTATACTGGTATATGTAGTCGAACCCTCCCGAACCGTTAGGTTCTACATAACCTTCTGCATGATTGAAGAACTGTAAAGCTCCATTTTCGTAAACATAGTCATTGGCATACTCGGTAATTGTCACAGAACTTCCCCGGGTAACCGCCTTCTCTAACTTGATCCCCGAGGCATCGTAAATATAGTCAATTTTATTGGTTCCAAAACTTATCCGGGTCGGTAGATTTAGATGATTATAGGCAATAGATGTAATCCCCTTGTTCCTGTCCCTTGTGGTATTCCCATTGGCATCCCGGCCATAATCATTATCTGTATTACTGCCATCCTTAAAACCATAGGTCTTATTGGCGGCATCACTTACCTTGACTAAAAAATTCCCCCCATTGTAATACGCATAGCTCAACCTGTCCATTTCTCCAAATGAAGAGGCATTGGTATTTATGGCGCCATTACGGGTCAGTTGGGTAATATTCCCGTTTTTGTCATAGGCGATGTCCTTTAACGTATAGCGGTTGGTATGTCCGCCTCCGTTATACAATCCCGAGGTAATACGGTTCAAAGCATCATAGGTATAAGCATATCGCCTTAACGTATTGTCATTGGCCGTTTTCCAATAGGTCTCTGCTATATTGCCATTATACAGTGCAGGTACCGCTCCACTGCGGCTGGTGTTGTAATTCACCTGGAAACCGAACAGACTGTTCCCCAGGTTATCTGCGTCGTTGATCTCCTTTAGCCAGCCCCGTACATTATAAGCATAGTTAATGCTCTGTAACGGCTTGCTTTGGGTATTCCCTACCTTTTTCTGCTCCAGTTGCCCCAGGTCGTCATAGGTGTTTTCAGCAATCAGTTCTTCTGCCTGGTTGTTCACCTTCTGGGGGGCTGCGAAGTCGGAGACATTCGATGCGCCAGCTACTCTTCATAGAGCGGGCAATCCAGTTTTGGAGGTTCGTAATACCCCATTCCGATATTGGTTGTAACTTTTTTATACATTGATATATTACTTTTGCAAAAAAAGTAGTGAACCACTTTCTTGGAATCGTCTATTAATGAACTTGTCTCGGGGATTCCTATAAATCCATTAACATTTAACGAATCGATATGATTATATTTGGATAAAATAGAAACCATATCTTTTGTTAAAATATGTGTTGAATCAACCCAATAAAACAATTTCCCTTCCTTTTCAATATAGCGTGATGGGAAATCGGAACTTTTAGTCCCAATCCTATTTTCCGGACCAGGAAGCAACTTATTAAATTCACCTCCTACTTTAACTCCTAAAACATTATCATCTATATTTTCAACATAGATAGAAAATACACTATCACTTTTGCTAAGCCTACTCGTGTATAAAAAGTCAATAATAGCATTTTGAACAGCATCATTTTGAGTGCCTTTATCAACCAACATTCTTTTCCATGAAGAACAATTTATCAAAAAAAATACAAGAACAATAAATATATAATTATGTAGTTTCATTTATTAATATTCAACAGGTTCTGGATTAGTTAATAATATAAATTTTTCAATCAAACTTTTCTGCCCTTTCTTAAAATTCCTATCAGCTTCAGAAGGTCTTAACCTATCACTATCCCTAAAACGCGATAGATGCGTATGAAAATGAGTCCGCGTTTTAACTTTGTTAAATAAATCAGGTCTGACAGAATGTAATAAAAAAGGAGATCTGGCTTCCTGAGCGGTATTATTTACATAACGACTTAAATAAACATGGCTTATATTATTTTCTTGTTTTCCCGAAAGAAAATACCCCCCAATTTCTTTATCAATATAATTTGACAACTTTAAAGTAAATTCTTTCACCCTTTCTAATGTAGGTTGACCTTCACCTCCCACATCTATAACATTATCTTCCATCTTAAAATTCTGTCCATCTTTAAGAATTCCTTTTTCAATATCTCCAATAGCTACTTTAGCCTTTCCTCTTTCAGATTTTTTTACTAAGAAACCTAAAAAACCTTCTCCTTTCTTCTTTACATTACCTTCCTTATCTGTTTTTACTATTCTATCCGGGTCGTCATTTGCTTCTCCAACTTGAGTAATTTCTCCTGTTTTCCTGTCCAATTTAAAATCTGTTAATCCATCAGGATCTATTCTATATAAAGGACTATTCTGCACAAAATTGTATGGAGTCATCCAATCTCTTTCATCCGCCATTGGATCAACAGTCATCCATCTACCCAAAGCCGCGTCATAGTTCCTCGCCCCGAAGTCGTGCCAGTTTAATCCAAGTTCTTTTTGGTTTTCTTTACCCTGATAATCATAAGGATACTCAGGTCCATTAATCACATTATTGTACCCTCTATGTTCCAGGCCAAATGGGTAATAGTTATTCTCTTCGATAATTTCCAGTTGCGGAACACTGCTGGTTCCAGTATTGGCATAAGAAAGCCGTACGTTGCCTAAATGATCCTTATACTGATACACATACTTGAAAACATTATTTTCCTTGGTTACATACCCTTCAGAATGGCTAAAAAATGCCAAAGCACCGTTTTCGTAAATATAATTCCCGGCATACTCCGTATTTGTCACAGAACTTCCCTGGGTGACCGCCTTCTTTAACTTGATCCCCGAGGCATCGTAAATATAATCAATTCTGTTGGCTCCAAAGCTAATCCGAGTGGGTAAGTTTAAATGATTATAGGTAATTCCTGTAATGCCTTTATTGGTATCACTTTCCAGGTTACCATTGGTATCATAGGTATAATCATTATTGGTATTGGTTCCATCTTTAAAGCCATAACTCTTGTTTCCCGTATCTATGACCTTTAGTAATTTGTTGGTGGAATTATAGCGATAGTCCAATACATCCATATTGTCGTAATTACTGCTGTTCTGCCAGCCATTGCGGGTCAGATCGGTAATGTTTCCGTTCTTGTCATAGGCTACATTCTTTAGCTCGTACCTGGTGTATTCCCCGGCCCCGGTATTTGTTGCTCCTGTAATACGGTTCAGGGCATCATAGGTGTAGCGGTAATTCCGCCTCCGGTCATCATTGGCCGTCCGCCAATAGGTCTCCGAGATATTGCCATTGTACAAGGCCCGGTCAGTAGGGTTATAAGCAGGGTCATTATACCGGATACCAAAGGCAAATAATTGCTCTCCCAATGCCGCATCCGGGTTATTGATCGCTTTCAGCCAGCCCCGTACATTATAGGTATAGTCAATGGTCTGCAATGGTTTACCCGGGGTATTCCTCCGAAGAGTGGTGATTATCCTTTTATATAAGGCAAAAACAAAATTATAATTGTAATTGCCACTAATAGGCCGATTATATTAAGTGTCGTTTTTTTCTTGATAAAAGCTTGAAGAACCAAATCAATTAACAGAGGGATTAAACCAATAGAGATTAAACCAAGCATTGCGACTACTCCCCAACCTTCTTCTTTCGATAAAATTTCCCATTTAAAAATCGTATATACCAGACAGCCTAAAATGTACAGGTAAGATAGAGCGTTTAAAATGGTTATTTTGTAGTTAAACTTTGCCATTGTCAGCTCTTTTATTCTTCTAAAATATTCATTCCTTTACGTATAAACTTTTCCAATTCCCAGTAAACACCGTTCTTAAATTCATAACGCGTATAACCGTATTTCTTACTCCACCAAAAACTTTCTAAATCATAATCAAACGGTAAATCATAATATTCTTCGGCTTTTATTTTAACAGAACTATCCCCATCAATTTTTTCTTTTAACTCATTGATAGACAAAACTGTTGTAGGGTATTTTAATGAATCAGACTTTTTACTAAACACAAACTTCATATATGAATGACTATCATCTAAAGTCATTTGTAAAACATCTATTCTTTCTCTGTCAAAAGTGTGACCTAATTTAGTCTTTATCGGTTCTTGTAATGTGATTTCCCCAGAGACAAATAAAAATTCATACTTCTTTTTACCAGTGCTTAAAGGGTCATTAGGGTTAGAGTGAGATTCTATCTTGTCGATAAAGATAGAATCTCTCTTGTTATAACTTGACTTGAACACCAATACATCTCCTTTAGAGTATGGTTGCCATTCTTTATCCTCCTTTGATAACTTTTGTGTTTTACACGCTTGTATTAAAAGAGAAGATAAAAACAATATCATGATAATGTATTTAGCGTTATTAGTCATTATTTGCGTTATTTGGTACTAACTCTACTTCTCTACACTTACCTGGGTTTTGCTTACAAAAATCGTTTAATGTGTTTATTATATTCTGCTGGTTGTCCGTAACATTATGACCATTTCGATTTCCTGTCGCTCCCGTTGCTTCTGGCTGTCCTTCCCCTCCTAAAATAGTGCCTTCAAAGAATTGATTAATTGAGGATAGGTTTTTAATTATAGCGTGGCCACTACCACCGTTAACCCAAGACATCCAACCTTCTGCATTAGTAACAGCATCGTTAAAATGACTCCATTGATACCCTTGTGGACCATCAGGGTGGGTGATGTCCCCTGGTTGATGTGGCGTTATGTAGTAAATAACTTCTACATTGAACAATGAATTGCCATCAGCATCCTTATATGTCATCAATTGGTCTGCAAAACCAGCAGCGTGAGCACCTCCTTGACTATGTGATACTATTTTTATGGTTTCATTGTCAGCTAATGCCACTTTACCTTTTTTGTACATACGATAGAACTTTTTGGCTTTACTAACACCTTCCGAACGTCTTTGGTCTGCCTGTGAGTTCCAATGAGAAGAGCCACTTGTAAACATATGATGGTTATCGTTATGTATTCTTGCAAATGTTCCCACTATATCAGCTTTCTGCCCAAAAGAATTTACTTCTCCTGGTTTTGTTCGCCAATAGTTGAATACATCTGAATAATAAATTCCTGATTTGCCCCAAGTTTGGTCAGAGTTACCTGCCCATAATCTTAATCCTCCAACAAAGATTATTAATCTTCCATCTGGGTCAATGGCATTAACAACATTATTGGCAACATAAGAAAAAGGACTAAGATTAGAGTACTTCTCAGCCAATGGGTCAAGGTTCATCCAGCGTCCAAGCCACTTGTCATAATTTCTCACTCCATAATCCATCCATTGCAGGCCGAGTTCATCGTTCTCCTCTTTGCCATTATAACCGTAAGGATGGTATGTGCCTTGTACTTGAGTATTGTATCCAGCATGGGTTCCCCCGAAAGGATAGTAATTTTTCTCATCCATTATCTCGGAACTGTCCACAGCACCGTCATTGTTCATATCCGAGTAGGACAGTCTAACGTTCCCCAAATGATCCTTATACTGATACACATATTTAAACGCACTGTTCTCCTTAGTTACATACCCCTCTGGATGACTAAAAAATGTCAAAGAACCATTTTCATAGATATACTTCCCTGCATACTCGGTAGTTGTCACAGAACTTCCCTCAGTAACCGCCTTCTTTAACTTGGTACCCGAGGCATCGTAAATATAGTCAATTTTATTGGTTCCAAAACTTATCCGGGTCGGTAGATTTAGATGATTATAGGCAATAGATGTAATCCCTTTGTTCTTGTCCCTTGTGGTATTGCCATTGGCATCCCGGCCATAATCATTATCCGTATTACCGCCATCCTTAAAACCATAAACCTTATTGGCGGCATCACTTACCTTGACTAAAAAATTACCCCCATTGTAATACGCATAGCTCAACCTGTCCATTTCTCCAAATGAAGAGGCATTGGTATTTATGGCGCCATTACGGGTCAGTTGGGTAATATTCCCGTTTTTGTCATAGGCGATGTCCTTTAACGTATAGCGGTTGGTATGTCCGCCTCCGTTATACAATCCCGAGGTAATACGGTTCAAAGCGTCATAGGTATAAGCATATCGCCTTAACGTATTGTCATTGGCCGTTTTCCAATAGGTCTCTGCTATATTGCCATTATACAGTGCACCTAACTTGTTTTCTTGGAATGCATAGGTCGAATTGTACATATAATCCTCAGCCAAGGGATCTATCTGCCAGAACCTTCCAATAGCCGGGTATAATCCTCTGCCAACGGGGTTCAGTCCACATGCAGGCGGTTTCAACTTTTCTTATTGTTTCTTAAAAAAGATGAACAATGCAGTACCTATAAGACTAATTATTAAAAAATAAAAAGCTAAATATATTGCCCATTCATAAAATCCTTGTGCTAACTCAATAAAGCCTTTATTGCTTCTTGGAAGTGCATCGTAAAGATAATAAATAAAAGAAGCTATCATTAATGATACAAAAATCTTACTAAAGATACCATATTGATGTATTCTTTCATGTTTATATCCTACAACATTTAATATTACAACCAATAAAGTACTCACAAGAAGAACAGGATACACATACATCCATATTGTTCCTAAAATTTTTAAAATATCCATTTCTAATTAATCATTATTGGTTGATACATTACTTGCAGCATTTAAGCTCGTAAATCTTTTATTCCAATCTTCAATAGAATAATTTGTGCCATTATAGTTAACTCCTGTAGCATTACCATCAGAATTAAAGTTAACATTTATTGTAAATGTTGACATTGTTCGGCTATTATTCCCAGGCAACGAAGTTAATGGTGTGCCATCAGCTCCTGAAACACCTAAAAATATTCTCGCTCCTGATTGGTCTGTCATAAAAGTTTCATTAGCTGGAAATTTATCTCCAAACATTTCTCCTGATATTACAGCAGTACTGCTACCATCTTTATTTTCAACCACTCCAATACCTAACGCTCCTTTTACATCAATATCTGGGGAACCAAATATAGCATCATTATTCCCACTTATATGGAACCCTAAATCAGTAGCCGCAGAAGTACCATCTGACATACTGTTCTCTCCAAAAGTAACATCTCCTTCAAATCCTGCTTCTGAATGGGTGATAAAGTTTCCATCACTGTCATAAGTATCTGCTCCACTCGCATCTTTACCCGTTAAGGTAATTCCACTACCTGAAAGGTTTAAACCAAATCTACCTGTCATCCTTGATTTCCCTGCATCACCAAAACCTCTGTTATCTCCACTATATCCTCCTCCTTCTCCTATAGGCCCAAGAGTTTTGAACGGAATAAAACTTTTTGTATGGATAGATATTTTTTCTAATCCTTCAAGTTCAAAGGCATCAATAACCCTATTTTCAGAGAAGTTGTAAGGCGATTGGTAACTGTATTCTTCCGCCAATGGGTCTATGCTCCAAAAACGTCCAATAGCTGGGGGAGATCTCCAGGCTCTCCGAAGAAAACAAAAAGCACATCTATATCCTCTTGGATGCGCTTATACGCGATTTTAAAACCAAAGAGGCTTACGCATAAAAAAACCGCCTTTTTTTCCGGGCGGTTTGTGTTTCAGATCATCTGTTAAGGGTGGCTTGTCAGTTCTTCAGATAAAAATTTCTTGAGATTGGCAAAATCCTGCTTATAACTGTCCAAAGCATCTTCCAGTTCTTCCTCATAGATTTTTACCAATTCGTTATATTTTGGATTATCATTGAGCTTTGCAGCTATAATGGCCAGACAGGCACGCATAGGATAAAGCCAGTTATGAATAGATATTTCCCGAGGGTATTTGTTTAACAATTCGTCAGCCCTCGCTACAGAACTATTCTCATTAAAATAACGTAGCCCCTCCCGTTTAAAGTAAATAGGGATTACTTCTATGAGCTTTTTTACATCTTTATCGTCTTCTACTAACATCTTCGATTTCCCGTCAAAATCTATGTCAATATTATCGTCATAATGTTTAACTACCTTATACAAATTATTTCCTAACGTGCTAAAAATATCATTATGATCTATTGATATATGATGATATATATCTTCAATATGTTTTATTTTTATCCTAATAATAGGCTCTATCTCAATAGTATCTCCTTTTTTATAAAACAATAAATCAAAAATTTGGGTACAACCATTGTATTCACGCACAAACTCCCTTGCACGTTTATTTACTTTAAAGCCCTCTTCGATAAATACAGGGGCTATGCCCTCTATAATTTGCTTGCTGATATCAGCTACTTTCATGGTTATTCTATTTCTATACTTTTTTTCTCTACATCTACTCTCGATGTCCTGGAAGGAGTGTTATTCTTATTGATTACCTGTCCTTTTGCCGCCCCGGCATTCTTGCCTGTAAGGGTCACAGATTCCCCATCTCTATGGTAACGGCTTTGGTTCTTGGTGTAGGTAGCATTTCCGCTCTTTGTCTCATTCACCATTTTTGCCTTACCTGTCTTTTTATCAATTACAACATTATCGAAAACGGTCCGTTTTCCGTCCTCAAATTTCCCTGATACCTGTTCAAGAACTTCACCTCCTTTAAATTCTTTTTCTAATCCTTCTGTAACCATTTTTTCGGCTTCTTTTCCCACTTTTCGATTGGTTCCCAGGATTAGCTTTTTACCTCCCTTTTTGAGAATATCATCCGCACCAGGAATAATAGGAATTCCCGTAGCTTGCTCTACAACTTCTTCAACTACTCCCGAACTTCCACCCGTCATATAGGCCAATCCTATCATTATGATATTGGTAGTGGCTTTGGCTATATTATTGGCTGTATTTCTTAAAGAGACAGCTTCACCAACTTTTCCCTGTCGTTCTAATTCATCTGCCTGGGCCATTCTCGCTTCATAGATTGCAGCACTGTTTCTGGGAAGTGCTTCAAGACCTTCTAACTCTATTCCCATACCCAGTTTATTCTCCTGGAATGCATAGCTAGAGTTATAGGTATAGTCTTCCGCCAATGGGTCGATCTGCCAGAACCTGCCTATGGCCGGGTCACTGATACGGTATCTCCATTCATGAACATTTAACCCTAAGTCTTTGGTAAACTCCTGTCCCTGGTAGGTCTTATAATTGTTTTCTACCCCGGTAACAACATTATTGTATCCGCGATGCTCAAGACCAAAGGGATAGGGATTACGTTCCTGTAGGATTTGTAAATTCGGGCTGCTTGCCGTTCCCTGGTTCGTATAAGACAATCTAACATTACCCCAGATGTCAGTAAATTGATACACATACCGATATGTACTTCCATCGGGTTCTACATATCCCTCGGGCGTAGTAAACTGGCGTAATTGCCCGTTTTCATAGATATACTTCCCTGCATACTCGGTAGTTGTCACAGAACTTCCCCGGGTAACCGCCTTCTCTAACTTGGTACCCGAGGCATCGTAAATATAGTCAATTTTATTGGTTCCAAAACTTATCCGGGTCGGTAGATTTAGATGATTATAGGCAATAGATGTAATCCCTTTGTTCTTGTCCCTTGTGGTATTGCCATTGGCATCCCGGCCATAATCATTATCCGTATTACCGCCATCCTTAAAACCATAAACCTTATTGGCGGCATCACTTACCTTGACTAAAAAATTACCCCCATTGTAATACGCATAGCTCAACCTGTCCATTTCTCCAAATGAAGAAGCATTGGTATTTATGGCGCCATTACGGGTCAGTTGGGTAATATTCCCGTTTTTGTCATAGGCGATGTCCTTTAACGTATAGCGGTTGGTATGTCCGCCTCCGTTATACAATCCCGAGGTAATACGGTTCAAAGCGTCATAGGTATAAGCATATCGCCTTAACGTATTGTCATTGGCCGTTTTCCAATAGGTCTCTGCTATATTGCCATTATACAGTGCAGGTACCGCTCCACTGCGGCTGGTGTTGTAATTCACCTGGAAACCGAACAGACTGTTCCCCAGGTTATCTGCGTCGTTGATCGCCTTTAGCCAGCCCCGTACATTATAAGCATAGTCTATTGTTTGTAGAGGCTTGCTCCGGGTATTCCCTACCTTTTTCTGCTCCAGTTGCCCCAAGTCATCATAGGTGTTTTCAGCAATCAGTTCTTCTGCCTGGTTGTTCACCTTCTGGGTTTGCGTCAGCAGCCTGCCCATATGGTCGTATTCAAACTTATCTACCGTTACTATGGCAGGGTTGTTCCCTTTGGTATGGGTGGTTTTCGTTTCCAATACCTTGCCTGCAAAGTCCAGCTTACTTTCTACAATATCCGTAGTGTTCAGGTAAGGGTTTTTCGTGGCCGTATAGATCAACCTCCCCTTTTTGTCATAGGCATTGATCGTTGTGATCCAGTGGTTGGTGCCCAACACCCTGGTCTTACTCCCTGTGGCTAAGGTTTTGGTTCTTGTATCCACTGTTTGTCCCAGTACCGTCGTGGGGACCGTTAACCCGGCCTTGTTAAAAGTATAGTTATCGTAATAATTGATCGTATGGATCTCATCCATAGTCTTGGGAATGGCATCTTTGGTATAATATACCGAAGTTCCTGCATAAGTATTGGCTGTTGTAGTCTTAGTTTCGTATTGCTTAAAACTGGTAGTGTTGTTGGCTGAGTTTTGGAATGCTTCTCTATCTCCTGCATGGTGCTTTACCCCGGTATAGGCCACCCGCCCAAAAGCATCATACTTGGTAAACAACCATTTATTTTGATTCTTTAATTTCGTGTCCTGCGTCATTACAGGCTGGTCCAGCTTATTGTAGACAATATATTCTTTACCCTTCCCGGGAAGTTTCTTTTCGATTAGCCGGTTTCTTGCGTCATACCGGTACTGGTAGCACAATTCATTCAATTCTGCGGTAGACACCCCGTCCGAAGTGTTGACCTTGGGCGGGAGCACATAGGTTAAATTCCCGTAATCATCATAGACATAATAGGTGTCGTGGTTCTTTACGGCACCGTTTACAGTAGCATAGGTACGTTTGAGTATCACCCGGTCCTGTTTGTCCTTAAATTCCCAAGTCGTATGCAGGTGACCATCTCCCGGTTGCCAGTTCTCGTCTTTGGTCACTGTCGCATAGAGTTGGTTGGCCTCATAAAGTCCGGATGCTTCTAAACTCGGGGTGTAATCTGAAGTTAAGCTTACTTGATATAAACGTACTCCACTATCCCCATTGGTCGTATATCGGTATTTAATCGTATGGTCATTATCGCTGTTGGGACTGGCCTTCCACGGGGTTCCCGGGGCACCGACCTCTTCCACGCGGTTCAGGGGCGAAGGTTCAAAGACCTTTTCGCTGTAAGGGTTCGTCGTGTTTTCGTATTTAGTTGTGTTATAAAAACTGTTGGTCTGAGACAATGCACTGCCATTAAACTGCCCCTTGTTCTGCCCGGCCCGATAGGGCAGGTACTCTTTGTCCTGCCTGCCAAACTCATCATATTCGATATGGGTGATCAAATCTTGTTTTCCGTCAGACGCTTTAATGGCTATTTCCTGTTTGGGACGGCCCAGGCCATCGTAATACACCACCCGGTCGATCACATCCTTGTTTTCGGTTATTCCTCCGCTACCGGTCATCCCTTTCTGGTAACTGCGGGTCAGAATATAATTCTCTGTGCTACTAATGGCAATGGGAATATAGGCGTCGGAAACCACCTTGGCTGAAAAGGTACTCCCGGCCTTGATCCAGGTGGTGGGTTTTAAGGTAATGCTCTGCGTAGCTGTGTAGCTTTGGCTCTGCCCGGAATTCAGCGTATAGTTTTGTTTGACTATCGTAGCAGGCGGGTCCTGGGCGAGCAACTGTCCGCAAAAAAACAGGCTGCATAGCGTATATAACAGTATTTGTGCTTTCATCTTCCTTTAATTTTTATAGTGGTATTTATATGCTTCCAATAATTTATTGGTCTCGTCTTTGATAAATTCCAGACGATTAAAAGTGTCATAGGTGTAGGTAGTCTTTTCGCCTCTCGGATCGGTGATCGTACTTACCCCTATCAAAGGCTTATGTGTATAGGTCGTCACCCGGGCATCCGGCAAGGCCTCCCGTATATCATTTAAGGCTTCTGTTAAATCCGATTCACTTCCATTATTGGAAGCATTTTTCGCGGCAGTAATAAGAGCAGAAGGAATACTACTGTATGAGGTCACGTTTTCTATCTTGGCAATGGGGTATTGACCGTTGTAGCCCCATAGGTAAGCGATATGAGGACCCTCTTTTAACGATACATCCAATAGATTACCTACATTATCGTATTTATGATAGACCACTCGGTCTTCTAAGGAATTTGTTCCATTTGAACCTCCTTTTAGAGTTTTAACTTTACTAGGCAGGTATAATAAATTAGAAGGGGTATGTAAACTATCATAAACTGTTTTTTGATAGTTTAATAAATCATTTCCTTTATAGTTTTTTATTTCCAATGGCTCTGCGATACGATGTTCGTTTATCAATCTTGTATCATTTACATCATACGCATACTTCGTCTCCGTTTTCAAAACTTCTCCTTTACTGTTGGTTGCTGTTATCCCTGTTTTTAGCAAGTGTGCAGCATTATCATAAGAGTATCTCTTGGAGGAAAAAACAGTGTTATTATCAGAAAAATCTTCTGTAGTTTCTGAATACAAACCTCTCCATCCACCAGTTGCATAGTAAGGAGTTAAGTTTTGAGCATACCCATATACCTGAGTACTATTTGAAATAAAATCATTCCCCCATTTTATTGCAAAAGAAGATTTAGGGTACTGAGACGATGACTGATAAGGGGAAGTTGTATAAGTAAATCTTTTCCTTTCAACTTTCTCAAAGTTACTTCCCGATTTTTTATAATTTACAGACTCCAATAATTTTCCTCTTTCATGTTCCATACTCTCTGCCGGCGGGTAAGGAAATTCAGGTACTCCCGACTCATCTCTGGCCGAAGAGAAAGAATATTCAGAATACCCTGTTTGATTCGAATCATCAGTAAATTCAAAAACTTTAGCATAACCTACGGGAGAGCCAGAATAGGTTACATTTTGCATATTACTAAAAGATTGTACTCGGAATAAAGTTGATCTTTCAACACTTTCATGAGGTGGGGAACCGCTTACAAAATCATAGACAATTGTCTTTTCATTTCCAAAAACTGGTTGTACAAAGATGTCTCCAGAAGAAGTAGTCGAATTATATTCTGTTGTATATTTATATTTCTTAATTAATGGTGTTGCATTTGCATGAGCATAACTCTTAATTTCCTTGATACGTACCCCCCCAGCGTACCTATTCTCATTCGTTTGGGTTGGAGCTAGAATTTCCCATTCTGCAAGAAACAAGAAACTACCATATTCTGGAGGATTCTGATTAAAACTAGCTTTCATCTCATAATTATCATTTGGAAGATAAAGAGTTTTCCCGGGAAATGTAATATCAATAGTACTACTTCCGGGGAGCGATCCTTTTATCGTAAAACGTGCACAATTATTTGCCACCCCATTACTCAAGTCACATCCAGGTTGCATAATCGTAAATTTTACCAAGGCACCTCCATTGGGGTTATCACCATTAAGTCTTTTATCCGGTGGGTTATTAATAGTAAATTGTCTAACCTCTGTATGTGTTTCATTGAGCGGTTCGCCCCATTCAAAAATATCTCCTCCGTCCATAGCTTGATAAGCTTTTCTATATTGCGGAGGAATAATATCATCATTTCTCACTTTATTATTTTCATAATAAAACTCTGTATAACCTCCGGTTGGGTAAGTTATCTTATTAAGGATACCAAACTGTGATTTATTTGGGTCTACGCTCCTATCTGCACCTGATATGATTGCTCCATTGGTTGGTAAGGAATAAGTTGGTATTAAACTAGAGTTTTCATCATGTCCATTATAGTACCCCCAGTAATCCTGACCCGCACTCCTTCTACAAGCTGGGAAATTAGCTTCATTATAGCTAAAACTATGCACTTGTTTATCAGTGTTGTCATTAGATATTCGTTCCAATTTATCTAAAAGCATCCATTTTTTCACATAGCTTTCTGCATTATAACATGGGCTTGCGCCGGATGTAGATCCTGAACCCATTTTATACCTATGAATAAATTGATATTTCGAAATTAATTGATTAAGATTGTTATATATAGAAATATTACTGAGTCTTTTCCCGTTCTGTAAATCTTCTCTATAGTTATTGCTCTCATTAAAGTTTATATAACCATTTGAGAAAATAATCTTTTCAATCATTTGTGCATTTGTAGTACTTGTAGAAAGTATACTTCCATTATCATCTGGTGTTCCATTTGAAACACCGGAAAGAAAATGGTATTTAGTAACCGTATTGTATGTTTTAATAATCTGATATTCATACCTATACTTAAATTCAATCACATCTTTTTTGTTGGCAGCAGTCATTTTAGAAGCGTACCATGTTGTACGCGTCGGATTCCCTCCATTTGGTCTGTTGGTTTCAATAATATTCATCAAATATTCTACTCCATCTTCGGTCACTAATGTAAAAACATTATCATCTCTCGTAATCTTGATATTTGATTTAGGATACGTAATAAAAGAATTGGCTTCTTGATTCCAGAAGAACTTTCCACTTTCTCCAGGTAAATTATAATAGAAAATATCTGGTTCAGAGTCTTTCAATCCACTATATAAATCTTGTCTGTAAGTATTAAATAAGGCCTCATTACTATTTCTAATATCCCACAGTTCTTTTACTGTTTTGCCCGAATAGAGATAAAAATACCCTCCTTCCTCATCAGGAATTCCTCGTACACTTCTTGAAATAGAAGGAATTGTTCCTAAAGACCAGCCCAAACCAACCCATGAAGCAATGCTTTCAACCTTATTTCCTCCGGCATGGTAACTTAATGATAATGGTAAGGTTAAATCTCCCGATTTAACTGTATAAATCGGGACTCCAATATTTGGAACTCCAGTAAAATGACTTATAGGTATCTCTCCGTATTTTGCTATTTCTGCAGCATTAGGGCTTAATGGAACAATTTTTGGCAGATCTTGTGTGTATCCTAATACACAGAATAGCATTATTACAATACTTAACACAGTTTTTTTCATAAGATCATAAATTAATTAGCAATTTTATGACATAAAATTTAATACTTTTTTATTGAATCACTTAAAATCAATAAGAAGTACAAACAACTTCTTAAAACTAAAAAAGCCTGCCATTTAGTTAATTTTTCAAATTATATTCGAGTACCTCCACGCTTTCCTTGAGTTTTCCGTTTTCTTTCTTTAATTGTATTACGTAAAGTGTTAACTCCTCCACCTTCTCCAACAATTTCAAATTCATCTCTTTTAGATTAACCCCTTCCTCTTTCATCTCTTCCGCTGAAGGAATCCCCGGCAAGTGCCCTTTTTCCTTAATATGAGCCTGTACTTCTTCCAGGGAACGCAGCTCATAGCCCTCCTTAAAGACATAGTCCGGGGCTACTGATCCATTCAAGTCAACCTTGACTTCCTGAGTATGGATTTTGCCTTTTACCGTGAGTTCAGCATCAGGGGACCCCGTTCCTATTCCCACTCTTCCGCCATGTGGCACTAAGTATACCCTGCTGGCAGAAGCTGTGTTACTGGTAAAGAAAACAGTATTGTTAACCCCTTCGGGAGATTGTATTCTGAAATATTTGCTGTTTACTTTGGATCTTAAAGCCAAACCCGAACCACCTCCGGTCCCCGTCTGTATAAATTCCCAGGGGCGTTCGGTACTGAATCTTAGTAAAGAAACCTCCTCTCCTCTTCGGTATATGTCCAGTTTACTTTGAGGATTTGTAGTCCCTATCCCCACATTTCCACCCGAACTCGGGAATACAATAAAATTTCCGGTTCCGGTTCGAAGGTTTATATCGCGGTTACCATAGGTGAAAATGGTAAAATCGTCTCCGTTTCCATACGCTCCATTGGTATTGTTCCACATAAACCCGGCATAGTATTCGCCGGAAGTTCCAAACCGAAAATGTTTATATGGATCCCCTGTTCCGAATTTCGGATTTAAATATTTTACATCTACAGTCTGTCCGTTTGAAAGTGAGACCGTTATTGTAACCAAGAAAAAGGTGAGTATAAATCTCTTCATCATTTATTGCGTTTTAAGTTGGTCGATTTCCCGTTGTTGTTTTATGTTCTGAGCTCTTAATGTCTCTACCTGTTTTTGTAATTGAATGGTATACAAGGTGAGTTCCTCAATCTTCTGCAACAGTCTGGCATCCATCTCTCCCAGGCGAACCCCGTTTTCTTTTACTTCCTCAGCGCTCGGAATATCCTTTAAATGCCCCTTTTCCCTGATATGCTGTTCGACTTCCTTTAAAGTGGGAAGGTTGTAATCTTCTTTAAAAACAAAATCACTCCAGCCATTCAGGTCTACCCGAACTTCTTTACTGTGTACCACGCCGTTCACCGCCAGTTTGGCATCGGGGGATGTTGTGCCTATACCTACACTTCCTTTAAAATAATTTCCTTTGCTTCCCCCAAACCAGGCGGAATTATGATTACTTCCGGTCCATCCGTCGTGTTCCACAAAAAAACGTACGGCCTCACCCTGGCTTCTGACCTGGAAAATAGGGTCTCCCGAAGCCGGATTGTCCATACGATATACCAAACCTGTAGCATTCTGGGTTCCGTTACCCCGATGATTCCCGGTGGACGGGGCTTCCATATAAATTTTTCTTTCTCCCGACATATTGGAATTGGCCCGGAATGTTCCATTCACATCTAATGTAGCTACGGGGGCCAGCTGGCCAATTCCTACATTACCATCCGGTAACATATACATTCCCGCTCCTCCGGCCCAGGGAGAAGCACCATAACCTATATACATCCGGGTGGGGGTTTCCCCACTACCTAGTATCCCCATACCGGCATAACGCGTATTATTCTGATCCAGATAATGAACCCCCCGGGCCCATCCGCCCGTAGTCGATGGTTTTTTTATTTGTAATCGCCCTCCATCAATAACTACATTGGAATTTGTTGCAGTTGGAAATCGATTTTGAGAAAAACCGAAATAACCAATTGTCAGGATTACCAGAAGCAGATACTTTCTTTTCATCTTTCGTTAATTTTTATAATTGTATTTATATTCTTCCAATAATTTATTGGTCTCATCCCTGATAAACTGCAAACGGTTAAAGGTATCATAGCTATAAGTCGTTTTTTCACCACGGGGGTCGGTAATAGTACTGAGCCCGATTAAAGGGCTATACGTGTAGGTCGTAACCTGAGCAGTGGGTAAGGCCTCCCGGAGATCATCTAAGGCGCTTATTAAATTCGCTTCTGTTCCACTATTGGACGCATTTTTCGCGGCAGTAATCAGCGTAGAAGGAATACTACTGTATGAGGTCGCGTTTTCTATCTTGGCAATGGGGTATTGACCGTTATAACCCCACAAATAAACAATACGCGGACCGTTTACCAGGGAAAGTTCTTCCGGATTGCCGTACCTGTCATACTTGTAATATGCGATACGGTTCTCAGGCGGTTCTCCGTTTTTAGAGGATTGGATAAACTTTGGCTGAATTACACTGTTGCCAAAATCATCATATTCATTATGGCGTATACTTTGTGAAAACACATTATTACTTCCGTCCGTAACAATATTCTCTGTCTCAATAACTTCAGCGATACGATGCTGATTGATCAATTTTGTTTCGGCGGGTGTTCTGCTACCAGACGGAATATCCTGTGGATACATGTTTTTGGAAACGATTGTTTTTCCTTCACTGCTTACCGTTTCTTTTTTTGTTAGTTGATAATGACCGGGATTATCATAACTGTAATTGGTTACTGTAGTCACCGGGTTTTGGCCGTTATCGTCATATTTTTTTACAGTTTTAGAAAATAAATATGCCCAGTTAGTATATAAATAGTACATGGTCACATTTAATTCATCATGTGCTCTTATTAATTGCTGTTCATCAGGATCACTAGTATTATATGACCGACAAGGAAGATGAAATTTTCTTGAAACCTTAAATCCATATATCTTTTCATCTTTTCTAGTGTCTCTTTTATAGTCATTTATCTCTTTTTGAACTGTAGTAAAAGAGGTTCCGGTTGATTTAAAATATGTTTTTTCCAGTTCAAAACCATCTCCCCAGGACCGCTGCCCTTCAGAATATACATATGAATATGTACCAAAAATCTGAGTCCCGGGTAATGTGGGAGCCAATTTAAATTTATGTTCTATTCCTCCATTGGAAAAGTCGTCTGCATCTTCACTAACTGTTACATATTTATATCTGGTTGTCTGCAGAGAGGACCTATATAACATGTTGATGTTGTTCGAATTTATCCTGTCGTAATCTGCTCTCCAGGAACAACATAAACCACTATCACCAGAACATGCGCCAACCATGGTGAACCGTGAAAAATAGTTTGGCATATAGCTAATATCCCCGGATGATCTATCTAAAGCATCCTTCGCTGCGTAATAATATTTTTTAGACGAAACAAAGGTGTTATTGTTATCATAATTCGTTGTTTTAGCCACACGGAGCCCCCCGGTCTTTTTGTTTACATTTACGGTTTGCGAAGGACTGGTTTGATAAGTAAAACGTACATCTCCGGATAAACAGGGATAAAAGACACTTATTTTAATTCTGTAATCATTGTTTGCAGTAAGCTTTAAAAAATATTCATGATTACTGGCATCATCTTCGGTAATGGCCTGGTTATTACTTCCGGCCGGGGTTCCATATTTCCTTATGATGTCATCGTCATTTGGATCGGTAAGATTTTCTACTTCTATAAATAGCTTTCTATCAGCTTCGGGTGGATGAGGCTCATTAAAACAAGACGGATAATTAATACCGAAAGATATTGTTAAAGGAATTTCCCCGGTTTCACTGACATCATTCAAGGTTATTGATTCAGCTGTTTCTCCAAAAGGAGGAGAATTTGAATCGGTGGTAACCACCATTCGAACAGTTTCCGTGTCACCATCTATTTCTTCTGAGGTACGATGTGTATTACTTTCATATTCTATTTCGGTATATCCTTTGGTAGGATATGTTATTTTTTTTAAAAGACCGGTTTTGGCTTTTTCTTCATCGACTTCCCTGTTCGCACCACCGAATTCTGATGCAAACCTGTTGCCCGGGGTTTGCGAAGAAGTAGATGAAGACATATCAGGAAAGAGTTCGGTATTGTTTTTACCATTATAAAATCCCCAATGGTCTTTACTTTTAGATAACCTTACCGGAAGTCCGGAAAGGTTTATATAGTCTAAACTGTATTTTTTTTCAGGATCTGAAAAGGTAACTTCATTTAAAAACATCCTGTTTTTTGAATTAGTATAGTTCAATACGATGTTTTCAATTGTATTATCTGACTTGTCCTTAAAAAGGACTGATGTTAATAATGAATAATCACTTACTTCAGAGTGTACCTGATTGTACTGGAAGTCTATGGATCCAAGATTTGGATTATTGCTGCTGATATGAGATAACCTCTTCCCTCTAACTAACATTATATTATCGATAACCGGACTCTCTTTTGGAGATAAAGCAGAGACATTACAAAACACACAACCTACATTAGCATTAGGGTTATTCGGATAATCTACATACATATATGCATGCTGTGATTGCGAAGCCACATATTGATAATCTTCATCATCATATTCAAAATATATGATATCGCTATTGTTCGGGTTTTCTATCCTGCTTAAACTCCACGATGTCGTCACATAATGCCCAATATTATTATATTCCGTTTGTCCGCCAATAGCATCCATACGGGTTTCTTCCTTGTCTTTAAAATAATATTTCATCCCCTGTTCATCGGTAATAAGAAAACCGTTCTCTCCTTCGGGGTTATATACGACCTTTAATGACATATTATCTAACAAAACAATCTGTTTCTGATTATTAAAGGTAAATTTACCTGTACGCCCCAGGAAATTAAATGAAAAAACATCCGGTTCTCCATCTATACGTATAGGTTGTGAAATTCCGCTTACTTGCTGACTCATATCAAAAAAGTAATCTGTCCAGGGCCGGGTTCTAAAATTGTCATCAATCACTTCCGGATGCTGATACCCTCTTAATTCATCCGGATTTTGATTAACCGTCCTTGAAATTACTCCACCTGCAAATAAATTCCATCCCAGCCCTACTTTTGTAGATAATTGATCTACTCTAATCCCATTTGAACTATAATTTAATGATATCGGCACCGATACACTTTTAGATTTAAAATCAGCTAATGGTATAGCTACATTAGGGGCTCCGGTAAATAGGCCTATCGGGACTTCCCCAAACCTTCCTAACTCATAGGCCGTAGGAGAGGGAGGCGTGAAATTTGGTAATTCAAAATCTTGTCCGTCCTGTGAAAACAAAATATTTACTCCTAAAATCAGAATAAATGTTAAAGCATTTCGCTCGATCCAGATAGGTTTCATCATTACTTAATTTTATCTTTTAATAACTGTTGCACCAGGTTTTCAAGCTTATTGACCTTATTTTTTAATTCGGTATTTTCTGTGACTTGTTTTTTTAGGATAGAAATTTTCTTCTCCTGCTCTATTGTATACAATATTAACTCCTCGATCTTTTGTAATAACTTAGCATTCATCTCCCCTAAATGAATACCATTTTCCTTAACTTCTTCAGTATTGGGGATGTCTTTTAAATGCCCTTTTTCCCTGATATGCTGTTCGACTTCCTTTAAAGTGGGGAGGTTGTAATCTTCTTTAAAAACAAAATCACTCCAGCCATTCAGGTCTACCCGAACTTCTTTACTGTGTACCACGCCGTTCACCGCCAGCTTGGCATCGGGGGATGTTGTGCCTATACCTACACTTCCTTTAAAATAATTTCCTTTGCTTCCTCCAAACCAGGCGGAATTATCCTTACTCCCGGTCCAGCCGTCGTGTTCCACAAAAAAACGAACGGCCTCCCCCTGGCTCCTGACCTGGAAAATAGGGTCTCCCGAAGCCGGATTGTCCATACGATATACCAAACCTGTAGCATTCTGGGTCCCGTTACCCCGATGATTCCCGGTGGACGGGGCTTCCATATATATGTTCCTTTCTCCCGAGGCATTGTAGGTGGCCCGGAAAGTACCGTTTACGTCCAGTTTTGCTCCCGGACTATTTGTTCCGATCCCTACGTTTCCGCCACCTTTTATTATCATCCTGGTTATTAATCCTCCCGTTGCGGTTTTCCCGGTACGGAAATAAAGGTGCCTGTCCGTTTTTCCCGGACCTGTAGGCGATACCTGGATAAACATACTTTTCTGATTGGTCCCCGGGTCGTCACTGGTAATGTAATTTCCACCGGCATCATGGTCAATTTTTATATAGTTCCGCCCTCCCGATCCCCGGATAAATTTCGTGTTCCCCAGGACTTCCAGTTTCTCTGAGGGCGAGGAAATGCCTATCCCCACATTCCCGGATGCGGGAAAAGTATTGGACTGGCTATATGAGATTAAGGGAATTGCGGAGAACAGCAGTAAAAGTTTTTTCATTTGGAATTGTATTTAACGGTGTTATTTGATTTCGATATCGAGTTTTTCCAGTATGGTGTCCAACATTTGCTGTTGCCGTGTGTTTTCTTCCCTCAACTGTACATTTTCCTTTTTCAGTTGTATGGCATATAAAGTCAGTTCCTCTATTTTCCGTAGCAACCTGGCGTCCATATCCCCCAGGCGGATTCCGTTTTTCCTTACTTCTTCCGCACCGGGGATATCCTTCAAATGCCCTTTTTCCTTGATATGTTGTTCTACTTCTTCCAAAGTAGGCAGGTCATATCCTTCTTCAAAAACAAAATCGCTCCAGCCGTCAAGGTCCACCTTGACCTCTTTACTGTGGATCACCCCGTTTACGGCAAGCCGGCTATCAGGATTCGCAGTGCCTATACCCACATTTCCCTGTTCGTAATACAGCTTATCACTACCCGTTTGCCAGGAATTGACCGAAACTCCTTGATAAAGCCCTTCATAAGGAGCTACAAATTCCGGGTGAATAAAAAATAATTCGGAAACGCCCAGTCTGCCGTTTGTCCCCGTACCCGTATAAAAGGTGAACCGAAGTTTGGTATAACGTCCGCCAACAGGGATCTTTACATAAAAATCAGACCTGGAGTAATCGGTATCGGAATAATCGGCGATGACCCGCCAGGTATTGGCCGAATTGTAAGTGTCATACCCCTCAATCCTAAACCGGCTGGCTGCCCAGTGACGTGTAGACCATCCTATCCAGGCCCCGGTCTGTGTATGTCTCGGAGGTAACCCTTCAATAAGAATAACCGTCGGATCCGAGGTTTGAGGGCTGGTTTTTGTATAGGACGGGGCAAATTTCCCGTCAAACAACGTATTAAGCGTTAAGGATGCACTCCCGGTCTGTGTCACCGTATAACGATCCTGCGCATTAAACAATATATTGTGTTCAAGGCCCACGGGGTTCCGGTTGGTGGTGATCTCCTGGGCCTGTAATGACAGTACTGCAGAAAAAAGCAGTAGCAGCGTAATTTTATTCATCCGCGCTGATTTTAAATGTTTTGAGTTATACACATAAATTCTATTTTTATTCAACTGATAAACAGTCCATTGAAGTTATTGACCATTTAAAAACATATGAATCTTTTAAAAAGGGCCCTTCTCTGCGTACTTTGTGACCTACTTCGTGTACTTAGTGGTTTATCAACAGCAGCATTTGTTTTAACCACAGAGACTCACAAAGGTTGCACAGCGTTGCACAAAGAACTATATAGAAACTATACGTATAACTCAATAAATGTTTAAATTATGACAATACTATGCCCTGTATCTCCCGGAGGTTCCGGAGAAGCAGTTTTTTAATACCAAATCGGAGCAAATCGAATTTTACAGGTTCAGGGGGAAAGAGGTAAAATTACTCCATAAAAATTTTTGGTCTGGTCAATTCAACACTAATACTTCATCAAATAAAACCAAAACATATTACTCTTTTGTTAACTAATTATGATTTTATCTGAATGTTTTACACACAATAATAGCGTAAAAAAATAGCAATAGCAAAAAACCATACCTGCCATTTATAAATCTCAGGCAGGAATTCAGGGCACAAAAACTACATCAATAAAAATATAAATCACTTAATATCAAATCCTTATCAAACTAAAAATTACATCATCCTCAAAGTTTTTCCGAATCCCGGGAAGGCTATTGTACCCCATCAAAAAACACGTGCTATTTATAAATCCGGACTACTGTTTTTTTATTTTTTCCCCTTCTCTCTGAAGTGCTGTCGAAATTTTAGTATTTTTATCCCAAAACACTTTTGTTGTTATGCATACATCCAGGCTAACCAAAAAAATCCCTGCTTTTAATCTCCAGGAAATGCTGATCGTTCTGGCTATTATCGGTATTTTATTGCTTATAGCCCTGCCCAACCTGATGCCACTCATTACCAAGGCCAAAAGTGTGGAAGCGCAAACCCAGCTGAAAGCCCTCTACAATGCGCAAACCACCTACAGGTACATGTACTCCAAATTCACCACCGATTTTAACGAACTGGATTTTGAGCCGCCGAAAACAGTCAATAACAATGGCACTGCCAATTACAAATACGAGATCATAGAAGCCACGAACTCCGCCTTTAAAGCCAGGGCCGAAGCGGTAACGGATTTTAACGGCAACGGGGTTTTTAATGTTTGGGAGATCGATGAGAACGGTGTCCCGAAACAAACCGTCAAAGATTAGGTTTCAGGATTAAACTGAAAAACAATTATATACAGCAGGTATATCCATGAATTTCATTTTCAAAGCCACTACTTCCCCCTTTCCGGGGCTTTGAAAAAAGGGATCTCCTGACCAAAAAGATGTATGCGGAACTACGTTCCGTTTAAAGTATATTTACAATGCTTTTTATCAAAATATTTCTTGTTGTCACTCTTGCCGTTATCTTTTACCAGGATTACAGGTCGCGGATGGTTTCCGTGTTTTTATTCCCGGCAGCGGCATTGCTGTTCGGTACATTGCACTTCCTGCATACGGACCGGTATGTATTTTTAATATCCTGCGGGATTAACATGGCATTTGTTGCTATCATTTTACTTGTACTTTACTTGTATACAACCATTAAGCTAAAAAAACGCTTTCTTAATACCAGCTTTGGCATGGGGGATCTATGGTTTTTTATCGCCGTAAGCCTGGGGTTTCCCACCGTTACATTTGCCATTTTGTTTGTATTTTCGGTTTTATTCTCCCTGGTATTACATCTCTTCTTTAAACAAAAGGCACAGGTCCCTGTCAGGATGTATACACCGGCGGATGAGCGAGTGAACGCAAATAAACATTTGCAGAAAACCGTCCCCCTGGCCGGCTATATGTCCCTTTTTTTTGCATTAGTTTTCAGTGTCTCTGTTTTTTGTAATTTCCCTTCTCTATATTTGGTGTGAACTTATGGATATAAAAACATATCACATAGAAACCGGGTTACAACAACTCATCAGTGCCGAACAGGCTTTTCACTACCGCATTGTCCCTGTGGAAAGGCAAAACGGGCATATTGCCTTTAAAACGGATGAAGTTGATATATCCCGGCTTAGAGAGGAACTGGAAGTTATCCTCGGCTGCAAGGTAGAACTCCGGGAAGAAACAGCCGAACAGATAGACAGGTACCTTACGGCCAATTACAGAAAGACACAGCAAAAAACCGGGGGAAGCCTGCATTACACCCCCGATTTTCTCGAAAAAATACTCATTACGGCCAAGGAGATCGGAAGCAGTGATATCCACTTCGAACCGTATGAAGAAAGTTGCAGGGTCCGCTACCGCCTCGACGGCAAACTCATAGAACAATTTCACATTCCCATAAAGGAATACCCCGTAATCATCAACAAAATAAAGATCCGGGCCAATCTCGACATCAGTGAAAAAAGATTGCCTCAGGACGGTCGGATCACGATGAGTTCGGACACGGATGAATTTGACATACGGGTATCTTCCCTGCCCACGCTTCACGGGGAAAAAATTGTACTTAGAATTCTCAGCAAAGATGCCAGCAGGTTTGATCTGGGCGAGCTGGGATTCACGGAGCGGGAATTAAAAATATTTACGGAAAATATTAAAAAGCCCAATGGTATCATCCTCATATCCGGACCCACGGGCTCGGGAAAAACCACTACCCTGTACGCTACGCTGAAACTTATTAACGATTCCAAAACCAATATTCTCACTATCGAAGATCCTATAGAGTATACTTTGGAAGGCGTAAACCAGGTACAACTGAAAGAAAAAATAGGGCTTGACTTTGCCTCGGCCATGCGAACCTTTCTCCGGCAGGATCCCGATGTAATCATGGTAGGGGAAATACGGGATGTAAAAACCGCCAATATGGCCATACGGGCAGCGTTAACCGGCCATCTGGTCCTTTCTACCATACACACCAATTCCGCCTGGGCAACGGTTTCGCGGCTGGTGGATATGGGGGTGCCTTCCTTTTTGATCGCCAGTACGCTGAATGTCAGTGTTGCCCAGCGCCTGGTGCGTAAATTGTGCGATCATTGTAAAACGGAGACCGTTGTAGACAAAAGTATATTCCCGGAAAACTTCCGGGTACCGGATACGTTAAAAACACATTTCAAAGCCGTCGGATGCAATGCCTGTTACCATACCGGGTATAGCGGGAGAAAAGCTATTTACGAGATTATTCCCGTAACGGCTGCTCTTGCCGAACATATCAAAAACAATACACTGGATATTGAAACCTACCTCAGGGAAAATAATATTAACACCTTAAAGAACAATGCCGTACAACTCGTACAGAACGGAACAACCTCTGTCGAAGAAGTATATGCATTGCTTATGGACTGACATGATATTTTATGGTAAAAAAAATTACACTGCTTTTATTTTTATGTATCGGGATTTCGCTTACCGCCCAGGATAAAGACGCCGGGCGAATAGCGAGTATCCGTAACCATCTGGAAGCACTGTCTGTAGACAGTCCGGGACTCACCGAGAATTTTAAAACAGATATCAATGTCAACAATGTGTCACTGTCCGGATTCCTTATGGCCGTATCCAGGGTGCACAAAGTCAACATCAACGTATCTCCCGAATTGCAGAACATCACCATAGTAAACAATTTCTCGGATGTTACGGTAGCCGATCTCTTAGTCTTCCTCTGCAAGGAATACGAACTGGATATTGACTTCACAGGAAATATTCTGTCCATTCACAAATACATTCCTCCCGAAGAACCTCCCGTAGAAAATGAAATTCACGTAGACTACAACCCGGCGGATGACCTCATCTCGATGGACCTGGATAATGATCCCCTTGGCAAAGTGTTCCGGAAAATTATCGACGTATCCGGACACAACCTGCTCTACAGTTCTGAACTGGAAAACACTCCGCTCAGAATGTACCTGAAAGATGTTGAATTTGACAAGGCCATGGAAAACCTGGCTACCACGAACAACCTGGTGTACTCCAAATCGCGCGACGGTTTTTACCTTTTTGACAGGAGGTATCCCCGACAGGGTCCCGACGGGGATATGGCCGGTAATGTCCCTCCTCCGCAAAACAGGCCCATGCGAGCCCCCAGGGGAGCAAATTTTTATTATGAAATACTGGACACCACTTCCATGATGTTAAAAGTGGATTTTAACAATACGCCCATTGCCAATATCATCAATGAGATCGGTTATGATCTGAAACTGGATATCTATACCGCTTCTCCCCTGGAAAATGCGGGCAACGTAACATTCAAAGCCAAACAGATCTCTTTTGACGAACTCCTGGAAAAGATATTCGAGAATGGTCAGACGGTTGCCGCAAACGGAAATTCCGGTAGAAATTCCAACAATAACAACAACATTCCTTCACAACCTCCATCCTCTTCCGGGGGGCACTTTACCTATAAAAAGGAAGATCATATTTACTTTTTCGGGAAGGCCAACCAGCTCAGTGTCCGGAAGATGGAGATCATTCAGCTAATGCACCGGTCCGTGGAACTGCTCGGTGACCCTTCGGGAAATGCCAGTTCGGGAAGGACCTCCGGCAGAACTGTTCCCGGAGGGGTGAATTACCTGGGACAAAATCAAAATCTCTACGGAAATAATTCTTCCTCCCTGAATAACCGGAATAACAGCTACAACCGTTCTTCTTCTTTGAATACTTCTTCCGAGAATTTCAGTTCGCACGACAGCAAAGCAGAAGCTCTGGTCAGCATTCTGCCCGATGAGATCACAGCCGATCTTGACATTAGAATCGACTTTGAGCTTAACAGTTTCCTGGTCAGCGGCCCGGCGGCAAACATCAACCGTTTTAAATCTTTTATAAAACGGATAGATAAACCCGTACCGGTAATTCTTATTGAAGTTATGCTGTTAGAAGTCAGCAGGTCGGCCACCGTGGAAACCGGTATCAGCTGGGGGATAGGAGAAGAACCTGTCAAAACCCAAGGCGGGATTTTTCCCGATACGGACATTACCCTGGGAGCGGAAACCGTAAACCGGGTGATCGGTGGATTCGACGGTTTCGGTTCGCTCAATATCGGTAAGGTAGTCCCTGAATTTTTTGCTACGATCAAGGCCATGGAAGCCAACGGCAATGTAAAAATCCGGTCTACCCCCAAGCTATCCACATTAAACGGGCACAGGGCACGTTTATCCATCGGTGAAACTACATATTACGTGGTAACCAATCAAAACTACTACGGTTCGCAAATCCCTCAGTCTTCGGAAATCCGGAATTACATGCCTATAGACGCCGAACTGGCCGTGAGCATTAAGCCGTTGGTTTCGGGAGACGGGCAGATCACCCTGGACATCAATGTCATCCAGTCCGATTTCAGCGGTGAGCGCATTGAAGAGGATGCTCCTCCGGGGCTGACTTCAAGAGAATTCAGTTCCATTATCCGGGTACAGGACCAGGATCTTGTAGTTTTGGGCGGACTGGAAGAAAAAACAAAGAACGATACGGGCAGCGGGGTTCCTCTTTTATCCAGGATACCTATTATCAAATGGCTGTTCAGCAGCAGGAAACGGGAAGATTCCAAAAGGAAACTGACGGTTTTGATCAAACCTACGGTCATCTATTAAAATATGATCAGAAACATCGGCACATACCTTAAAGAAGGGCATAATTTCCACGGCCTGGAGCTTACGGAAGTTTCCGGAAAAACAAAGTGGCTGCTTACCTCTGTCCGAAGGCATAAAGATGAAATCCGTATTCCGGAAAACCTGGTGCTGGACTCACCGGACGCTTTAACGGAAAAAATTCCCGGGTACAGCAGTGTTTTTCTGATTATCAATACCGGCCATGTCCTTACCAGGGTACAAAAAGCAGAGGAAGGGGATGAAACCGCTATGGTAAACAAGGCTTTTCCCAATCTTAAAATGGAGGACTTTTATTATGAAGTGGTCAGGTCGGGAACACATATTTTTATCGCGATATGCCGTAAAGCATATGTAGATAATGTGCTTTCGGAGCTTACGAGCCAGAAAATAAACCTTTCCGGGTTTTCCCTCGGGGCCTTACAAATGCACCTCCTTTCCGGCTTTGCCGAAGACGGGGAAATGGCGATTTCCAACGCTGTGATCTCATTCCGGGACCACAGCCTGGAAAATATCCGTAAAGAAGAAAACCTTCCGGAAAAAACATATGTCATCAACGACCTGGATATCCCGGGAATTCATCTTCCGGGATTCTCCGGGGTTTTAGGGCAGATAACCGGGAGTAACGCTGCCACATCCAACTTTGAGGCTAAAAATGCTTCTTTTCGCAACGCATTTTATCACAAGCGTTTCTTCCGGCTTTTTGTAAGAGGAGGGCTCGCCTTTTTGCTTGTTTTGCTGCTGGTGAACTTTATGGTATTTAATTATTATTTCGGAAAAACCGAAGATCTGAAACAAGCCTCGGAGGTCAACCGCCTCAACAAACAAAATTTTATGGAGCTCAAAGAAGAAGTAGCCCGGAAAGAAAATATCATTAACGACATACGGGCTACTTCAGGTTCCCGGAGTTCCTTTTATACCGATCGTATCGTAGCCAAACTGCCCCCTTCCATTTTACTCGGGGAAATCCTGTATCAACCGCTGCAAAAACAGATCAAGGAAGGGCAGGAAATCCTTTTGGAAGAAGACCGGATCATGGTTTCCGGGGAGTCTGCAGACAGCCGGCTTTTCTCCGAATGGGTAGAAGCCCTGGAAACCTGTAAATGGACAGAAAGCGTTTCCATACTCGAATACGGTTCCGCATCTTCCGGTTCGGCTTTTTCCATACTGTTAACCCTAAAAACGGAGCAATGACAGCCAGAAACAAAAATATCGCAGCCGTAGCGGGATTTATCCTGGCACTTATTCTGTGTTATGTGCTGGCCATCTCCAACACCATCCGGACCAAAAGGGAATATAACACATTAAAGGCCGAAGAAGCACTTTTTAACAACATTCCCGGGCAACTGTCCGTACTGAACGAAAAAAATGCCTATTACGATTCCCTGCTCCGCAAATTCAGGATCGGGGGGACTTCCATGCAGCATAACCTGCTGAAAGCGGTCAACCGGAATGCCGAAGAACTCGATTTAAAAGTCATTGCCTTTAACGAACCCCATATTTTTGAAAAGGACGGGTTACAGGTACATACCTACAACCTTACCGTTGAAGGCGGTTTTAACGATATCCTGGCTTTTGTGTACCGCCTGGAGCAGCAAACGGGGTATGGCGAGGTGGTTAACCTTTACCTGGAGAAAAAGAAAAATTTCCGCACCGGGAAGGAATACCTGCAGGCGCAGCTTTTGATACGGAATTTTGATTGATCCCTTGAAATTCCCGGTTTATTGCTTTTCATCGCTTTTCTTTTTGGGTCTTACCCCCACATAAGTGCCCTGGTTTAAATTTAAGGCCGGTTTACCCGGTGACTTTGATGCAGACTGATGCTTTATCTTCTTTTCCACACTTTTTGATTGACGGAAATTACCCGAGCCTTTATCCTTCGGTTTTCCAACACCTACATAATTTCCTGTTTGTATCCGATTTCCCTTGTTGTTTCCTGTCTTTCTGTGCGAAACCCGCTTACTTTTCTTTTTTTCTTTATTTTGTGCAGGCCGTACACCCGCAAAACTTTGCTTCTCATTTAAATTTAATCCCCGCAACCTGTTTTTGCCAATAACACCTTCCCCTTTAGCTTCCTGGGAACGGACCTCCGGGGCAAAAAGCAAGGCAGCGAAAAAAATAAGCAGCAACACATTATTAACCGTATTTTTCATCTTCCGTAATTTTTATTCTTCTCAGCAGCTTGCTTCAATATTTTCACCTCTTCCTGTAACTGTTTAATACTCTTGTTCTGATCGATAACATACAAGGTTAGTTCCTCTATTTTCTCTAATAAACGCCGGTTTATTTCACCCAGATCCACCCCTTTTTCCTCTACTTCTTCGGCCGAAGGGATTTCAGGAAGTTTTCTATTAGACCTGATATAATGCTCAAGTTCTTCCAAAGGCTGCAGTTTGTAGTCTTCTTCAAAAACATAATCCGGCCAGTTATTTTTCAGTTTTACCGTTACGGATTCGGAAACCATATCTCCTGCCACAGCAAGCTGATATCCTTTGTGATCCTCTGTACCTATACAAAGATTTCCATAGAAATAAGAACTCTTGTCGGGTTTCATAGTAAATACCGGGTAGGTCTCATTGCCGTCGCTATATTCAAAGTGAAAAGGCTTGTAGGCCCCGGTACCCCGTTTCTGCATCCGCAGGCCGAAAGAATGATTGGACGGGTAACTCATGTTATACAGGTCCAGAATTTCTTCTTCTCCGTCGCCATTGACCAGGGCCAGGGTAGATTCATAGGCATTGTCAGCATCCCTCGGACTCCATATCTTAAAAATGGTATGGTCATTGCCTATTCTTCTGAGGTAAGGTATCCCGGAATCAGGATACATGAAAATCAGAGAAGAAGGTGCCTGATCCAGGGCATCATGGTCTATATCGAACCTTATGGCAGCAGTATTCAGGGCCAGGCCCAGGTAATCCATATTCCTTTTTATCACTAAAGGGTCTTTGTAGCCCATAGTAAGCCCGTCTACAATAAAATTGTTGTTGGCTACCGATCCCCCCGCATAAAATCCTACGCGACGGTCGGTAACACTGCCGTTCTCCGTTACGGATTGTAGCGTTTCTTGTGAGGATACACTATACATTACCAAAAACAGTATACAAGAGGTAATTGTTTTTTTCATAAATCTTTTCATTTATTTTCATTTATAATTTATAATGCAATCCCAGCTGAAAAACAGAACTGTGCAGGTTTTGTCTTTCGGTAATGCCGTAAGTATACCGGAGCCCTATACGATAATGCGCTCCAAAATGATATCCCAATCCCGCATTTACACCGAACTCAAAATCCCCGGAATCGTCATTCCTGATAAAAAATATTTCATACGGATTGTTTTTATATGTGACATCCCTGTTTACCACCCATGCGAGTTGGGGTCCTACTTCCACGTCCAGGTTATCCATTAAAAAAATACCGGCCATGACCGGGATCAGGATTAGGGATTCTTTTATTTTTCCGGAAATGTCATCTGCCAAATAGAAGGGATCACTCGGATCGTGGACGTTTATTCCATCAGGATTTATTTCATATTTACTCCCCTGCTGAGAAAATAATACTTCCGGCCTTATGAAGATTTTTTCTGTCAACCCGAAATTTACAAATCCCCCTGCAAGAAAACCGGCTTTGCCTTTGTAATTCGCGGGGGTATCATCATCATAATTATCGATAAAATTTGAATAATTTAAACCGGCCTTAAGGCCGAATTCAACTTCTTTCTCTTGGGCAGAGGCTATACTCATTGTAAAAATAAGTAAGCTGGTAAATAGTAGGTACTGCTTCATTTTTTGAAATTTGATTTAAGGTTTCTTTTATAAACTATTATCCCATAACCGCTTTTAGATAGAATTTTTCCTTCCCATAGCCAGAATGCCACTTCATTTGTTTATACATTTTTTCCTTGTCCTTGGTAAGCATAATGATAATCTTTAGCACTCTGCAGAGTACATTTCGACATTGCCTCCACCAGGATAATAATCTATGGTATAGGTATGATGCCACAAGTAACTACTACCTTATATTCGGCTCAGGTAAATAATATTTATTCACATTGATATTTATTTGGATTATAATCTACGTAAGTTTTTCCAAAAACACGATTTTCAAAGGATATAAACTTCTTTCCATTCCTATATCTTACCTCATTTTTGCTGCCATTCATGTTATAACAAATACTATCCCCAACTTCTAATTGAACTGCTTCTGTAACAAAAAGAATCTTATCGTCTTTTATCTGGCATACAAAAACTTTATCATTAATATATAAAGTATACCCACTGGGTTTATTAGCATAAGCTAAATCCAAACAAACATATCCAGCTCCTCTATAAATTTCCTTTTTACTTGTAACCACTCCACAAAACTCTACATCACATTGTTCCCAATATTGCTTGGAATAAACTTCCCATTTTTGTTTGTCCCTTTTATTGTTCAAATATATTACTGTCCCAGCAACAATGGCAAAAACCGGCATCCCAAAAAAAATAAACCACAGTTTTATTTTCTTACTCATATTTTTAATTTTTTAATTGCCGAATAAATCTATTCACTGGAAATGGATAATTGATAAGATGCTTAGATATTCCCTGCTGATGAGCTATGGAACCTGAAATACCAGAAGTAGTCCCTAGTTGAGCGCCAATGCTTACACTCTTCCCTAAATAGACTGTATGCCATCTTCCCTCATATCGATCCTGATCACTTTGAGAATATCCTACCCGTCCTTCGAGGTTTAATCCAACCGATGCTCCAATTGCTCCTTCTATAGCCCAATACCTTCCTGCGTACTCCTGAGGAGTTATATCTTTTGTGTTCCCATCATAATAAGATACAAAATAATTTTGTCCAACACCTGCAGAAACATCCAATTCTGTAGTAATCTTTAGGCCGCTGTCTACAGAACCATAAACAGACATCTGGTCAGGATATTTAGGAAAATATACTTGTTGTATTCCTCCATTTGTGTCTGTTCCTATAATGGCCGCAAATGTTAAAGTAGCTTGGTACTCTATTCAGAAAAGAAATTACTTTATTTTGTAAAAACCGCTGCCCTTAAATTCAAAATCCGATTCTATTCCTGGGGCTAGTATCAATGCAATATCCTGTTTCTCAAATGACCTCGTAACTTCATGCCAATAAGTTAAATTTATATCATCCATATTAGTATCTAACAAATCATCATAATTAAACTCTCTAGCAAATTCAATGAGTATTGATTTTCTTATTATTACCAAAAGACCAGTATCTGTTGAAAAATAATTCTCATTAAAATCTCTATATTCGTCATAGCTAGCTTTTTTAATTCTAATTATCTCAAATAAATTTTCAAAAGTGATGAATTTCCCGAAAGGGGTATCAGTATAGGGAAAAACAATTTCTTTTATGTCTTGCTCTAAATTATCAATTTGTAGTTTATCTATTTTTTCTTTAATTTCATCCAAATACAGGGCATCTATAACAAAATATATTTCATTTATTTTTAATGAGATATTCTCACCTTTTGTAGAGATATTGTTCATGATTTCAAGTGCTTAATATTTGATATATGGAAGATGTTCTAATCCAAAATCTTTTAACATTCCTTCTGCTTTGTGAAAAATTTCTGATGGTGTAGCATTAGGATTTGTCTTTATAAATTCTTTCCATTCTTTGTTCCATCTCCCGGGCAGTTTTCCAAAACCTCTTCCGTGAACTCCTCTTAAATGTGTTGATTGACTTATTTCAATTGCGTAATCATCTATATTTTTTATTCCACGAGAAGAAAACCATTTTCTGAATTGTTGTGGCAAAACATGATGCTTATGAAGAGCCTTTGAACCTTTCGTTAGTAAATTTATTCCTTGTATGGCCCTAGTTGGCCCTCCGGCAATTAATTCAATAGCTCCTGCTCCTCCTTTTATGTTACTGGAGGGCTCAAATTGAAACGTACGCCCCGCATCATTAATTAAATAGTTTCCTTCGAATTGGGATACCGTACGATACCCATTTACATTCTCCGCTATTTCAGCTTTTAAATGATCAAATCCCGATAATTCCCATATGGCAGGGGCAATTTTATCCCCAAAATTGTATGCCGGCGCACCTGAACCAACTAAAGAGAATCCAGCACCAGGACCAACCTGCACTTCCGGCGCACTTGCCCATCCAAAATCTCCCAAATGCAGATACGAATTTCCATCGGAAGATAAATACGATTGCCCTTCAGTATAACCTCCCGTAACCGGATCGGGGCAATCCGGACAATCTGAAAACCCTCCATCCGGGTCTATCTCATTGGCCCAATTATTTCCCATAGACAGATATGGAGAATAATATTGACCATATAAATCCGGACTCAACCACCGGTTTATCCTTGGGTCGTATAACCGCAACTCAAAAGCAGGTTTTCCGGTTTCAGCATCAGTCTCGGCGAACTCTCCCTGGTAACCGTATCGGTAACCTGCAGCGTCAGTTAACTTTCTTCCTGGCATAGACATGCCTCCCGGATAAAAATCCGTAGCTCCGGCCAGATTCCCATCATCCTGTATCAAAGCCCGTACATTCCCCAAATGGTCAGCCACTTGGTAAATTGCAGTACCTCCCTGTTTAAAATACACTCCGAGGCGGCCACTGCCATAAATAGGATATTCCTTTGCCGAAGTTCCCTGATAAATGGCCAGAGCATTCCCCGATGCATCCCTTATAGTTCGTTTTTGCTAAAGTACTATTGGCATAACTTTTCTTATTAAAGAGCCATACTCCACACATGTGATCTATAGAGATAATAATTCCCCAAACTATCCTTTTTATAATGATATAACCAAGGGCTTCCCGCCTCTTTATACAAAGAATCTCCTACATGTATATTATCTTCTTTTTTAACACCATACAAATCTAATATATGAGAACTTCTATCATTTAACCAAACTTTTATATCTCCCTTTCCTCCATATATAGAAGCCTTTTTCACAACTCCCTTAAAATTTTCTTTTATAGCTATTCTTTTTGCTCTAAGAGTAAGTAAAATAACTGCTATAAAAAATAGGGAGAACATGCACACTATAACTATACCTCTTTTTTTCATGGTGATCATTATTCATAAACAGTATTAAAATTTTTATCTATCATTAAATTTTTGCTCGGTTCAACTGGATTGTTGATGTAAATATTTCCATTGCTATGAATTAACAGCGTATTATGCCTTACACCTGCTTTAATATTTACTACGGATAAAGGACTGGCTTCCGCTCCGGCAGAAACTCCTCCATAAACACTGACCCAAGTTGGCCTCCCTGTCGGACTTAGAGATACATCTCCTCCTACAAACCCGCCTACACCAGG